>NZ_CM145480.1:1822500-2650947 GCF_055521455.1 Flavobacterium sp. IC2-16 | reverse complement strand
GTCTATTTTGTTAGGATCAAATTCCATGAAAAAAATAAAGTTTTTTTACAAATTAAGGAAAAATATAGAAGAGTTACTAGTAATTATACTGTGTTTTTGAATTAAAAATAATAAGATTAAAGTTTTGAACAAATTAGTTCTTTTTAGTTATTAAAAATAGGGATTTTCTTAAATCATTTTGTAATTTTAAATTCTTAAAACAACTTACATAAAACATGAGTTATTACAAAATAAACAGTTTAGAACAATACTTTAAACATTACAATAAATCGATTCGCGAGCCTCGTAAATTCTGGGGAAAAATTGCAGAAGAAAACTTTATCTGGTATAAAGGCTGGGATAAAGTAGTCGATTTTGATATGGGTGAAGCCAATGTGAAATGGTTTACGGATGCTAAAGTTAACATCGTTAAAAACTGTATTGATAGACACTTGGCCAAACGCGGTGATAAAACCGCAATAATTTTCGAACCAAACAATCCGAATGAGGCTGCACAGCACATTTCCTATAATGAACTTTACGATAGGGTTGCAAAAATGGCGAATGTTTTGCGTGATCAAGGAATTAAAAAAGGAGATAGAGTTTGTATTTACTTGCCAATGATTCCAGAATTAGCAATCGCTGTTTTAGCTTGTGCAAGAATTGGCGCGATTCACTCGGTAGTTTTTGCAGGATTTTCAGCTTCAGCAGTAGCCTCTCGAATTATAGATTGTGAATGTAAAATGGTTGTGACTTCCGATGGTGCCTTTCGTGGTAATAAATCGATTGATTTAAAAGGAATTATAGATGAAGCATTAGAAAAATGTCCATCAGTTGAAAAAGTTCTTGTAGCTAAAAGAACGAATTCTGATATAAACATGAAAATTGGTCGTGATCATTGGTTGCAACCGCTTTTAGATGCTGCTGTTCCGAATTGTGTTGCGGAAATCATGGATGCAGAAGACCCACTTTTTATTCTATACACTTCAGGATCAACTGGAAAGCCAAAAGGAATGCTGCATACTACTGCAGGGTATATGGTTCAAACGGCTTATTCCTTTAAAAATATTTTTAATTACGAAGAAAACGATGTGTTCTGGTGTACCGCTGATATTGGCTGGATTACGGGACATTCTTATATTTTATACGGACCACTTTTAAACGGGGCTACAACAGTAATTTTTGAAGGCATTCCATCATATCCAGACTTTGGGAGATTTTGGGAAGTGATTGATAAACATAAAGTTACACAGTTTTATACCGCGCCAACAGCAATTCGTTCTTTAGCCAAAGAAAGCGATGAGTGGGTTGATAAATATAATTTATCCTCTTTGAAAGTGATTGGTTCTGTAGGTGAGCCAATTAATGAAGAAGCATGGCATTGGTATAACGATCATGTTGGTAAGAAAAAATGCCCAATTGTAGATACGTGGTGGCAAACGGAAACCGGAAGTATTATGATTTCTCCAGTTCCATTTGTTACACCAACAAAACCAACCTATGCTACTTTACCATTACCAGGAATTCAACCCGTTTTAATGGATGAAAGACGCAATGAAATTGAAGGTAACCAAGTAGTTGGAAGTTTGTGTATTAAATTCCCTTGGCCATCAATGGCAAGAACAATATGGGGTGACCATCAGCGTTATAAAGAAACTTATTTTTCGGCATTTCCAGGTAAATATTTTACCGGTGATGGTGCTTTACGTGATGAAGTTGGCTACTATAGAATAACGGGTAGAGTAGATGATGTAGTAATTGTTTCGGGTCATAATTTGGGAACTGCACCTATTGAAGATGCCATTAATGAACATCCAGCTGTGGCAGAATCGGCTATTGTAGGATTTCCTCACGATATTAAAGGAAATGCTTTATATGGCTTTATCATACTTAAAGAAACCGGAGAATATCGCGACAGAGATAATCTTACGAAAGAAATAAACGAACATATATCGAGTCATATTGGTCCAATAGCCAAATTAGATAAGATTCAGTATGTGAGTGGCTTACCTAAAACTCGTTCTGGTAAAATTATGCGTAGAATTTTAAGAAAAATTGCTGAAGGTGATTTTTCAAATTTTGGCGATATTTCAACACTGTTAAATCCTGAAATAGTTGATGAAATAAAAGAAAATAGAGTATAACAAAAAAGCCCGAAAAGGGCTTTTTTTATTTCATTTTAAGTTTTCGTTTCAATTTTAAAAAGAGTAATGCTGATGAAAAAGCGTCGCCAGATGCGGTACTTCTGGAGTTTTTACGGACTTTATAAATGTCACACAATTCATCGAGTGTATGATGCTGATCTTCAGGTAAATTTTTAATACGTTGGTGCATAACATTAATATCTAATACTTCATTTTTCAATTTACCCAAGTTGTTTTTTTTAAGCAACTGATTGATCATTTCGATATCTAGATTTGTACTGTGTCCAACAAGAACAGAATTTCGAATAAATTTTAAGATAACAGGTATAGCTTCCGTTTCTGGAATGGCATCTGTATTGATTTTTAATAATTTTTCGACAGCTTCATTTTGAGTCTTTTCAGCTTCATTCTGAATAAAAACCTCGCAAAAATCACCAACTTCTATAACATCATTAATAACAGAAATGCAACCAATTGCCAAAATTGAATCTTCTTTCCAGTTTTGACCAGTTTTTTCACAATCGAAAATTACATAACGAATGCTATCACTTTCTTCTTTTGAGTCGAATGATTTTAAGTATTCTTTCCAGAATTCGGGGTCACCTTTACCTGTAAGCCAGTCTAACATAATTACGTAAAATAAGTTAGTTGAAAACGATTTTTGATTAAATCCTGAATTTCATTAATGGGTTGAAAACAGTTTTTAAGTTTAACACGATCCACTTTTGATAATTCTTCCAGATTGATATACTGACCGTTGGAGTCGGTTTTTAAACCTTCTTCAGTTCTAAACCAATGTAATTCATGGAAAGCTTCAGCACATTCTAAATACAAATCGGCGTTTTGAGGTTCTAAATCGGCTAATTTTTTATAACGTTGATACGTATTGGTTATTCCTTTGATTCCTTTACTTATGGCAAAAACTCTAGCAGCATCAACAAGTGGCGTTATAGCTCTTGCTTTAATATCGAAATTATCTTTATGCTCTTCATCTTGTTCTACTAAAAACTGTCTGAAGAATCCTAATGGAGCAGGTTTTTTAATAGCATCTGTACCTAAAAAAGCATAAAAAAGTTGGTTGTTTTCCATTTTCTGAAAAATCTCTTCGGTTAGGAAATTTTCAATTTCAACATCACCATAAACTAAATCATAATCGAAGAAAATTGTACTCAAATGAATACCTTTCTCACCTGGAGTATTAATCCAAGTGTTATATTGTTTAACCCAGTCTGTCAATGACTTACACCACAATTCATTATTGGCATTTAAACCTTGCGGACTTTTTTCATAGCCTATTTTTTCAAAGGTTTCTAAAACACGTTCGGCCAATGCTAAAAAGTAATTTTTAACTTCGTCATACTTTTCCGATTCGACATCTTCAAAGATTAAAGAATTATTTACATCGGAAAGTAGTAATTGTTCTTTACGACCTTGACTACCAATATTAAACCACGCAAAACGAACGGGAGGTTGCCCTACTTTTTCAATTGCCAAATCGATAGCTCTTCTGGTTATGGCTGTAGTTATTTCGGAAGCAACACTTGTGATATGAGAAATAGGGATGTTTTTATCGATTGAATTCTGAATCAAATCGGTTAATTTGTCTCGAACTACTTTTAATTCTTTAGAACGATTAGCTCTTTTTGCTTGTTTTAAAAGTACTCCAGGGTTATTGGCTTGAGCTGCAACTACATCATGTTCTGATATAATTCCGGTGATTAAACTTTTCGGAGTACCATCACGCGTTACACATAAATAGCCTACGCTGTGCTTAAGCATCATCATTTGAGCTTCGGCAATAGAAATGTTTTCCGGCACTGTAATAACTTTATGTGTCATAATACTTTCTGCAGAAACATCTATAGAATGCAAGCCTGTTGCAATTTTAGACGTCAAATCGTAATCAGTTACTATACCAATAGGCATTTGATTTTCCTGAATAAGTACACAACCAATTTGGCGACTTGACATGGTTTGCGCAATATGACGTATAATGTCGTGAGGACTCGCTGTTATTGGATTTTTAGTGTATTTAATTGGTTGAAAATATTGAATATCGGTTGCGGCCTGTTCGTTGTATAGGATGTTTTCTGAAATTAACTTCCCACGATTATCTTTATCATACGGATTTCGTGTATTTGAAGCAAAACTTTCCAAAAGAAAACTCAAAACACTTGTATTTCCTGCAACATACGGCCGGAAAGCTTCAATTGGAATGGCATATACAATAGAATCTTCACGAGATTTTGCAGTCATTAAGTAATTGTTCTTAGCGAAAAAAGGGCGTAATCCTAAAATATCACCTTCATCACATTTATCTACTAAGGTTTCTTCTGCATCAGATGTTACTGAAAGGCCTATTGCACCAGAAGCTACAACATAAAACGAATCGTGCGTTGGATCACCAATTTTAAATAAAATTTGATTCTTTTCCAGATAAACCACTTTAATATGTTCAGCAATGCTAACCAATTCGAGATAATTCAAACTAGAAAAAGGAGGGAAGTGCTTTAAAAAATCGGCTATACGCTCTGCAATAGGGTTTTTCATAACGTTAATCGTTTGAACAAGAACAAAATAGTTACTTATTAAAGATAATTTAATTTAGCTTTTAAAAGTACTAATTTCCATCAAATATAAAAAGGAGTAGAGCCAATTATATAGTTATAAACTGAGATGCCGTAATTAATATAACAGCAATTAAAGCTAAGGCAATTCCGATATAATTGATTTTAGAAAATTTCTCTTGAAAGGCAACAATACCTATAAAACTACCCAAACTAATAACACCAAAATTCATAGCGGCAAACACAGTAGATGGATTATCGGCCAATGTTTGATGGGCTTTTAGATAAAAATAAATATTTCCAAAATTAAATAAACCTAGCAAAGCACCCCAATACAAACTACTCGTTTTAAAGGTAGATTTCTTTCTTATTATGTAAAATAGAACTATAAAGATTGAAACAATTAAGGAACCTAAAAAAATAATAAATAATGATGATGTAAAAGGAACTTCTTTAATTAAAGCAACTTGTTTAAATAATACATCTATGATACCAAACCCTAGAAACACAAGCAAAGGAAAACGTAAATGCATAGTTGAAGGATTTTGATTTTGTTTTCGGTAAAACGTAAAAAATATTGCTGTAAAACCAATTAAAAGTCCGATTGCTTTTAAAAAATTAATAGCATCATGAAAAATAAAAACTGCTGTAAGGATTGGAATAATTAAAGACAAGCGTTGAACCAAATCGGTTTTTGCAATTCCAATCGTACGTATGCAAGCCGACAGCATTAAAAAAACTGTTGGCAATAAAATCCACAGCGGTAAGTAAAAAGATAATCCTGCTGAAAAATTTAAAGAAGTTATTTCATTTAAAAATAAAAATTTAGACAACAAAAGTGCAATACTATAATTAACACAAATAATTTGTTCTACAGCTACGGGAAAACGTTTTGCATATTTGAGTAGGATGGCTACAGAAACACTACAACAAACACTAAATAGGATATAAATCATAGTTAGAGAATTATTCCTCAAAATTAAAAACAATAATGGTATGGCAAACAATAATTTCTATTTTACATAATATATATTATAGTGCAAAAATAACTATACCAAAAACAGCTAAAAAAGATGCATTTTGTCGATGAAAAATTACCATTTGCCGATTTTAAGCAGAATTGAAAAAAAAAGTAAAAACTATTCTTACTTAAATTATTGAAAATTAATGAGTTAGATAAAGGTTTCAATAAAAATCTAATTCAAATAAATAAGACAATTCGTATGTTTATTACTTGATTTTATGGAATATCCTACAAATAAATCATAAATAATGCATTTTAGCGATGAAATGTGCATTTTAACGATAATTTAATTTTTTTATTTGAAGCTAACTTATAGATTTGCAATGAGTTACAATCAAAATTTGATTCAAACTTAAACAAACACACAATCAAACATTAAATTAAATTATTTGAATTATGAAAAAAGGATTTTTAATTTTTCTGCTTCTAACTACTCTAACTATTTTTGCTCAAACTTCAAATGTTACCTACACGGTTTCTACTGAAAATTTTTCAAATCCAGAAAGAGGTTTTTACCATCATACTGAAACACATTCTTCAAGTTATTCAGCTTTAAGTCAATCAACTTTAACGAATTATAGAAATAACGAAAAAATTTCACTTATCGTACGTATTTTCTATTTGGAGAATTTTAGAAATTCAGCAATCTCACAAGATTATTTAAATAAAATTCAAAACGATTTCAACGTAATTCGTAATGCAGGTTTAAAATGTATTATCCGTTTTGCGTATTCAGATACAGACGTTGCTGGTCAGCGTGATGCTTCTAAAGCACAAATTTTAAGTCATATTAACCAATTACGCCCTTTATTACAAGCAAATGTTGATGTAATATCATCTATGCAGGCTGGATTTATTGGTTCTTGGGGTGAATGGTATTATACTGATTACTTTGGTATGGCACCAACGGCTACAGATTATGCTAATAGAAAAGAAGTTGTAGATGCTATTTTATCTGCTTTACCAGCTTCAAGAATGGTTCATATGAGAACGCCACTTTTAAAACAAAAAATGGCCGGTACTACATCTGCAATTACTCAAGCTCAAGCTTATAATGGTACTAACAATTCAAGATTGGCACATCATAACGACTGTTTCTTAGCAAGCTCTACAGATTTTGGTACGTATACGAATACTTCATCAGAATATCCATATTTAGAAAGCGAAACTAAGTATTTGGCTATGGGTGGTGAAACTTGTGCTCCAAATAGCCCACGTACAGGTTGTTCTTCAGCAGTTACAGAAATGCAAAGATTTCACTGGTCGTATTTAAACACAGACTATCATCCAACAGTTATCAACGGATTTTCATCAGAAAACTGTTTGAATGATATCAAAAACAAATTAGGCTATCGTTTTGAATTGGTTGACGGAACTTTTGCTAATGCTGCAAATATTGGAGGAACTTTTCAATTTACTTTAAAAGTTAGAAATTCTGGATTTGCAACTCCGTTTAACGCAAGAACTGCTTATTTGGTTCTAAAAAATACAGTTTCAAACGAAGTATTTTCAATTCCGTTAAACTCTGATCCAAGATTTTGGAACAGCCAAGAAGTAACTACAATCAACGAAACATTAACTGTTCCTTCAGGCATTGTTCAAGGAAGCTATAAATTATACTTAAGTATTCCGGATGCAGATTCTGGATTAAGCAGCCGACCTGAGTATGCTATCAGAACAGCAAACAACAACACTTGGGAAGCAACAACAGGATATAACAATTTGAATTTCATCATGAACATTAATACTCAAACACTTGGTGTTGATGAAAATACTTTAGTAAATGCGGTTATTTATCCAATACCTGCAAACACTCAAATGGTGGTTGAAATGGAAAATATTGCAGATTATACTATTGTAATGTATAATTCATTAGGTCAAAAAATCAATGTTAATGCAGCTTTTGAAACTACAAAAATGACAATTAATACCGAAAGTTTAAGTGACGGTGTATACTACATCAACTTTAACAATGGTGAAAAAAATGATACAAAACGTGTTGTAATTAAACACTAAAAATATAGTTTGATAATTTGATTTGGTTTATTGTTTGTTAGGGCCGGTTTCTTTTGGAACCGGCTCTACTTTTTATGGCGTTTTTTAAGATTGTGTTTTATGCCAAATTGTAAAGCATTAGAGTAGAATTTAGATTGCAAATACATTTCAAAAGTTGCCGTTATGGCTGTATAATCGAAAATTTGATAATTTAAGTTTCCTGTAAATCGAGTAAATTCATCGGCATAATCGTCATTAAACCAAGCACCTTCCACTTTCATGGTAAAAGGATCTTCGTCTTTTCCAATAGAGAACCCCAATCCCCCACCAATAAAAAATCGATCGTCTATCATCCAATACGGATACCCTGTTGATAATGGAACAGTTGATTTTCCTAATGAAGCTTGTGTTCGGGTAGCTTCTATAAAAGGTTGAAGTCTGTATTTATTGTCTTTCCAATAATCAAAAATAATTTTACCCATAATAATTCCTTCATACGATTCTTTAGTGTAAAATTCTTTATTAAGAAATTCACTCGGAATGAAATAATCGCCTTCTAAAGAAAGTATGGTATTATAATATTTAAAGAAATAACTATTCTGATATATGTTGAGCTGATACTGGTAGATACTTTTACTGTAACTTGGTCCGTTGTCATAAGGCGCAATATTTAACTCGGCTGATGTATAGCTTTTGTTTTTTGAAAAATTGGCACCGGCTCCAAATCGAACAAACGATTTTTTCCTGTCGCTGTACTCGTAACGGATTTTAGACCAATATTGTAATTTATCATACGATTTTGGGTTATTGTACTGGTACTGAATTCCGAAAACATTATGCGTTCTATTATCAAGCCAATCGGGTAAATCATTTTTAATTCGGTACATAGAACTGTATGTAAATCCTATTCCGTGTAAACGTAACTTGTTGTCGTAGAAATTATACGACCATACATTTGAATATGCTGAAAGGTTTTTTTGGTTGGTTTCTACCGATGTATCATAATTAAGAAAGTTTCCGTTTTCCAAACGATCTGTTTTCAATAGTTTTTGAAGCACATCGGGATAAAATAACTCTTTTTCATTTTCTATTAAATACAGTTGTGTTGCTCTATCTTCATAAACTACATCTGTATTTAGCATTTGACGCAATGCGGACTTTTCGGTTGCTTCTTCAGGTAATTCGTTGGCAATAATCCAGGCTTCTTTGAATTTTCCCATTTCATGATAAGCCGAACTCATTTGTGATTTAACAGCATAATCTTCTGGGTTTAAAGTAATATAAGCGTTGTATTCATTAATTAAAGTGGGATAATCTTTCAGTTCAATTAACCATTGCATTTTAGAATTAAAGTCGATTTCGGTACTGAATGCCGACCAATCATACGCTTTTTGATATTGCTCGTTGTCAGCATACGTCCAAGCAATAGCTGTTGCATACTCTGCATATTCTGCAGAAGGTTTGATTTTATCGAGTTCTGGAATAGCATTTTTAGGTTCATAGCTCAACAAATAATCCAAATATTTTAAGAAACTTTCGTGCGATGTGTCGACTTTTAAAAGATTGATGAGTGCTGTTTTAATTTTTTCCTGATTTTCAGGCGTATAAAAATAAGCCACATAACTGTTTAATAAGTCTTTATCATTTGGCGTAACCAGCATTTGTGCATTCATCCATTTCTCCTGAATCAAATCGTTTGGATAATATACAACTTCGGCTAAGCGTTTTGAAAAAAGAATATTTTCGGGTAACGGGTATCTAATACAATGATCTTCATATAGTTTCCAGATATCTTCGGCTTTATCTTCCCAAGAAAGATACTCAGCATATTTTTCCCAAACTGCAGGGTCTATTTTAGGTTCCGAAAGCATTTTAGCTTTTAATTTTTCCATCTCAAGAGCAACATTCTCATCGGGTTCACCAAAAAGATCTTGTTTTGCTATTCTTGCGGCTTCTACTAAAAACTTTCTATAATTCGTTTTTGCATTTACAACGGCAGTATTTTGTCTGTTGAAATCTGATTTAAACGGGTACATCAAATCAGGAACGGTTACTGTAGTTTTTTTGGTGTAAATTGAATACAAATATCCATCCATGCAAGGCGATTTTTTATAAGATGCATTGTTTTTATTAAGCTGATTTTCAATTTGAGATGCGTTTTTTTCTGAGCCATACATCAACCAATATTGGTCTGTAATAGAAGATTCTTGTGGTTTCAGTTTTTCAACAGTATACAACCCGTTTTTTGAAGTGTGATTAAAATACGAAGCACGCCAATCGTTAGTAATTATACCACTTTCACGAGCATTTAAAAATCGAATTTGAGGAAAATCTTTTTTCAAGTTTGTGAGCAGTTTATTAAACTCGGGCACCATGGCTCTTGGATTGTTTGGTGTTTTGTACCAGCCCAAATTATCATAGTTTCTTAAATCGTGTGAAAACTCTCCTTTGTTTGTTTCATTTATTATTTGATAAACATCATCCGGATGGACAAAATGTGTCCAGATTCCAGTATACATATACATAGAATATATAAGAAATCGTAAATCTTCATCAACATAAAAACCACTGGAAACCCTAGGTAAATCGAATAATTCTGGTTCATATGGATCGAAGTCAAACTCCCTCCCACCTCCTGTTTTAGTATCGCCAACCAAGATACTACACATGAATTGAACGGAAGGCATGTTTTTTTTGAGTTGTCGTAGCCCTACCCGATCAATGACATTAGAAGGCGGAACATACGTAACCGGTAAATCACCAAAATTATTTACTTCCCATTTTTTTTCTGCCGCTTTTAGCGACATACCCATGAAATCCGGATTTCTCCAATCGTGTGTAGTTAATGAAACGTGGTTGTATCCGTGAAAGGCAAGTTCATGCCCTTTATCCAGCACATCATCAACCAACCAATTGCTTAAGGTAACCTCTTTGTTATCGATATTTACTTTTTTGTTATCCCATTCCCGAAACAAAAAAGGCGGTTTAATGTTTACATTATAATCGAAAGTGGTCATGGCGGTGTATTTAATATGATATTTATCGCTAAATTTTAATAAATCAGGCCACCATACATTATGAACATAATCTTTTATGGTTAGATTCATTTCTGAAGCTATGGGTTCGCTTTTGATATCATATAACGGACATGGAAAATCGTCTAAAAATATAACACCAGTACTTACAACTGGGTACGGAATTCCTTCAAGTCCTTTTAGTAATCCAGACAACAACAAACCTCTATCATCTTTGATTAAAAAATAGGTTGAATTATAATAAATAACCCGTCCATCCCCTATTCTATTTTCGGTTATTAATGGATAGGTTTTATCGTTTGCAGCAGTAGCTAATACTTTAACAGAATTAGAAAACACTTTGCTCTTTAATCCAAAAAACTTAACACTCGGACTATAAATTGTGTTGCTTAGCCCAGGAATTAAAGGTGTACTAAAATAAAAGCCTGCAGCCTTATCGTTAGTTTCAAAATCATTTTCAGGTTTCATTCCAACCAGAAATGAAAATCGTTTATCTTCACTACCAAATGGTAAATACAAAGTTCCTCCTTTTGCTACAAATTCAACTAAAACTTCAACACTTTTATTGTTTAGTTTACGGGTATCTAGAACGCTTAAAACCCGAACATTTTCATTGATTTTAAGATCTTTATTCCAATCTTCTAACGAAACAATTTGAAGCGGAATTTTAGTGTAGTTGCATACCTTTTTTATGTTTCCTCCTAAGGTGAGGCTTTCAACATCTTTTTTATCAAGAATATATTGAACTAACGGTGGTATGTCTAATTGTTCTCCGGAATATTTGCGAAGATTTAGATTGTTGTTTTTACGATTAAGATTATCCAAACTTGTAAGTTCGTCGATTTTAGCGCAGCCCGAAAAAATTGCCATAAAGGCAAGTAAAAAAAGAATTATACTAGTATGATGTGTAGTTCTTTTCATATTTAAAAGATTAAATCATCAATTCTGCTTTCTCCGGGTATATTTTCTATTTCATAAACCTTAATTAGATTGCTGTTATGAAATACAGTAATTTTTCGACCTCTTTTTTTCAGTTCTGTCAATTCTTCATTGATATCCGAAAGGCGTTTTTTGTCAAAATCAATTTGAGCATTCAGATTGTTTGATTTCTTGTATATAAAAACCAAAATACTTTTAGGAAGTACATATTGAGGGTTTTCTTTTAGGAACTTTTTGTCTTTTATGTTTTTGAAATAAATAGAATCGCGTGTTAAATAATTGCTCAAAAACTCATCGTAATGAATAAAGAAATGTTTATTAATACTCATGGTTTGTGTTGAATAATCGTTCACAACTGCATAAGAAAACGGAAAATACGATGTCGCGATTTTTTCATACACATTAATAATTTCCTTAGGAACATTATCCGTTTGTTGCAGTTTTCGATATTCGTTTTGCTGATAAAATACTGCCGCATACAGAACACCTGCAATCATAACTACGGCAAATGCAGGTTTAATTACCTCTATTTTTGATGAAACGAAATAGCACAAATGAATTAGTATTCCCATTGCAATGCCTAATAAGATTGGGATAAAAACAGCCAATGACAGTTTAACTTGATCACTATCAATCCAGTTGTTATCGATTTTAGATAAAAAAACCAATACATTGAAATACAGTAGAAATGCTAAAGAAGCATTCCATTTTTCTTTTTTAAGGAAAAGCAAAAGAAGACAAAACCCAATACATGCATAGCTTACATATTGATAGTACTCAATAAGCAAATCGTATGAAACAATTAAATGAGAAAAGTACGTGTACGAGCTAACCGACATTAATCCGCTATGAATCACAAGATTAATATCATCACCAAAATAGTTACAAGCGACTGCATAAATACCATAGACCACACCTAATGAAATAACATAAGCAGCTATAGCAATTAGGTTTGCTATTTTGTGTTTAATTTGAGAGGTAAACAACCCAATGATCAAAAATGGAGCTATAAGAACAATTAAGGTAAAAATATCAATCAATCCGATAGCTGTAAAACCAAGGATGTAATTTATAAAACAATTCAATTTTGTACTATGCATAAAGCCTGGTTTCATATAGATAACCATAGCAGGTAAAGCAAAAGCAATTGCCAAAAACAACGATTGGTGTTGTAAAATATAAGTAATGTTTACCGGCATAACTGTATAACTCACACTAAAATACAATGCGGCAATCAAAGGTGCTATTATCTTGGAAGATGAGATTTTGTTAATCACCCAAAAAAGGAGAACACTAATTAAAACTGCTTCCAGAATTCCCATAGACTGCAATGCGGCTTCTGGGCTGATGCTTACAAATTTCCCATAAAAATTAGCCATTGCTAATTCTCCCATTGGAGCAATTTCTTTAGAAAGCCATATTTGTGAGTCAAAATCAACCACATATTCTAAATCGGATAACCAAGAACCCGACATCGAAAACATATCAAAAGGATAAAATATATAACGACTAAAAAAAGCAACTGCACCAACAACCGATAATAAAAACAAGTACCACAGTCGGTTTTTCCGATCCTCAGGATTGGATTGTGTAAAAAGAAAATGACGAATTGGCTTTTTGAGTTCCACATCTTTGATAAGTTCAAAAACATTTCTCTTTACTTTTTCGGCAATTATATTTACGGAGTTGGTTAGGTTTTTCAGTCCGAAGTAATCCACATAAATGGTAACAACAAGTATAATTGTTATGTTCATTAGGTTATAAATACCAAGCTGAATAAGCCCGAAAACCAGAATTACAATCAAACTTCCATATTTAAACCATTGTTTGGCAATGAAATCGAAGTATGTGATAGAACGTGAATATGAAACAAATTTTCGGTTCAAGTAAAACAAAAAGAGGATCATCAGACATAATCTGATAAAACCAATTACTATTGAACTAGAAATAATCATTTGTTTGTAGATAAATAATTAGGAATTCCTTGAAGGTCAATTTGACCAATGAAATACAGAAATCCGGTGCGTGAAATGCGTTTAATGATATCCTCGTATAGCGCTTCGTTATCGGCGTATTCAACCAATACAATAGGAATTTTATGTTTGCGATGAATTTGTTTTAGTTTTTTGATATAACTACTATAAGCCTCTTCTTCTCTTAATTTATATTGATTGTCCGAAAACGTATAAGCGCTAGCAACCGATTCTACCGCAATAGCATCAACTAATTTTGAAGTTTCATCAATTAGTTCTAAACCAGCATTTTGCATGATAAAATGTTCTGGATATTTTTCTTTTATTTTAGAGATAAAACGGATAACATCATCCTTTTGGTTGTTTTGGATTCCAAATGAACAAAAATTGTCAATGTTGTCTAGAAAAAGGCCATCGTATCCCATATCTAACATTCGGTCAATTTCAGATAACAATACCGTTGAAGTTGAATCATTTTTTAAATCTAAATAATGACTATTCCAATTTTCATTTTTTCCTAAAGTATTGTTTTTTAATTTATTATAATATGTAGATTCAATATTTACTTCACCTAAACTAATGTAAGCTAAAACCTTTCCATTTAATGCTTTAAACTTTTTTATATCGGGAATTGAATAATTTTTGGATTCCAGAATCACATAGCTATAGCCTTTAACTTCCAGAGGATTTAATTTCCCGTAGCAAAAAAAAACATTAGGCTTTTGTTCGGTAAAACCGAAAGCCTGAACCCCTAATAATGAAGGCAATACCCAAAGAAAAAGTTTAATATGCTGCATAATAATAGTAATCTAGATTTTTAAAAAAATGAATGTTTTCACGTAACGTGAGTAACATAAACACCAAAGAGCCTAGAAAAAGTCCGCCAACACTGTATTCGTACGAATAAAAACGACTTAGCAAGAACCCTGAAACCAAATTAACAATACAGGCAATTACAATTGCTTTTAAAGGCTTTATTGGCAATCCAAGTGTAAACAGATATAAAGTGTTTAGCATTCCCCAAGTAAACAAGACATAACCTAAACCGCCAATAATACATACATGAGAACTTACCTTACCGAATACTTCATTAAAATGAGCTTCATAACCCCATGAAGCATTAATCATGAAGTATATGAATATAAAAATCAACACACTACTAACTAGTAGTAAACCAACATGTTGCCAATAAAGCTTATACATGCCGTTGTTGTATTTTTCAGGAAAATTATACGTTGTTGTTTTTTGCCCGATATCAATAAACTTAGAAAAGGCGGCTAAACTGTATTCTAAAACGCCAGAGAGTAATAAAAACACTAAAATGGCCACATCCATACCGAGTTCATAATCTTTTTCAAAATAAATCACATACGGGATAGTGCCAGAGGTATCGGCAGACCAGGCTAAAATTCGGTCAATAAAAATGAAAATATACACTAGAAAACCATAGAAAAAATAATGGTAATTTTGATAAAGCATTACTGAAGTTTTTACTTCCATATTGCAGTCGACTTGATAATTATCGATTTTTCTTTTGAAGAAGAAATACAAAAATGAACGAGCCACTAGAATCGCAATAAGAATTCCGATCCAGTGCGTGATATAGATGGATAACACCGTAAATTTTTCTAATATAATGGCTAAAACTGTAGCTAACGAAATTGCCAAGGATATTACCCAGCGTTGTTTTATAGTGTGTAATGGTGCTATGGCTAAAAGTAAAAATCCAATTAAAAAGGCATACATAAAAAGCACAAAGAGTAGCTTAACCGGAAACACATGGAAAAAGAAATTTAGAAAAAAAATAAAAGAAAGCACTGCAGCCATAGATACAGCACCAATTTTTACCAAATAATTTATGGTTTTGTGTGTCATGGTATAATCTTCATAATTCCAATAAAATGAAGCTTGTCTACCAATTACTTGAACAAAACCACCAGTTGAAATCAGCCCGACTATAACACCTAAAACAACAGCTGTAGATTGCATATGGTTAAACCCAACGTAGGTCCATAGTGAATATCCAAACAATATAATTGCCAAGAGCTGCACAAAAACAGGCATTAAATGTAAAATTCCGAGTGGGTAGTATTTAGTAAAAATTTTAAGCTTAACCATCAAATAATCAGAAATTTGAACCGTTCTGTTTTCTTCAGAACCATCCATTTCCCTTTCCTTCTTATTTTTTAAAGTGCTAAAATCGGGAGCAGTTAAAATTTTGCTATAAACTACATCTGCCAAGGTTTTTATCGAGTTAACCCCGAAATCATTCAAGGTATCTTTATCGCGAATACCTAGCGACTCGATGGTAGCAGCCACAACCCTACTGCTGACAGGTTTGCCGATTTTCTCCCGAACAGCCTCGATTAAGCTTTGAATATTTTGAAAATGCTGGTTCATTGTAGTATCAGTTTATGAAGCAACGACCGCTTTTCTGTCGGCTAGTTTTATATAGAAATCATCAATTGGTAAATATTCAAGACTGGATAGCATTACTTTATCATAAGCTTCTTCATATTCTCGAATAAATTTTTCAATCGTAAAATTGTTTATCACTTTATTTCGGGCATTGACCCCCATTCTTTTTCTTAATGCTGCATTTTGAAGTAATTCAACCACTTTAGCACCAATATCTTCGTAATCTTTTGGCTTGCATATAAATCCGCAAGATTCATCCAAAGCTTCAGTAACACCACCAACATCGGTAGCAACTACAGGAATACCACAACTCATTGATTCCAAGACTGTGTATGGAAAACCTTCCGAAATAGACGTTAGAATTGAAATATCACCTTCGCAAAACAATTCATGAGGTTTCGAGTGAAATCCAGCCAATTTAAAGTTGTCTTGCAACTGTAATTCGGTAATTAAATCTTCACATTCTTTGGTATATTCGGGAACAGCATCTTTATCGCCATAAATCAAAAACTGAACATTTGGAATTTGTTTTTTAACCACATTACATGATTTTATCATTGTGATTATGTCTTTCAAATCGAAAATACGTGCAGCAGCCACTACTGTTGGAATATCTTTGGTTTGTTCTGGTTTTTCTTTAGGAAGGAATAAATTATGATCAATTCCATTGTAAATTACATCGATGATTTTAGGATTAGCACCGTACATTTTTTCCCAAATCATATTGAATTTATTTACAGAAAGAATTAAATCGGCTTTATAATACACCAATTCGGTAATGCTTTCTGAAAACTTTATCAATAGTTTTTTCAAAAAGAAAGAATATTCAGAAGAATTAATAGCCAACAATCGTTCCCGAATAAATACACCATGTTCAGTAGCAATTATGGGTGTGTTGTATTTGTATTTTAACACTAAAGCCGGAATAACCGGAAACCCAGAAATGGTTAAATGAGAAATATCGGCTTTCGGAACATTGATTGATAGCGGAATCAAAAACCGATACATCCAACGCATTCCAAAGGTTAAGTCGTTTAGTGTGGCTTCTTCTTTAATGTTTTCGCTTAATTCTCGAATTGTGTAACAGAAAGTTCTCCAAACAGGCATGCTTTGCATGGTTTTCTTATAATCGTGAGATTGGAAAAACTCCCACATTCTAAACATTATTTGGTCGAAATCTTCTGCTTTTCGAGTGTCAGAATAAATACTGGTTAGCAATCGTCTAAAAAGCGGAATAAATGTTTCTTCGATTTCCGGATTGCTAATTTTTTCTTTTTCATTAATTATAGTGTGAAATGATTTACCGTAGTTCACAATTTCCTGAGGCTCTAAAGGAGACCATAACGGGACTTGAACTATCGATTTTACATTACTGCTTAAAGTGTATTTTGGTTTGCTTTCGTATTGAGCGTTAATGGAATACAATATAAAATTGGCGTTTTTCACATCGTTACATAACATATGTGACCAAGTTGAAACTCCGCCACCATTATAAGGATAAGTACCTTCTAATATTAAAAGAACATCGTATTTTCCATTCATTTCAAAAACAATTTTCTAATTAAAAATCAATAATAAACTGACTTTTAATTAATTAACTAAATAAAGTTTGGGATTGTTCTTGAAAAAATATCAGTTGTGGTAGCTGATTTCGGTTGTGTGTAAAACTACTATTATAAAGATACAGTATTTAATTTTCCTACATAAATGAAACACGGGTTAATAGTCAAATCCAAAAAAAATTCCGATGAAATGCAAAACTTGAAAAGTTTAACCCAAATACTTTTGTTAAAAAAGTGTTCAAATTCACTAAAAATAATGTGCTATTTTCTATATTTTAAACTATAAAATTTTTAATTTTGCAAACCTATTTTAGGTTCTTAATTAATCAACAAGTTATCGTGGAAAATCCTACAGCACAAAAATTAATTCATAAAATCCAATTGGATTTATTCAAAAACGGATTTGATTCAACATCAATTGTAGCCGATTTAAAAAAATTACGTGAATATGCAATGGAAGAGCAAAACCCAGTTTTGGTAAAAGCTATCCGACTTGCTTACGAACATATCGAAGAAAACAATGCTTTCTTGATTAATATTCCAGATGACGAGCCATTAAATGAGGATGAAGAAAGTACTTCTAATGCTGTTTCTACTGAAAATAACATGGAAAGTTTAGAGTATTTATTAAGTTTATTTACTGACTTAAAAAACAAAAACAACATATCAGACTTACGTGAATATAATGCTGCATTTCAAGCATTCTAATATCGGTTAGTTTATATTCAATTATATTAAACTACGCCCAACAGCGTAGTTTTTTTATAACTTTTCGTTAAAACTAAAAATGTGAAAAGTTTCTGTACTACTTTTGACAAAAATTCAATGTTACTATGTTACGACTGTTTAAAATAATTGCATTATTAGAAGGGGTTTCTTTATTGGTTTT
The DNA here is from genome assembly GCF_055521455.1 of Flavobacterium sp. IC2-16. Classification (NCBI taxonomy): domain Bacteria; kingdom Pseudomonadati; phylum Bacteroidota; class Flavobacteriia; order Flavobacteriales; family Flavobacteriaceae; genus Flavobacterium; species Flavobacterium sp. IC2-16. Next base: position 2,632,422 of record NZ_CM145480.1, on the reverse strand, counting down.
GTTTAGCAATATGCTATTCGTTAAACCAACAAACATCGATTTATATAAATCATTACTTTTTCCTGTAGGAATGGCTCATGGCCTACTCTTTATAGGATATATTGCCTTTGCAACAATGTTTAAGATCGAGGAAAAATGGTCTTGGGCAAAATATGCAAAAGTTTGCGTGGCTTCTGTAGTTCCATTTGGAACATTTTATGCAGAGAAAAAAATCTTGTAACGTATTGAAATGAAGATATTTAATTGGGCATATAAACTTTTTAAGAAAATTGGCTTCAGTGAAATTTGGGCCGATTATTCAAATTTAGCTGTTAACATTATCGTTTTAATTGTTGCAGCTTATATTATTGATTATGTATTTAAGAAAGTTTTAATTGTTATAATGGCCATTATTGCAGCACGAACAAAATCGACTTTCGATGATTTTCTTGTCGCAAATAAAACTGCCAAATACGTTGCTCATTTATTCACCCTGTCCTTTGTTTATAAAACCGTACCTATTATTCTTAAAGACTTTGTCTATTGGGAAGGCGTATTTACAAAAGGGGTGAAATTCTATATTATGGTGCTTTCTTTATGGATAATCCGTAGTATACTAAACTCCCTTAAAGACTATTTAAAAGGCAAAGAAAAATATAAAGACAAACCAATTGATAGCTATATTCAGGTAATTATGATCTGTTTATGGATGTATGGTATTTTTTATTTCATACTTGCACTTTTTGATACAAACTTCAAGACACTTTTTACAACTTTAGGAGCCATTTCGGCTTTGATATTGTTGATTTTCCGCGATACCATTTTAGGATTCGTTGCCAGTATTCAAGTAACGGTTAACGACATGGTTCGTATTGGGGATTGGATTACCATGGAAAAATATGGTGCCGATGGAGACGTGATTGAAATTAATTTAGCTACTGTTAAAGTTCAGAATTTTGATAATACCATAACAACTATTCCAACTTATTTTTTGATTTCCGATTCATTTAAAAACTGGCGCGGTATGTTGGATTCTGATGGAAGACGCATGAAACGTTCCATTTTATTAAAATCGAGTAGTATTCGTTTTTTAACTGAAGATGAAATTGAAAATCTGAAAAAAATTCAGCTTATAGCACCCTATTTAAAACACCGCCAAGCTGATATTCAAAAATTTAATGATGCTAACGATATAGATAAAACCGTATTGATAAACGGTAGAAACCTTACTAACTTTGGTATTTTTAGAAAGTATATCGATCAATACATTGCAAACCATCCGGGAATAAATAAAGACATGCTTTTCATGTGTCGCCAACTACAACCTACTCAAAACGGAATGCCTTTAGAAATTTATGCATTTATAAAAGATAAGCGTTTGGTAGAATACGAACACATAATGGCAGATATTTTAGACCACATTTTAGCTTCGGTTCATTATTTTGAATTGGAAATTAACGAAGCCGGAGCCATTAAAATTCAGTATTAAATTATAAAGGTGAATCTAAACAGATTCACCTTTTTTATTCTTCTAAACTGGTTTTGCCATGTACAGCCGGTTGACCAAAGCTGTCCAGGTTTACCATTGTTATTGCGTCTACCGTAATAATTATAGCTTTTGTCATTACATTGCGAACTTCGCAACTCATGGTTATAGAGGTTTTTCCAAATTTAACAACATCCAAGCCAATTTCAATAATATCCCCTTGCCTAGCCGAACTCATAAAGTTTATTTCCGACATGAATTTAGTAACAATGCGATTGTTTTTTAAAATTACAATGGAATATAAGGCTGCTTCATCGTCTATCCAGGAAAGTAATTTTCCACCAAATAACGTTCCGTTAGCATTTAAATCTTCCGGACGAACCCATTTTCTGGTTTGATACTTCATAACTTAAATTTTTGTAAGGACAAAGTTACAATATCTAAATGATCAAATGCTAATTTTGGCAAATCATTTATTGGAAACCAGTTAGCTTCTTTGGCATCATCTGCAGCATAAGCAACTGTATTTTCAGGAACTATTCCAAAGTAAGCCACCGAAACCACATGACTTCTTGGGTCTCTATATGGCTTTCCAAAAGCACCAACTTGTTCTAAATCATTTACTTCAATTTGGGTTTCTTCCTGTAATTCACGAATTGCAGCTACTTTTAAATCTTCATTTTCATCTACAAAACCACCAGGTAATGCCCAACAATCTTTAAAAGGTTCGTTTTTACGTTTTATAAGTAATAATTCGTATTGATTGGCTTTTCGAAGAATAACCGCATCAACCGTAACAAATATCTTAGATGTTCTCATCTTTAAAAGTTTTCAACACGAAACTACTAATAACTTTTTAAATAACAGGTACATCTCAGTTTTCATATTTTGTAACTTTAAAATAAAAACCATGGAAAATCGCGACACATTTCTTATTGATTTGAGAGGTGAGCCTCTTGGAACGATTTCGGCACAGTCGACCTCTGAAGAAATTTTTCAGAATAGGACTTTACGACCTATACTGGTTTTGCAAAATGAACTTTTTATTGAAGTTTTTTTAAACTACGCAGTGAAACAGAAAAATGCTTTTTTTTCACTGACACCAGAAAAAAAGATGGCATATATTGAGAATGTAATTCAGCGGGATATTAAGTTCCGAAATTCTTTAAAAGGTATTATTATTGGACTTTTTACAGTTGAAGAATACAAAGAATACATCCAAAATTCATCAAACATCAATAAACGAATGATGAATATGCTTATTGAACGTTTAAAAAGTCAAGTTCAAATTCTTTATCTAGAATAACCAAACCCAAATAACTAAATACCACAAATGAAAAAGCTGTCAATTAAGACAGCTTTTTCTATTTTTTAACGTAGCTCATTAATTCTGTTGTACCTTCATAAAAATAAAGTTTGTTACTTATTACTTTAAATTTATTGGTTCGATTTAAAAACTTGTTATAATTCTCAAAGTTAGTATTCATGCAAGCCATTTTTGTTCCGGCTAAATTTCCAAAAAGAATTTTATCTGCTTGAATGGTATATGTTCCGGTAAATAAATTACAACCGTCGTTACCGGTAACTTTAGACCCCACCCAAAAACGAACTTCTGGAGTTTTAGTAAAAGTTGTACTGTCTATTTCTTTACCGTCGAATTTAACCAACCGCCAAGCTGTTGAAGTTAACTCATTAGTTGCTGTTTGAGTTCCTGTTGTTCCTGGTAAACTTGAACAAGAAAATCCAATACTTACAAGTGCAATGGAAATACCAATAATAAGATAGTTTTTCATAATCAATACTTTTAATTAGTAAATACTTTCACCATTTAAGTTAGTTCCTAAAACCTCACTCATATAGTCAAAAAAAGGTCGCATAGCTTTAAATGTTTGAACGACATTATCTTTAAAATCGTTACTCATTACTTCTTTATCTGTAAATTTTCTAGAAATAAGATATTGCTTTTTACGAATTAAATCAATAGCAGGGTGTTCCTTATTGAAGCCTTTAGGTGCTGTTTTCAATTCATCGCCTTGTAAGCTGCCAAACATATTTATAAAGTTTTTATCGGCTATAATTGCTCTAATTTCGGTATCATCCATTTCAAATTCTTTTCGAATTCGGTTTAAATCTTCGGCATTAGGTTCCCAAAAACCACCACCAACGAAGCTACCTCCTGGTTCAATATGAAGATAATATCCGCCACGTAACATCGGTTTTGTTCTACCTAAAGCAACTCCAAAATTAGTTTTATAAGGCGATTTGTCTTTTGAAAAACGAACATCACGATAAATTCTAAACTTTTGAACTTTATCGATACTGTCCGATTTAGATAATTCGGTTACAATTTCCTGAACATAGGCATTGAAATCTTTTTCAAGTTTTTGAAACTCTTTCTTATTTTCAGCGAACCACTCTCGATTATTATTCGATTTTAAATTGGTTAGAAAATCTAATGTTGCTTTAGAAATCATAATACAGAATTTATATGATTAATCATTTTCAACTCGTTCATGGTGTTCATCGTTTGTAGAGGTACCATTATTTTCACGAATTTCGGTATGACGGATTTCGCCACCAGAAGTACCTACAAATTTTGCAAGAGCCGCAGAACCTAAAGACAAAAACAACGTTACAAAAACGAACAACTTAGCCTTTGGATGATTTTTGATAGATGTTATTAATCCTAAAAGCGATATTGCTCCGGTTAAATATAAAAGAATCGCAAATTTTTCACCTAATTCTTCATGTTCATGAATTAAATGATGTGAAATACCTAATTCTTCCGCAATCTCCTCTGCTCCTTCTCCAGTTCTCATGGTTAGCATTCCGAAAATTGCTGAAATAATTAATAGTACATAAGCAGTGTGTTGAACCGATTTGTTTTTCAATAACGTTCCAGCCAATAAAATACCAAAGCCGAAAATACTTCCAATAATTGGAAAATGGTTAAACACCATATGTAAATGAGCGTCGTTCATATAAATTGTTTTTTATAAATGTACTATGTTTTTATTTGAATTCTAAAATAAATTTCGTTGAATTATTGTTTTCGCTTTGAATTGAAACAGTAATGTCTAAATATTCACAGAAGCGTTTAACAATAGAAAGTCCTAAACCAAAACCTTTGGTTGTGCTAGTATTTGTAGATGTTATTCGGTAAAATGGAGCAAAAATTTTCTCGAGTTCGTTTTGTGGAATCGTAGAACCCGAGTTTGATACAGAAAGAATAGTTGAACTGTTATGTTTTTCTAATTGAATTGAGATATTACCTTTTTCGTTTACGTATTTCAAGGCATTAGACATTAAATTGGAAAAAATTATACTGACCATGTGATGATCTGATGAAACATAAAAATCTTCGTTAAAATGAGTTTCGATTTTAATTTTTTTAGTTTCAATTTTATCAGAATAACGCGCCAATGTATCCAATACCATGGCATTTAAATAAACCGATTCGTTATGAATTTCCTTTTTATGATTTTCAAAACGAGCTAACATTAATAGTTCGTCAATCAATATATTTAACCGGTCAATTTCTGAAATACATAGTTTTATTTTATCTTCATATTCCTCTTTACTACGGTTTTTACGAACCAATACCTCAAGTGTTCCTTTAACTACAGCTAATGGCGTTCTAAGCTCATGTGAAGCATCTGAAGTAAAGTTTTTTTCACGCTCTATGGTATTTTCAATACGATCTAGGAGTCCGTTTATTGTAGAGGTTAGCTCGTACAATTCATCTTTATTCTTTGGAGAATCTATTCGGTACTTCAAATTATCTTTTGTAATCATATTTGAAGTTTGGATAATGGAATTGATTGGCCTTATACTTCTTCCGGCGATAATTCGGGCTATAAAGAATAATACTAATAGTATAATTGGAAATAAAATATAAAGAATCATTCTTAGATTTTGCAACAATTGCACTTGGTGCTCTATAGACATTGCTACTAACAGATAACCTTTCTTTTCTCCTTTAAATAGTATTGGGGTTTGATATAACTGAATAGTCTGGTTGTTTATTTTGGTTTCTGTAAAAAACGAATTATTACTACCAGTGTTAACCAACAAACCTTGATCTTTTAAGTTTGGTGACTTTTCAATTGTTTTACCAGCAACATCTTTAACTTCAATAAAAACAGGATTTATAGTAAAACCGTTGTGCTCCTGCTCTTCCCACTCGGTTTTATCAATCCAAATAATAGAGTCATTGCTAAAAATCATCTCAGTCATATGGAGATTAATCTCCTGTTTGATGTCGCTTTTAACATCTTTTATTACTGAGTATTTAACCGTAGAGTAAACGGCGAAAAATACAGCAAAAATTAATAATGCTGTAGAAAATATGTAATTGAATGCAATTCTATTTTTAAAGGAAAGTTGCAGCATGGGTTTAAGAATTATCTTCGGCTAAGTATCCAACACCGCGAATGGTTTTAATATAATCTTCGTCTTTATTTAATTGAAGTTTTTTACGAATAGCGTTGATAAATACATCTATTACACCTGTATCGTATTCGAAATGAATACCCCAAACATCTTCAATAATACTCGTGCGAGAGCATACTGTTCCTTTATTTTCAATTAAATATTTAAGTAATTCAAATTCTCTTTGAGTGAAACCAACTTCTTTACCATCAATAGAAACCGAATATTTTTGAAGATTCAACTGTATTCTTCCAAGCGATAACATTAAATCTTTATTGTCGTTTCGAAAATGAATCTTGATTCGTTCTAACAGTTCTTCAAAACTAAAAGGTTTTTTAATATAATCGTTTGCCCCAGACTTTAAACCTTCAATCGTATCTTGTATCGTATCTTTTGCAGTAAGAAATAAAATGGGCGTTTTTTTATCCTTTTCACGAATAGTTTTACAAACTTCGATACCCGATTTTTTAGGCAACATCCAGTCTAAAAGTATTAAACTTGGCTTTAGCTTTTCAAACATAATCAATCCTTCTTCACCAGATTGCGCAACGGTTACCTCATAATTTTCCTCTTCTAATCCTTGTTTTAAAAAGTTAGAAATACCTAATTCGTCTTCAATGATTAAAATATGCATTTGATCTTCGGTTATTATACAAAATAACAACTTTATGTAGTATAATAAAAAGTGCTTAAGCAAAACTTAAGGAAAATTCCAATAATTATTAATACGTTTGTTTTACCTATTATATCCAAAAATGAAAATATCAAAAAGTCTTTATCCGTTTTTATATTTAAGCGCCTTTTACTTGATTGTAAATATTGTTTTAAGAATAGTTCTTCTGTTTCATCCTATTACACAGTCTAGTTTTAGCTTTACAGAAATATTTAAGATATTTACTTTCGGACTTGCTTCAGATGTTTTTATTTTTCTTTCAGCCAGTATAATTCTATGGTTGTATTTGCTTTTTCTTTCCAATTCCAAATTTGAAAAACCTTGGGGTTATATAATTTTTGGACTATTAGCAGGTCTTTTACTTTACGTTTCCTTTTTCAATACAATATTAAATGAATATGGTGGTGTTGTTCCAACTATAGGAATGATTTTCATCGGACTCAAAACCTTGCTTTTCGGATTATTACTGTTTCTTCCGAATTACAGAAAACAGATTCGTTTTGCTTTGTTTTCAATTGCGATATTCATTTTTGTATTAGTAATTATTCAAAATGCTATTAGTGAATTTTTCTTTTGGAATGAATTTGGTGTTCGATACAATTTTATTGCTGTCGATTATTTAGTCTATACCAACACAGTAATTGGCAATATCATGGAATCTTATCCAGTAGTTCCTTTGTTTACTATTGTAGGTTTGGTTGCATTTTTCTCTACGAGATATATTGTTAAGAAGTCAAAAGTTTATTTAGACAATATTCCATCCTTTTTTGAAAAATTAAAACTAACTCTTGTTTTTGGAGGTTTAATCTGGTTATCGTTTGTTATGATACCATTTATGGCAAAATTTGAAAACGATAGAAATGTTTTTAGCAATGAACTACAGGCTAATGGAGTTTATAAGTTTTACCAAGCATTTAAAAGTAGTGAATTAGACTACTTTAAGTTTTTTGAAACGCTTCCGAATGAACAAGTTGCTTCAAATCTTACTAATATATTTCCGGCGTCAAAATCAAGCTCAACTATCAGAGAGATAAAATCGGATAGTACAGAAATCCATAAAAATGTAGTTTTAATAACTATTGAAAGTATGAGTGCTGATTTTATGAAAGCTTATGGTAATACCCAAAATATTACACCTTTCTTAGATTCTCTGACAAATCAAAGTTTATTTTTCACTAATTTATACGCTACAGGTGGACGAACCGTTAGAGGTTTAGAAGCAGTAACACTTTGCATTCCGCCCACTGCGGGCGAGAGTATTGTAAAAAGAGCCGATAATAAAGATAAATTTTCTACAGGACATGTGTTTGCTCAAAAAGGGTATGATGTAAAATACCTATATGGTGGTGATGCCTTCTTCGATAATATGAAAGATTTTTTTGGAGGTAACGGTTATGATATTGTAGACAAATCAAGCTTTAAACCCAATGAAATAACGTTTTCAAATATTTGGGGTGTTTGCGACGAAGATATGGGTGCAAAAGCCATTCAAGTTATGAATGAAGAAGCAAAATCTGGAAAGCCATTTTTTAACCACTGGATGACTGTAAGTAACCACAGGCCATACACCTATCCTGACCATAAAATTGACATTCCTCCTACTTCAAAATCAAGAGAAGGCGGTGTAAAATATACAGACTACGCGCTTCGTGAATTTTTTAAAACTGCCGAAAAACAACCTTGGTTTAAAAATACAGTTTTTGTAATTGTTGCAGATCATTGTGCTTCAAGTTCGGGGAAAACCGAATTGCCAATGGATAAATATCATATTCCTGCTATGGTATATTCTCCAGGATTTATTAAACCACAACGTAACGATATACTAATGTCGCAAATCGATTTGATGCCTACTGTTTTTGGTATCCTTAATTTTTCATATCAAAGTAAGTTTTTTGGGCAAGATGTTTTAAAAGCAAACTACCAACCCAGAGCGTTCATTGCAACGTATCAGGATTTAGGTTTTGTGAAAAACAACACCTTGACTATTCTGTCGCCAGTGAAACGTGTAAAACAATTTGAATTAATAAAACAAGCACCTGAAAATGCTTCTGTAATTCCGATTAAGTTTGAAGAAAAACCTAAAAAAGCTGTTGATAAAAACCTAAAAAACGAAACTATTAGTTATTATCAATTTGCTTCAGAAGTGCTTAAAAATAAGAGTTATAATGCTAATTAAAGTAAGCCGTTATATTTTCGAGTAAACCATTCGGCAGCAACAGCTAATACAAAAAACGCTAAGAGCCAACCCCAATCAATTAAAGGAGTTTGTTTTATAATTGCTTTTTCGACTGGTTTGTAGTTGTCGTTTTGTACTAGTTTTTCAATAAGTGAATCTACTTGATTAGGGAAATAAACATTGCCAGAAGTATTATCGGCAACTTGACGAAGACGGTTAACATCTGGGTTAACAAACTGTTTTTCAATTTCAAAATCTAATACTTCAAAACTACCAAAATATTTCGACTTGGAATTATTTTCCTGAACAGTAATATTGTATTTCCCTGGAGCTAATCCGTCTAAATCAACGGAATAATTGTTATCCCCTTTTAAAAAATCAAACGTTTTTACTTTGGTATTCTGATTGTTTTTAAGGCTTATAGATAAGCGAGCATTGTCATCAAATTCGTAGTTTTTATTGAAATATTGCGCTTCTATTTTAATGCTTTCTCCAGAATTGTAAAAGCTTTCGTGATTTACTATTAAGGATTTTTTAGTGCTGTTTGAAGCTAAGTACTGAATGGTTTTATCAATAAACACATCAAAAGAATCAAACGATTTATGGTTTAAATAGCTTTCCATTCGCCATTTCCAAATGTTTTCTCCAAATAGAAAGGCATTCCGATGCATGCCATTTTCGGTATACGTCAGTAACGGATTATCTGTACTTAAATTTCGCACTTTAGCTTTTAACAATGTGTTGTAATTTCCTTTTATCGAAATTGTTCCAAACGCGTTATCTAACGGAGGCAATTTTTCGAAACCAATATTATCAATAGCAAATGTGTTAAAATCCGAATTGAATTCAGCAGTATAATCTTCTTTGATTCCTGACATTTTGAACTGAATCAAATTCTGAAACTGATTTAAAAAATTATAATCGGTTGCAGTACCCGTAATCAACCATGCATTTGATTTTAGATTTGCATTTTGTTCGAAAACCGATTTGAATTCAATGTTTGGCTGATAAAAAATTAAAACATTATAATCTTCTAAACTTTTGATTTCATTAGGTTTAAGAATATTTACTTTACGCATTTGATTAGCTTCTATTGCGCGTTTTAAAACCCCTAAATCCGGATGATTAATTGATGAAATCAATGCAATTTCGGTACGCTGATCTATAACTTCAACAGCAAAATTCTTTGAATTATTATAACTGTTTTTCTCTTTCTCAGGTGAAGAAATTTCGGCTTTAAATTTTTGAACACCTACTCTATCAGCATTCAATAAAACCGATAGAACCTGAGCTTTTTGATGTGACGTAAAAGTAACAGTCTGTTTGTGAACAATGGAATTTTCCTGTTTAATATTGAACGAAGCTGTAATTGGCTTGTTTCCATTGTATTGAACAAAAACTTCCACTGGAAATTTATTTTTAAGGAAAGCGTACTTGTTTACATTTAACTGATTAATTTTTAAATCGAAAACAGCTGTAGTATCACCTAAAACCAAAGGGTAAACTGTAGTGTTTTCTTGAAAACTATAAACATAATCATTCCCAATTGTTTGATTTCCATCTGTTAGCAAAACAACCGGATAACTTTGATTTCTATAAAATTGCTTCAAATTTTGAGCTACTAAATCAATGTGTGTTTGCTTGCCTTTAAAATTAAAAGTGTCTGTCGCTTTAAAATCTTCATCAAAACCATATACCTGAACTTCAAACTTATCTTTCAGTTTGCTGTTTTCAGACAATTTCTGGCTCAATTGGGCTGCAACATTGTCTTGATTCAATTCGTGAATGGATAGCGAATTATCAACAACAATTGGTAAAGGTGTTTTTACAATTTCGAAAGTTTTTCTCGAAATAATTGGATTTATAAGTAAAACCAAAAGCGAAAACAAGGCTATAAAACGCAAAAAAGCCAAAAACAAATTCAGTTTTGAATTGATTTTGGCTTTATATAAATATTGGTAAAACGACAAGCCAGCAGCAAAAAATACAGATAAAACAAGAAGTAAAATTGTGCTTAGTGTCATTTTATTATTTTGATTTTTTAGTTATTCAGTATTTTTTAAAAAAGCTGATAACAAATCGTTTTAAACTTAATTAAGTCAACATTCCTCCATCTACGTTAAGAACCTGACCTGTTACATAGGCAGATAAATCGCATGATAAGAAAACACAAGCGTTGGCTACATCTTCTGGAGTACCACCTCTTTTCAAAGGAATATTTTCTCTCCATCCTTTAACTACATCTTCGTTTAATTTTGCAGTCATTTCTGTTTCAATAAAGCCAGGAGCAATTACATTACAACGAATATTTCTCGATCCTAACTCTAAAGCAACCGATTTCGAAAATCCAATAACACCAGCTTTAGATGCAGCATAATTGGTTTGGCCCGCATTCCCTTTAACACCAACTACAGAACTCATATTAATGATAGAACCCGCTCTGTTTTTCAACATGATTTTTTGAACGGCTTTAGTCATATTGAAAACCGACTTCAAATTCACATCGATTACGGTATCAAAATCTTCTTCAGAAATTCGCATTAACAAATTATCTTTTGTAATTCCTGCGTTATTGATAAGAATATCTACAGTTCCGAATTCTGCAATTACATCGTCAACCAATTTTTGAGCTTCGTTAAAATCGGCAGCATTTGATTGATATCCTTTAGCTTTTACACCTAAAGCAATTAATTCATTTTCTAATTCTTGAGCAGCTGCAGCTGAAGAACTATAAGTAAAAGCAACATTAGCTCCGTTTTTAGCAAAAACTTCAGCAATTCCTTTACCAATTCCTCTACTCGCTCCAGTTATGATAGCTGTTTTTCCTTCAAGTAATTTCATGTTTCTTTTTGTATGGTTTGTTAGTTTGTTTTTTTTTTACGAGTTACAAATATAGGAATTGTTTGCAGTTTGAAGAATAACCTTTTTTGTTTTTCATTCAACAGATTAAACCTTTTGTTTATTTTACTGTCCTATTGGAAACCAAACCCAAAACCTATGAAAAAACATATTGTATTTTTACCAGGTATTTTGTTGTTTCTTGTTTCCTGTAACAATGAAGACAACTACACCGCTATTGAGCCAAGCTATCCCAATGTTGAAGCTGCTTTTGGAGAATCTATCGATTTAAACAATTTAAGTAATTATGCCAATCAAACGATTCCTAATTACATTACCAAAGACAATTCGGTTCTCAATCCAATTACAGACAAAGGAGCTACTTTAGGAAGAGTTTTATTTTACGACAAAAATCTCTCATCAAACAACACCATTTCATGTGCAAGCTGTCATCAACAAGCTAATGCATTTAGTGACACTAATGTTGCTAGCACTGGAGTAAACGGAACAACAGGCAGACATGCAATGCGTTTAATTAATACACGATTTGCTTTAGAAACCAAATTCTTTTGGGATGAACGTGCATCTAGTCTTGAAGTACAAAGCACAATGCCTATTAAAAATCATGGAGAAATGGGCTTTAGCGGTGCCGATGGAGACGAAAGTTTTGATGCCTTAATTTCAAAATTAAACGGTATAGCCTATTATAAAGAACTTTTTAAGTTTGTTTACGGAAGTGAAGAAATTACCGAAGGAAAAATACAAACCGCTTTGGCTCAATTCATTAGAAGCATACAATCATTCGATTCTAAATACGATGCAGGTAGAGCTTTAGCAGCAAATGACGGACAGCCTTTTTCTAATTTCACAGCTCAAGAAAACAATGGTAAAAACTTGTTTTTAGCTCCACCGGTTTTTGATGCTAACGGTTCTCGAACTGGAGGTGGTATTGGTTGTGCTGGATGTCATGCTGCACCCGAATTTGATATTGCTCCTAATTCTGGAAATAACGGTATAATTGGTACCTTGGCAGGGACAGGTATAGATATTACGAATACTAGAGCTCCTTCGTTACGTGATTTAATGAAAACCAATGGTGTTCTAAACGGACCAATGATGCATACAGGAGTGTTTACCGATTTACAAACAGCTGTTTCTCATTACGGAACTATTACTATTGCGCCTGGAAATACTAATTTAGACCCTAAATTAACGCCAGGTGGAAATGGACAACAGTTAAATTTAACGCAACAGGAAGTCGCAGCAGTCATAGCTTTCTTGAAAACATTATCTGGAACGAATGTGTATACCGACCCAAAATGGTCTAATCCTTTTTAAAAAAAAACGCCCTGCAGTTAGCGGGGCTTTTTTTTACCAATAAACGATAATTACCTCATATACAACGATTAAAGCATAAATAAATACTTATAGAATTGTTCAATTTTTAGAATTGTAGTATTTTTGACCTATATAAAAGAATACGATATTTCTTAAATAAATACCACTGTGATTCATCACAAACTTCTTTAACCCAACAAACAGTTTCGGTACACTTTACCAGTTTGCATTCGACTTATTATTCATTTTACAAATGAAGATATTTTGGTTTAATTTAAAATTCATCACAATGAAAAGGTATTTATATGCTCTCATTTTAGCTATTGCATTCCTATTATCCTCCTGTAGCAAAGAAGAAGGTTATGGCGGATTAGCTTCTATTAGCGGAAAAGTTTATGCTAAGGACTATAATTCCAGCGGTACATTAGTTAGCGAAGGTTATCTGGCCGGAATTAAAGTTTATATCAGTTCACATGGTGATAATTCATTTTATGATCATGTTGACACCTATTATGATGGTTCGTTTAAGTTTGATTTTCTCCAAAAAGGAACTTATGATATATGGGTAATTGGCGACTGCGACTATTGTCCGTGGGATCAAACTTATGTACTAAGAACAGTTACTGTTGGTTCAAAAAAAGAAGATGTTAAAATGGAAGATTTTGTTATTTCAATCTAAAGCTATGCAATCAAATTTTACTACTACTATATCAACTTTAAAGCCTATCACCATTGATGAAATGGAAAGTGTTGCTTTATTGAATCGAATAGATAGTAAGTTTGTATTGAGCGAAAGTCAACTAGACAAAATAATGCCTTGTTTGCTAAGTAATTATGCAGTTTTAGAAATTAATGACAATCGCATTTTTTCCTATGAAAATAATTATTTCGACACTCCCGATTTGCAGTTTTTTAAAGACCATCACAACGGTTATGTAAATCGAATTAAAGTTAGAACTCGCAAATATCTTGAAACCGATTTATGTTTTTTTGAAATAAAGAAGAAAGAAAAAATCGAACGAACAAACAAATACCGAGAACTTGTTCCCGAAATGATTTCTGAAATTGACGAGGAACGAATGACTATGATTGAATATTTTGCCAAACGCAATATTGATGAAGTTAATTTAATTCTTAAAAATAATTTTCATCGGGTAACCCTTGTAAATCATACGCTTTCTGAAAGAGTTACCATAGACATGGACCTTCATTTTATTGATGAAAATAAAGATGTTGATTTCGGAAAAATTGTAATCTTGGAAGTCAAGCAAAATAGAAATAATCCTTCCTCTCCTATTATTAAGTTGTTACGTGAACATATTATTCGAAAACAAAGTATAAGCAAATATATATGTGGTGTAATTTGTTTAAATGAAAACGTCAAAAAAAATAATTTTAAACCACTACTACGAAAAATTAATCAATTACAAAAAGAATGGAAATAGATGATACTTTGCTAATAGCAACCATTAATTCGGCCGATTTAATCACTAGAGCCATTATCGATTTTTTATCGGTTATGCTTTTGGTTTGCATCTATTATCCTAAACATAAAAACAAAGATTTTATATTCACATTTATAGTTTTCAATGTTGTTAATTTTATGATTTGTAGTTTGTTAGCCGCTGCACAAATCAAAATTGGATTTGCCTTTGGACTTTTCGCCATGTTTTCGATTATTCGCTACAGAACCATTGCAATTTCCATAAAAGATATGGGCTATTTTTTCGTGTGTGTGGCTTTGGCAATGCTTAATTCTTTAGCTGCAATCGATAAAAGCTATAAAATTTTAATAGGCTGCAATATATTAGTTTTGTTTCTTACCTATTTTCTCGAACGCCTAGACTTCTTGAAAAATGAAAATGCCAAAGAGATTATCTACGACAGAATTGACTACATAAAACCAGATACTCGAGATCAATTACTTGAAGATTTAAGCGAAAGAACCGGACTGAAAATACACCGAGTTGAAATTATCTCGATAGACTATTTAAAAGACACTGCACATATTAAAGCTTTTTATTATGCAAAAGACAGTGAAAACAATGTTCCAAAACAATCGGATCATGATTAAGAAGTATTTTTCAATAGGGACATTGTTAGCGCCGGCACTTGTGTTTTGTCAGTCGAATACCGATTTACAATCGCGATTAATTTCGTCTATTGATTATCGCTTAAACAAACATTGGAAATTCGATACCGAATACCGTTACGCATTACAAAATGATTTACAGGAGTTTAGAAACAGTTATGTACAAGGAACAATTCAATACGATATAAATAAAAAGTTTAGCTTAGAAACGGGCTATCGATTCACTACATCTTACACAAAAGACAATCATAGAATATTTGGCGCTTTTCGATACAATCAAAAATTTTTAAATGATTTCACCTGGTCGTTTACAACAAAATATCAGTTTAATACCGGAAGTTTCGATAAAGACTATATGGCAGTATTTAATCCGCCCAACCATATTTTACGAGAAGAAATAAAACTAGATTATAATGTCCCAAATTCTAAAGCTTCATTTTTTATTGAGAGCGAAGTATTTCTGAAACTCAGAAACAGAGATTACGCCTTACGTTTTAACCGCTTGCGAACAACAGTTGGCGGAGCTTATAAATTTAAATATGGAAATACCATTAGCTTAGGAGCCTTTTATGACGAGCGCCTAAATACTCAAAAAGACAATCGTTTGGTGCTGGTAGCAAAGTATAATCTTTCGATAGATGATTTATTAAAAAAAATACGAAAAAATAAAACTAAGAAATCTAAAGCAGCAATTTAACTTCATTAAAAAAGCCCTGCTGTATGCAGGGCTTTTGTATTGTATGATAATCGAAAATTATCCGATAACTTCTTTAACTTTTTTACCAATTTCAGCAGGAGAATCTACAACGTGAATTCCGTTTTCTCTCATAATGCGTTTTTTAGCTTCAGCTGTATCATCAGCACCACCAACAATAGCACCAGCATGACCCATTGTACGTCCTTTTGGAGCTGTTTCACCAGCGATGAAACCTACAACTGGTTTTCTGTTACCGTCAGCTTTAACCCAACGTGCAGCATCTGCTTCTAATTGACCACCGATTTCACCAATCATAATGATTAGTTCTGTTTCTGGGTCATTCATTAATAATTCAACAGCTTCTTTTGTGGTTGTTCCGATGATTGGATCTCCACCAATTCCGATAGCTGTAGTAATACCAAAACCTTGACGAACTACTTGATCAGCAGCTTCGTATGTTAAAGTTCCTGATTTAGAAACGATACCTACTTTTCCTTTTTTGAAAACGAAACCTGGCATAATACCAACTTTTGCTTCTTCTGGAGTAATAACTCCTGGACAGTTTGGACCTACTAAACGACAATCTCTTGTTTTGATGTAATCGTATGCTTTTATCATGTCTGCAACAGGAATTCCTTCAGTAATACAGATAATTACTTTGATACCCGCGTCTGCAGCTTCCATAATAGCATCTGCAGCAAAAGCTGGTGGTACGAAAATAATTGAAGTGTCTGCTCCTGCTTTATCAACAGCATCTTTAACAGTATTAAACACAGGACGATCTAAGTGCATAGTTCCTCCTTTACCTGGAGTTACACCACCTACAACGTTTGTTCCGTATTCAATCATTTGAGAAGCGTGAAAAGTACCTTCACTACCTGTAAAACCTTGAACAATTATTTTAGAATTCTTATTTACTAAAACACTCATGATATTGTTTTTTATGTTGTTTGAAAATTTGCAATGCAAAAATAGACTTTTGATAGAAATATCTAAACTATTTTGACATAAACTTTTAAGATTTTTAAAAAGAATTAGCCTAATTGACTCATTTGAAATCCGCGATACAATTTATTGTCCTTTATTTCCCAAATCGTCATAAAATGAGCTAAAACTGCTTCTTCATTCGGACTCTCAATTGGTGTAACAAAATAGGTAAAACGAATAGAAACCGTGTTATTTTCTTCAATCACATGAGATATTTCAATACGAGACGATGTATACGAACGTTTCATTTCGACAGCTAATTCTTTAAAATCAGTTTTACCCATTTTAAGAAATCCTTTAGAGCTGTGCCAATCAAATTGCATATCCTCATGAAAAAAACGCTCTACAACATCTTTATCTCGTAAAGCATCCGATTGATAAAAAGAAGTAACAAGTTCTTTAGCCGTCATTTTTATTTAGTTTATTTAATATTTCTGGGATTTTCTTAACATTAGCCAATTGCTTAAGTTTTTCACGCGACTCCTCTATTGGGGTACCAAAATATGTTTTTCCACCTTCAACAGATTTAGTAACACCAGTTTGTCCTAAAATTACCGCTTTCTCACCAATAGTGATACCACTTGTAGTTCCAACTTGACCCCAAAGCGTTACTTCGTCTTCAATAACCACACAACCAGCAATTCCAGTTTGAGATGCAATCAAGCATTTTTTACCAATGATGGTATCGTGACCCACGTGCACCTGGTTGTCTATTTTTGTACCTGCTCCAATTGTAGTATCTCCAGTAACACCTTTATCGATGGTACATAATGCACCAATACCTACATTGTCTTCGATAACAACTCTACCACCCGATAATAATTGATCAAAACCTTCAGGACGTTTTTTATAATAAAAAGCATCGGCACCTAAAATACTTCCTGAATGAATAATAACATTATCGCCAATCACGCTATTGTCGTATATAACAACATTAGCATGAATTAAGCAATTCTTACCAATAGTGACATTATTGCCGATAAAACAATTTGGCTGAATTATTGTTCCTTCTCCGATAACTGCTGAATCTGAAACAGCAACAGAGGAGGATTGAAACGGCCTAAAATGTTTCGTCAACGTATTGAAATCACGAAATGGATCATCTGAAATTAAAAGTGCTTTTCCTTCAGGACAATCTACTTTTTTGTTAATCAATACTATGGTTGCAGCCGATTGCAAGGCTTTGTCGTAGTATTTGGGATGGTCTACAAAAACGATATCTCCAGGCTCAACAACATGAATTTCATTCATGCCTAATACCGGAAAATCAGAATTGCCAACATAGTCACATTGGATTATATTGGCAATTTCTTGTAAAGTATGTTTTTTAGAAAACTTCATATTATTTAGTGTTCAGTAAAGGCAGTCAGCGCTCAGCATTCAGATAAAACCAACTGAACACTAATTACTGAATACTGTAAAATATTACTCTTTTACACGCTCCATGTAAGATCCGGTAGCTGTATCAATTTTAACTTTATCACCTTCGTTAATGAATAAAGGAACGTTAATTTGAGCACCCGTTTCTACTGTAGCAGGTTTAGTTGCATTTGTTGCTGTATTACCTTTAACACCTGGCTCTGTATACGTGATTTCAAGAACAACCGATGCAGGCATATCTACAGCAAGCGGAGCTTCCGTTTCTGCATTGATTTGAACCATTACATTAGTTCCTTCTTTTAATAAATCTGGAGCATCAAGAATGTCTTTATTTAAAGAAATTTGCTCGAAAGTTTCAGTATTCATGAAGTGAAAATCTGCACCTTCTGCATATAAGTATTGGAATGTATGAGTTTCTACACGAACCACATCAATTTTATGTCCTGCAGAAAAAGTATTATCTAAAACTTTCCCGTTAGTTAAGCTTTTAAGTTTAGTTCTTACGAAAGCTGGTCCTTTACCAGGTTTTACATGTAAGAATTCAACGATTTTGTAAATATCGTGATTAAATTTAATGCATAATCCGTTTCTGATATCTGCTGTAGTTGCCATTATATTTATTATTGTATTTGTTACGTTACTAATTAAAAAGAACCTCCACTGTATCCTTTCATAATTCCACGAGAAGAATTACGAATGAACATGATGATATCATCACGTTCTGGAGTTGCTTCCATTTCTGCTTCAATGATGCTTAAAGCTTGGGTTGTGTTGTAATTTTTTTGATATAAAATTCGGTAAATATCTTGAATTTCTCTGATTTTTTCAGTTGTAAAACCTCTTCTACGCAAACCTACAGAGTTGATTCCAACATAAGAAAGCGGCTCTTTAGCAGCTTTTGTAAAAGGTGGTACATCTTTACGAACTAAAGAACCTCCGGAAACCATTGCATGATCACCAATATGAATAAACTGGTGAATAGCTGCTAATCCTCCAATAACTGCATAATCCCCCACTATAACATGTCCTGCAAGAGCAACACCATTAACGATAATGGCATTATCACCAATATGACAATCGTGAGCAATGTGAGCAGTTGCCATTACCAGACAGTTTTTTCCAATTTTGGTTTGACCAGATGCAATTGTACCTCTGTTAACCGTAACACACTCTCTAATAGTAGTGTTATCTCCAATTATTGCAAGTGATTCTTCACCACCAAATTTTAAATCTTGAGGCACTGCAGATATTACTGCTCCTGGAAAAATATTACAATTTTTACCAATTCTTGCACCTTCCATGATGGTTACATTAGAACCTATCCAAGTTCCTTCACCTATTTCAACATTATTATGAATGGTTGTAAAAGGTTCAATTACCACATTTTTGGCAATTTTTGCACCCGGATGAACATATGCTAAAGGTTGATTCATAAGTAATGTGTTAGTTCTTTTTTACAATTTGTGCCATTAATTCTGCTTCTGTTACTAATTTACCATTAGCATAAGCACTTGCTTGCATATGGCAAATTCCGCGACGAATTGGCGATAATAACTCCAATTTAAAAATTAAAGTATCTCCTGGTAGCACTTTATGTTTAAATTTAACATTATCAATTTTCATAAAATAGGTCAGATAATTTTCTGGATCAGGAACAGTACTTAAAATTAAAATACCACCAGTTTGCGCCATTGCTTCAATAATCAAAACTCCCGGCATTACTGGTGCTCCAGGAAAATGTCCTACGAAAAACTGCTCATTCATGGTTACATTTTTCAATCCAACCACATGTGTTTCAGACATTTCTAAAATTTTATCCACTAAAATAAACGGATAACGGTGAGGCAACATCGATTGGATTTTTGTAACATCCATCAAAGGCTCTTTGTGTAAATCAAAAACCGGAACATGATTTTTTTGTTCGTTTTTGATAATCTTATACATTTTTTTAGCAAACATAGTATTTACAAAATGCCCAGGTTTGTTAGCGATTACTTTTCCTTTGATACGAATACCAATTAAGGCCAAATCCCCTACTACATCTAATAATTTATGACGTGCCGCTTCATTTGGAAAATGCAAGGTTAAGTTATCCAGAATTCCGTTAGGCTTAACACTAATTTTATCTTTACCAAAAGCCACTTTTAAACGCTCCATAGTTTCTAGTGAGATGTCTTTATCAACATAAACAATTGCGTTGTTTAAATCTCCACCTTTAATTAAACCATGCTCTAAAAGACCTTCAAGTTCGTGTAAAAAGCTAAATGTTCTACAATTCGCGATTTCTTCTTTAAACTCAGAAATGGACTTCATAGTCGCATTTTGAGTACCTAAAACTTTAGTTCCAAAATCTACCATTGCAGTAACCTGATAATCATCGGCAGGAATAACTGTGATTTCACTTCCTGTTGCTTCATCAGTATACGAAATAACTTCTTTTACTACATAAACACAACGTTCAGCATCTTGCTCAACAACACCCGCTTTTTCAATTGCTTCAACAAAATATTTCGATGAACCATCCATGATTGGAGGCTCAGAAGCATTCAATTCAATTATAGCATTATCAATATCACACCCCACAAAAGCAGCAAGCACATGCTCTGAAGTTTGGATTTTTACTCCTAATTTCTCAAGATTTGTACCGCGTTGTGTAGTTACTACATAATTAGCGTCAGCTTCAATAACAGGTTGCCCTTCCAAATCAACACGAACAAATGTAAAGCCGTTGTTAACAGGTGCCGGTTTGAATGTCATTGTTACTTCTTGACCGGTATGTAAACCTACCCCTTTTAAAGTAATCTCGTTTTGAATGGTTTTTTGCTTAACCATGGTTTTTGTATTTAATTTTAGTTTGTTTCATTAATTTCTTTCTTCACTTGGTGAAGATCGTTTACAATTTTAGGAAGATTTTTAAAATGTACATACGATTTATTAAAATCTCCATATCCAAAAGCTGGACTTCCTTGAATTGTTTCGTTGTCTTTAACTGTTCTTCCTACACCAGACTGCGCTTGAATTTTTACATTATCACCAATGGTAATATGGCCTACTATTCCAACTTGCCCTCCAATCATGCAATTTTTTCCAATTTTGGTTGAACCCGCAACACCTGTTTGTGAGGCAATTACAGTATTCTCACCAATTTCAACATTGTGAGCAATTTGAATTTGATTATCAAGCTTCACACCTTTTCGAATAATTGTTGATCCTAAAGTTGCACGGTCTATAGTTGAGCATGCTCCAATTTCAACATTATCTTCAATGATTACATTTCCAATTTGTGGCACTTTAGCAAAAGTACCGTCTTCCTGAGGTGCAAAACCAAAACCATCTGAACCAACAATAGTTCCAGAATGTATAGTACAGTTTTTTCCTATTTCAGTTTCAGAATAAATTCTTGCGCCTGCAAATAAAACTGTTCCGTCTCCAATTACAACATTATCCCCAATAAAACTGTTTGGATAAATTTTAACATCGTTACCAATAGTTACATTTTTTCCAATATAACAAAAGCTTCCAAGGTATAGATTTTCACCATAAGTTACATTGTCTGAAATCACTGAAGGTTGTTCAATACCCGATTTCATTAATTTAACCTGATTGTAGTATTCTAAAAGTTTGGAAAACGATTTATAGGCATCTTCAACCTTAATAAGTGTGGTTGTAATTTCCTGTTCTGGAATGAATGAAGCGTTAACAATTGTAATTGACGCTTTGGTAGAATATATGTAATTTATGTATTTTGGATTGGCTAAAAATGTAAGCGACCCTTCAGTTCCTTCCTCTATTTTCGAGAGTTTAAAAACTTCTACATTCGGATTTCCTACAACTTCACCTTGCAAAATACCCGCTATTTGTTCTGCTGTAAATTTCATCTTATAAGATTTCGTTTATCATCGGTATAAGATGAAACTCGCAAGATATATTTTTTGTATATAGTAATGTCGCTCGTTTCATCCTTGCAAAAATATAAAATTTAATCAAATGTTAAGCTTCCAACAATACTTTTGGAAAGCATATAAAATATTTGGTTACTGGTTTCGATAAAGCTTTTAAATGCAATTGATCTGAAGCTTCTACCACATCCTCTACACTTCTGTCTTTTTTCAAAATATGAATAGGCTCTCCCGTTTTATTATAGGCCTGATTTTTTATTTTTCCTTTGAAAACAAAATAATCAACCTCTTTATCGTTCAAACCATATTTTTCTTTACACAATAGTTTTAGTTCGGCCAATCGCTCTTTTGAAACTTTTTCTTCGGTCATTTGAATTTTCAACAAATCCCGATTAATAATCATCGTGCTTAATGCCGACAAGACTTTATCATCGTTAAACTGCCAGTTTTTAATAGCACTAACAATATCGAAATCGTCTAACAGAGAAAATCTATTTAAAACATCAGCTTTAAATGACTCTAAATCGATTTTATGTTGCATGAAAAATAGTAACGGATCACTACAAGAAAGCGCTACACCATTTTGAGTTAACTCTTTAGCTCTTTTTAAAATTTTAGTAAGCGTTAATTCGGCAACAACACTAGTTTTGTGTAAATATGCCTGCCAGTACATTAGACGTCTTGCTACCAAGAATTTTTCTACTGAATAAATTCCTTTCTCTTCAATAACCAAAACATCGTTTTCTACATTCATCATTTGTATCAAACGTTCCGAATTGATGTTTCCTTCAGCAACACCGCTATAAAAACTATCGCGCTTTAAATAATCCATTCGATCCATATCCAACTGACTTGAAATTAGTTGTAACATAAAGCGCCTGTGATAATCTCCTTTAAATATTTTAATAGCTAAAGCTAATTTTCCATGAAATTCTTCATTCAGTTTATTCATGAACAACAAAGAAATTTCCTCGTGTTGCACATCTTCTACAATACTATGTTCCATAGCGTGTGAAAAAGGGCCATGACCAATATCGTGCAGTAAAATAGCAATGTAAAGAGCAGTCTCTTCTTCTTCCGAAATCACAACACCTTTAAAACGTAATGTTTGAACGGCTTTTTGCATTAAATGCATACAACCTAAAGCATGATGAAATCGGGTATGATGTGCACCCGGATAAACCAAATACGACATGCCCATTTGGGAAATCCTACGAAGTCTTTGAAAATAAGGATGTTGTATTAAATCGTAAATTAATGTATTGGGAATGGTTATAAAACCATAAATAGGGTCATTAAGAATTTTAAGCTTGTTAATCTGACTCACGTAATCTGTATTTTCACAAATATAAGAAAAACCTAATAAAGTTGGCACTTTTTAAATGCTGTATTATTTTTACTTTTAATAAGATTTTTACAATAATTTTAACCACAATCCGTTGATAAAAGTATAACTTGCAATCGAAATTCAATATAACTACAATGAGTCAAATAAAAATACTTTGGGTCGATGACGAAATCGATTTATTAAAGCCACATATATTATTTTTAGAAAAAAAAGGCTACCATGTAACTACGTGTAACAACGGTCAGGACGCCATTGATTTGTTTGATGATGAAAATTTCGACATCGTTTTTCTAGATGAAAATATGCCCGGATTGAGTGGTCTAGAAACGCTTTCTGAAATTAAAGAGAAGAAATCGGCGACACCAGTAATAATGATTACAAAAAGTGAAGAAGAATACATTATGGAAGAAGCAATTGGTTCTAAAATTGCCGATTACCTAATAAAACCAGTAAATCCCAACCAAATTCTTTTAAGTCTAAAAAAGAACCTAGATCATTCTCGTTTGGTGTCGGAAAAAACAACGTTAGACTATCAAAAAGAGTTTAGAAAAATAGCTATGGATATGGCTATGGTAAACACCTATGAAGATTGGGTTGATTTATACAAACGTTTAATTTTTTGGGAAATTGAACTTGAAAACATTGAAGATCAGAGTATGATTGAGATATTGGAAAGTCAGAAACTAGAAGCCAATTCGCAGTTTGGGAAATTTATCGAAAAAAATTACGAGAAATGGTTTACTTCTGAAGAAAACAGACCTATTTTATCGCATGAAATTTTTAGAAAGTTAGTTCTTCCTGAAATTAGAAAAAAAGACAAACCTATTCTTTTCGTTGTTATTGATAATTTAAGATACGATCAGTGGAAATCTTTCGAAAGTGTTGTAAACAATCATTACAAACTAGAAAAAGAAACCAGCTACTTCTCTATTCTTCCAACAGCAACACAATATGCTCGTAACGCCATATTTTCAGGCATGACGCCTTTGGAAATGGAGAAAAACTTTCCAAATTTCTGGAAAAATGACGTAGATGAAGGCGGTAAAAACCTTTATGAATCGGATTTCTTGACCGAACAAATTAAGCGATTACGCCTTGATATTAAGCAAGAATACTATAAGATTACCAGTTTTAAAGATGGTAAAAAATTAGTTGACAACTTTAAAGGACTACGTGGCAACGATTTAACTACAGTAGTTTATAATTTTGTTGATATGCTTTCGCACGCTAAAACCGAAATGGATGTAGTAAAAGAATTAGCATCAAACGATAAAGCCTATCGCTCTTTAACATTAAGTTGGTTTAAAAACTCACCGTTGTTTGAAATTATTCAGCAAGCGCAACAACAAGGTTTTAGATTGATTTTAACAACCGATCACGGTACAATAAATTGTAAAAATCCTTCTAAAGTTATTGGCGACAAACAAACAAGTTTGAATTTACGTTATAAAACTGGACGTAGTTTGACCTATGAAGATAAAGATGTGTATGCGGTGAAAGATCCTAAAAAAATTGGATTACCCGCTATCAACATGAGTAGCTCGTTTATTTTTGCTAAAAATGATTTGTTTTTGGCATATGTAAACAACTTTAATCATTACGTAAGTTATTACAGAAACACCTATCAACACGGCGGTATTTCACTGGAAGAAATGATTATTCCGTTTCTAGTTCTTGAACCAAAATAATCGTTCTTTTTAACTGATTTTTAGATTTGTAGGAATTAATCTTTGTAATTATGTAGTTTTTACTACATTTGAGTGCGAAGATTAATTCCTTTTTTTTATATGAATGAAGCCGTGGAGATTACATTCTCTTTAGATGAAATACAAGATGTAGCCAAACAAATCTTGTCGCAACCTATTAAAAAAGTTATTACGTTTCATGCCAATATGGGTGTTGGCAAAACAACTCTTATTAAAGCATTAGTTAAAGAATTGGGTGTAAACGATATGACTTCAAGCCCCACTTTTTCTTTAGTTAATGAATACAGAGCCGAAAACGGTGATATTGTTTATCATTTCGATTTATATCGTTTGAATTCGGAAGAAGAAGCATACGATATGGGTATAGATGAATATTTCTATTCCGGAAATTGGTGCTTTATCGAATGGCCTGAAAAAACACCTAATTTAATTCCGTTAGATCATGCTTCTATCCATATAAAACAGCTACCTAATGGGAATCGTATTTTAATACTCAAATAAATATTGTTTCTTATTTTTTTGTAACTTGGACCAAACATTCACAACATCATGCCTATAACACCTTTTACCACGCAACAACTTATTCCGCAGGAAGAGAAGTTGGAAGTAATGAAGCGAAAAAGTGAGCTTTTTATTGGAATTCCAAAGGAAACATGTTATCAGGAAAGAAGAATTTGTCTTACTCCAGATGCTGTAGCCTCTCTTACCTACCACGGGCATCGTGTGTTACTGGAATCAGGTGCAGGAACAAGTGCAAGTTATTCCGACAAAGAATATAGTGATGCCGGTGCAGAAATAACAAGCGATACTAAAAAAGTGTTTGGCTGTCCGATGCTTTTAAAAGTAGAACCCCCAACTCTGGAAGAAATCGAAATGATTAATCCTCAAACGATTGTGATTTCGGCTCTACAAATCAAAACGCAGAAAAAAAACTATTTTGAAGCCCTTGCTACGAAACGCATAACTTCATTGGCTTTCGAATTTATTAAAGATGAAGATGGTTCTTTTCCGGCTGTTCGTTCTCTTTCAGAAATTGCAGGTACTGCTTCGGTTTTAATCGCATCAGAATTAATGATCAATCAGAGCATTGGAAAAGGAATGCTTTTCGGAAATATTACAGGTGTTCGCCCTACTGAAATTGTAATTTTAGGATCGGGAACAGTTGCAGAATATGCTGCACGAACAGCACTTGGCCTTGGTGCTAGTGTAAAAGTATTCGATAATTCGATTACAAAATTACGTCGATTACAAAATGCTTTAAACAATAGAATTTTCACGTCAACAATTCAAGAAAAATCACTTCTAAAATCATTAATGCGCTGCGATGTAGCAATTGGCGCCTTAAGAGGAAACAACAGAACTCCAGTTGTTGTTACTGAAACTATGGTTGAACACATGAAAAAAGGAGCTGTTATTGTTGATGTTAGTATTGATACTGGAGGTTGTTTTGAAACCTCTGAAATAACCACTCACGAAAAACCTACTTTTATAAAGTACGATGTAATTCATTATTGTGTTCCTAATATTCCATCGAGATATTCTAAAACGGCATCTATGTCGATTAGTAATATCATAACTCCATTCTTACTTCAAATTGCAGAAGATGGTGGTATTGAAAGCGCTATACGATGCAATCGCGGACTTAAAAATGGTGTGTACATGTATCACGGCCTTCTTACCAACAAATCAATTGCAGATTGGTTTAATATTGAATACCGAGATATTAATTTGATTGTATTTTAGGCTACACTCATTTGTTTCCTTATTTTTGCTGAAAATAATTTAATATGAAATTTGTTCATCGTCTTGCCTATTACCTATTCGGACTTATGTTAGGCGGAATGTTTTTGGTTTTTTTCTTCCAAAAAAAGAAAACCGAATTTTGCTACTTACCCAATTGTAGAGTTTTAAAAGATTTACGAAATAAGCCTTTAACGATTTCTAAAGAAGCTCAATCTAAATTAAACGAAAAGTGGGTTACTATAGAAGATATTAAAGCTTGTTTACAAGATGGTGATGTAGATTTCTCAAAAAGCAACAAACCCGAGCTAAAAGGAAAATTATATATCATCGAAGGTAAAAACACTAAAAATGAAGAACTTACCATAGAGATGATTAACTATTCTGAAAAAGTTCTTTTAAAGGATGTGAAAAAAAATTAATTTTTATTTCAAAATCCTTGTAAAATCAAATATTGAGTGTATATTTGCACTCGCAATCAGTTACTGATTACGGGCGATTAGCTCAGCTGGTTCAGAGCACCTCGTTTACACCGAGGGGGTCGGGGGTTCGAACCCCTCATCGCCCACAAAAAAGCACTCATATTGAGTGCTTTTTTTATTTATACTAAAATCGACCAACAAACGTTAGTGTAAAAAATATTCAAAATGAAATCAAAACCATTTTTATTCTCGGCTGTAAACAGTTTTTTAGTAACACAATTTCTGTTTTTTATTGACGAAGGAAATTACAGCTTTAAATGGATGGACAACATAGGAAACTGGTTGATATTTGCAGCTTACTTCGTTATTTTACTTGCTTCACTTGTATTGATTAACCGAATTTTACGAAGAGCATCCGTTAATACCTATCTAATTCTTGCAATAAACTTAATCGTTTTACCCTTAATACTTTTACTCGTATTTTATGGGATATAAAAAAACTCTGAATTGCTTCAGAGTTCTTTACTTATAATTTTCTTCTTTTCTTTTCTGTTTCGAGAAGCATCAATTCCCTTCCCGTTTGTCCAGCAACTGAAGTATTTTCTTGAGCACGACGAATTAAATACGGCATAACATCACGAACAGGTCCGAAAGGCAAATATTTAGCCACATTATAACCGTTTTCTGCTAAATTATAACTGATGTTATCACTCATACCATAAAGTTGTCCGAACCAAATACGATTATCACTTTTAGCAATTCCTTTTTGCTGCATTAAATCCATCAGTTTATACGAGCTTAATTCATTATGGGTTCCAGCAAAAATGGCCATATTATCAATATGCTGCATCATGAATGCTATACAAGTATCATAATTATCATCTGTTGCTTGTTTCGATTCACAAATCGGATTTTTATATCCTTTTTCTGCTGCACGCTTAGCCTCTTTTTCCATATAGGCGCCACGAACTACTTTCATTCCAATATGAAAACCCTCTTCCTTGGCTTGTGCATATAACTTTTTAAGATACTCCATTCGATCCCAGCGATACATTTGCAATGTATTGAAAATCAAAGCTTTTTCTTTATTGTATTTAAGCATCATAGCTGCAACCAAATCATCAGCAGCATCCTGCATCCAACTTTCTTCTGCATCGATTAAAATCATTACATCTTTATCGAAAGCAGTTTTGCATATAATTTCAAATCGATTTACAATTCTAGTCCACTCTTCTTTTTCAGCTTCAGTTAAAGCAACCTTCTCTCCTACTTTTGCATATAAATCAAGACGTCCAACGCCCGTAGGTTTAAACACCGCAAAAGGAATAGCTTGTTTCGCTTTTGCAAATTCAATTGTTTTTAAAGTCATAGCTAAAGCAGCATCAAACTGAGCTTCTTCTTCTTTACCTTCAACCGAATAATCCAGAACCGAAGAAACTTTTTTGGTATACATTCCATCAACCACTTTCAAGCAATCTTCCTCACTAACACCACCACAAAAATGATCAAAAACGGTACTTCTTATTAATCCTTCAACTGGTAAATGAAGTTTTAATGCAATAGTAGTTAGTGAAGTTCCAACCTTTACAAATGAAGGATTACCAATCATTTTAAACAAAAAATGAGCGCGATTTAGCTCACGGTTATTCTTTAAAGCAAAGGCTATTTCGGTATTGTTGAATATTTTTTCCATTAATTATGTTGTAAATCGGTTTGCAAATATACACAGGGTTTAAAAAATATTTGGTAAAAAATACCTTATTTTGCGTTATGATTGACAACACCATAAAAATGCACACAATAGAAGCCAAAGGATATTCGATTTACTTTAACGAAACGATTTACGACTTTTTAAACAAAACGCTTACGCCTGAGGTTTATTCTAAAATTTTCCTATTAGCCGACACCAAGACCAGTGAATTTTGCTTGCCTAATTTTTTAGCCAATTTAGCTACTGAAATCGAAATTGAAATTATTGAATTTGAATCGGGTGAACAATTCAAAAACATAGAAACTTGCTATCAAATCTGGTCTGCCCTTACCGAACTAGGTGGCGACAGAAAAAGCATTCTATTGAATTTAGGTGGAGGTGTTGTAACCGATTTAGGTGGGTTTGTAGCCTCTACTTTTAAACGTGGTATCGAATACATTAATATCCCAACAACCTTATTAGCAATGGTAGACGCCTCTGTTGGCGGAAAAAACGGTGTTGATTTAGGAAACCTTAAAAATCAAATTGGAACCATTACAACACCAAAAGCGGTTTTAATTGATACCTCATTTTTAGAAACTTTACCTCAAAATGAAATGCGCTCTGGTTTAGCCGAAATGCTTAAACACGGATTAATATTTGATAAAGAATATTGGAATAAATTTAAAAATCTAAAAGATTTAAGTACAGAAGATTTAGACGCTTTAATTCATCAATCTGTTGAAATAAAAAACAACATAGTTTCACAAGATTTAACGGAAAACGGCATCCGAAAATCACTAAATTTCGGTCATACTTTAGGGCACGCCATCGAAAGTCATTTTTTAGAAGACGAGTCAAAAACAACACTATTACACGGTGAAGCAATCGCTGTAGGTATGATTTTGGAAGCACACATTTCTAAAGAAAAAGGGTTAATTTCTAACGAAGATTATCAAGAAATAAAATACATCATTTCAGATATTTTTGAGTCAATTACATTTTCAAATGAGGATATCGAAAAAATAATCGAATACCTTATTTACGATAAAAAAAATGAGTTCGGAAAAGTTCAATTTGCTCTATTAAAAGGAATTGGTACTATTGAAATCAATCAGTTTGTTTCAAACGAGCTTATTTTTAAGGCTTTTGCAGATTATAAATTATAATTTTTTTTGCATTTTTTTTAAAATAATTAGATGTAATATTTTTACATTTGTGGCAATGAAAAAAAATCAGCAAATACAACATGTATTTTGTACAAGTATAAAAGAAAACAGTGTGCTACAAAAGCATCAGCTGTCGGCTTTTTGCACTAATAACCGTTATAATTTCAACACTTCAGAATTAGCTAATCCAATACACGAAGAGTTAGAAATTGTCTATGCTAACTTAAGAGTTTGAAAATCAGTCGTTTTTAGGAAATATTTTATTAAATTTATAATCTTAACAACATAGTTTCTGATGAACACTAAATATTACGACTTAATCAATCAAACTTTTTACTTCCCTCAAGAAGAATTTACTTTAAACAAAGACAATCTTCAATTTCATAATATCGATTTAATGAAATTGGTAGAACAATATGGCACTCCATTAAAATTCACTTATTTACCTGCAATTTCCAATAACATCAACAAGGCAAAAGGTTGGTTTAGAAAAGCAATGGAAAAAAGCAAATACGAAGGTAAATACTACTATTGCTACTGTACTAAAAGTTCTCATTTCGAATTTGTAATGAATGAAGCTTTTAAAAACAATATTCACATTGAAACTTCTTCTGCTTTCGACATTAACATTGTTGAAAAATTAATGGAAGAAGGAAAAATCAACAAAAACACTTATGTTGTTTGTAACGGTTTTAAACGCGAGCAATACATCGACAACATTGCCCGATTAATAAACAATGGTCATAGTCGTACAATTCCGGTAATTGACAATTATGAAGAATTGGATTTATTACAGGAAAAAATTGATGGTAAAAATTTCAAAATCGGAATTCGTATTGCTGCGGAAGAAGAACCTAAATTTGAGTTTTATACATCGCGTTTAGGAATTGGATACAAAAACATAGTTCCTTTCTACAGAAAACAAATTCAAGAAAACAAGAACGTGGAACTAAAAATGTTACACTTCTTTATCAACACTGGTATTCGCGACACTGCCTATTACTGGAATGAGTTGTTGAAATGTATGAAAGTGTACATTGCTTTGAAAAAAGAATGCCCTACTCTAGACAGTTTAAATATTGGTGGTGGATTTCCAATCAAGAATTCATTAGCTTTTGAATACGATTATCAATATATGATTCAAGAGATTTTGAATCAGATTAAAATTGCGTGTGACGAAGCAGACATTCCAGTTCCTCATATTTTTACAGAATTTGGATCGTTTACTGTTGGTGAATCAGGTGGTGCCATCTATGAAGTTTTATATCAAAAACAACAAAACGACAGAGAAAAGTGGAATATGATTGACTCTTCTTTCATTACTACACTACCCGATACTTGGGCCATCAATAAGCGTTTTGTTATGTTGGCCGTTAATCGCTGGAATGACACTTACGAAAGAGTACTTCTAGGTGGTCTTACTTGTGATTCTGATGATTATTATAACTCAGAACAACACATGAATGCGGTTTATCTACCTAAATACAATAAAGAAAAACCACTATATATTGGATTTTTCAATACCGGTGCATACCAAGAAACCATTGGTGGTTTTGGCGGTCTTCACCACTGTTTAATTCCGCAGCCTAAACATATCTTAATTGATAGAGACGAAAACGGAATTCTTGCTACTGAAGTATTTTCAGAAATGCAAACGGCCGACGATGTACTAAATATATTAGGTTACAACAAAAAAGAAGAATAACAAATACACATACGAAAGTACCAACTTTCAACACTAATACATAAGGAAATGAGCAAAGGACCAATTAGTCAATTTATTGAAAAAAATTATCTTCATTTTAACGCTGCAGCTTTAGTTGATGCGGCTAAAGGATATGAAGAACATTTGTTGGATAACGGAAAAATGATGATTACACTTGCAGGAGCAATGAGTACTGCTGAGCTTGGAAAATCATTAGCTGAAATGATTCGTCAGGACAAAGTTCATATTATTTCATGTACAGGTGCAAACCTTGAGGAAGATATCATGAACCTTGTGGCTCATAATTCATATAAAAGAGTTCCAAATTACCGTGATTTAAGTCCGCAAGAAGAATGGGATCTATTAGAAAATCACTACAACCGTGTAACAGATACTTGTATTCCGGAGGAAGAGGCTTTCCGCCGTTTACAATCCCACTTATTTGACATTTGGAATAAAGCTGACAAATCTGGAGAGCGTTACTTTCCACATGAATTTATGTATCAAATGATCAATTCGGGTGTACTTAAACAATACTACGAAATTGACCCTAAAGATTCTTGGATGGTTGCAGCAGCAGAAAAAAACTTACCAATTGTAGTTCCAGGATGGGAAGACAGTACGATGGGTAATATTTTCGCTTCGTATTGTATTAAACAAGAATTTACAGCTACAACCATGAAAAGTGGTGTTGAATACATGATGTGGTTGGCTGACTGGTATAAAGACAATTGCGAAGGAAAAGGAATTGGTTTCTTCCAAATTGGTGGAGGTATCGCTGGAGACTTCCCTATTTGTGTTGTTCCTATGCTATATCAAGATATGGAAATGCATGATGTTCCTTTTTGGGCTTATTTCTGCCAAATCTCCGATTCAACAACCAGTTATGGTTCTTATTCGGGAGCAGTTCCAAATGAAAAAATCACTTGGGGTAAGCTTGATATCACAACTCCTAAATTCATTGTTGAGTCGGACGCAACTATAGTTGCACCACTGATTTTTGCTTATGTTTTAGGGTGGTAATTTTTTTTGAAAAAAAGTTTATTTTTCTTTGAAAAATACATTTTTGGATATTACATTTACCTAGTTAAAAGAATAAACAACATCGAATGAAAAGAGTAATTGTAGATTACGCTAAACTAACTAATGAAATTCTAACCTTATTGGTTGAGAAGTTTCCTGACGGATATGATGATTCGGACATAATCCGTTTTAAAAATGCTAAAAATGAAACAATTGAGGCTGTTGAAGTACGAACAGAGGACACAATTTACCTTGTAAAAGTAAGTACTAAACTAGCTGACCGAATTGAAAATTATGATGAAGACGATGATGACATCGAAACAGGTGAAGATTCATTAGACGCATTAAAAGAATTAGATATTGAGGATAATTCTGATGATGATGACGAAGATGACGCGAAAGATGAGGCGTCTGATGAAGAAGAAGAATCTGAAGAAGACTAAATAATAGACAAAAAAGGAACTGAAATAGTTCCTTTTTTTATTATCCTAGATAACGTTGTTTAAAAATTTTCATATGATGGTTTTGATGTCCTATAATTATAAACCCTATAGCCCTAACCGACATTTCTCGTTCAGATGCAATTCCTATTTTAATAAGATCATCAGGAGTAAAACTTTTAAATAACATAATCGTTGCATGACGTACAGCTGACAACTCTGTAAGCAAATCTTTTAAATGTCTTTTATTAGCAATGGGATTTACAGCATCGGCAAATAAATTTTCATCATAACCCGGAAGCTCAGTTTTATCATTTCTAGAAAAACGTAAAGCCCTATAGGTAAATACACGTTCAGCATCTATAATGTGCTGAATAATCTCTTTAATAGTCCACTTCCCTTCTGCGTAGCGAAAATCAAATTTATCCATTGGAATATCCTGAATAAACTGTATGGTTTTGTACAAGCTAATTTCTAATTCGTCAATGAGATTGCAATTTTCTTCAAGTGCATCAATATACGGTTGATAAAATGATGCGTATTCGTTGGTTGAAAGTACGGTTGGCTTCATGATTGAAATTTTACAGAATAAATATAAATAAAAAACCCGAAGCTTTCACTTCGGGTCTTACAGTATTACATATCCTTAAAGATTGTATGCATTAACCTTTTCTTGTCGTTAATACTTTCTTCAAGAGAAATCATGGTTTCTGTTCTGTACACACCATCGATGTCATCAACCATATAGATAACCTCTTTAGCGTGTTTTGTATCTCGAGCTCTAATTTTACAGAAAATATTGAATTTTCCAGTAGTTACATGAGCTACAGTTACAAACGGAATTTCATTAATACGCTCCAAAACAAATTTGGTTTGCGATGTATTGTGTAAAAACACCCCTACGTAAGCAATAAACGAATATCCTAGTTTTTCGTAATCTAACGTTAAAGAAGAACCTTGAATAATTCCCGCATCTTCCATTTTTTTTACTCGAACGTGCACTGTTCCTGCAGAAATAAGCAATTTTTTTGCAATATCTGTAAATGGAACCCTAGTGTTGTCTATCAACATATCTAAAATCTGATGATCAACTTCATCTAAACGAAACTTACTCATAAATATCTATTTATCTATACCTAATTATTAATGTGTCAAATTTAAAGATAATAAATTAAATTTTTATTAGCAAAATAATTAAAATTTTAATTTTTCATCAAACCATTAACGATTTTATTGTTTTTTCCTATAGAAAAAGTAGCTTCAGCTTCTATAACAGGCATTTTATCATTTTGATTTTCAAACAGTTCACCATTGAAATCATAAACAACATGCCCATATACATCTTCTAAACCACCAATTGCCTTAATCGTCGCTTTTAAAGCAATCCTTTCGTTTTCAAGGATTTCATTGTAATGGGCTGCAAAATTAATTATTTTTTCAGAACCTCCAATATTAATTTTTACATTTTTATAAATAAAATCATAAAAAACAACTTCATTTTGAGGAATTTTAAAATAATCTTCCGTTTTACTACCAATTACATCAAAATTCATCATACTTTTTAAAGCCGTTAAATACGACAAGAAAATATACTTTCTAGTAATATCCCTATCGTAATCGCCATTATAATGTCCAGCCTCAAATAAGATAGTAGAAACGCCTAACGATTGAAACATATCCCCTATACAGTTAATATTAAAGGAATCATCAAAACGTCCAATTTGATTCGGAATATGCTTTTGCAATTCAGTATTCATATCCGAAATAACCGAAATCGCTTTTTCACGTACAGTATTAATAGAGCGCTCTTCATCGAAAGATGGTGCCAAAAAAGATATCGTTGCTGGATATCCGGTATGATCTACTCCAAAAATAGTTCGCTGATCGTGAAGATTAAAACAAAAATCAGGTTGAAATTGATTAAACAATTCACGCAAAAGTCTGCTTTCCGGCTGCGATAAATCAACAGAATCACGATTTAAGTCAATTTCATTTGCATTTGCACGCGTATACAACTCAGCGCCGTCCGGATTAGCAATAGGAACACATAATAAGGTAAAATTCTCTTTAATACTTTTGGCAAGCGCTTCATTAGAATCTAAGAAAACAAAAAAATCAAACATTGCCTTAGTACACGTACTTTCATTACCATGCATTTGCGACCACATAAACACCTTTGTTTCTCCAGTACCGATTTCAACTGTATAGATGGAATTCTCTTTAACCGATGTGCCAGCTACAGTAACTTTAAAATTCGAATTTAGTTTATTAAGTATTGGCTCAATGTGCTTATTCGTGATATATCTCCCTAAGAGATTTTCATTTTTACATTTAGTAATAATAGCTGTTAAATCCATATGTTTATTTCTATTTACAAAAGTAAACAAGTTGTTAGTTACAATTGTAAACAATGAAATTCAATCATTCGTTTACTTTTGTAAACTTCTTTCGTAAGTCTGAGTATACCTGAAGACAAATCAAATTCTTTAAATACTCATTTAAATACAATTTATTTAAAATCAATATTTTATGTATATTTATTTTAAGTATTAGTTTATTATATTTGACTATTATTACAGGATTATTTGGTGGTTTGAACACTATAGTTTACATTTGTAAAGCATTAAATTAAAAAATATAATTTACAATGTTAAACACTGATGATTTTGTAAAAAGACTTGAGAAAATACTCGAATTTTATGATTTGAACGCTTCTGTTTTTGCTGATAAAATAGGCGTACAACGTTCTAGTTTGTCTCACCTACTCTCTGGTAGAAACAAACCAAGTCTGGATTTTATCATGAAAATTATCGAAACTTTTCCTGAAGTTGATCTGTATTGGATTTTAAATGGTGAGGGTAATTTCCCTAAAAATGAAAACACTGATGCCGTTGAAACTTTAAAATCGGAATCAACTCCTTCTACTCTTTTTTCAGATTTAGGTAAAAGTGTAAATCAAAATCAACAAACCGATTTATTTTCTACTGAACCAATAGTCGAAAAAAATCGCGTAAATGAATTTTTTGAAGAAAAAAAATCAAATACGCGAATTTTAGAAGATGATAATACTATTGAAAGAATTGTGGTGTTTTATAAAAACGGAACCTTTAAAAACTATATTCCCGAATAATTACACTTTAGGCACATAGCTATATTCTGGAACTTTACCTGTTACACCAATATAATAACTTTCTAAAAATTTAAAATCAGATTCTTTGTTATCGGTTGTCCAAAAAGGCTCATGCAGTGTAACTGTTTTTTTACCATAATCGAAAGCAACTGGAATAATCGGAACATTTGCTTTTTTTGCAATGAAATAGAAACCTGTCTTCCATTCAGTAACTTTTTTTCGAGTTCCTTCTGGCGCAATAGCTAATCTGAAAATTTCTCTAGATTCAAAAACTTTCGCAATAGCATCTACTTTATTTTCTGTTTGTTGACGATTTAAAGGTTCTCCTCCCATCCAACGGAAATAAGCGCCAAACGGAAATTTGAATAACTCTTTTTTGGCAACGAAATTCATGTCCAAACCTAAAATTCCACGTGTAAATAAACCTAAATAGAAATCATGCCAGCTAGTATGCGGCACTACTATCATAACGCATTTTTTTACATCCGGATTAATTGTGCCAACAATTTTCCAGCCCATCAATCGCAAGAAAATAAACTTGTATAAAATTTGTTTCATTGTAAAAACTTTGGCTCAAAAATAACATTATATTTACGAATAGAAAATGTGAAGTGAGATGGTTAAAAAGATTCTGAGTTATTTAATCCCAATTAACATACATCGAAAGCATTCCGATATTAACAAAAGCCTTGAAGTTACTTGGGCTAACGGACAATTAGTGCTCGATTCTAAAAATACAAATTATTCGTATGGGAGTTTACAAAGAATTCTTCGTAAAGGACTTCATTATATCGGATTTGAACGCATACGAGGTTTTCAAAACGTCTTGGTTTTAGGAGTTGCCGGAGGAAGTGTTATTAAAACTTTGGTTGATGAAATTAAATATACAGGCAAAATTACCGGTGTTGAATTAGACCCAAGAGTAATTGATATTGCCAATCAGTATTTTGGTTTGAATAAAATTCAGAATCTAGAAATTGTAATTGATGATGCGTTTGAATACGTTCTAAAAACAAAACAAAAATACGATTTAGTAATTATCGATATATTTCAAGACACAACAATGCCTAATTTTTTATTCGAAGATTTCTTTATTAATAGAATTAACTTTTTACTTAATGTAAATGGCTTTATTTTATTTAATACCATGACTTTAAGTAAAAAAGATAAAGATAGAAATATACGTTATCGTTCGCGATTTGATATGAATTATTCTGTTCGAATGTATCCGAAAATCGAAGATCACAACGAGTTATTTACTATTAAAAAATTAAGCTAATAGCGGGTTTAAAATATAAATCGGAATCCAAAAACCTCCAAACCTCCTTGCACAAAATCCAAATCTTCGGAACGTTTAAACCCAATTGTTTCATACATTTTCCAGGCGGGTTTCATAGCGTTGGTTGTATGAATTATCATTTGTTTTTGGTGTTGATTTTTAGCCTTTTCCAAACAAAAAAGAGTTAGCATTTTACCAATTCCTTTTCCTCTATAGGTATCATCCACAGCTAAAAGTCGAAATCCTGCAGCGTTTTTTTCCTGAGTAGCTGTCCCACCCGACCCGTAATATTGCATATCTGAAAAATATACCACAGCGCCAGCTATGTTTTCATCGGGTGTTATTGCAACAAATATTTCTGTACCGGGTTTGTTAATTAATTCACCCACATTAGCAAGCATTTCAAAATACTTTGGATGTTCATGTGGTTTAGGGAATCCGTCTAAGGCGCCATAAACATTAACCATCAATTTGCCAATATATTGGTATTCATCCGGATTAGCATTTCGGATTACAAATTCTGAAGCAATCATAATCTAAATTAATTTACGGGCTTTTTCTAAATCTTCGGGTGTATCAATTCCGATACTTCCATGATCGGTTTCTACCATTCGAATGCGTTTTCCGTATTCTAAATAACGAAGTTGCTCTAATTTTTCGGAAGCTTCTAACGACAGCATTGGTAAGGTATAAAAATCCATTAGCGCTTCTTTTCGGAAAGCATAAATTCCAATATGTTTCATGTAGCGCACCCCCGCATTTTCGTCTCTTGGATAAGGAATCACTGAGCGTGAAAAATAAAGTGCAAAACCTTGTTGATCAACAATTACTTTAACATTATTCGGATTATCAATTTCAGATTTATCTTTGATTTCAAACATCAAAGAAGCTAAATCAACCTTTTTATCAACATCCTTTTTAAAAATTTCAATTACCTGTTCTAGAGGTTTTTTGTTGATAAAAGGCTCATCACCTTGCACATTAATTACTACATCAACATTCATATTTTCAACAGCTTCGGCAATTCTATCGCTCCCCGATTCGTGTTCTTTAATACTCATGATGGCTTTGCCGTTGTTTGAGGTAATTTCATTGAAAATCAAATCGGAATCGGTTACTACAAAAACATCATCAAATAGTTTCGTAGCAACAGCTGCTTCATATGTTCTTAAGATAACTGTTTTTCCTCCCAAATCCTGCATTAGTTTGGCAGGAAATCGTGTTGATGCATAACGCGCAGGAATTACGGCGATTATTTTCATTATTTAAATTTCTTATTTAAAAATTCCAAACTTGGTGAAATATCAAAATACAATCCTTCTAAATCATATTCGTTCTGTGCTAATTTGAGGTAATCGTAGTGTTTAATAAGTCTTTGTTCACCGCCAAATTTAAAACCTAAAATACTAATTACATCGTATTCATGAGTAACATATATAACGTAAAAAGAAGTGTCTTCCGTCTTTCCATCACCAGACTGCAATATAGCATCTAAAATAGTTCTGAATTTGATTAAGTTTTTATTAAAACTATCGCTATCCTTAGTTACTTCTAAACAGTATAGTAACGAATTATAAAGTCTTAAATCGAAAGGTGTTTTTTTAAGTTGCTTATCACAAATTTCAATTGCTTTTTTATAATCAATTTTTGTAGAGTCTGGATTATTAAGAATTTCAATTACATCGTTATTAACTTTATTAGAGTCATACGGATTATAATCTTTGGTGAATGTATATCCAAAATACAAATGTTGTTTTTCATCTAATGTCATTGTTGAATCAGATTCAACAAAACGCTTCATTAGTTTTTCATAATAAAAATCAGATTTTTTGTCCTTGATATCGTTTTCAATTTTTTTGTAATTGGGTTTCGAATTAAATGATTGTGCCCCACAAATTTGAAAACTCAGAAGCCATAAAAGAATTAGTGTGTTTCTCATATTTTTATATTTAATCAAAATACTCATCTTGAAAACCAATCAAATATAGTTTATCTTTTGCTCTTGTAACTGCTGTGTATAACCATCGAACATAATCTCGATCAATACCTTCCGGTAAATAAGGTTGCTCAATAAAAACCGTATTCCATTGCCCCCCTTGTGATTTATGACAGGTTATTGCATAAGAAAACTTTACTTGCAATGCATTATAATATTCGTTGTTCTTTATCTTTTGTAAACGTCGAAACTGACTGGTTTCTTGCATATAATCTTGCATTACTTCCTGGTACAGCATATTTTGCTGTTCATACGTCAATGATGGCGCTTCGCTTGTTACGGTATCGAGCAACAAAATGGTTTCAATCGGAATCTGATTTGGATAATCAACCATTCTAATTTTTACTTTAACAAACTTAAATCCGTATAACTCAACAAATCTAAAAATTTCCAGTATTTCAATGATATCGCCATTGGCTATAAAACCCGCTTCATCACTGTCTTTCAACCAAAAATAATTATTTTTTACAACCATCATAAAATCCCCAACAGAAAGTTCACTCTCTTTATCTAAAATCTTCAGCCGAATTTGTTGATTGTATTGATTTGCCCTTTTGTTAGAACGAACTATAAATGCTGTATCTTCAATAGAATAATTAGAATATGCAGCGTGAATCGCGTCTTGAATATCATATCCATCGGTTAAGCGAACGATATCTTTAAAACCACGCAAATGAAATTGAAAGGTATCTATAAAATGTGATTTTAAAATTTCACGCAATTCGGTAGCGTTATATAAAATCCCCGATTTTTCGGCTTGGCGCATTACTTCATCCAGTTCAATATGAATAACTTCCATATTGTAATTGATAGCCAATTTATCGGTTTCCAAAGCAGGACTTACATCCATACCAACCGGTGGCAATTGTGCTGTATCGCCAACCAAAATCATTTTACAATTATGCCCCGAATAAATGTACATTATCAAATCATCCAACAATGACCCATTTTCATACATAGACGAATCGGTTGGTGCATCTGAAATCATTGAAGCTTCATCGACAATAAAAATGGTGTTTTTAAATTTGTTGGTTTGCATCGTAAAACTAACACCACCACTAGCTTTTTTGGGAAAATAAATCCGTTTATGAATGGTATGCGCTGGTTTTTCGGAATAGTTTGCAATTACTTTTGCTGCACGACCTGTTGGCGCCAAAAGCACATATTTTTTATGAATTTCCTGTAAATTGTTTACAATAGTCGAAATCAATGTGGTTTTTCCAGTTCCGGCATATCCTTTTAAAACAAAAATTTCATCTTGATTTTCATTGGTAACAAACTCCGATACTTTTTGAAAAAAAATATCCTGTCCTAATGTCGTTTGAAAAGGAAAATTTTGTCGTAAAACAGTATAGAACTTAGATGAAACCATTTAGTTTTGATTTAGAAGCAACTACTTCTGGATTTATTCGAAACCTTATGCCTGCTGTTGTTTCAATCTGTAATTCTTGAAATCAACAATTACAGGATTTTCACGTCCATCAGGGCTACATAAAAGCACTAGGCTTCTTTTTTAGGTATTGAGTTTGCCAAAGATAACAATCAATTTAAACACAATGTCCGATTTCGTAGGAAAAAAAATGTAAATTTGCTCGCAATAATTAACACGAATGACTCAAGGCTTAACAGGATTGAAAAATTACAGAAAACTGACTGTCCAAATTGCATTAAACGGACTCTCGTTTTGTATTTTTGATACACTTACACAAAGTGTCCTGGAATTGCATTCGGAAGATTTTAATTACACCTTACCTCTTGAGGAACAGCTTTCCAGAAGCATTGCAAAGTTTCCGCAACTGACAAAAGCGTTTGATGAAATAACTGTTTTGCACGAAAATAATCTGAATACATTTGTTCCAAAGCCTTTTTTCGATGAAAATTATTTAGCCAGTTACCTACAATATAATACCAAAGTATTTGAAACCGATTTCTTTGCTTTTGATGAAA
Source organism: Flavobacterium sp. IC2-16 (assembly GCF_055521455.1). NCBI lineage: Bacteria > Pseudomonadati > Bacteroidota > Flavobacteriia > Flavobacteriales > Flavobacteriaceae > Flavobacterium > Flavobacterium sp. IC2-16. The sequence goes on along the minus strand of NZ_CM145480.1, from coordinate 2,590,851 downwards.
TTGGTGTTTACGATATGAATAACGTTTATGTTCCGTTTGTGAATATCAACAACTTTCTATTGGATGGTTTTGGTAGTTTTGACTATAAAAATTCGAATTCCATTTTAGTTGAAAAACTATTGGATTTATCTCGAAACAAAGTAGACAAACAAGTATTTGTTCATTTACAGGAAACTCATTTTGAAATTATAGTAACTAACAATCAGAGATTGGTATTGTTCAACTCTTTTGAATACAAAACCCCAGAAGATTTCGCCTATTATTTGCTTTTCACTTTTGAACAGCTACAACTAAATCCGGAAACTGTTTCTGTACTATTTTTAGGAAAAGTAAACAAAGAACATCCTTGCTTTGAAATTGCGTATCGTTATGTTCGCAATGTTGATTTATTGGATACTACTTTTTTAGAAAACAGACTTTCGTTATCACAAAGCGCTATTTTAGAACACTTTATAGTATTACATTCATGAGAATAATTTCTGGAAAATACAAAGGCAGACGTATCAATGCACCAAAGAACCTTCCAGTTCGTCCAACAACCGATATGTCTAAAGAAGCGCTATTCAATATTCTGAATAATTATTTCAATTTTAGCGAACTACGAGTTTTAGATCTTTTCTCAGGAACCGGAAATATAAGCTATGAATTTGCTTCAAGAGGCGCTGCACCTATTACAAGTGTTGATGGGGATTTTGGCTGTGTATCATTTATCAAAAAAACTGCGGTAGAATTTGAATTTGACATTACTCCTATAAAAAGTGATGTTTTTAAATTTCTAGAAAAAACTAAAGCAAGTTTCGATATTATTTTTGCCGATCCGCCTTACGGAATGGACCAAAAAGACTTTGAAAAAATCATCGAGTTAATTCTTCAAAATGAAATTTTAGAAACGGACGGAATGATGATTATAGAACACTCCAAGCATACAAAGCTTAATCATATGGAGAATTTTTCATTCGAAAAAAACTATGGTGGTTCGGTGTTTTCGTTTTTTGAATACGAACCCAATGAGGAAGAAATGGACGATGAAGAAGATGAATTTGATAGTTAATAAAAATCTATCTCGGTAATTTTATAGTCTTTAAAACTAACCGAAACCATTTCTGCATCACACATATATTCTAATTCAAAATCTATTTCTATATCCGAATAAACACTAATATCTTGTAGAAAATAGTTTTTGTTTAGGTCAATTTTCTTTTCAGGATATTTATTAGTTATTTCTTCTTGAACTTGGTTAGTGATTTCGTTTATAGTATCAATAACTTTATGCGCTAAACTTACTGAAGTTAAAAACGGACTGTTTACATCTCCATCTATATAAATAGAGGTTTCGTTACCATCTTTATTTAATCCTTTTAGCTCTCCAACCCAGAAATAATAAAAATCGCCTTTTTCATACTCACAAGTTACTTTACCAATTTTAGAATCGTAAAATGATTTTATTTCCTTTTTTGAAGGACTATTGCCTAGAAAACGTTTAAGTAAATTTAAAAACATGAATAACTTTTAAAGTTAAAAAAATGCAGACCTATAAGCCGGATTCTGTACTAACCGAAATTAGTCCTTATCATTTATCTAGTCGCGATATTACTATCGGGATCAAGCTGCCTACCCTTCAACAACGGGCGAGTAACCCTTAAATGCTGATATACTTGGCATTTCACCGCATAGAGTTTACCTGGTTTCACTACAGCATTACCTGTACATACTTTCTGTTGCACTTGTCCTCGCCTTTCAACGGACGGGTGTTACCCGCTATGCTACTCTGTGGTGTCCGGACTTTCCTCTTTATGTTAACACAAAGCGATAAGGCGGTCTGCGGTGCAAACTTACAACAAATAACAATTTAAAAAGCACATTATACTCAAGTCTTAACATTTGGTTTGGCATATTATGGTACTATTTTTCGTAAATTTATATTTTTCAAATACTTAATTCTACTATCATGGCACATACCTATAATTACGCGAGTGTTTCTAATGCATTGGATGAATTAAAGGAACTTGGATTCGATTTCGATTTCAATATCCATGACAAAGAAATAACCAATAATCCACATAATTTTGAGATAATACACATTTATCGTTATGAAGGCGACTCAAGCCCAGATGATGAAGCAACGGTTTATGGAATTAAATCTAAATCCGGAAAAAAAGGTGTATTTGTTTCGGGTTATACCGCTAATTCAGAAAGTGCAGCAGCCAGAATATTAATTGGAATTTCCATAAAAGGAAAAAGAGGGCTTTAGTTAGGAATTTGTTATTAGTTAATAGTTCTTAGTATCTTTCCCTTTTCCCTTTTCCCTTTTCCCTTTTCCCTTTTCCCTTTTCCCTTATCCCTTTTTTCTAACTTCTAACTTATTTTGTGAATAACTTTTGTCTAAAATAGCCGAATAACCAAATAACCAAATCAACAAAACCGCTATATTTGTATTCGAAGTTAGCACTATGGAACAGTTTATCGTATCAGCCCGTAAATACAGACCACAAACATTTAAAGATGTAGTTGGGCAACAGGCTATTACGAATACGTTACTTAATGCTATTGACAACAATCATCTAGCACAAGCCTTGCTATTTACGGGTCCGCGTGGCGTAGGAAAAACAACCTGTGCGCGAATCTTAGCTCGTAAAATCAACCAAGAAGGATACGATGATCCGTATGAAGATTTTGCCTTCAATGTTTTTGAGTTGGATGCTGCTTCAAATAACTCGGTTGATGATATTCGAAATCTAATCGATCAGGTTCGAATCCCCCCTCAAACAGGAAAATACAAAGTATATATTATAGACGAGGTTCACATGTTGTCTACATCTGCATTCAATGCTTTTTTAAAGACATTAGAAGAACCGCCTCGTCATGCTATTTTTATTTTAGCTACAACAGAAAAACATAAAATCATACCAACGATTTTATCTCGTTGTCAAATATTCGATTTTAAACGAATTACGGTTAAAGACGCAAAAGAACATTTAGCCGAAATTGCCAAAGAACAAGGCGTTAGTTTTGAAGATGATGCTTTGCACATTATTGCTCAAAAGGCAGATGGAGCCATGCGTGATGCGCTTTCAATTTTCGATAGAGTTGTTTCGTATTGTGGAAATAATTTAACCCGACAAGCGGTAACCGAAAATCTTAATGTTCTTGATTTTGAGTATTATGTAAAAGTAACCGACTTAATTCTGGAGAATAAAATTCCAGAATTATTGCTAGCCTATAACGACATCATTTCTAAAGGTTTTGACGGACACCATTTTGTTGCAGGACTTGCTTCTCACTTTAGAGATTTGTTGGTTTGCAAAAACCCTTCTACATTAATATTGTTAGAAGCTGGTGAACATGCACAAAAGTTATATGGTGAACAAGCACAAAAGGCATCACAAGAGTTTTTACTTCAAGGAATTGACATTGCTAATGAATGTGATTTAAAATACAAAAACTCACAAAATCAGCGACTACTAGTTGAACTATGCTTAATGCAACTTGCCTCTATCACTTTTGATGGAGAAAAAAAAAAGCTGACAAATTTATAATTCCCCCAACGTATTACCGAAATTCGGGATATTCCATAGTAGAAGTTTCTTCAACTAAAACATCTACTTCTATACCCGCTGAAAGTGTTACTATAGAAACCAAAGCTGAACCCATTAATGAAACAGTTTCTCAAGTAGAAAACCCTGCGTCTCTTGAAGTTCAAAAAACGGAACCTAGCGTTACACCAAAAGTAATTGAAAATACCGCTTCAGCTAATACAATGCCTAACACTACAAAAGTATCGGCATTATCGCTAGCTAGTATTAAAGCAAAACGTGAATTAGAAGCTACACAGAAAGCAAACGTAAAACATCATGATGATTTACCTAAAGAGCCTTTTACTGAAACGGATATGCTTTTGCATTGGACACATTATGCTGAGAAATTAAGTAATAACGGCCAAAAAATTATGGCAACTTATATGCTTATGGATGATCCTATTTTAGACGGAACAACCATAAAATTACAGTTACCTAACGAAAGTTCTAAAGTTGATTTTGATACAAACAAATTGGATTTACTAGGCTATTTAAGGGGGCATTTACACAACCACGATGTTTCTATTGAAGTGACTGTAAATGAGGTTGTTAAAACCAAATATGCTTTTACTCCGATGGAAAAATATGAAAAATTAAAAGCTATCAACCCCGCATTGGAACTACTAAAAAAAGCTTTTGATTTGGATGTTTAATCCTGATGAATCAAACGAGAAATAAACTCAGCTGATTTTTTCAATACTATATCTGGTACTTCCTTGTGAGGCGTATGTTTTACATTGGGAATTAAAAACTTTTCAGCTTTAACTGCGCTATTCACAATTTTATCAACCTGAGAAATTGAACCATATTCATCATCCTCACCTTGAATGATTAATGCAGGACAACCAATTGCAGGCATAAAGTGTTTTATGTTCCAATCTTTAAAAGTGTCTCTGGTCCAAGTAGCTGTCCACGCCCAAAACATCGCATCGGTTTTATCTCCGTGATATTTTTCCAATTTCAATTTTAAATCGGTTGACTTATATAATTCAATAGCTTCTTTAATTCCTTTTAAGGTTATATCCTCAACAAATACGTGAGCGCCTTCTGTAATGACACCCAGTATTCTATCCGGATATTTTGCTGCTGTAATTAGAGAAATTGAGCCTCCATCGCTATGACCAAATAGTATAGCTTCCTTAATATCCCAAAAAATGAGCAATTCGTTTAACAAATCCGCTTCCAATTCAACATAATAGTTATCCCTTTCCGAATAGAAAAACGGACATGATTTTCCATAACCTTGACGATCATAAATTAAAACATTGCACTGTGTTAATTCCCCGAGTTGTTTAGGAAAATCTTTCCAAAGCTCTATACACCCAAGAGAATCATGTAAAAAAACCAACGTTGGTTTATCAGGAAAATTAGTATAGCGTTGAATTGCGATTCTATCTGGTGAAAAATTGGAAATTTGCATTGACATTCCTTAAATCTTTCCGTTATACATGGCTTTTACAATACCATCCGAAAGTCCAATTTTAGGAACATAAATATTTCTTGCCCCGCTCCATTTCATAGCGTTCAAATAAATTCGCATTGCAGGAATAATAACATCGGCGCGGTCTGTATTTAAAGCTAATTCTGCAATTCTCTGTTCGTAGGTTAACGAATTCAAATACTGGTATTGAGAGTTCAAGTACATGTATGAAAGTGGCTTGTCTTGCAATTTTCCTGAAAGCTTGAAAATTTTATTAATGTTTCCACCTGAACCAATAAGTGTAATGTTCTCATAAGGTTCGGTGTTTATTTTAATCCATTTTTCAATTTCCTGCCATACAATATCGTTAACCATATTGTTTAACAAACGTACTGTACCATTTTTAAAGGATTTAGAAGTAATCATTTTACCTTCAGAAAACAACGAAAACTCTGTACTTCCACCGCCTACATCAACATATAAATAAGTACCTTCGGTTTTAATGAAATGGTGTAAATCGGAAGAAGCAATGATGGCCGCTTCTTTTTTTCCATCGATAATATCAATTTTAATATCAGCTTTTTTCTTAATGATTTCTGTAACTTCTTTTCCGTTATAAGCCTCACGCATAGCAGAAGTAGCGCAAGCCATATAACGTTCTACTTTATATACTTTCATCAATAACTTAAAGGCTTTCATAGCATCTATCATCCTGTCTATATTTTCAGGAGTAATTTCGCCAACGGTAAAAGCATCTTGCCCCAAGCGAATTGGAACGCGAATAAGAGCACTTTTATTGAATTGCGTTTCTTTGCCTTTTTGTTCTACAACGTTACTGATTAACAAACGCATGGCGTTGGAACCAATATCTATTGCAGCATATTTTTTAATTGAAATCATTTTTGAAAATTTAATTTACTTTTTCTTCGATTACCTCTAACTTATCGCGGTAATAGTTGTAAAGTTCGTGTTGTGCTCTGAATATTTTCTGATCAGGTTGTTTGCGATACTTATTGTCTAATTTTTCAGAATGAAGGCGTGCTTTTACATTTCCGCTCCAACCAATATCGAATGTTTCCAGCATTTCTGCTTTGATATCGGCATCGTAAATTGGGCATGTAACTTCTACCCTTGCATCTAAATTTCTAGTCATAAAATCGGCTGAAGAAATAAATACTTCAGGATCTCCATTATTACCAAAAATATAAACTCTGGAATGTTCAAGATAATTATCGACAATGCTAATAGCTTCAATGTTTTCACTCATTCCGGGAACACCTGGTATAAGCGAACAAATACCACGAATAATCAACTGAACTTTCACTCCTGCTCTACTGGCTTCATATAATTTATCAATCATTCTATAATCCGATAAACTATTCATTTTCAATTTAATGTAAGCTTCACGACCAAGATGCGCGTTCATAATCTCTTTATCAATCAACCGAACAAATTTAGGTCGGGTATAATGTGGCGAAACCACTAAATGTTTATAACGATGCACTCGGTAATTCACATCGAAGAAATCGAATATTTTTGCAGCATCTTTTAAAATTTGTTGATGTGATGTTAGTAGAGTAACATCTGTATAAATTTTTGCGGTACTTTCATTGAAATTTCCGGTAGAGATAAACCCGTATCGGAATACTTTGCCTTCTTCAATACGTTCAATAACACAAATTTTGCTGTGAACTTTTAATCCTTTTACTCCGAAAATTAGTTCAATACCTTCTGTTTGCATCATTTCGGCATAGGAAATATTACTGGCTTCATCAAAACGAGCTTGCAATTCAATTTGAACCACAACTTTCTTTCCATTTTTAGCAGCATTGATAAGCGAGCTAATAATTTGAGAATTTTTGGCTAAACGATACAACGTAATTTTAATTGAAACCACTTTAGGATCTAGAGCTGCTTCACGCAAAAACTTAATTATATACGCGAACGATTGATAAGGCGCATTAATTAGATAATCTTTGTCCTTTATCTTTTCGAGCATACTCCCCTCTAGACTTAATCCGGGAACAGGTAACGCAGTATTCTTTTTACTTAACAAATCGTAACGCCCTAAATTAGGAAAATCCATATAGTCACGACGGTTATGATAACGACCACCCGGAATTAAACTATCGGTAGAATCGATTTTCATTTTGGTAAGGAAAAAAGCCAGTGTATCTTTTTCAATCGATTGATCATACACAAATCGAACCGGCTCTCCTACGCGTCTTTCTTTAACACTCGAAGATATTTTTTCGATAAAACTCTTACTTAAATCACTATCAAATTCCAATTCGGCATCACGCGTAATTTTAATCATATGAGCCGAAATGCTTTCATAATCAAAAATATTGAAGATACTATGAAGGTTATAACGAATTACATCATCCAATAATATAATGTATTGTTTATCACTACTTGCCGGTAAAACCACAAAGCGGTTAATGGTTTTAGGGATTTCTATAACCGCATAACGAACTTCTTTCTTTTGAAGGATTTTAGAGATAATGGTATTTTGTTCCTTAGGATTCATGACCAATTTAATGGCCAAATAGCCCGAAGTATCTTTCAATAGCGGGAATTCTTCCAAATCATTAAGGATAATAGTAACCAGTTCTGGAAAAACCTTTTGAATGAAATAATCCTTGATGAAATCCTGTTGTTCTTTATTGATTTGATTTTCGTTAATGATGAAAATATTTTCTTTTTCAAGTTGTTTTTCAATCACACTTAAAATGCGCAAACTTTCGGATTGTTGCTCAATAACAATTTCGGTAATTTCTTTCAGCAATTGTTCTGCAGAAATTCCGCCCAATACTTTTTCACCCGTAATACCTTCTGCATTCATACGACGAATGGCAGCATAACGGACTCTGAAAAACTCATCTAAATTATTGGAAAAAATTCCTAAAAATCGAAGTCTATCTAATAAAGGAACGCTTTCATCGGCGGCTTCCTGAAGTACTCTTGCATTAAATGTTAACCAACTTTTCTCTCTGTCTATATATCGGTTTCCGTGAGTTGTATTCATACTTTTAAATGACTGGGAAATACGGCTTGTTGTATCTTCCCTTTATTTATATCTTTCCAATCGTTTTCATCAAATGTTATAGAAACCATACCCGAAGTAGGCACATTGTCTATATAACGGTCTCCAAATTTATTAACAAAATCTGTTATAGCACCATTATGACCGAAAAGAATTAAGCTATCGTAACGGTTTTCACAATTTTTAATGATGCTTTCCAAACTTTTTTCATCGAAAGTGTACAAATCATCTTTATAAACTATGGTTTCCAATGGAATGGCTAAATTTTGTGCATAAATCATAGCGGTTTCTTTAGCCCGTTTTGCAGGGCTACTCCAAACTATGAATGTTTTAGGAAGAAATTGATCTATATGATTTGAAGTTATATGGGCATCACCTATACCTCTTTTCGACAAAGGTCTGTCTATATCTTTTAATGGAGTATCCCAATTTGATTTTGCATGACGAATTAAAACTAAATTTTTCATAACAACACATTTTATATATATAAAGTAAATCAAAAAAAATTACAAAAACCAGTTATTTATTACCAAATAATTGTTAATTCAAAGATAAAATGCTTGTTTTCATCGAAAATAACGCAATGTATAGCCCGCTTAATAATTTTATTAGATAATTTAGACCATACAAATAAGCGAAATACCACTATTACTGTAATTAAAAAAGTAGATACAATCTAAATACCACAACAGGATTTTATGTACTTACACTCTAGTGACTTCCTTAAATTTCATTGATTAGCTCTTTGAGTTAAATCTCTCAAAAACATTTTTTCGAAGTGTAAATTTTAGACTGATATGACTTGGTTACAATATTTATTGTTTACCAACCGAATTTTTCAGCTTCTAAAATTAGGTTTTCATTATATGACTTTTTAAAGATTTAATTAAAAAAGTAAAGTCCATGAAATCAAAAAATACCTTACTATTGTTATTTTTAATACTTGGAATTAACAATGCTTTTTCGCAGTTCACGGCTCAAAAACCAGATTTGAGATTATGTGGTAGCCCTCCTAATTATTATGAGAGCTACTTTAACTGTACATCAAACAACTACACATTAGATCAGGTATTCCTTAGCTTAACCAATGTTAATGGAGTACCATTATCCAACACGACTTGTGTGCCTGGTACATCACAACAGATGTATGTAATGCTTAATTACACATCTAATTCGAACAGTAATATTACTCAAACGAGAATATTTGCTGATTTGTCTATTGATGGCAACATAATTCCTTTAAATATTTATTTAGGGAATGTTGCACCAGGAGCAGGTCAGAGACAAATTTACGGTCCGTTTACCTGGACTTGTGGTCAAGAATTGGCATTATGCAGAATTTTAGCCGTATGGAAAACATCTGGTAATGCTGGTGATCCAGAGCTTAGCACTTATGATTGTGGTACATACAGCAAATCGCAATGTGAATTTGGAACCTGTATGGTAGTTGCAGCTCCGTTAGCTGTCGAGTATACGTATACTGTTTGTACCTCAGGAAATCAATCTACTGTAACATTCCACGATGAGACAAGTGGCGGAATTTCACCGTATTCCTATTCTTGGAATTTTGGTGATGGATCTCCTTTGTCTACTCAGCAAAACCCGGTTCACAACTTTCCTTTTCCGGGAGGACCTTATACCGTAACTTTAACGGTAACCGACTCTAACTTACCTACTCATTTGGTAAGTACTTACACACAAATAATCAATCCGCCAGCTCCTTTAAACATTACAGGTCAGGTAAATTCTGCCAACTGTAGTAACAATAACAATGGCGCAATTGATATAACTGTTACAGGTGGTACAACAGCTTACACCTATTCTTGGAGTAATGGCGCTACAACAGAAGATATTTCTGGATTAGCACCTGGTACCTATACTGTTACTGTAACCGATGCTTTTGGCTGTACTAAAACTCAAAGTTTTGTGATTGGCGTAGGTGATACTTCTAATCCAATTGTTACTGCTCCAAACGATTTAACTATCGAAGGATGCGGAACCGCTGCAATTGGCACTTCAGGATATTTGCCATTTTCATCTACTCCAGTGATTATAACACTACAACAATTTAACAACGCAGGTGGTTTATATACCGATGTATCTCCACTATCATCTATTACCTATCAAGATGTAGCCTCTGGAAGCTGTCCTATGACGGTAACCAGAACCTTTACTTTAACAGATGCTTGTGGTAATGCTGGAAGTGATGTACAAATTTTCACAATTAGAGATACAACAAAACCTGTTTTTCAAAGTTTACCAGCACCATCAACAATCGTTTGTCCTGCAACGCCTCAATTTGCACAAGCAGTTGCAACCGATAATTGTGGCTTAAGTGTAACTCTTTCATTTAATGATGTTACAACTCTTGGAAGCTGCGGCGGATCGTATTCTGTAACACGTAATTGGCTAGCTACTGATAGTTGTGGAAATACTGAAACAGCATCGCAAACAATAAACGTTATTGACAATGTTGCCCCAGTAGTTCCTGCTGCTCCAGCCAATGTAACTGTAGCGTGTTTGTCGGATGTACCGGCTATGATTTCACTTACTGCTACCGATTCTTGTCAAGGTAACATTACTGTACAAGGTGTAGATACTACAACCCCAGGAAACTGTGCTAACTCGTATAATATTGTTAGAACTTGGACTTTTGTTGATGCTTGTGGAAATACTTCTTCGGTATCACAAAACATTGCAGTGATTGATAATGTAGCTCCAGTAGTGCCTGCTGCTCCAGCCAATGTAACTGTGGCATGTTTATCGGATATTCCTGCGATGATTTCATTAACGGCTTCCGATTACTGTCAAGGTAACATTACTGTTCAAGGTGTAGATACTACAACCCCAGGAAACTGTGCTAACTCGTATAATATTGTTAGAACTTGGACTTTCGTAGATGCTTGTGGAAATACTTCTTCGGTATCACAAAACATTGCAGTGATTGATAATGTAGCTCCAGTAGTGCCTGCTGCTCCAGCCAATGTAACTGTTGCATGTTTATCGGATATTCCTGCGATGATTTCATTAACGGCTTCCGATTACTGTCAAGGTAACATTACCGTACAAGGTGTAGATACTACAACCCCAGGAAACTGTGCTAACTCGTATAATATTGTTAGAACTTGGACTTTCGTTGATGCTTGTGGAAATACTTCTTCGGTATCACAAAACATTGCAGTAATTGATAATGTAGCTCCAGTGGCTCCTGCTGCTCCAGCTAACGTAACAGTAGCATGTTTATCGGATATTCCAGCGATGATTTCATTAACGGCTTCCGATTACTGTCAAGGTAACATTACCGTACAAGGTGTAGATACTACAACCCCAGGAAACTGTGCAAACTCGTATAATATTGTTAGAACTTGGACTTTCGCAGATGCTTGTGGAAATACTTCTTCGGTATCACAAAATATTGCGGTGATTGATAATGTAGCTCCAGTGGCTCCTGCTGCTCCAGCTAACGTAACAGTAGCATGTTTATCGGATATTCCAGCGATGATTTCATTAACGGCTTCCGATTACTGTCAAGGTAACATTACCGTACAAGGTGTAGATACTACAACCCCAGGAAACTGTGCAAACTCGTATAATATTGTTAGAACTTGGACTTTCGTAGATGCTTGTGGAAATACTTCTTCGGTATCACAAAATATTGCGGTGATTGATAATGTAGCTCCAGTGGCTCCTGCTGCTCCAGCTAACATAACAGTGGCATGTTTATCGGATATTCCTGCAATGATTTCATTAACGGCTTCCGACTACTGTCAAGGTAACATTACTGTTCAAGGTGTAGATACTGTAACTTCAGGAAACTGTGCTAACTCGTACAACATTGTTAGAACTTGGACTTTCGTAGATGCTTGTGGAAATACATCTTCGGTATCACAAAATATTGTGGTAAACGATACTGTAGCTCCAGTAGCCCCTGCAGCTCCAGCTAACATAACTGTTGCATGTAGTGGCGAAGTTCCTGCTATGATTACATTAACTGCACAAGATAATTGTAATGGCCCTATAAGCGTATTGGGAGTTGATGCTATAACTGCAGGAAATTGTGCTAGTTCATATACTATCACTAGAACTTGGACTTTTGTAGATGCTTGTGGAAATACTTCATCTGTAAATCAAACTATAAACGTTTCAGATACTTCGGCGCCAGTTTTACCTCAAGCTCCAGCTGATATTACTGTAGCTTGTTTATCTGATGTACCACCAATGGTTTCATTAACAGCTACAGATACTTGTTCTGGAGAAATTACTTCCAACGGATCAAGTGTTATTACCCCTGGAAACTGTGCTAATTCTTATAATATTGTAAGAGTTTGGACCTTTGGTGACTTGTGTGGTAATACTGCCTCTGTTTCACAAAATATTACTGTAATTGACAATGTTGCTCCTGTAGCTCCAACTGCTCCTGCAGATATTACAATTGGATGTTTATCAGATATTCCTCCAATGGTTTCATTAACAGCTAACGACTACTGTCAAGGTAACATTACAGCTGAAGGTGTAGATGTTGTAACACCAGGCAATTGTCCAAATTCATACAACATTGTGAGAACTTGGACTTTCGTTGACGCTTGTGGAAATACATCATCAGTATCACAAAATATTATCGTAAACGACAACGTTCCTCCTGTAGCGCCTCAAGCACCGGCCGATGTAACCATTGCGTGTTCTTCTGATATTCCGGCTATGATTTCGTTAACAGCCAGTGATTACTGTCAAGGTAACATTACTGCTGAAGGTGTAGATGTTGTTACTCCTGGGAACTGTCCTAATTCATACAACATTGTTAGAACTTGGACCTTCATAGATGCTTGTGGAAACACATCATCAGTATCACAAAATATTGTGGTAAACGACAATGTTCCACCTGTAGCGCCTCAAGCTCCTGCAGATGTAACCATTGCATGTTCTTCAGATATTCCGGCTATGATTTCGTTAACTGCTAACGACTACTGCCAAGGTAACATTACTGCTGAAGGTGTAGATGCTGTTACTCCTGGTAATTGTCCAAATTCATACAACATTGTGAGAACTTGGACCTTCGTAGATGCTTGTGGAAATACATCATCAGTATCACAAAATATCGTGGTAAACGACAATGTTCCACCTGTAGCACCTCAAGCACCGGCTGATGTAACCATCACTTGTTCTTATGAGGTTCCGGATATGATTTCACTAACTGCAAACGACTACTGTCAAGGTAACATCACTGTTGAAGGTGTAGATACTTTTACTAGAGGAAACTGCCCGAATTCATATAATATTGTAAGAACTTGGACTTTTGTTGACGCATGTGGAAACACATCATCAGTATCACAAAACATTGTGGTAAACGATAATGTTCCTCCTTTAGCTCCTGAAGCTCCAGCTGATGTAACTGTAGCATGTTCTTCAGATGTTCCGGCCATGATTTCACTAACTGCAAACGATTACTGCCAAGGTAGCATTACTGTTGAAGGTGTAGATGCTGTTACCCCAGGTAATTGTCCTAATTCATACAACATTGTGAGAACTTGGACTTTTGTAGACGCTTGTGGAAACAGCTCTTCAATATCACAAATTATTGTGGTAAACGATAATGTTCCGCCTGTAGTACCTCAAGCTCCGGCTGATGTAACTGTAGCATGTTCGTCTGATGTTCCGGCTATGATTTCACTAACTGCAAACGACTACTGCCAAGGTAACATTACTGTTGAAGGTGTAGATGCTATTACTCCGGGTAACTGTCCTAATTCATACAACATTGTGAGAACTTGGACTTTCGTAGATGCTTGTGGAAACAGCTCTTCAATCTCACAAAATATTGTGGTAAACGACAATGTTCCACCTGTAGCACCTGAAGCTCCTGCTGATATTAATGTAACATGTTCATCAGATGTGCCAGCTATGATTTCTTTAACGGCTAACGATTACTGTCAAGGTAACATTACTGTTGAAGGTGTAGATGCTATTACTCCAGGTAATTGCCCTAGCTCATTTAATATTGTGAGAACTTGGACTTTCGTAGATGCCTGTGGTAATACTTCATCTGTATCACAAAACATTAATGTACATGATGATATAGCTCCTACACCACCTGCTGCTCCTATTGATATTACTGTTGCTTGTAGTGGTGATGTTCCTGCAAACATTTGGTTAACCGCTGTTGATAATTGTGGTGGAGAAATAACTGTAGAAGGTGTTGATTCTTCAACAAGTGCAACTGAAGGTACTTGTACAAATTCATATGTAATTACAAGAACATGGACTTTTACAGATGCTTGTGGAAATACATCATCTATATCACAAATAATTACCGTTCATGATGATATTGCGCCTATTCTCAATAACGAAGATTTTGTTGCTGAAATGACTGTTCCTTGTACAGAAATTCCGGGAGCACCTGAACTATCTTTTAGTGATAACTGTAACGGTCAAGTTTCGGTAGTCTTTGAAGAGCATATTGAAAATGAAGTTCTAGATGAAAACGGATTGATTATTTCGTACGATATAATAAGAACTTGGAATGCTACAGATACTTGTAACAACACAACCACAATTACACAAATTATACATGTTACGGTTGGCGACACGTTTGATGCCGGAACTAAAAGTTTATGTAATGAAGTTGCTGCAAATGCAAACTATAACTTAAATCAATTCCTTGTTGATTTAGTGAGTGAAAACGAATACGGTGGAACTTGGACAATTGAAAACGTAGGATTTGAATCTGCTTTAAACGGTTCGATTTTAAATGTTACACAACTACCAGAAGGATACTATACTTTAGTGTATAGTTTAGGAACTAATGATAGTGCCTGTCCAAGAAAATATGAATTCTACATTCATGTAACCAATTGTGAAGGAGAAGTATTAGCAGCTTGTGCTATTGAAATTTACAATGCTGTTTCTCCAAACAACGATGGCTTGAATGAAGTTTTCTACATTGACGGTATAACATGTTACCCAGACAATAATGTAAAAATTTACAACAGATGGGGTATTTTAGTTTATGATGAAGACGGCTATAACAATACAACGGTTTCTTTTAACGGTGTATCGGAAGGTCGATCAACATTGAACAAAGGCGAGGAACTACCAGACGGAACTTATTTTTATATTCTAAAATATAAAGATAATGAGACAAACGCTTGGCACGATAAATCAGGATACTTATATTTAAACAGATAATTCTCATAAACTGTTAGGTACTAAAATTAATTTAAATTAGTGATCATGAAAACAAAAATTATAACACTCGTTTTAGGATTAATAGGTATGATGAGTTATTCACAACAAGACTCACAGTATACACAGTATATGTATAATACTGTAAATATAAATCCTGCCTATGCCGGTTCAAGAGAAGTGTTAAGTATATTTGGGTTGCACAGAAGCCAATGGGTTGGTTTAGATGGCGCCCCTACAACTAATACTTTTTCCGTAAATACTCCAATAGGAGATTCAAGTTTTGGTGTTGGACTTTCTGTAGTTAACGACCGCATTGGCCCTGCAGAAGAAAACGCAATATCTATAGATCTTTCCTATTATATTCCAATGTCTGAAGACTATAAACTAGCTTTCGGATTAAAAGGAACCGCAAATTTATTTAGTATTGATGTGAATAAATTAAATATTCAGCATCAAAATGACCCTCAATTTCAAAACTTGAATAATGATTTCAGTCCGAATGTTGGTGCAGGAATTTATTTGTATTCCGATAAATTTTATACCGGTTTATCAATTCCAAATTTCTTTGAAACCAATCACTATAAAGACAATTCTGTTTCTATAACACAAGAAAGACTACATTATTATTTCATTACTGGTTATGTTTTTGAAGCCAATCAAAATTTAAAAATCAAACCTTCTGTACTTGTAAAAGCTGTAGAAGGAGCACCTTTACAAATTGATGGCTCGTTAAACTTTTTGATTTACGACAAATTAACTCTTGGGGGCGCCTATAGATGGGATGCTGCTTGGAGTGCGATGGCTGGATTTCAGATCTCAAATTCCATTTTTATTGGATATGCATACGATGCTGAAACTACTCAACTACAGAATTACAACTCCGGATCACATGAGGTATTCCTTAGATTCGAATTGTTTGACAATTCTAAAATGTTAACTCCACGTTTCTTCTAAATCGAATTATCATGAAAATCAGAGCAATACTTTTAATAGCCATTTTCAGCACCGCAAGTCTTTATGCCCAATTAGGCCGACTTGCCAATGGTGACCGAAAATACGATAAATATGCCTATATCGATGCCATTGAAATTTATGAAAAAGTTGCAGAGAAAGGACATAAATCGGCCGATTTATTCGAAAAACTTGGTAACTCATACTATTTCAATGCCGAGTATGATAAAGCAGAACGTTGGTACGGAGAACTTTTTGCAATGACAAACGATGTCGATCCGGTATATTATTTTAGATATGCACAGTCGCTTAAAGCGGTTGGAAATTATGACAAAGCCGATGAATATCTAATTAAATTCTTTCAGTTGACTAACAATCCTACTGGTGAAGAATTAAAAAACAATAAAGATTATTTGGCACAATTGCGTAAAGATTCCGATAGATATGTTGTAGAAAATGCAGGTATCAATAGTGAATCTTCAGATTATGGTTCATTTTTTAAAGACGGGCAGCTTATTTTCACATCGGCTCGTTCATCAGGTAAAGTATTTCAGAAAAAACACAGTTGGACAGGTGAATACTTCACAAAATTGTATTCGGCCCAAGTAGCTGAAGACGGTAAACTGAGTGATGCAAAAGAATTTGCTAAGGAGTTAGACTCTAAATTTCACGAATCTACTCCAGTATTCACAAAAGATGGCAACACGGTATATTTTACCAGAAATAATTATATGGATGGTAAAAAAGGAAAAAGCGATGATAAAGTAAATAAATTAAAAATTTACAAAGCCACACTAAAAGATGGTAAATGGGAAGACATAACCGAATTACCTTTTAATAGTGATAATTACAGTGTAGCACATCCAGCTTTAAGTGCCGATGAAAAAACACTTTATTTCTCATCAGATATGCCTGGAACCTATGGTGAATCCGATATTTTTAAAGTGGCCATAAATGATAACGGAACTTTTGGAACTCCCGAAAATTTAGGCAGTAGTGTAAACTCACCTATGCGAGAAACATTCCCGTACATCACAGATAAAAATGTATTGTATTTTTCTTCTGATGATCACTTAGGAATTGGAGGTTTAGATGTTTTCGAAGCTAAAATGAACAAAGACGGCAGCTTCACTTCAGTAAAAAACGTGGGAGCGCCTATCAACAGTTCTAAAGACGATTTTGGTTATATTGTTAATACTAAAACCCACATTGGGTATGTAACATCAAACAGAGATGGTGGTGTTGGATCTGACGATATTTATAAATTCACAGAAAATGTTTGCGAACAACTTTTAAAAGGAACAATTACCGATTTAGCAACTTCTGAAGTACTTCCTGGTTCTAAAGTTTCGCTTTTTAATGCAGATATGGAACTTATAAATACCGTAGAAGCCGACGCTGATGGTAAATATGCTTTCGAAGAAAGTATAGAGTGTGATAAAAAATATTATGTAAGAGCCGAAAAAGAAGAATATGAAACCAAAGAAATTAGCGTTTCAATTCCTTTAAAATCGGGTGAAACAACTGGAGATATTGCATTAGATAAACGCATTAAACCTATTGAAGTAGGAACCGATTTAGCGAAAATATTCGATATCAGTATTATTTATTTCGATTTAGACAAATGGAATATTCGTCCGGATGCAGCAGTGGATTTAGAAAAAATTGTTGCCGTAATGAAACAATATCCAAATATGAAAGTAGATATTCGTTCTCACACAGACAGCCGACAAACTCATAAATACAACGAAAAATTGTCTGACAGAAGAGCAAAATCTACTTTGGAATATATGGTTAAAAACGGAATCGAAAGAGATCGTTTAACAGCCAAAGGATATGGTGAAACACAATTGGTTAACGGATGTTCTGATGGTGTACCTTGTAGTGAGGCCGATCATCAAAAAAACAGACGTAGTGAGTTTATTATCATCAGTATGTAGTTTAATTTTAATAACTTAATATAAAGGCATTCACCAAAAGTGAGTGCCTTTTTTTGCACTAACTGATTATGCATTTTTTTTTATTTCAATCGCAGTAAAAGAAATAATCTATATTTTCAATATGAACATATTTATCTATAATATATTAAACTGTAATAAAACCAATTGAATACGTTTATTTAATTCGTTTATTAAACAAAAAAAGCATTCACTTTTGGTGAATGCTTTTTGTTTTTTCGGATTATTAAACCCGCAAAACTAAACACATATTCAATCAATCAAATTATTTTCTAATAAACATATTGGTGAAGTATAATTTACCATTACTGTCTTCTCTAACCGAGATTCCGAAGTGGGTATAATTACCTTCAATGTTAGCTTTGTGAGGAGCACTATTCAACCAAGCATTCACTACTGATTCTGCGGTTGAAAAGTTATAGGCTACGTTCTCTCCTACTGATAGAGCTCCTAAGGTTTTCTTTAAATTATCCTCTCTTTGGGCAAAAAGGGCGTGTGTTAACGTATTTATCGAAATCATATACTCATCATGTCCTTCTGAAACATTAGAAATATGATTTATTTTTTCTAACGGATTTAAACCTTGGCTAACACGATATTCGTTAATTCTGTTAGCAACAGCTTGTTCAATATCCGAATAGCTATAATCGTTGTTAATTACGTAGCTCGAAGCATCGGTGTTTGGAGTAGAGTCCGCAACACTTTCTTTAGAGCAAGAAGCAAAAGTGATAAGTAGGACAATGATCGATAAGGGGCGGAAAATTGTTACTTTCATAAATTAAAAATTTAAATATTAAACTTTTTGCTTCGTAACCAAATAATTTTTATAACTTATTGATTACGAGACAAATGTACATAAAAATCGATTAACTACAAATAAAATCGATGAAAAGCACTAAATTTTAACATTTAAGCCTAATTTATTGGTTTTCAGTACTTTAAACTGATATTTTTTCAAACATTTTATCTCATTTTAATACTAATTACTCATTTAAAATGAAAGCTAATTAATTGCTTTTCAATAACTTTTTCACAAATAATTTGCGCAACCAAATAATTGCATGTATATTTGCAACCATATAGTAGCATATAAAATATTATGGAAATACGAAGAGATATATTTCAAGCTATTGCAGATCCTACCCGAAGAGCAATTATCGGACTTATAGCTATACAGGCCATGACACCTAATACTATTGCTGAACATTTTGATACAAGCAGGCAAGCGGTATCTAAACATTTAAAAATTCTTACCGAATGTGATTTAATAAAACAAGAACAAAAAGGCAGGGAAATCTATTACACCCTTGAAGTAGAAAAAATGAAAGATATTGATATCTGGCTGGATCAATTTAGAAAAATATGGGAAACCAAATTCAGTCAGTTAGACGACTTATTATCAACTATTAAAAACCAGAAAAAATGAACAACAATTTACAATCTGATTTTATCGTAGACAAAGCAACGAAAACGGTAATCATAAACAGAGAATTTGCTGCCGAGCTTTCATTGGTTTGGGATGCATTCACTAGAGCTGAACTTTTAGATCAATGGGTAGCGCCAAAACCCTATACTTCCAAAACAAAATATATGAATTTTGAAGTTGGAGGAAAACGCTTTTATGCTATGGTAAGTCCGGAGGGTTTAGAACATTGGGCAATTCAGGAATATACTTCCATTACACCAAAAACCAATTTTAAAATGCATAATGCTTTTGCAGATAAGGATGAAAATCCACAATTACCAGGTTCTGAATGGGATTATAAATTTAGCGAGCAAAACGGAAAAACCCAAGTTTGCATTACAATTTACAATGAATCGTTAGAGCGTATGGAAAAAATGATTGAAATGGGCTTCAAAGAAGGATTTACAATGAGTGTAACCAATTTAGAAAAGCTTTTGGAAACATTGTCATAAAATTAAACACAGATAGTATAGTAAAACAAAAAAGCATTCACTTTTGGTGAATGCTTTTTGTTTTTTCGGATTATAAAACCCGCAAAACTAAACACATATTCAATCAATCAAATTATTTTCTAATAAACATATTGGTGAAGTATAATTTACCATTACTGTCTTCTCTAACCGAGATTCCGAAGTGGGTATAATTACCTTCGATGTTAGCTTTGTGAGGAGCACTATTCAACCATGCATTCACTACTGATTCTGCGGTTGAAAAGTTATAGGCTACGTTCTCTCCTACTGATAGAGCTCCTAAGGTTTTCTTTAAATTATCCTCTCTTTGGGCAAAAAGGGCGTGTGTTAACGTATTTATCGAAATCATATACTCATCATGTCCTTCTGAAACATTAGAAATATGATTTATTTTTTCTAACGGATTTAAACCTTGGCTAACACGATATTCGTTAATTCTGTTAGCAACGGCTTGTTCGATATCCGAATAGCTATAATTGTTGTTAATTACGTAGCTCGAAGCATCGGTGTTTGGAGTAGAGTCCGCAACGCTTTCTTTAGAGCAAGAAGCAAAAGTGATAAGTAGGACAATGATCGATAAGGGGCGGAAAATTGTTACTTTCATAAATTAAAAATTTAAATATTAAACTTTTTGCTTCGTAACCAAATGATTTTTATAACTCATTGATTACGAGACAAATGTACACCAAAATCGATTAACTACAAATAAAATCGATGAAATGCACTAAATTTTAACATTTAAACCTAATTTATTGACTTTTAAGGAGATAGTCTTTCAATTTTCCAATCAAAATCTTCTAAAATAGTATACCGTATTCTATCATGAAGACGGTTTGGTCTTCCTTGCCAAAACTCAACAGAAAGCGGTTTAACTACATAACCACCCCAATGTTTTGGACGTTTTATTTCTGAATTATCTGCAAATTCGTTTTCAAGTTGCTTTAAATTGTTTTCTAAAAAAGCTCTCGAAGGTATTACATCACTTTGTGGCGATACAATTGCACCTAGTTTACTTCCGTCTGGACGAGAATCAAAATAATTATCAGAGTCTAATTCGGTAGTTTTTTCGGCTATTCCTTTAACAATAACCTGTCTTTCCATAGAATGCCAAAAGAACGATAGACATACATTTGGATTATTTGCAATGGCTTTTCCTTTTTCAGAATTGTAATTGGTATAAAACACAAAACCTTCTTCATTAAACTTTTTAAGTAAAATAACACGGGATTTTGGAAAACCATCCATCCCAATGGTAGAAACTGTCATGGCATTAACTTCTCCTTCGGCTCCAAATTCTTCCGTTTCGTAAAACCAACGATGAAATAAATTCATTGGATCATCCGGAACATTTGTTTCCAAAAGTTCACTCTTTTCGTATGACTTTCTATAATTACTTAAATCACTCATTATTTAGACTTCTTAGATTATTAGACTTCTTAGATTATTAGACTTCTTAGATTGTTAGACTTTTTAGATTGTTAGACTTTTTAGATTATTAGACTTCTTAGATTATTTTAGATTGTTGGATTTCTTTGACTTCCTAGAAAATAAATAATCTAAGCTAGTCTAAGTCAGTCTAAACCATTCTAAAACTCGAATTCTTTTCCATCGTCAGCAAGTAATATGTTATTAAAAATAGTTTCGGCTTCTTCCTGAAAACGCTCAATTTTATCGTATCGGGTAGAATAATGTCCTAATATTAAATATTCGGCATTGGCTTTTTTTGCCATTGTGGCTGCTTGTTTTGCAGTAGTATGCATGGTTTTTTCGGCCAAATGCACTTCGGTTTCCAAGAAAGTGCTTTCATGATATAATACCGTTACATTGTTAATGATTGGGAGAATATCTTCGTTGTATACCGTATCCGAACAAAAAGCATAACTCTTTGCCGGTTCTGGGTCGAACGTTAGTATTTCATTTGGTATAACTCTTCCGTCTTCTAAAGTAATATCGCCACCATATTTTATTTTTGGATAGTAAACCACATCGATATCGTGATTCAAAATGGCATCGATGTTTAACTTTCTTTCTTTATTTTTTTCAATGAAAAGGTAGCCATTGGTATATACGCGATGCTTTAACGGAATTGTTTTTACCAAGACTTTTTCATCTTCATAAACCACTTCACTTTCTGTGTTTTCGAGTTCATGGAAATACAAATTATACCCAGTGTAAGAATTTGACAATCTGAGTTGTAGCAGAATTACTTCTTTAACTCCTTTAGGTCCATACACGTGCAAATCGGATTGGCGGTTAAGCAACATAAAAGTGGATATCAATCCTACTAAACCATAAAAATGATCTCCATGCAAATGGGAAATAAAAATGTGTTCTATTCTGGAAAACTTAATCTTATTTTTTCGAAGTTGTACTTGTGTCCCTTCACCGCAATCAATTAAAAACATACGATTTTTAATTTCCAATACCTGCGATGTCGGATTTGTAATAGTTCGAGGAGTTGCTGCATAACAGCCTAGTATGGTGAGTTTCATAACTTTCAGTGTTCAGTCGCAGTGTTCAGTCGCAGTTTCTGATTACTGTTAACCGTGACTGCTTACTAATTTAGAATCCCAAATCGCGTTCAATTTCTTCCATTTCAATCATATCGTGCGCTTCCAAAAGAGTTGGAACGACCAATAGTGAATCTGGAACTTCATTAAAATCGATATTTTCGGCAACTATAACAAAGGATTTTTTTGCTTTTTTGTGTTTTTTGGATAAATCAGAAAAGTTTTTAATTCCTTTAATATCAACCGATTTATCGTGTGTAATATCCAATACCAGATTACGCTCTTTAAAAGTTTCGTATTGGCTTGTAACTTTTTGAAGAAATTCTGAAATATTTCCTTCGGTATCTTTAATTACGGTTGTATGGGATTTGTGTTCTACTTTCATCGGTTGTAATGCTATCGGTGAACTGCTAAGTTACTGAGATTTTTTCTTTCTGAACAACTTTTTCCTTATCCCTTTTTACTTTTAACTATAGCTTACTTAATCTTCTGCGCCAATAAATAAATTACCGCCATTCGGATAGCCACACCATTTTCCACCTGATTTAAGATTACAGATTGTTGCGAATCGGCCACATCAGAAGTGATTTCCACCCCACGGTTAATTGGTCCCGGGTGCATGATTACGATTTCTTTGCTTAAGGAATCCAATAAGGCTTTGTCTACTCCGTATTGTTGCGAATATTCTCTTGTTGATGGGAAATAATTTACATCCAAGCGTTCGTTTTGGACGCGTAACATATTTGCAACATCACACCATTCTAGAGCTTTTCTTAAATTAGGCTCGTATTTTACACCTAATGACTCAATGTATCTCGGGATTAGTGTTTTTGGCCCGCAAACCATCACTTCTGCTCCTTGCATCTGCAGGGCAAAAATATTTGACAAAGCCACACGAGAGTGCAAAATATCTCCCACAATTACAACTTTCTTCCCTCCTACATCGCCTAAACGTTCACAGATGGAATAACTGTCTAGCAATGCTTGAGTTGGGTGTTCATGCGCTCCGTCGCCAGCGTTTACAATACTTGCTTTTACATTTTGCGATAGAAAGTAAGCCGCTCCGGGGTTTTTATGACGCATTACCACCATATCCACTTTCATGGAAAGGATATTGTTTACCGTATCGATAAGTGTTTCTCCTTTTTTTACTGAAGATTGTGCCGCAGAAAAACTCATTACATCGGCAGAAAGCCTTTTTTGAGCCAATTCGAAAGATAATTTAGTTCGGGTACTGTCTTCAAAGAAAATGTTTGCAATGGTAATGTGTTGTAAAGACGGCACTTTTTTGATAGGACGATTGATTACTTCTTTAAACTGATCGGCAGTTTCGAAAATCAAATCAATGTCGTTTTTGTTGATGTATTTTATTCCTAATAAATGATTGACGCTTAGCTCTTTCATTGGTATGGTTGTGTTGTTGTAATTTTTAAAATTTAAAGATTGAAAAATTTAAAGATTAAAAGATATTAGGATGACTTCATAATTCTTTTCCCTTTTCCCTTTTCCCTTCTCACTTCTCAGTTCTTACTTCTTTAGCTACTAAAAGCACTTGATCTTCTCCATCGTTCTCTTTCCAGTGCACAATAACTTTTTCATTATTAATAGCATCTACCTGTCTTCCTCTATAATCTGGTTGTATAGGCAAATCGCGGCTGAAACGTCTGTCGATTAACGTTAAAAGTTCAATTCCGGATGGTCTTCCAAACGATTGTATGGCGGTTAAAGCAGCGCGTATACTACGTCCGGTATACAAAACATCGTCTATAAAAACTACTTTCTTATCTTCTACCAGAAAATCTATTTGCGTTTTATTAGCTTCAAGGTTTTTTTCGTTTCGGCGGAAATCATCTCTAAAAAAAGTAATATCCAAAAACCCCAACGGTATATTTTTGATGTTGTATTCTTCTTCTAAAATTTGTTTGATTCTTTCGGCTAAAAACTTACCTCTGGGCTGAATTCCAATAAGAATAGTGTTTGAAAAATCGAGATGTTTTTCGATTAACTGACAGGCCAAACGGTGCAGAATGATATTGACTTCTTTTGAAGTGAGCAATACTTTTTGACTCATATTGAAGTGTTGTGTTTGGTGTGTAAAAGTACAATTTTTTCTTTAATGTAAGAATTGAAATAAAAATGGATTTTATTTCGCTTAACAATTAAAATATAATTTAAGGTTTTGATAAAATGCGTTCTTAATCGAAAAAAAACGAAAACTCAACGAAATAAACACAAAAACTACTGATTACTAATAAATTAAAGATATTTTTAACATAATTATCAACAATAAATTATACTGATTATGAAAAAAATTAATTACTCAAACAGTAGTGTGGCTATTTATTGTTTATTTGGGTTAGCTCTTATTTTTACTGCCTGTCAGAAAGATGAATTAACCGAAAGAAATAGCAACTTAAACTCTTCTCTTTCCTTAGTAAGCTCTGGAAATTGTGAAACGGATTGTTTTTTACCTGGCGGTCCTTATTTTGAAACCAACGATTCTAAAGTAGTGCAATGGGGTGGCCGCTTTGGCGTTTCAAATTCAAAAACTATCGATGTTAAATATTACAATACCGAAACCGATT
Source organism: Flavobacterium sp. IC2-16 (assembly GCF_055521455.1). Classification (NCBI taxonomy): domain Bacteria; kingdom Pseudomonadati; phylum Bacteroidota; class Flavobacteriia; order Flavobacteriales; family Flavobacteriaceae; genus Flavobacterium; species Flavobacterium sp. IC2-16. Next base: position 2,565,689 of record NZ_CM145480.1, on the reverse strand, counting down.
TTGTAATCATGGTTAGAAGTACAAACGGCTGGAGCGACTTATCTATAGATGGTGTTCCGCTAAACCTTTCTAATGTTGCTGCGAATGTATGGGGAACCTATTCGTACCCATTACCTGCTGGTTGGCAAGCTTGCGACTTAGAATCGTTTGAACTTCAAGTTTCGGGAAATGGTCCTCCGGGGGTATTTGATGTGCGTTATAATTTAATTGGTATTTGTCCTCAGGGTTGCGAGACACAATTTGCCGGTGAAGCTATATCGTGCGATCAAACCCGAGAAGCAAAATATACTTTTATAGCTTCTGAAGACCAGGATTATATTAAAATTCAAGGCGGACTTACCAATTTTACTGGCGCTGATGCAGTTGTAAGTATTGATGGTGGTAATCTTGCTTACACACAATGGACTCCTGGTGGAAGTTCTAACCGAATTATAAAAGTTGAAGGAAGCGTTGCCAAATGCGAACCAATTACAATAACAATAACATGGAATTCTACAAATTCGGGCGGTGTTATTACTGGCGATTGGTCTATTAAAGATGGTAACGGAAACGAATTGGCTCCATCTGTAAGCGGATTGGAGTGTCCATAAACAATTGAGTTAGTTTATTTTAAGAGCTGTGGAGTAATTCACAGCTTTTTTTAGGTTATTTCTTAATCTAAATTAAGTGATTTAGGCTACTCTATGTGATAACTTTGTATATCAATTTTAAAAAACAATACTAATGTCTACAAAAAATATAGAACTAGTTGCCGAACCAAGAGCCCCTCATTTTGTAGGTGATGGCTTTAGAGTGCACAACTTTATCCCAAGTGGTTTTCGTTTGGATATGGAACGTATGAGTCCGTTTATCATGTTAGATTACAATTCTAAATACAACTTCCCACCTTCTGAAATTCCTAAAGGCGTTGGAGTTCACCCACATCGCGGATTTGAAACCGTAACGATAGCCTACAAAGGAAAAGTTGCCCATCATGACAGTGCCGGCGGTGGCGGAATTATTGGTGAAGGCGATGTACAATGGATGACGGCAGCATCGGGTGTTTTACACAAAGAATACCATGAAGAAAACTTTAGCAAAACAGGAGGCGAATTTCAAATGGTGCAACTTTGGGTAAATCTTCCGGCAAAAGATAAAATGAGTTCACCTAAATATCAAGCCATTGAAAACAACCAAATGGGACGCTATGAACTACCTGACAATGCAGGTTTTATTGAAGTGATAGCTGGAAATTACAAAGGAGTTAAAGGGCCGGCAACTACCTTTACCCCTGTAAACATGCAAAATGCAAAATTACATGCAGGCGGTAAAGCTGAGTTTTCATTTCCGGCGAATTACAACACTGCATTGCTGGTTATTGAGGGAAGTATTAAAGTAAACAATACGGAAACTGTACCAACAGATCATTTCGTTTTATTTGAAAACGAAGGCGAATCATTTTCTATTGAAGCGTTAGAAGAATCGATAATTTTAGTACTTAGCGGCGAACCGATTAACGAACCTATTTTTACTCACGGTCCTTTTGTAATGAATACCAGAGAAGAAATTATTCAGGCGATTGACGATTTCAATAATGGCAAGTTTGGAACTTTGGAAGACTAAATAATTTTGAGTTATAAATTATAAATTGAAAACATAGAGTTAGAATGGCTAGATAATGCGTTCTAACTCTTTTTTTAACTCCTTTTTATATTGATTTGCTGTTCTTAGAGCAAGTTCACATTTTAATTGTGCCGTTGGCCCATTTTGTTCAATACCTTTTATAGCACGACGCCGTATACTACTAATCAATTCGTGAGGTGGTTTTTCTTTACCCTGAAATTCATTTTCCAGATAAGTTGAGAGTTCTAACGCAGCTAAATGCTTTTGATATTTTGCCTTTAGTGTTTCCAGCTTTTTATTTAGTGTATACGTTTTAATTTCGGTTGCCTTAATTTCCTGTCCCAACATATTGATACTGTTAGCTATAGATGACTTTACATTAAGCAACTCGTTTTCTTTACGTTTGCTTTCTACATGATTGTATAGCGTAACGAGTTTTATCATTTTAGCGGATGATAATTCGCGCAAACCTAGCTCGAACATGGCAATTTGACTCTTGGTACTTTTTAAAAGTATCGCAGTTTCCTCTTGTGTGATTCCTAAATTCTCTCTAAAATTTCGTGACTTAATCATAATACTAAAGGTTTACGGTGTGATTTTTTGAATCGTACTGTAAAGATAATTACAAAATTGTGAACTTTTGCAATGTAAATAAATTTTGATTACAATTTTGTAATCAAACGATATTGCTAATTCAAATTCTCACAAAATTAAAATGAAATAGAAGTTGATTTTTTATGAAAATAAAATGACTACAATTAAACTGCAAACACCTATTAATTTTATTATATTTGAAAAAATATTGTTTGACTCGAGTCATACATATCCAACACATTTTGTATGTATATGAACTGATTTACCAAACATATAAGTAAGTTGTGCGATATTTTACCAAAAAAACGTAAAAATGAAAATAATCCAAATTTTAGTTTTAATCTTTATCTCCATTTTTTTATCAAATTGTAAAAACGAAATCCAAAAAAATGATAAAATAGAATATAATGAAATTGAATTAATAGATAAATTTACAAATAAACTTAAATTAGATTACGCAGATAAATTAACTATAGCAGAAATATCTCCGTTATATATTGGTAAAATATCTAAAGAAATAAAAATATCTTATCAGAATTATAAAACTGTTGAAAAAAACCAAACTTTAAAAAAATATAAATTTCCAATGCAAAACTCATTGGAAATATTTATTGACACAACAAGAATAATTGGAATTCCAATGGGATTATATGAATATTCTAAAAAAGAAAAAAGAAATGATAAAATTGCAAATCCAATTTTTATAAAAAACATTAGTAATGACACTTTAACTATTGGTTATGCAGAATATTTACCAATAATTATTGAAGCGAAAAACAGAAATGGAGAATGGCAACCAATTCAAGAAAGAATGAGATTTATGTGTGGGACTGGTATTATAGATTTTTATTGTCCACCGAACAACATTGTCATTAGTTCAATGCAAAAATACGGTGGAAATTTTAAAACTAAACTTCGACTTAAATATGAATCATTTACTTCAAAAACTAGCATATTTTCAAATGAAATTAATGGAGAAATTAATGAAAAACAATTCGTAAAATAAAAACATCGCACAACAGCGGTTTTATGAAATTGGGGTTTTAGGTAAAATTTAAAGGTTATTTTATATATTTGACTTCAGTCCTAATGGAATGGTTTGGGAACAAAAATCCCCAACTTCATAAAGCCGGCGGGACGTTATGGGCAAGGCTAACGCCGGTTCAATAATCTAACGCAACTTTTTAAAGAAATTTATAAGTTCGTTAATTATGAAAAAGTACAGCCGATTAACTCTCAAAGAGCGTATTGAAATTGAAAAACTATTAGCTTTAAACCTCTCCTGCCCTGCCATTGCTTTAAGGCTTGGAAGACATAAGACTTCCATCTACAGAGAAATCAAAAAGTACCAGAAAAAAACTTATCAGTCTTGGGAAGCAAACATGAATTCTTATGACCGATGCATTAATAGAAAATATGGGAAAAGTAAAATAAAACTAAACCCAGAACTTCAAAATTACATTCATGACAAACTGGCTAAGTTTTGGTCACCTGATCAAATTTCTGTAAGTTTAAAACGTTTATTTCCTAACAACAAAAACATGCAGGTAAGCCACGAAACGATCTATCTTTACATCTATCTACATTCTAAAAAAGAACTCAAAAGCACGCTCATTTCCGAGTTAAGACAAAAAAGAAAATACAGAGGAAATACCCGAAGAGGAACAGATAAAAGAACAACCATTAAAGACCCTATAAGAATCGATGAACGCCCGGAGGAAGTAATCGGAAGAGAGATTCCTGGACATTGGGAAGGAGACTTAATTTTAGGTAAAAACAGAGAATCCGCAATAGGAACTTTAGTGGAAAGATCAACCAGAGCGGTCATATTGGTACACCTAAAATCAAGAGACGCTAAATCCGTTAGAAAAGCTTTTGAAAAGGAATTTAAGCAACTCCCTACTCTAATGAAAAAATCGCTTACTTACGACAACGGAACCGAAATGGCACAACATAAATTATTTACCAAAAACACCAAAGTACAGGTATATTTCACTCATCCATACAGCCCATGGGAAAGACCTACCAATGAAAACACAAACGGCCTTTTAAGAGACTATTTCCCAAAAGGAACAGATTTATCAACCGTAACAAAAAAACGCCTCAAACAAGTTCAAAATGAACTCAACGAAAGACCCAGAAAGGTACTCGACTATCAAACTCCAAAAGAAGTTTTTGATTCTATGATTTTAGAAATTATGTAATCTAAAAAAAGATATATTTGTGATACTCTAGCGTTGCGCTAGAAATTTGAAACCGCCAAAGAGACAACGTACCAAACATAAACAGACGATAAAATGAAATCAGAAAATAGACTTGCAGGGCTTGGAATTTTGACAGCAATTTCGGCTTCACTTTGTTGTATAACACCAATTCTTGCACTTTTAGCAGGGACAAGTGGACTTGCTTCAACTTTTTCGTGGATAGAACCGTTTAGACCTTATTTAATCGGGTTGACAATTCTTGTACTTGCATTTGCTTGGTATCAAAAACTAAAACCTATAAAGAAAGACAACTGTAATTGTGAGCCGACAACGAAAGAAAAATTTATTGAAAGCAAAAAGTTTTTAGGACTTATAACAGTTTTCGCATTGACAATGTTGGCGTTTCCTTATTTTTCAAAAACATTTTACCCAACGACAGAAATAAAACCAACTAACATAATCATTGACAAATCTTCAATTCAAAAAACGGAATTTAAGGTTGAAGGTATGACTTGCGAAAGTTGCGAAGAACATATAAAACTTGAAGTAAACAAATTGACGGGAATTATAAGTTCAACAGTATCTTACAAAAATGGAAATGCAATCATTGAATTTGACAACACAAAACTTGACAACTTAAAAATTGAAGAGGCGATAAATTCAACAGGTTACAAAGTAACAGACAAAAAATAGAAAAATGGAAATAGAATTAAAATCAACGATAACTTGTCCCAACTGTGGACACCAAAAAGAAGAAGAAATGCCTACAAATGCTTGTCAATACTTCTACGAATGTGAAAGTTGCAAGACACGACTGAAACCATTGCAAGGCGACTGTTGTGTTTATTGCAGTTACGGAACAGTGAAATGTCCACCAATTCAACAAAACAAATCTTGCTGTAACTGACGAACGAAAAATGGGCTGCACATAACAGCAGTTTGGCAAAATGGCGGGTTTAGTGCTAAATTGAAGTGCAGTTCTTCGATTGAACTTTTGTGCAAAACTGAACATTTGTGCTTCGATTTCCGCCACTTCGCCAAGCTGCAAAACGTTAACAGCAAGCATACACCAAAATTGCGGTAAAAAGATGAAACATAAAATTATATTACTATTCTTTACTTTTTCATTAAACTCATTTTCACAATCATTATGTCACACGGATATTCTGAATAGAGAAGAATTAAACCCAAAAAATAAAGTTTCAGAATTTTTAAATTATGATTTCTCTAGATTATGGCTAAAAACAGAAAACAGTTTAATCTATGGATTTATTGGAAATGAATATCAAAGGATTTTAATAAAGTTTCTTACTGTTGAAAAAAATATAAATGATAACAATGAATATTTTGTTTATGGTAAATCGAACGTTAAGGAAAATCTTTGTGAATTCATTGGTAAAATAACAATCTATAAAATTCAGGAAACTAAACGAAAAAATTTTGGTGTCGATGATGAATTTAAAAATCAAGGTATTAAAACGCAAGGATTATTAACTGCTAAATATGAGTTTTTTGAAAATAAAAATCAAAAATATTCAGGCTATTTTTCGGGTATTTTACAAACAAAATGGTATTTAGACAAAGACGACAGAATTCAATATGATGATATCAATATTGCGTCAGATATGTATTTCAATAACGCATTTGTTGGAACTTGGAAAATGTATAATTCCAAAATTGAAAAACCATGCCATTGGGGAGATTACAGAGTTCCAAATGTAGATTGCAATTTTGATGTTGGAACTGGTGAATTCAATGTCGCTCAAAAATATTGGGATAAAGGTTGGTTAGATATAGCTTTAAAAAACAGAATGCCAAATAGCGCAATTATAGAGCCAAAAAAAGCAGAATTGAATAAACAATGGTGGCAATAAATAAATGCCAGCTGTTAACAGCGGTTTTGTGCAAGCGGGGTTCGGGTGTGTATCGGGAAGAGCTGGTGTTTGCACTTCTCTACTCTATTTCAAGTTTTTCTTTCAAACTTTTCGGTATATTTGTAAACATCAGTTACAAAATTCCCCGCCTTCACAAAGCCGGCGGGACGTTAGCAGTAATGCCGTTACAAACTTCATCTACAACTATATGGCAGAAAATAAAATCGATAACTTTAATGTAAAAGGCAAAGAACTCTTTCTAATCTTAACCGAAAAATATGGCTATACTTTAGAAGAAATTAAAGTTTCCGAAATTAATGGTCAAAAATGGGCAACTCAACATATTTATGTAAACAATTCCAAGAATTTAAAAATAGAAATTAAACAAGAACCGTATTATACAGATTACGGTTTTTCATTTTTTATCTATAAAATTGGAAGCGAGGAATACAACATCCTTTGTAATGTTCCTCATGAAAAACAAGATAAAGACGATGATTTTTTAAAACTCGCATACGAAAAATTATTCTCAACAAAAGAAACTGTAGATCTGATAAGTGGAGAAAATTGGAAAGAATTAAAACGAATTCCTCATCAATTTTAAAAGGCACTACTGCTAACAGCGGTTTTAAGAAATGGCGGAGCCAGTGTTTAATGGGACGATCGGGAATCAAAAGTCTTTGCTTCTATTCAACTTTTTTCTTTCAAAGTTTTCGGTATATTTGTAAGCATCAGTAATAAAAATCCGCCACTTCTTAAAGCCGGCGGGACGTTAGGCGTAATACTACCGCCGGTTCAATAATCTAACGCAACTTTTTAAAGAAATTTATAAGTTCGTTAATTATGAAAAAGTACAGCCGATTAACTCTCAAAGAGCGTATTGAAATTGAAAAACTATTAGCTTTAAACCTCTCCTGCCCTGCCATTGCTTTAAGGCTTGGAAGACATAAGACTTCCATCTACAGAGAAATCAAAAAGTACCAGAAAAAAACTTATCAGTCTTGGGAAGCAAACATGAATTCTTATGACCGATGCATTAATAGAAAATATGGGAAAAGTAAAATAAAACTAAACCCAGAACTTCAAAATTACATTCATGACAAACTGGCTAAGTTTTGGTCACCTGATCAAATTTCTGTAAGTTTAAAACGTTTATTTCCTAACAACAAAAACATGCAGGTAAGCCACGAAACGATCTATCTTTACATCTATCTACATTCTAAAAAAGAACTCAAAAGCACGCTCATTTCCGAGTTAAGACAAAAAAGAAAATACAGAGGAAATACCCGAAGAGGAACAGATAAAAGAACAACCATTAAAGACCCTATAAGAATCGATGAACGCCCGGAGGAAGTAATCGGAAGAGAGATTCCTGGACATTGGGAAGGAGACTTAATTTTAGGTAAAAACAGAGAATCCGCAATAGGAACTTTAGTGGAAAGATCAACCAGAGCGGTCATATTGGTACACCTAAAATCAAGAGACGCTAAATCCGTTAGAAAAGCTTTTGAAAAGGAATTTAAGCAACTCCCTACTCTAATGAAAAAATCGCTTACTTACGACAACGGAACCGAAATGGCACAACATAAATTATTTACCAAAAACACCAAAGTACAGGTATATTTCACTCATCCATACAGCCCATGGGAAAGACCTACCAATGAAAACACAAACGGCCTTTTAAGAGACTATTTCCCAAAAGGAACAGATTTATCAACCGTAACAAAAAAACGCCTCAAACAAGTTCAAAATGAACTCAACGAAAGACCCAGAAAGGTACTCGACTATCAAACTCCAAAAGAAGTTTTTGATTCTATGATTTTAGAAATTATGTAATCTAAAAAAAGATATATTTGTGATACTCTAGCGTTGCGCTAGAAATTTGAAACCGCCTACGAAAAACTATGGAAATAACTAATGAACAAAATAAAGCTGCTGGAGAAATTGTAGAATTAATAGCTAGCAAAATTGGAAACAACCGCCAGATTCATCCTGGCACAGCTATTTCAGCTGGAGCAAGACTTGCTGGAAGTTTTGTTTTCAGATCATTCAATTTCAATTTAGATGATATGAAACCGGGCACAGTTGTTTTGTCTGAACAAGCTAATGAGAAAGGGCCTATTCTAATAAATGTTTTGGGAGCTACTCTTGATAATTTTGGAGTTAATTTGAACGAGGACGCCATAAACAAGTCTTCAAATGTAGACTCTAACATATCATTTATTGATACTTTAAGCAACCTTCAAGACCAAGCACATAAAATCATGGAACGATATGAGTTGAATTATGAACAAATGGCTTACTCATGCGCTATGGCTACAGCATTTATAATAAAAGAATGCCAAACAGACCTTCCAATTGAATCGGGATTCAATACTGCAGTATATGGATTTATTGAAGGGAGTAAAACTTCTCCCCCGTCTTTAGGAAATCTAACAACAAAAAAGAAAAGTATATTCAAGTTTTGGTAATAAGTACTACGCCTAACAGCGGTTTTAAGAAATTGGGGTTTAGGTGTTTATCGGGAGGAGACAGTGCTTGCACTTCTCTACTCTATTTCAAGTTTTTTCTTTCAAACTTTTCGGTATATTTGTATATGCTACTTTTAAATTTTGTTTTTTTAATACATAAAAAAATAACTTTCAAATAAAGAGTCTTCTTCAAATGAAAAATGAATCAAGAATTTTTCCAACACTAACAACCGAAAGGTTAATCCTTAGACCGCTTTCAAAAAGTGATTCTGAAGAAATATTTCAATTGCGTTCTAATCCGGAAATAAATAAATATCTTGATCGAAAACCCAGCAGAACATTGGATGATGCCTTAGGCTTTATTAAATGCATAATTGATGACAACGAACTTTTTTATTGGGCAATTACAAAAAAAGAGAATGAGAAATTAATTGGTACCATTTGTTTATTTGAATTGCTATATGAGGCAAAAAAATGCGAAATTGGCTATGAGTTATTAACCGAATATCAAGGGCAAGGATTCATGCTTGAAGCTGCAAAAAAAATTATTGAATTTGCCAATAAATCATTAGGATTAAAAACAATGGATGCTGTGACTCATAAAGACAATGAAAGTTCTACACAACTTCTCTTAAAATTAGGTTTTAAAGAATTAGATTATAGTTTTGATGAGAATTCAAATCTGATTTTATTCCAATTGACAATATAAATGCTTTTGAATTAGCCAACATATATTATTTAAAGATAGTTTTTCATTCTTCAAAGATTTATAGACAAAATGACTGGCGAACTAAAATATACTTTCTCAGAAACGGTATAGCAATATGCATCTCTTGGAGGCTGGTTTTTTGTTTCTATTCCAGAGAATTATGCTACCGAAATTAGAGCTAATATGAAGAAGGAAGAAGAAGGCTGGGGACGATTAAAAGTAACTGCTGAAATTGGTTCAAGCAAATGGAAAACAGCAATATGGTTTGATACTAAAATGAATACCTATCTTCTCCCAATAAAAGCAGAAATCAGAAAAAAAGAAACCATTTTTGAGGGCAAAATTATTGCAGTAAGCATTATACTTTAAAAATAAAAATCCCGCCATTAAAGCGGGATTTTTTTATGATTAAGAATACATTTTCGTTCTTAGTTCTTTAATTTTTGGGTCATCCAAATAATCATCGAAAGTCATATATCTATCAATAACACCATTCGGAGTGATTTCCACTACTCTATTGGCTACTGTTTGTGCAAATTCGTGGTCATGTGTAGTAAACAATACCGAACCTTTAAAGTTTTTTAATGAATTATTAAAAGCTGTAATCGATTCCAAATCCAAGTGATTGGTTGGTTCATCTAACATCAAAACATTAGCTCTCAACATCATCATTCTAGACAACATACAACGTACTTTCTCCCCTCCAGATAAAACTCGTCCGGTTTTTAAAGCTTCTTCTCCAGAAAAAATCATTTTCCCTAAGAAACCACGAACATAAACTTCATCTCTTTCCGGTTCGGTTTTCGCCCATTGACGAAGCCAATCTACTAGAGTTAAATCATTTTCGAAGAAACTATGGTTATCAGCCGGTAAATACGATTGTGTAGTAGTAATCCCCCAATCGAATGTTCCGCTATCAGCTTTTAAATTTCCGTTCAAGATTTCATAAAAAGCAGAAGTTGCACGTGAATCTCTAGAAAACACAACAACTTTATCTCCTTTAGCCATGTTTAAATCTACATCTTTAAACAAAACTTCACCTTCAATAGAAGCGCTTAAACCTTGTACATTCAAAATCTGATCTCCAGCTTCACGCTCTTGATCAAAAATAATAGCTGGATAACGACGGCTTGATGGTTTGATTTCATCTAAATTCAATTTATCAATCATCTTTTTACGAGAAGTAGCCTGTTTTGATTTCGCCACGTTTGCAGAAAAACGACGAATAAATTCTTCCAACTCCGCTTTTTTCTCTTCAGCTTTCTTATTTTGCTGTGCCCTCTGTTTTGCCGCTAATTGCGATGACTCATACCAGAAAGTATAGTTACCGGAGTAATGGTTAATTTTTCCGAAGTCAATATCCGATACATGTGTACAAACCGCATCTAAAAAGTGACGGTCGTGAGAAACCACCAAAACAGTATTGTCGTAATTTGCTAAGAAATTTTCTAACCAACCAATTGTTTCAAAATCCAAGTCGTTGGTAGGCTCATCCATAATAAGCACGTCAGGATTTCCAAACAAAGCTTGTGCTAATAACACACGTACTTTCATCTTCCCTTCCATGTCGCTCATCATGGTGTAATGATGTTCAGATCCGATACCTAAGTTGGAAAGCATTGCTCCAGCATCAGACTCAGCATTCCATCCGTTCATCTCATCAAACTGCATCTGTAGTTCCCCGATACGGTCTGCATTTTTATCATCGTAATCGGCATACAACTCATCCATTTCCTTTTTAATGGCAAATAAAGTTTTATTCCCCATCATCACTGTTTCCAAAACCGTATGCTCATCGAACATATTGTGATTCTGGTTTAAAACAGACATACGTTTTCCAGGCTCTAAAATCACTTGTCCAGAAGTTGGATCGATATCGCCCGATAATATTTTTAAGAATGTGGATTTTCCAGCACCATTTGCACCGATGATACCATAACAGTTACCTTGAGTAAATGTTACATTAACTTCATCGAATAAAATTCGCTTACCAAATTGTACTGATAAATTTGAAACTGTTAGCATTGATTTCTTATTTTTTATAAAAGTGTTGCAAAAGTAGAAAAAATAGCGGAGTTTTGAACCAATTATTTAGAATGAGTTTGTGTTTATTTTAACTGTACATTAACAGGAACTTATATATTACACAACTACATTTGTTTTGGTAATTAACTGATTTTAAATGTTTGCCTTTTTAAAAAACCTACTATTCCCAGTAACCGCGGTTACAATCTGTTCCTTTTTTTCTTGTCAAAGAGAATTTAAAGACGATAATTATACGGCCTATTTTGGGGGTGAAATTATCAATCCGAACAACCGCTATGTACTGTTATTAAAGGATAACGAGTTGGTTGACTCCATTCTTCTAGACGATAAAAACAGGTTTTTTAAGAAATTCGACTCACTGGCTCCCGGTATGTATACCTTCAAACATGAGCCTGAATACCAATACATTTATTTCGATAAAAACGATAGCTTAATGATTCGCTTAAATACTAAAGAATTTGATAATTCATTGGTGTTTTGTGGAAGAGGCGATTTAAAAAACAACTTTTTAATCGATATGTACTTTAAAAACGAGGATGATCGTAACGCAATGTTTACCTTGTTTGATAAAGATTATAAAACATTTTCAAAAAGTATCGATTCTTCTTATAAAGTAAAAAAATCATTTTACCTACGTAGAAAAGCTGCTATTGGCTGGGATGATAAATTTGATTTGTATGCAAAAGCTACTCTGGATTTCAATCATTTTGCCAAAAAAGAAATTTATCCGATTGCTCATAAACGAAGAACTGGTTTAAAAGCCTGTAAAGATTTACCAAGAGACTATTATGCTTTTAGAAAGGAAATCGATTTTAATAACGAAGAGCTAACCACATTTGTACCTTTTGTGCGCTATTTAACTTCAATGTTAAACAATATTGTTTATAAGGATTGCAATAGTGAAAATGATTATGAAAATGAAGCTTTAGAATACAACATCGAAAAGCTAAATATTACTGATACACTTATTGATAATCCAAAAATTAAAAACGCGGTTTTAAACAACATCGCTTTCATGTATTTGTTGGAAGATCAAAACATGTCGAATAACAAAAAGTTTTTTGATCGTTATTTTCAATTATCTACCGATAAAAGCAAACACAACGAAATACGTAAAATTAGTAATTCGGTACAGCATCTTACCCCTGGCAAAAAATTACCTATAGAAGTCTTAACAAATACTTTTGGAGAAAAAATAAATCTTGATCATATGGTAAACGGAGAAACCGTGGTGTTTTTCTGGACCATTAGTGCTCGTTCTCATTTAGAAGCTGCACACAAAAAGATTATTGCCTTAAAAGAGAAATACCCTCAACTCAATTTTATTGCGATTAACATTGATCAATCAAGAGATGTTTGGGAAAGTACTCTTAACGAATACGATTTTAAAAACACGGTAGAATTACATGCCGATGACAACGAAAAATTGAAAGATGATTGGGTTATTACTAAAATTAACAGAACCATTTTACTAAACCCTGATGGTACAATTAAAAACGCTTTCATCAATCTTTTCGAACCAAATTTCGAAATGTATTTGAAATAGTTTTACTCACAGCTTACAGTCGCAGGTCGCAGAACTGAAAAACATAAAAAAGGATTCAATTATTGAATCCTTTTTTGTTTATTCGCAAAATGAGTCACTGAAAACTATGACTCAACTGCTTACTTATTTCCTTTTTCGTAATCCGCAATAAATTGAGCGATTCCAATATCAGTTAAAGGATGTTTTAATAATCCTAAGATAGATGATAAAGGACCTGTCATAACATCTGCTCCAATTTTAGCACAATTTACAACATGCATTGTATGACGAACTGATGCAGCAAGAATTTCAGTTTCGAAAGCGTAATTATCATAAATCTGACGAATTTCATCAATCAAATTTAATCCATCTGTAGAAACATCATCCAAACGTCCTAAAAATGGCGATACATAAGTAGCTCCTGCTTTAGCAGCTAACAATGCTTGTCCTGCAGAAAACACAAGAGTAACATTCGTTTTAATACCGCGATCCGAAAAATATTTACAAGCTTTAATACCTTCCTTAGTCATTGGAAGTTTAACTACAATTTGCTCGTGCAACTCAGCCAACTCCTCGCCTTCTCTAATCATGCCTTCTAAATCCATTGCGTTTACTTCGGCACTTACATCACCATCAACAATATTACAAATGTCTACATAATGCTTTAAGATATTGTTTTTTCCGGTAATACCTTCTTTAGCCATTAACGACGGATTTGTAGTAACTCCATCTAAAATCCCTAATTCTTGAGCTTCTTTAATTTGCTCTAAGTTTGCTGTGTCAATAAAAAATTTCATATATAAAAAGTTGTGTTTTCTATGGTTAATAAATCGGTTGCAAAATTACAATTTATAATGGTTCATTAATAATTTCTCATACATTTTGTCTGGAAGTATTCGTTTTAATACAATCGAAAACTTCTGCATGAATGCACCAACTTTATAATGCACCTTCGGATTTGGATTCTGAATAATCGCATAAATAGCCAAAGCCATCTCATTTGGGTTACTACCACCATCCACATGAGCATCCATTTCTTTTAAAATAGAAGCATACTGCGTTTCGTAAGCAGAACCTTTAATAACCGGTGCATGATAACGTCCGGCTGCAATATTGGTAGCAAAATCACCTGGAGCAACATTGGTAATATGAACACCGAAAGCTTTTGTTTCCATTCGTAAAGCCTCTGTAATCAACTCCAAAGCGCCTTTTGAAGCAGAATATATACTTCTATATGGCAATCCCATATATCCTGCGATAGATGTTATATTGATAATCAATCCCGATTTTTGATTTCGCATTTGTGGCAAAACCGCTTTCATTACTTCAATCGGACCAAAAAAATTGGTTTCAAAATTGTTTTTTATTTCTTCTGATGGAATTTCTTCTAACGGACCTGTAATTCCAACACCGGCATTATTAATTACAATATCCAATCGTCCTGATTTTTCTATTACTTCCGAAATTGCATTTTTAATACTTTCGGTGTTTCGTACATCTAATGCTACTAAAGGGAAAACAGAATTTTGAACATTCATTGGATTTCTACTTGTTCCGTAAACGGTAAATCCTTTTTGATGCAAAAATTCACCAATCGATTTTCCTATTCCGGAAGAACCTCCGGTAATTAAAACAACTTTAGACATTATTTGGATTTCTTAGAATTGTTAGACTTCTTAGCTTTTTTAAAATCATTTGCGAAAGTACGCATTTAAAAGTTTTTGGGCTATAAAATCTGAATTCCCAATCCTGATTTTTCAGAAAGAAGTACTTTTCCGTATTCAATTTTAGAACCATTGGCAATATCGTTGGCAATAAGATTAGCACCATCCAAATCCACAAAATCCACTAACGGAACCAAAGCGGCACCAGCGGAAATTCCAACAGTAGATTCAGTCATACAACCAATCATAATTTTGAAATTCAATGCTCTGGCATTTTTTATTAAGGCTAAAGCCGGTGTTAATCCACCGCATTTAACCAACTTAATATTAATACTTTTATAATGAAGTTTCAATACTGTTAAGTCAATATTTTCCTGACAGTCTTCATCGGCCATCCAATTCGGATAGGCATTCGCATCAAGCTTCGAATAATTATCAAAAGAAGGTTTCATAGGTTGTTCTACATAGGTAAATTGCTCAGAAGCATTGTACTTTTCAATCCATTTACACTGTTCTACCGTATAACTTCCATTGGCATCTAAAGCAATTGTTTTACCGCAATGCAAAAGCTGTTTGATTTTGTTTTCGTCAAAATGATTGCATTTTACTTTAAACTTCGACCAACTTGATTTATTAATTTTTTGGAGTTGTTCTTCAATTGGTGCGGCACTAATAGTTATGGATGATTCGGGTAAAGAATTAACTTCAATAGAATTCAGCGTCATAAAACTTCTGTTTTCTAATTTCCCGAATAAATCCCAATACGCACAATCTAACGCTGAACGCAAAAAACTTGAAAGTTCTAAGCTTTCTAAAAATTTATAAAATAGAAATGGGTGCTCTATTTTCTGCCTTTCGATGGCTTCTTTTATAGTATTAAGCTTATGATCAAAATCGTTTAAGTTGATATTATAATAATCGATACCTGTACATTCGCCATAACCAGAATGACCATGAGCGCTTAACTTTACAATAAGAGCTTCCCTAAAAGAATAACTTCCATAAGAAATAGAAAATGTTTCTTTAAGATGAAAACGAACGATTTGCCAGGATAAAACCATTAGATGAATTTGAATGGCTCTAAAATAAAAAAATCTCCGCAAGGGAGATACACTTTTTTAAAAAAATGGCAAGCGACCTACATCGCACCGCTACAACCACATACCTTTGCTGCGTTCCCACCCTGGAGGAGTCTGCAGGAGCTGGTCGTGTAGGACTTGCCGGTGCAAATGTACAACTTTTTTATTTTTTTCCAAGGCAATTGTTCGATATAAAATAACGTTGTATATTGCTAGTATTAATCAATTAAACAATGAAAAAGCATAACCTATTAACTTTCATTTTGTTAGGCCTTGTAATTATTTCGTGCGATGGTACTAAAAAAGATTCAGAAAATTTATTTTCAATAGATTCTTCACAATTAAAACAACAATACCAGCCTCAAGAAACACTTTCTTTAGGCATTATCAATCAAGATAACAAAACCATCGACTCCGTAGCGTATGCAATCAACGACATAAAAATTGGTTCTGTAAAAGGAAATACAAAATTCGATTTCAACTTAGCCAATCAAAAATTAGGATATCAGAATATTAAAGCGACTATTTATTCAGACGGAAATACTACTGAAGCAACTTCACGTGTAGAATTGGTTTCAGACATTCAACCGAAGTTATTGAAATACACCATCGTAAACACTTATCCTCACGATCTAAAAGCGTATACACAAGGTTTAGAATTTAATAATGATATACTAATTGAAAGTACTGGAAATGGTGCTGGAAATGGCACAGGCGAAAGAGGAAAGTCTTCTTTAAGAAAAACCGATTATAAAACCGGAAAAGTTTTGAAAATCGTTGAATTGCCTGATTCTGTTTTCGGAGAAGGTTGTACGGTTTTAAATAACAAAGTGTATCAAATTACCTGGCAAAATAACGAAGGATATGTTTATAATTTAGACACTTTTGAAAAAGAAAAAACATTCAAATATTTCAAAGATATGGAAGGTTGGGGATTGACCAATGATGGTAAAAACCTTTTAATGTCTGATGGTTCAGAAAAAATCTATTTTATAAATCCAACCGATTTCAAAGAAGTGGATTATATTAACGTATATACAGCAGGAACAAAAATAAAAGCAGTTAATGAGATGGAATGGATTGACGGAAAAATCTATGCCAATATCTACACAATGGATGCTATAGCTGTCATTAATCCTAAAAACGGAGCTGTTGAAGCTGTTTTAAATTTAACCGATTTAAAATCGAAAGTAACGCAACACCCAGATGTTGATGTATTAAATGGTATTGCGTATAACCCAAAAACCAAAACGATTTTTGTAACCGGTAAAAACTGGGATAAAATGTTTGAGATTAAAGTTTCTGAATAGTTTTGAATATCAATTTTACGAAACGCTTTCTAAGCAATACAATTCACAAAATTTGAAAGAGATTCCGATAAATAAAAAAAGCCGAGCAATGCTCGGCTTTTTTTATTTCTTTTTCTTAGCTCCACCTCCAGATGCTACATATTTTTTATCGGTAGGATTGTATGAATACTTAGTTTCACCTTTCTTATCTTTCAAAATAAAATCTCCGTTAGGCAACAATGTAAATTCAAAACCTTCACGACGCATTTTTTCTTGAGTCTCCGATGCATTTTTCAATCGGTCCAAAAATACTTTTTCAACAATATGAGATGTTCTCTGGTCGTTACCAATCATTTGTGTTTTAGTTGGAACTTCCCAAATTTCAGAAACTACACTAGTATAATCGTCAGTTTTTAAATCGGTTTTAATTGTTCCTTTTTCTGTCCAAGTAATATAATACAACGGTGTTTCTTTAGCTTTAAAGCTTGTTATTTTTACATCAGACAAAGTTCCTTTTCCATCTACCGGTTTTGAAAACAAAAGTTCTTTCTTTCCATCGGTAGTGACATATACATGTACTTCATTTTTAACTTTTTCGGCTGTAAGATTGTCGGTTTTTGCTAAAACGCCAGCTTCGGTTTTTGCTTTCGATTTAGAGCTTCCTTTCTTCTTTTGGCTGTACCCTACTGTTGTAACTAATGCTAATGCAAGCATTAAAAGTGTTTTTTTCATATATTGTTTTATAAGTTTCTTGGTTTTGAAAAATACGAAAATATTCATCACAAAACCAAAACTTTAATTTTTTAACATACAAGTTTTCAACAGTTAAAATAAAAAAAGCTGCTCCAAATGGAACAGCTCTTTCGTTTATACTATAAAGAAGATTATTTTACCTCTTCAAAATCTACATCCTGCGTTTGATCTCCGTTAGCATCATTTTGTGGTTGAGCATCATGAGTCTGACCTTCTGCTTGTGCTTTGTACAATTCTTCAGAAGCATTTTTCCATGCCTCATTGATTTTGTCTAAAGCAGGCTGAACTGTTTCCACATCTTTAGTTTCGTATGCTTTCTTCAATTCATCCAAAGCCGCTTGAATGTTGGTTTTGTTTCCTTCCGATAATTTATCACCGAATTCTGTTAATTGTTTTTCTGTTTGGAAAATCATACTATCAGCCTCGTTTAATTTATCGACTTTTTCTTTAGCAGCTTTATCTGCTTCTGCATTCATTTCTGCTTCTTTACGCATTCTTTCAATTTCTTCTGGAGTTAACCCTGAAGAAGCTTCGATACGAATATCGTGTGATTTACCAGTTCCTTTATCAACTGCAGTTACGTGGATGATACCATTCGCATCGATGTCGAAAATAACTTCAATTTGAGGTACACCTCTTGGTGCTGGTGGAATTCCGTCTAAGTGGAAACGACCGATTGTTTTGTTGTCATTTGCCATTGGACGCTCACCTTGCAACACGTGAATTTCTACGGATGGCTGATTGTCTGCCGCTGTAGAAAATACTTGTGATTTTTTAGTTGGAATCGTAGTATTTGCATCGATCAATTTTGTCATTACACTTCCCATGGTTTCGATACCTAATGAAAGTGGCGTAACATCTAATAACAATACATCTTTAACATCTCCGGTTAATACACCACCTTGAATAGCTGCACCAATGGCCACAACCTCATCTGGATTTACTCCTTTTGATGGTTTTTTTCCGAAGAATTTTTCTACTTGCTCCTGGATTACAGGAATACGTGTAGAACCTCCAACCAAGATTACTTCGTCGATATCTGAAGTTGATAAACCTGCATCTTTCAGCGCTTTAGCAACCGGATCCATAGAGCGTTTTACTAAAGTATCAGCTAATTGCTCAAATTTTGCACGAGTTAAAGTAACTACTAAGTGTTTTGGCCCTGAAGCTGTAGCTGTAACGTAAGGCAAGTTGATTTCTGTTTGTGCAGAAGATGACAATTCGATTTTTGCTTTCTCAGCAGCTTCTTTTAAACGTTGTAAAGCCATTGGGTCTTTACGTAAATCTACACCTTCAGCAGCATTGAAATCGTTAGCCAACCAATCGATGATTACTTGATCGAAATCGTCACCTCCTAAATGCGTATCTCCGTTTGTAGATAATACTTCAAAAACTCCGTCACCTAATTCAAGGATAGAAATATCGAAAGTACCACCACCTAAGTCATAAACCGCAATCTTTTTGTCATGACCTGCTTTATCCAAACCGTATGCTAACGCAGCAGCAGTAGGTTCATTGATAATTCTTCTAACTTTTAAACCAGCAATTTCACCAGCCTCTTTAGTAGCCTGACGTTGCGCATCGTTAAAATATGCTGGAACCGTAATAACAGCTTCAGTTACTGTTGTTCCTAAATAATCTTCAGCCGTTTTCTTCATTTTTTGAAGTGTCATTGCTGATAATTCCTGTGGCGTGTAAAGTCTTCCGTCGATATCAACACGTGGTGTGTCGTTGTCTCCTTTTACAACTTTGTATGCTACAGTTGATGCTTCTTTAGCACTTTCTGAGTATTTGTTACCCATAAAACGTTTAATAGAAGCAATAGTCTTTGTAGGGTTAGTTACCGCCTGACGTTTGGCAGGGTCTCCTACTTTAATTTCTCCACCTTCTACAAATGCAATTACAGATGGTGTCGTTCTTTTTCCTTCGGCATTAGCGATTACAACTGGTTCTCCACCTTCCATTACGGCTACGCAAGAATTCGTTGTTCCTAAGTCGATTCCAATAATTTTACTCATAATATAAATCTCCTTTATTGTTCGTTTTGATTGCTCCTCTAGGAGTGAGCAGTGTTTTTCAACACGCTTTCTTTAAAGACAAGGATTGTGCCAAGCGAAAAAAAGATATAAAATGTCAGATTCCATCTAAATTGCAATTAAAAATACTGACAGGTTGGCATTTTAAAACTAATTCTCAATGACATATTGATATAAAATCGGATTCTCAAAATTAGTAGTATCAAGTTGGAAATTAATATCGTAGGCTTTCCATGGTGAGTTTCCGAAGAAATAAAGCTTATTGTTTACAATAGTTGCCAAAGCAGGCTCATCAAATTCAGGTCGGTTATGATCAATTACTTTATATTTTAATATTGCATTTTGGTTGCTATTTAAAGTATATTGAATGACACGAATTGGTTTAACACCATTATGAATGGCAAAAAGGGAATTTTTATAAAATACTAAACCATCAATTCCTTTTGGAGTGGTTGCTTTTGGAAATTCTAACCAATACCTATTCGCAGCATCCTTAACATCAATAACTAAAATTCCTTTTAAATAATCTGAAATGAATAGTTTAGATTGATCTTCATTAAATGTCAGACCTTGTAAATTGAAAGCTTCTAATTTCAAATCTAACCAAACCGATAATTTATCATTCGAAATTCTATAAATTAAGGCATCACCACTATCGGACACATATACATTACCTTGTTTATCTATAACTAAATCTCCAAAAACATGATTTCCTTCTACTGCAAAACGTTTCACAATCTTTTTAGATTTGATGTCAATTTTCAATACCTCAGCCTTTCCTGCCATTTCTTTTTTATAACCTATCATTTCTGGCATTGCAGCTGTGGCAACCCATAGATAGTTGTCTTTAGCATCTGTTTTCATTGCAAATGTTGAAAATTGACTGTCTGTAAACCAATCCGAGCATTTTCCGGTTTCATAATTAAACGCTACTATTTTCTTTTGTCGGATGCTTGAGGCCAGCCAAAGCTTTTGTTTCTTTAGATACAATACACTTTCCGGATGTAAATCTTTTTCGGTTAAAGCAACTACTTTCTGGGAATTTATAACAGGAGCAGCAAGATTCGATTTTAACGCTATAAGATTTTTGAATTCTGCTGATGATTTAATCGATTCAAAATCGGCATCATTTTCAAAATCGACAGTATTATTCATAAGCAGTAACTTCTCTAAAACTGAAGTTGCATTTTCTTTGTCATTATTTAGAGCGTAAGCAACAGAAAGGTTATAGGTGAATGTAGGATGCATTGGCCGAATACTATCCAACTTCAGGGTAATTTTTAAAAATGAAGAGTAATTTTTAGCTTTATAAGCTTCGGTACTTTGATTGTACAATTCACGTTGTGACTGCGAGAAACAAGCTATAGAAAATAGAATCGCTATCAGTATAGCCAATAAATTATTTTTCATCATTTTTGATTGATATATCAAATATACATTTTTAAAACAAAATTGGAAGTTAAGGTGATTATAAAAAATATAAAGGTATATGAACTCTCAATTTATCCGATTATCTTTGTGTTAAACAAACCAAATCAATACCGTAGTTATGGAATGTATTTCCGTTTTTGATATGCTTAAAATTGGTGTTGGACCATCGAGTTCACACACACTAGGTCCGTGGAGAGCTGCAGAACAATTTCTCGCTGAAATCCGTGAACGAAACTTAATTGATTCCATTAATAGAATTAAGGTCGACTTATACGGTTCTCTTTCATTAACCGGAAAAGGTCATGCTACTGATTTAGCTGTTATGTTAGGTTTAAGCGGCGCCGATCCGGAATATATTCCTGTGGAAAGCATTGATGTGATTATTTCGGCTATCAAAAACAAAAAGGAAATCTTTTTAGGAAACGAAATTATCATTCCTTTTGATGTAGAAACCGATATTGTTTTCAACAAAAACTTCCTTCCTTTTCATGCAAACGGATTGACCTTCAGTGTTTTCACTGATTCGGAAGAATATAGTTCAACCTTCTATTCTATTGGTGGCGGATTTGTGGTAATAGAAGACTGCGAACATGCCAAAGAGAATAAAGAAATAAAATGTGCCTTTCCCTTCCCTATTGACAAAGCCGAAGAACTATTAGCCTATTGTTTGAAGGAAAACAAAAAGATTTCGGAAATTGTTTATGAGAATGAAAAATCCATGCGTTCCGAAGAAGTAATTCATTCGGAGTTATTACGCATTTGGGATACGATGTTGGAGTGCATGTATATTGGTTGCCATACCGAAGGCACACTACCCGGAGGATTAAACGTTCGCCGTCGCGCCTACGATATGCATAAAAACTTGATAGGTGTTTTACCTTATGATAATCCGCATTCTTGGTTGCAAATTATACGTCAGACCGAAGTGAAATTTCGTCAGATACTAAAATGGGTAAGTTGTTTCGCTTTAGCAGTAAACGAAGTTAACGCATCTTTAGGTCGTGTTGTTACAGCTCCAACCAACGGAAGTGCTGGTGTGATTCCAGCAGTTTTGATGTACTATATGGTTATCGAAAATCACGAAGCCGATGAAAATCAAATTAAACAGTTTTTAATGGTGGCCGGAGAAATTGGCAGTATATTCAAAAAAGGCGCTACTATTTCTGCAGCTATGGGAGGATGTCAGGCAGAGATTGGCGTGTCTTCCGCTATGGCAGCAGCAGCATTATGCGAAGTAATGGGCGGAACACCAGAACAAGTTTTAATGGCAGCCGAAATTGCTATGGAACATCATTTAGGCTTAACCTGCGATCCAATTGGTGGTTTGGTACAAATTCCGTGTATTGAACGCAATACTATGGGCGCTATCAAAGCCATTAATGCAGCAGAACTAGCCTTAGAAACCGATCCTAAAAATGCAAAAGTTCCTTTAGATAAAGTAGTTAACACCATGTGGCAAACCGCCAAAGACATGAATAACAAATACAAAGAAACCTCAGAAGGTGGTTTGGCAATTACCGTTAACTTAGCCGATTGTTAATCTCATCATTGAACATAAAAAAATAAGGCTGTCCATTTTGACAGCCTTATTTTTTAGAATTCAAATGATAACGATGTTGTTACGAAAAAATTATCTTTTGAATATCCAGTTGGTGTTTTAAAAACTTCATCTTGCGCGTGCAGCCAACGTCCTTCCGTTCTAAATTTTACTCTTGAATTTGGAAGGAAATCAATGTTTAATGAATTCCCCAATGTTTTAAAATTTCCATAATCTAAAGAAACCATTACGTTTTCTTTATCTTGGTAATATTCGGCTCGATATGCTATTTGCCATTTTGGAGCTAAAGTATATTGTGTAATTAAAATTGGACTATACCAATTGGAATATCCTTCACCAGTAATACGTTTTTGAACACCATAATCAAAACCTAGTATGGTGTGCCATTTGTCTGTCCATTTGTAATCCCAATACAAGTTACTGAAATATCTAGTACGTAAAAATTCACCAATTGCTTCATCTCCCACAAAAGTACTCCAATTTAAAGTACTTCTTGAAGAACCTTTATAAGCAATTTGATTTCCAAAAGCTGGTAATGCTTTACGATTGGGTTTATTTATATGTTGCCAACCATTGTTCAAAACACCACAAAAAAACCATTTATCACTTGGTTTATAACTCAAGCGAACACCTGATAAAAAGTATGGTGAATTTTCAGCTAGAATAGAACGTGTCAGGTTTAAATTAACTGAAGAAGTTGCACTTTCGAAACCAATATGTGATGCAAAAATACCAAAATCTATACTTGTCTTTTTATCCTTATCCAAATAAGCGCCAACATAAGCTTCATTAATAATTTTAAGGTCTTCCGAAGCATAGTTATCGTCTACATAATTTCCGGCATGTACAGCAATTTTAGCGTAAAAGTTTTCATAAGTAACAAAAGTCCGAAGTAAAGCCATATTCACATTAAACTCATTGTGACGGTTATGATTGAAAAAGAAACTTTGTCTTTGCTTATCTTTTGGTCTATTGAAATCGTAATTATAATATGTTTCGATATAACCAGAAAAATCGATTTTTAATTGAGTAGAATCAGAAGTCTTCTCTTGAGAACAAATTTTCAATGAACTTATTAATGCAACGAATAATAGTTTTTTCATATTACAAATTTAATTTGATTTACGTTCCAAAACAACATTTGAAACAGGATGATATACCATGGGAACATTTTCTATAGCTACATCACTTTTATCTAATCCAAATGCTTTTTCATCGGAAATTGAAAGTCTTTTTAGTAAAAAGTATGATTTTAAAATCCAATCATGTTTAATAGAAAACTCATTTTCAACAGAAAGGAATTTTTCGATGATAACAAATTTGAAATCGGGACTTGAGTTGTATTTTGTAGAGCCATCAGGGCGAATGTGTAAATTCAACTCTTTTCGTTCTACCAATTCTTGAACTATTTTTTTGAAATACAATTCCACTCTTGGCTGAATTCTGAACCCAACATTTAAGATCAGTTTAATTACTTTATCGTCCAGAATTTCAACGACTTCGTAATTTAATGTATACGGTTCATTTGTTCTATTGATATGTAAAAACCAATAAACATCTGCCCTTTTTGGCTTTTTGGCGAAGACGGATTTAATAATTTTTTCTTCAATTTCATACATTCTATCGGCTTTAGATAAATAAATCAAATGTGTGGAATACTTCGGAATATTATCGTCTTCACTTAACTCATTAAGCAATGGTGCTTGTTCAGTAAGATTCACAAATTTTAGATATTTATTGTTAAGTTTTCGGGAATAATACCAAACATACATCACCATGAAAATGAACAACTCAAAGAATAAAAACATCCATCTTTCTTTAATTTTTACCACATTGGCTACAAAAAAAGAAATTTCTATTGTTGAAAAAATTAAAAGGATCACAGTTACCCAGCCAATTTTCACCTTTCTAATGAAGATTAGATAGTAGGCCAAAAGAAATGTTGTCATCAGCATGGCAATAGTAATGGAAAAACCATAAGCCGCTTCCATGTGAGCAGAATTTTTAAAGTACAAAATCATCATAACACAACCAATCCACAAAATCGTATTTATTGATGGAATATAAATTTGTCCTTTCAGTTCTGTTGGGTTTTTTAAAGCTACTCGTGGCCAGAAATTAAGGGAAATTGCTTCATTTATAAGTGTGTACGAACCACTAATCAATGCTTGAGATGCTATGATGGCCGCTGCAGTGGCAATAATAATTCCGAAAATAATAAACCATTCTGGCATAATGGTAAAAAAAGGATTTCTACTTCCCAAAGAAGGATTTCCTTGCGACATTAACCAAGCAGCTTGTCCTAAATAATTCATTAATAAAGAGACTTTTACAAATCCCCAAGTAATACGGATGTTCTTTCTTCCGCAGTGTCCTAAATCCGAATACAACGCTTCAGCTCCGGTTGTACAAAGGAAAACGGCTCCTAACAACCAAAATCCGTTTGGATATTCTACTAAAAGTCGGTACGCATAAACTGGATTCAACGCTTTAAAAATTTCAGGATGATGTACGATTTGCAATGCTCCTAAGACAAAAAGCATAGAAAACCAAACTACCATGGCTGGACCAAATAAACTTCCCACTTTTTGAGTTCCAAAGCGCTGAAAGAAAAACAAAGCAGAAAGAATTCCAATTACAATAGGGATAGTTGGAATGCCCGGAATAATAACATCTAAGCCTTCTACAGCAGAGGCAACTGAAATTGGTGGCGTAATAATCCCATCAGCTAAAAGGGTTGTTGCTCCTAAAATAGTAGGTATTACAAGTTTTCCTTTTCCAAACCGTTTTACTAAAGCATACAAAGAAAACACGCCTCCTTCTCCATTGTTATCTGCAGAAAGTGTTAAAAAAATATATTTGAAAGTAGTTTGAAACGTTAATGTCCAGAAAACACAGGAAATTCCACCATAAACCAGTAATTCAGATATTGGTCGGTCTCCAATTATCGACTTCATTACGTACAAAGGACTCGTTCCGATGTCACCGTAAATTATCCCGAGTGCAACAAGCAAAGAAGCAGCTGTAACTTTATTTACATTTTGAGTGCTCATTTTGATTTAAAAATTTGATTGTTAATTATTTATATTGATTTAATACTGAAAAAACAAGGCAATAAGAAAGCTGACTATGAAACTGATGTTCATAATCCTGAAGTACTATTTTATAAAATTTAATTAGCTAATGTTAAAGCGATAACCGATTCCCGATTCGGTTAAAATGTATTTCGGGCGGTTTGGATCTTTTTCTATTTTCTTTCTGAGTTGTGCAATAAAAACTCTTAAATATTGGGTTTGGTCAACATAACTTGGCCCCCAAACTTCCTTTAAAATGTATTGATGCGTTAATACCCGTCCTTCATTTTTAATCAAAATTGAAAGTAAAGTATATTCGGTGGCAGTCAGTTTTAAAACTTCATTGTCAACTTTTACGATTCTGGAAGCAAAATCTATTTGAATATTGTCCATCGTAACTATTGGCTCGCTCGAGGTTCCTGCCAAATTTCGCAATGCAGCCCTCACTCTAGCCAGCAGTTCTTGAGTTCGGAAAGGTTTGGTTAAATAATCGTTTGCGCCATTGTCTAATGCTTTAACAATTTCTTCTTCGGCACTTTTAACCGATAAAATAATAATCGGATTGTTAAACCATTCCCGAAGTTGTACCAGTACGTTTTGTCCATCATCATCCGGTAAACCCAAATCCAGAATAATTACATCTGGCGGATGACTTGCAGCCAAAAGCAATCCTTCTTTGGCATTAACGGCAAACTCCATCTTATACCCATTGGATTCCAAAGTGATTTCCAACAACTTACGAATTTGACTTTCATCGTCAATTACTAAAATGATGGTATTATTCATGGCTGATTGAATTTGTTTGCATTACTAAAGCAGGAAAAGATATGGTAAAAACAGCACCACTTCCTTCATCTTTGTTGGATACATAAATTTCTCCTTTTTGAGCTTCAACAAAGCCTTTAACTATGGAAAGTCCTAAACCTGTGCCCCCAGTTTTGGAATCTCTCAAGCGGTAAAATTTATCAAATACTTTGTCGATTTCATCTTCAGGAAAACCGTTACCATCATCTTTAATGGTTATAACACAAGTTTTCACATGCTCATCATCTCCTTCAATATTCACATCTGGGTTGTATTCAATTCCAATTTCAATTAAAGCGCCTTGAGGCGTATATTGTGAAGCGTTAAAGATCAAATTATAAACTATTTGCTCTGTTAATCCGTAATCCAGTTTAAATAAAGGAAGATAATCGGGAGTTTTTACTTTTACACGATGATGCACCAACTCTTCTCTAAGATGATTAAGAACATTGTATACTAATTCTTTTACATCACACCAATCCATTTTTGGCTGAACATATCCCGATTCCAGACGCGACATATTCAACAAATTTTCTACCTGATGATTTAAACGCAACGAAGCTTTTTCCATTTCACTTAACAATTTAGCACTGTTTTCTTCAGATATTTTAGGTTTAACCTGAAGTGTTCCAACAGCTCCCATAATGGTTGAAATAGGTGTGCGTAATTCATGTGATAACGAATCCAGTAGTGTATTGTAAAGTTTCATTGTTTGTAACTTTGCTTCTTTGGCATGTGCTAGCTGTTTAGCTTTTCTAATTTTGAATGTTAAAACAGCATTTATCAATGCGATGATAAAAAAGAGCAACAATAAAAAACCATCTTTGGCTGATTCAATGTGTAGCGTGTAATAAGGTTTTATAAAAAGAAAATCCATTAACAAAGCACTTAAAACAGCTGCCAGAAGAACAGCATATATATCAAGAAAAATTGCTAGTAGCGAAACTAAAACAAGCAACAAATATCCAATTATGGTATAATCTAAATAATTTCTGGTAAAAAGAAACAATGTCGATACAATACCAACTGAAACAATACTAAATAAGTATTGGTTTTTTTCGCGTGTATGTTGAATAAATTTTTTCAATTTCTTACGACTTAATTACAAGACAAAGTTAAGCCATAAGTTGTAAGTATTTTATAAGATAAATTATTCGAAGCATAAAGATTTTATAAAGATTATTTAGCTGATTTCCTTCTTGTATCAATAATATAGATGATCTTCCAAACGTTGGCTTCTTTATACAAAGTGAAGGCATTTACACCAGAGTGTGATAGTTTTCCGTTAACATAAAACTCATAAGGAGTCCAAGCTTGTGCCATTAAACCATCAATTTGGATGTTATAACTCAAGATTTTTTCTTCAAATTTTAAATCTTTGGGAAAATTTCCAAACGATTTATAAAACTCTGAAGCCTTTTCATCAACTAACCTACTACTTCCCCCTTTGAGTCCTTCCAATACCGATTGCAAAATCATATTTTCATGACAAACAGTTTTTATTTTCAGCGTATCTTTTGCATGAAAACCCTCAAAAAAAGTCTTAATAGAATTTTCTACGGCTTTTTTCTCAGCATTTTCATTAGTTTGAGCCTGCAATCCAGTTGCAAAACAAATGGTTAAAAGTAGAATGAGTTTTTTCATAGTTTATGGTTTTTATAATATGTACTATTTATCGGAATAATGTTACGCTATTTTGGAAATTGTAGTAATTTTACAGTTCATAAATTTTTAGAATCATGTCTGTAGCCAAAAAAGATTACAAAAGAATTACCACTAAATCATTAATTGATATGAAAACCAATGGCGAGAAAATTTCTATGCTTACGGCTTACGATTATACCATGGCAAAAATTGTGGATAGTTCGGGGGTTGATGTTATTTTGGTGGGAGATTCTGCAAGTAATGTAATGGCGGGTCATGAAACCACGCTACCTATTACTTTAGATCAAATGATTTACCACGCTTCTTCTGTTGTGCGAGCTGCAGAAAGAGCTTTAGTTGTAGTCGATTTACCTTTTGGTAGTTATCAATCCGATCCTAGAGAAGCTTTACGATCTTCTATTAGAATTATGAAAGAAAGTGGCGGCCACGCAGTAAAATTAGAAGGTGGAAAAGAAATTAAAGAAAGTATCAAGAAAATTTTAAACGCCGGTATTCCGGTTATGGGACACTTGGGTTTAACACCACAATCTATTTATAAATTTGGAACTTATACCGTTCGTGCTAAAGAAGAAGCTGAAGCTGAAAAACTTTTGGAAGATGCTAAAATGCTTGAAAAAGTAGGTTGTTTTGCTCTAGTTTTGGAGAAAATTCCAGCAGCTTTAGCCCAAAAAGTTGCCGAAAGTATTTCTATTCCAGTAATTGGAATTGGTGCCGGAAGCGGTGTTGACGGTCAGGTTTTGGTTTTGCATGACATGATTGGAATGACCCATGAATTTAGTCCGCGTTTTTTACGTCGTTATATGAATTTATATGATGATATGACAAAAGCAATTGGTCAATATGTTACCGATGTTAAGGCTGTAGATTTTCCGAATGCTAATGAGCAGTATTAATTAGATTTCTTAGACTTCTTAGAATAATTAGACCAATTAGATTTCTTAGAAAGTTGGATTCTTTTTTAGATTTTATATTTATTTTAGATTAGTTTTTATATACGCCAAACATTATGCATCAGTTTAAAGAATTAGGCATTTGGAAGAAAAGCAGAGTATTTTGTACTGACATTTATTCCATAACAGCTTCTTTCCCAAATGAAGAAAAATATGGTCTTACAAACCAATTAAGAAGAGCCTCAGTTTCAATTCCTTCAAATATTGCTGAAGGTTCTTCCAGAATTTCAAATAAGGATTTTTCAAGGTTTTTGGAGATCGCCATTGGTTCTGCGTATGAAGTCGAAACACAACTTATAATCGCTACTGATTTAGGTTTTATTGATTCTCAAAAATTAATATTACTATCCAATCAACTAACTGAAATTATAAAAATGATTTCTAAATTTCGTACCACACTAAAAATCTAAGTCAGTCTAAAATTCCAAATAGTCTAAATGAAAGAACTATCCACAAAAGACAACCTTCAAATCCTACACGAAGACAATCATATTATTGTTATCAACAAACGTGTAGGTGATATTGTTCAGGGTGATAAAACTGGCGACAAACCGCTTTCAGATGTCGTTAAAGAATACATCAAAGAAAAATACAATAAACCGGGTGAAGTATTCTTAGGTGTAGTTCACAGACTTGATAGACCCACAACAGGAATTGTTGTATTTGCTAGAACCTCTAAAGCGTTGACACGATTAAATGACTTGTTCAAAAACCGTGAAACACAAAAAACCTATTGGGCGGTAGTAAAAAATCAACCACCAAAAACCGAAGACAACCTTGTACATTTTCTAAAACGTAATCCTAAAAACAATACGTCGAAAGCGCATACTAAAGAAGTTCCAGATAGTAAAAAAGCTAGTTTAGATTATAAAATTATTAAGAAACTGGACAATTATTATGCTTTAGAAATCAATTTACATACGGGTAGACATCATCAAATACGAAGTCAGCTTTCTGCCATTGGCTGCCCTATAAAAGGGGACTTAAAATATGGTTTCGACAGAAGCAATCCCGACGGAGGCATTCATCTTCATGCAAGAAAACTTATTTTTACCCACCCCGTTACTAAAATTAACCTAGAAATTACAGCTCCTGTTCCAAACGACCCTATTTGGAAATGTATCTAAATTTTTGTTAATTTATCAATCTAAACATTTAATATTCATTTTATGAAGAAACAATTGATTGTTGCTTTTTCAGTATTGAGTTTGAGTTCATTGGCACAAGAACATTTCTCTGGAATTAATATTTCCAAACGTGGCGGACTTTTAAATGCCAGTATCAATCCTGCTGAGCTAACTAACATGAGTCGTAAATTCGATGTAAATGTATTCACAATGAGTTTAAACCTTTCAAACAATAAGATTGGTTTTAACGATTTGATGAAAGGTACAAATTTGGAAGACAAAATATTCACTGGAAGTGAACCAACTTCTGCACGATTAGACGCTTTGTTTCAAGGTCCTTCTTTTGCTATGAAATACAAAAAATGGGCTTTTGCTATTGCTTCTGCAGGAAACATCAAAGCAAATGCTATAGATGTTGATGTGAATTTTGGAAATGCTGTAACAAACTCTTTTTTAGGTACTGCCCAAATTAACTCCAATTACAATCAGCGTATGAATGCGGCCTCATGGGGTGAAATCAACTTATCTGCAGCACGTGACATTATCGAAATTGGAAACCACAAATTAAGTGCTGGGGGAACTATAAAATTATTATTTCCGGGTTCTTACATGAACATGGGGGTGGATAAATTACAAGGTGAGGTTACTAACGATATTACTACGGGAGACGTTTACCTATATAATGCAGTGGCTAATGTGAACTTTTCATATTCAGGATCGCTAGCAAACAGTTATGAAAATAGTTCGAACTATAGTAAATTATTTGCTGGTGGACTAAATGGTTTTGGAGTTGATTTTGGTTTCAACTATCAATGGAAAGAAAAAGTTCAAGAAACGGTAGATGGTGGCGATTACACTGTTGATGATTATAAGCTTAACGCTGGTTTGTCTTTTCGAAATATGGGAAGTATGACATTTAAAGATGACAATAACAATTCTTCCAACTACAAACTTAATATTCCAACCAGCAATCCTTTAAATTTATCTGATTTTGAAGGAACAGAAAGTATTGTTGATATTGAACAAACTTTAATAAATGATGGATATTTAACTAAAGAATCTTCTAACGGAGATTTTAAAGTAAAACTGCCAGCTGTTATCAATGCGTATGTGGATTATAAAATCCATAACAAATGGTCGGTATCGGCGTATATGCAACAAAAAATATCAGACGATTCTAAAAACGATTTTACAACAATCCAAAATATTTTAACCTTAACACCTCGATTCGGAGGAAAGAATTACGAATTATACTTACCACTATCAAGTAACGAAGTCTCTGGGTTTACTACCGGATTCGGATTTCGATTAGGTGGATTCTTTTTAGGCTCAGGCTCTATTGTTACAGCAGCTTTAAACGACTCTAAACAAGCTGATATCTATATGGGATTCCGTTTTGGAATTTAACATTAAACATTTAAATACATATATGTCTACAAACAATCAAAAAATTGAAAATTTAAAGAGAAACGGATATTCTCTTGATTTAGGTGAAGTTATCTCACAAAGTTTTGAAAATTTTAAAAAAATCGCAGTTAATGGTGGCTTGGTAATTTTAATTGCATCAATAGTTTTAATTGCTGTAGTTTTTGGAACCATTGGAGCTATATTCGGCTTTAGCGATTTTGCAGGTGAAATGGCGGGTTTTAAACCCACAAATCTTTCTTCAGTATACCTTATTGTTTACATTTTAGGTACAGCCATTGTAGGAGCAATTATGTATCCGTTAACCGCGGGTTTAATTCAAATGGCGCATGAAGCAGAACTGGGAAGAGATTCAAGTGTTTCAGTAGCTTTTAGTCATTTTAAATCGGTTTATTTCAAAGATCTTTTTGTAGCAGGTTTACTCTTAGGACTTGCAACAAACGCAACCACAGTGTTATTTGAATATTTATACATGAATTGGATTGGAATGCTGGTAACCTACTCGATTGCATTTTTTTCAATCTTTACCGTACAATTAATTATTTTCGAAAAAAACAAAGCAGTTGAAGCAATTGGAAACAGTTTTGCATTGGTAATTAAACAACCTTTTGTAATTTTAATAGCCATAATAGTCGCTGTAATATTTGCAATGCTTGGACTTATTGCATTGTGTATTGGAATATTCTTTACATTGCCAATATTGTATTCAACGTATTATATTTTATACCGAAATGCAGTAGGTGTAGAACAAAAAAATGAAATTGATGAAATTGGTAATTCATTCGATATATAAAAACTAAAAACAGTAAAATATGAAATGGCAAGGACGAAGAAAAAGTGATAACGTAGAAGACCGCAGAGGTGTTTCTGGTGGTCAAATAGCCATGGGTGGTGGTGTTATTGGAATAATTGTATTACTTCTAAATGTATTTGGAGGAGACAATGCCAAAATGCTTACTCCGGTCTTAGAGCAAATGCAACAAAACCAACAATCGGCTCCAACAGAACAAGTAGAGTTAACACCGGAACAAAAAGAATTAGGTGATTTTGCCGCTACAGTTTTTGCCGATACTGAAGATATTTGGCATAAAATTTTTGAAGAAAACGGGATGACATACGAAGAGCCTAAAATGGTTTTATTTACCGGTCAGGTTCAAACAGCTTGTGGTGGTGCAAGTTCTGCCTCTGGACCGTTTTATTGCCCAGGTGACAAAAAAGTATACATGGACTTAGATTTCTTCGAAGAATTACGAACTCGATTTGGAGCTAAAGGTGGTGACTTCGCCATAGCATATGTAATTGCACACGAAGTTGGACACCATGTTCAAACACTTTTAGGAACATCGGGAAAAGTAAGGCAATTACAATCTGGTAAAAGTGAAGCAGAAGCCAATAAGTTATCGGTATGTTTAGAATTACAAGCCGATTTCTATGCAGGATTATGGGCACATTACAATCAAAAATATATTGAAGCTGGCGACATTGATGAGGCTTTAAGTGCTGCCAATGCCGTTGGTGATGATGCTATTCAAAGTAAAATGCAAGGTCACGTAGTACCCGAATCGTTTACACACGGAACATCTGAACAACGAATTAAATGGTTTACACGCGGTTATAAAAGCGGTGATATAAAACTCGGCGATACTTTTGCTGAAGAACTCAACTAAATTTGCTTAGACTTTTTTAGATAAAAAGAGGCTACTACATTTTGTAACAGCCTCTTTTCTTTTATCAATCAAATTCAAATACTGATTACCGCCCAATTATCAATAAAATGAACACTGATTACTCCCCCAACCAACCTTCCCTATCAAGGCTTCTGTACTGTATAGCTTCAGAAATATGATTGGAATTTACGGTTAGGGAACCTTCCAAATCTGCAATAGTTCGAGATACTTTTAAAATTCTGTCGTAGGCTCTTGCCGATAAATTTAAACGTTCCATAGCCGTTTTTAAAAGAGCCAAAGAATCGGAATCCAATTCGCAATGTTTTCTAATATGTTTTGTGGTCATTTGAGCATTATAATGAATGCCTTCAATTTCTTTAAAACGTACCGATTGTATTTCTCGAGCGTTGGAAACCCTTTTTCGAATTTCAGAGCTGCTTTCTCCGTTTCGGGTATCGGATAATTTTTCAAACGGAACTGGAGTTACTTCAATATGAATATCTATTCTATCCAATAACGGACCTGATATTTTACTCAAATAGCGTTGCATCTCTGCAGGTGTAGAACTAACTGGAGCATTCGGATCGTTAAAATAGCCACCCGGACTCGGATTCATACTTGCCACCAACATAAAAGAGGATGGATATGTAATAGTAAATTTAGCTCTGGAAATTGTTACCTCTCTATCCTCCAAGGGTTGACGCATAACTTCCAGTACTTCTCGTTTAAATTCGGGTAATTCATCTAAAAAAAGTACACCATTATGAGCCAATGAAATTTCTCCGGGTTGTGGATAACTCCCCCCTCCTACCAATGCCGCACTTGAAGCCGAATGATGCGGGCAACGAAACGGACGTTGATTCATTAATCCAACTTCTTTGACCTTACCGGCAACACTATGAATTTTTGTAGTTTCTAGAGCTTCTTTTAGCGTCATGGGTGGCAAAATACTTGGCAAACGTTTTGCCAACATGGTTTTACCAGCACCTGGAGGCCCTATTAAAATGATATTATGGCCACCTGCTGCGGCAATTTCCATGCAACGCTTAATAGATTCTTGACCGCGAACTTCTGCAAAATCAAATTCGGGAAAATCTAACGTTTTATAAAACTCTTCACGGGTATTGATGATAGTTGGTTGCAAATCGCCTTTATTCTCAAAAAAATGAATTATTTCAATTACATTTTCAATACCATAAACTTCTAAATCGGATACAATAGCAGCTTCTTTAGCATTTACTTTTGGAAGAAAAAAACCTTTATAGCCTTCTTCTTTAGCTTTAATTGCAATGGGAAGAGCGCCTTTAATGGGTTGCAAACCACCATCAAGAGATAATTCACCCATGATAATATACTTTCCAACCTCTTCTGATTTGATTTGTCCTGTTGCGGCTAATATTCCGATGGCAATGGTTAAGTCGTAAGCAGAACCTTCTTTGCGCAGATCGGCTGGAGCCATATTAATGATTATCTTTTTAACCGGTAAGCTATAACCATTATTTTTAAGTGCTGCAGCTATACGATAGCTACTTTCTTTTATCGCATTATCTGGCAATCCTACCAAATGATAACCAACTCCTTTTTCGATATTTACTTCAACCGTAATTGTTGTGGCATCAACCCCAAAAACGGCGCTTCCAAATACTTTTGTTAACATGGCGTATAATTAATATTAATAGGTCAAAACTGTTACTATAATAACTTTATACTCTACATAGAATAAATAAAAATCCAGTAAATCTTGGCATTTTATTTACTTAGTAATAATCTCTTCATTAGTATTAACGGGTATAATGTTTTCCTCTTTAGCAACTTTATTTTTTGTTGGAAATTTATACGTTAATGAAAAACCTATGCGTCTTGAATCGTATTTATTATTATATAC
This sequence comes from Flavobacterium sp. IC2-16, assembly GCF_055521455.1. Classification (NCBI taxonomy): domain Bacteria; kingdom Pseudomonadati; phylum Bacteroidota; class Flavobacteriia; order Flavobacteriales; family Flavobacteriaceae; genus Flavobacterium; species Flavobacterium sp. IC2-16. The sequence goes on along the minus strand of NZ_CM145480.1, from coordinate 2,530,257 downwards.
ATAATCAGTACCTAATCCCGTAATATTTCTATAATTTGTATTAAATACATCATTAAAATAAAGCGAAAGTGACAAGTTATTTGATAAGAATTTTTTAGAAACGTTAAGATTTAACTGCTCGTTTAAGCGGTTATTGGCAATATAGTAATAGAAATAATTCCCTCCCGATGTACTTGTATTATAGTTAGCAGTAAAATTTATATCTTTTGGTAATATAATCTGCATCATTGTATTGAAGTTCCAATATCCTTTAGTAGTAATTCCTTCGATATTGTTTTTTTGATAATCCGTATAAAAATATATGAAATTTATTTTGTCAGGATTAAAGTCAAATTCTAGTGTTTTCTTTAAACCTTTAGTGAATATCATAAAAGGAATGGGTAACCCAAAATTAAAATTTTGAACTTTAACTTTAGGAATATTTACAGAAGCATTTGCTACGCCATTACTGGTTTCTATTATTCGTGTTGCAATTTGATTATTCGCTTGGCTAATTGAATATCCAATTGTAAAATATTCCAAAGCACTAAATTTTATTTCAAAGTTATTATAGATCGTTGGATTTAAGTTAGGGTTTCCAAAAAAGGTAACATTTTGATTTTGGTAGTTTGTATTATTAGGATTAAGAGATGAAGTATTGGGCAAACTTATTTTTTTATTATAGTTCGTATTAATAAAAATATCATTTGAGAAATTATATTGAAAAGTTGCGTTTGGAAAGAAACGAATTTGTTTAAATGTATTTAATGCGTTTGTGTCTGTATTTCCAAAAATCTCATAGGATTCTACTCTTCCTCCTAAAATAAAATTGAATGATTTATAGGTTGATTGAATTTCTGAATAGGATGCAAATGTATTTCGTGTATAATCGAGATTTGTAATGTTAAAATTTTCAGCTTTAAAATCTAATCTGTCAGCTAATAGGCCGACACTAAACTTTGAGTTATCTAAAAATTTGAATTCATTTGAAAAATCTGTTTTAAATTGATAAAAATTATAATTTGAAACGTTATCTAAAACGGCTTGATTATTACTTCTCGAATTTAAAATATAATTACTGTTACTATTGTTATAATTAAAACTGAAATTTAATTTTTTGGAAATATTTTCAAATCTTTTTTGGTATATAAGAATTACATCATTAAAGTTTCTTTTATTCTTGCTATAATCATTTGAAGAAAAATTATAACCAAAAGCATCAAGATAAGAGGAATTATTACCTGTATTTAAATCGTAATTTAAAAGTAGTCGGTCTTTTTTTAAATTTAATTTCAAGCCTGTTTTTATGAAATACAATCTGTTTACCTTGTCGGAATAATTGTCGGAAATTAATTGACTACTTGATTTAAATAAATCGGTTTGATACTTCTCACTATAACTTTGCCCTAATTGCACTTGCCAACCAAATAATTTATTTTTAGCATTTATTAAAATACTATTATTGAATCTGTGCCTCGATTTGTCATACTTAGTATATCCATAACCACTCGAATAGGTTGATGTAATGTATTTTTTTGCACTCTTTGATGTGATGATATTGATTATGGCATTACCTGAAGTAGCCGGAAATTCTGCCCCTGGTTGAGTAATAATTTCTATTTTTTCAATTGTATTTGCAGGTAAACTTTCAACAAAAGTGTTTAATTCATCTGAGTACATATTTAATGGCCTTCCATCCATATATACTTCCAGCTGTTTCCCTTGGTACAACATACCAGCTACATCTGAAATTATTAATCCTGGAATCTTTTTTAGCCCTTCCATTAATGTGCCCGAATTTAAATAACTCTGACTTGAAAAATCGTAAATTATTCTATCCGCTTTTTGCTCTACAGCTTTTTTTCCAACTTTAATAATCAAATCATTCATCTGCTTTACATTCATTGTATCAACCTGAGAATAAAGAAAATGCATGATTAATAATGCTATAAGTGTTATAAGGTATTTCATGATTAAAAATTAATAGCTCAATTATGATATGAGTTTTCGTGGCAAAATTTGTTAAATGATTTTACAATACTGTGATAATGTGGCGATGATAATTTTATTATTATACCGATATAATCTAATTTATATTCCTGATGATTTAGTATAAAATGTTCATTGGTTAAGAAAATAAATTCAGAATTTTTATTTGCATTTCTATAGAGCCTTCTAAATAATTTCAACCTGCTTTTTGCTCTGTGTGAAAAACTGTTTTTTTCAAACTCATTATTAATATAAAATAATATTCCATCATTATTAGGCAGATTGAAGTATTGCAATAGAAAATCTAAAATTGTACTTCTAACTTGATAGTCCGTTTCGATGGGATAATCCCTATCAAATATTGAAAAACGAAAAATATCGAGGCTTTTCATTGTATTATTTTCTGTCTGATAGTTAGCCGTAGATTTATTTAATTCAATTGAATAAGAAATTCCATATTGAGTGTCGAATGTATATTCATTTTCACTTAATCTTACTAATTCGTAGGTATTATTCATTATTAAGCTAACTCTAACTGATTATTTATTAAATCATAATATGCACCTTCTTTCAAAACAAGTTCTTTGTGATTACCTACTTCCATAACTTTACCCGAATCTAGTACAACAATATTATCTGCATTTTTTACAGTGCTTAATCTATGGGCAATAATTACTACGGTTCTATCTTTATAAAATTCCATCAAATTATTATGTATTCTTTTTTCTGTTTTAGCATCTAAAGCTGATGTTGCTTCATCTAAAAAAAGATATTTAGGATTTTTATAGACAGCACGAGCAATTAATATTCTTTGCTTTTGCCCAGTTGACAAATTATTCCCTAAACTGCCAATTATCGTTTTATGCTTTTGCGGAAGCGAATTTACAAAATCAAATATACAAGCCACTTTTAAAGCGTTATTAAGTTTTTCTATATCTACATTCTCTTCATTGGTTATAATATTTCGCTCTATTGTTTCAGAAAATATAAAACCATCTTGCAAAACAGTACCAATATTCTCTCTTAAATGCTTTGGTGATAATGATAGAATGTCATCTCCATTAAAATAGATTTCCCCTACAGTTGGCTCATAAAACCGCAAAAGAATTTTTATAAGAGTTGTTTTTCCACTACCACTATGCCCTACTATAGCAGTTACTTTTGAATCTGGAATTGTTAAATTGACATTATCTAAAACTAACGATGACTGAATATTTTCATAAGAAAATGACAGATTCTTAATTTCAATACCTTCACTTCTTTTAGTATTTAATTGAATATCAGAACTCTTTTCTTCTTGCTCTTGTGTTGAAATTTCTGCAAGTCTTGTATAACTTAATTTTGCTTCTTGAAGTTTTTTTATAAATGAAACCAGTTGTGATATTGGACTATTCATCTCTCCAATTATGTAGGAAATACTCAACAATGTTCCTAAGGACATCTCATTTTTTATGACCAGTATTGCTACAAAATAAGTTACAACAATATTCTTTAATTGGTTTATAAATTGATATCCAAAAACTTGTATTTGATCTATTTTAAGGGATTTTATATTTAATAAAAGTAGCTCATTCTGAGTTTCTTTCCATTTATTTAGCTTAAAATTTTCAAGTTGAAAAAGCTTAATATCCCTAATACCACTAAAAATTTCAAAAACAGATTCTTGGTTTTGTGATTTTAATTGAAATTCCCAAAAGTCAAGAACTCTCTTTTTACGAATCCAATATATTGACCATAAAATTCCAACAAGAGTAAATGAGAAGTAAATAAATAGGGTCTGAATATTAAAATAAGCTAAAACAATAAAAAAAACGACAAAAGAAAATATAGAGAAAAATGTCACTATACTTTCGGAAGTTATTAATCGCTCAATTCTCTCATTGTCAATTACTCTTTGATTCAAATCTCCTATCATATGATTATCAAAATTTTTCATAGGAAGCTTGACTAATTTTGAAATAAAATCTGAAATAAAATTGATGTTTACATAAGTCCCAATGTAAAGCGTGAACCAATTTCTAAATACATTTATTATCATTGAACCTAAAAAAAGGCTTAATTGAGCTATGAGTATTAATGTAATTACATTTAAATTTTTATGATTAATTCCTTTATCGATCAATGCTCTTGTTAGGAAAGGAAAAATTAATGTAATTAGTGAGCCTAAAAACACTAGAAAAGTTAACGTAAAAAACTTTTTTTTATATGGCTTTAAAAGTGGCAATAACTCTTTGAAATTGTACTTTTTTTTAGCTTCAACTGAAATACTTTCAAAACTTGAACTAGGTTCAAAAAAAGCTATTATTCCTTTATCATTTTGACCAAGCCAACCTTTAATAAAATCAGTTTCACTTAGTTTAACATAGCCAATTCTTGGATCCATTATTTGAAATAGTTTTTCATTTTTTTTTGAAACTATAACTTGAGTCAAAACAACAAAATGATTTTGCTCCCAATGAATTATACAAGGGAAAAGTTTGATTTTTTGAGTTAAAACCTCTAGTGTAATTTTACTAGAAAAAGCTTCAAAACCAATAACTTCACTAGCATTTAAAATCCCTGATAATGTAACTCCCCTTTTAGATAAATAACAAAGTTCACGCAAATATTGTAACGAATACATTTTACCATATACCCCAGAAATAAAAGCAAGACAAGCAGGACCGCAATCCATGGAATCCAATTGTCTTACGGGTTTTGGTCTTGAGAATAAAGCTTTATTTTTTTTTATATGTTTATACATTAATAAATGGGAAAAGCCTTATTTCACTAATTCGGTAATTTCTGAAGTAATTTTTTTTAACTTTTCAAAAACTTCATCATTGATTTCATTACTCTTGTTTTTGAATTCTATTTTTAATGAATTTTTCTTTAGCTCAACATAGAACTGATCATTAGAATTGTTCACAGTTTTATTTTTTGTCCAGACTGCTTTATTTTTTGAAAGTTCAATGTTCTCAAAATATTTGTTCAATAGTGTCATTACAGAATCATGGTGCTTTTTTTTAAATGTGACACTACAATTATAATCACTATTACCATAAGACTGAACTAACATATAATTCTTAGTACTTACAATGTTTGAATCGTTATTTTGGGCAAAAGAAATTGATGCGAATAATAACGAGATCATTATTACGAGTGTTTTTAATTTCATAATTATTAGTTTTAAATGTTTAGATTAATTAACAATTCTTATTCCTCTATGCTTATATAGGATTGATATGATATACAAAAAAGCTTCTTCTGGAATACGTATTTCTTTGATTAGTTGGTCTATTTCTATTAATTCTTCGTTATTTAATTTAACTAATAAGCTTTCAAAATCATCAAAATATTTAATCCTAATTCTAGTACCGCGCACAAAAATGTTTAATTTTTCATTTTTATAATTCTCATGTATAATCTTAAAAGGCATAGAAAGTTCAATAGTTTTGCCTTTAAAAAAATTATAATCTGCACTGTCAATTTTGTTTTCTATTGGCAAGTTTGACCAATACCCGTTACTAATGAGTGACTTTTTAAAATCTAAATATATTTTTTTTAGAAAATCATCTAAAGTAGACTCTTCTTCTAGGATGCTTTTTATCAATATTTGCTTGAAATACTCATACGTATCATCATTATTGTCATAATCTATTTGAGGTGGAATTATTTTCCTGTCTTTTGGTATAAATTGAGTTATAAAATGCTCAAGTATCTTTTTTGAGTATGTATAGTTATCAGTACTTTGAAACCAGAGAGACACTCCAATTGATATTTCTTCTGTATACCCTACATGATTTACAAACCATGGCATATAAAAAATATCTCTTTCACCAAAATCGAACTTTTTAGAATATTCTAATATTGGTTCAATATTTTTATTGTTTAAAACATTTTCATCTACTAAATTACCATAGGTTTCTTCATCCCAAATGTACATTTGCTTTCTTCCAGGTCCGAGATGAAAATGTAAGACATTTTCTCCAGGATGATCTTTGTGTATGCCTAGCGGAGTCCAGCCATAATTACCGATAAATACAGTAATTTCATTACCTAATGGTGGCAATCCGGCAAGATCAAATAACGGCTTCATCATTTTGAAGATCTTTGAAGCTAATTGTTCTGAAAAAGCTTCATTATTATTCATTATTATGCCAAACTTTTTATCAAAAATCCTTTTACAATAATCCACAATATCTTCATTATTCTTTGGAGGATTTTTTGATAAATAATCAATAGTATAATTTTTGTTTAACTCTTCACCTTCAAAATACAATCTAAAACCTTTGTCAAGGAATTTATCGTTTATTCTCTTATATAAAGCTTCAGTAACACCTTCATATAAAGCATTCTTATCTTCGATGCAAAATGAATCTTTTAAAACACAAGTGTTGTTAAAGTTTTCGTTCTTATCTATAAATTCTAACCAAAATTTTTCATCAAGATATTTTTTCATTTCTAACCTATTAAAAAAGCTTTATAATAATCTGAAAAATCCACCTTTAAACTAATTCTATTAGGTTGGATTCAATTAATTTTCTGTATCAACTCTTCCTTACTATACCATAGTATTAATTCATTATCATTTACTATAAATAAGGAAATAAAGACCAAATGCAAAATTCACATTTGGTCTTTTTAAAATGATTAGTTATTGGTTTGATTTATCGTACCGTCATCTTCATTTTTTTGCTTAATCTTTTGTTTCGCCTCAGCTTGGCCACCTTGGATAGCACCTTGCTCAAGTTTTGACAATTCTTCAACCTCTAAAAACTTTTTAATTTCTTCTACTTTTTTCATTTTATAGAATTATTATTCGCCGTTATGCGGGCAGACTTAACACATAACTTTGATATTAATAAATATTTAAACAATCTGCCTTTTCTTCTAAATTCAAACTCAATTAGTAATCGAACATCAAAATCAACGAATTTTTAGATTTTTCATTAACTTCAGTTTCTCAAAAGCAAATAATAAATGGGTCTAGAGTCGTTTTAAAATATAAACTGCTTCATGAAAATTTGTAATAACCCCGATCATAATTACCCTGCAAACTTAGAAATCAATCAAAAGCCACATGTGAGGTTTTTCCTCAATAAATGTTAAAAAAACTAGCTAATACTATGATAGCATCAAATGAAGAAAATTCAAATTCAGATATTAACGACTTATTTAAAAAAAAATCTTGCAAACGAAATTATAGACCAGCATAAATTTTAGTGATGCTGAAAGAGCTGTAAAAAACAAAACCCGCAACAAAATTGTTACGGGTTTCATTTATATTATGTGGGTCAAACTATTTCTTAAATTTCGAAATACCAGACAATAACCAAGTTTTATATTCTTCTACATCGGGTGTATAACCAACAGGTTTGTTCAAATCATTACCATCCGAATCTAAAACAACATAATAAGGTTGTGCATTGATATTGTAACGTTCAATTTGAAAATCACGCCATTTTTTTCCAATGGTTGTAACTTCTTGATTCGTTTTTTTAGATATGTATTGTTCCTCTTTAGGCAAATCACGTTGATCATCACCGTACAAAGAAATTAGAATTACATCGTTTTTAAGAATTGATAGAATTTCGGGCTTAGACCAAACATTTTCTTCCATTCTTCTACAATTAGCACAAGCATGACCAGTAAAATCTAACAACACAGGCTTATTCTGACTCTTAGCATAGGCTAAACCTTTATCATAATCTGTAAAAGCAACAATTCCGTGTGGTCCTTTTTTAGCACCATCGGGTAGTTTACTCTCATTTGAACCAGAACCCAGTCCTAGTCCACCACTATTCTCACTATATTCTAACGGAGGAGTGTAACCACTTAATATCTTTAAAGGCGCACCAAATAAACCAGGAACTAAATAAATTGTAAATGTTGTAACCAATAATGCTAGTAATAATCTACCTACCGAAATATGCGTTAACGGACTATCATGCGGCAATGAAATTTTTCCGAATAAATACACTGCCCACGCACCAAAAACTGCAATCCAGATTGCTAAAAACACTTCTCGTTCCAACAAATGCAATTGTAGAACTAGGTCGGCATTGGATAAAAATTTAAAAGCAAAAGCCAATTCTAAAAAACCTAGCGAAACTTTAACTGTATTTAACCAACCTCCCGATTTTGGCAACGAATTCATCCATCCTGGAAACATGGCAAAAAGCATAAACGGTAAAGCAATGGCAGAAGAAAACCCGAACATACCAACAACAGGGCCAATTCCTCCGCTTTTCGCAGCTTCTCCTAACAATGTTCCAACAATAGGTCCTGTACATGAAAATGAAACAATAGCTAATGCTAATGCCATAAATAATATTCCAACGAAACCACCTCTATCGGCCTGACGATCGATTTTATTAGCCCATGAGTTGGGTAGTACAATTTCGAAAGCTCCTAAAAAAGATATCGCAAAAACTATTAGAATTACAAAGAATATTAAGTTAAACCAAACGTTGGTTGATAATGCATTTAAAGCGTCAATACCGAAAATGGCAGAAACCAATAAACCTAATCCAACATAAATCAAAATAATTGATATACCGTAGTAAAACGAATTTCGAATACCTTCGGCTCTGTTTTTACTTTGTTTAGTAAAGAAACTTACCGTCATTGGTATCATTGGAAAAACACATGGAGTAAGCAATGCCGCAAATCCTCCTAAAAATGACAAAAAGAAAATCATCCACAAACCTTTCTTTTCTTCTTTCTTCTCTATTGGCATTTCTGAAGGAGTAGTAACCGCTTCTTTTATCTTAGTAGTTGACGTAGTATCTGAAAGTGTTGTAGTTTCTTGAGAAGTTGTAGCTGCGGAAGTAGTTTTAGGTGCAACTGTCTCAGAAGCTTTAACAACCATTGCTGGCAATTTAAAGTTTAAATTTGCTTCTTCTTGGATACACGATTCTTTACAAACCTGATATTCAATATGTGCTGAAATCGACTTTACATTTGGATTAGTTATTTTAACCGTTTGCTTGAATTGTGCTTTGCCTTCAAACATATATTCGTCTACTTCGAAAATATCGCTGTACACTTTTTTATACGGACTCTCCTTGGTTTTCCCAACTAACTCGTAATTTCCTTTAGCATCTTTATATTTAAAAACACTAGGTAACGAGCCTCCATCGGGGGTAAATTGAGAAAACATATGCCATTCATGCTCAATTGTAGCATCAAAAACCAAAACGAATTCGGTATCAGATTTTTTTTCGACCGAAGTTTTCCAATTAACCTTATTTGAAATTTGTGCTTGTGTACTTAAAAAAGCAAAAAACAATACGACTAGGGCAGTTACTTTTTTCATTTCAATAATTCAAATTTTATAATAGTTTGTGTTGTTTCTGATACTGAAAACCTTCTATCTGCTCTTTTTCCGGTAACCCAAACGATTTCATTTTCGGAACATAAGAGCCAAACATTATCTTTATCAATCAACGAAAGTTTTTCATCTTTAAAATACTTACTTATTTTCTTTTTTCCGTCCATTCCGAAAGGGTAAAAATAATCACCTTCTTGCCATTTACGAAATACCAGCGGAAACTTTAACGTATCTTTATCAACAAAGATAATTTCTGAACTTCCGGTAGCTGTAACATTTGTTACATACGAGATTTTCATACGGAACGGATGTTCAATTTGAGTTTGATTTTCCTCAACAGAATAAATTACAGATTCATTACTAGAAAGTGCATCCAAAATAAGTACTTCCCTATCTTTAAGCAAGCGGTAGTTTTCGGCAAAAATCTGCTTTCCAGATTGCGCATCCACTAAATCGTAAATATCCTGCCAAGCTGTAAATCCGTATGGTTTCAACCATTGGTACAAATACGCCTGATAATTAGTCAATTCCTTTAATTTGATTAGATCAATTCGTTTTTCAAAATCGGAATCTTCCACTACATTTTGATAAACTAGCTTTGAAGCATCTTCCACCATGGATTGTGCCTGCTGCAAATTTTCCAATGTTTGCTGAAAGGAATTCAGAAAACTCGGATTCAGTTCTTTTAAAACAGGAAGAATATCGTGACGCAATTTATTTCGTAAATATTTATCCGAGGCATTGCTGGAATCTTCGCGCCATGGGATGGCATTTTCTTTGGCATAGCTTTCAATTTCTTCTCGGGAAAAAGCCAACAACGGACGAACTATCTTACCATTAATTTGCGGAATACCGGTTAAGCCCTCCAGTCCTGTTCCTCTTGTGAAATTGATTAAAAAAGTTTCGGCAGCATCATCCAAATGATGTGCAGTTAACAAATAATCAAAGCCTTCTTTTTCTAAAATTTCATTAAACCAATCATATCGAAGTTGACGAGCAGCTATCTGAATAGATTGTTTATGTAAATCAGCGTATTCTTTTGTATTAAAATATTTTACATAACATTTTATATCTAAATTACCACAGCTTGTTTTTACAAAAGTTTCGTCTCCGTCACTCTCTGTACCACGCAAATTAAAATTGCAATGTGCCACAGCAACATCAAAATTTAATTGTTTGAAAAGATATAATAAAACCATACTGTCAACCCCACCACTAACCGCAAGCAGCAACTTTTTACCCTTCAAAAAAGGAAGAGTAGCGTCAATATGATTTTGGAGTTTTAAAAGCATAGCCAAATGTATGAAATTTAACCCAGTAAGACCTCGCGCATGGCTTTTGCTTTCAACAAACATTCCTCGTATTCCATTTCTGGATTGGATGCTGCAGTAATAGCGCTTCCTACGGAAAACGAAACATATTTTTCTTTGGCGTTGTACAAAATACTTCGGATGACCACATTAAAATCAAAATCGTTATCCGGCGTAAAATAGCCTACGGCTCCACTGTACAAACCGCGTTTGGTTTCCTCTAAATCGTCAATGATTTGCATGGCGGAAATTTTTGGTGCTCCGGTCATGCTTCCCATTGGGAATGTTGTTTTGATGATTTCAACGGACGATGTTGACTCATCTACTTCCGAAATGACTGTAGATATCATTTGGTGTACTTGTTTGAATGTATAAATTCCACACAATTCTTCTACCTGAACTGAACCTTTTGTAGCGGTATGTGACAAATCGTTGCGAACCAAATCGACTATCATAATGTTTTCGGAACGTTCTTTCGGATTTTGCGATAAATCTGTTTTGGATTGCTCGTCTAGTTCTGGATCGGAAAGACGTTTTGCCGTTCCTTTTATGGGTTGTGAAATGACTTTCGTTCCTTGTTTGCGTAAGTATCTTTCGGGTGATGCTGAAAGCAGATAATCAGTATTATTTTTGAAAAATGTAGCAAATGGCGGTTCTGAAATCGCGTTGAGTTTCTGATAAATTTCCAACGGATTGATTGGCGTATTCTCTGCGTAAAACTCCATGCAGAAATTTGCTTCGTAAATATCACCCCGATGGATATGTTTCAACATTTCGTTTACTTTCTCAAGATACTTTTCTTTTGAAATGCGCTGTTCAATTTTTATTGCAGTATTACTGCCCTCTTTTCCTTCTTGCATTTCAACTATTTCACTAAAATCTTCTTCCAATTCGTCATCGCACATATTCAGGTATCGGATTTCCAATTCATCTCCTTTTAGTAAAAACAATTTCTTAGGCTGAAAAAAGAACAAGTCCGGAAAGTGTAACCCGTCAAAATTATTGGATTTTAAGTTTTCGGTATCGTTTTTTAAATCGTAAGAAAGATAGCCAAACAACCAATCTTTAGCTTGTTGTTGATATTGCTTTAAGTCTTCAAAGGCATTGTGGTAATCGGTTTTTATTGATGTAAACGCATCACAAGCCAAAACACAGTCATAACTTCCGTACTGTTGCGGATACTTATTACTGTCGAGAAAAACAACTTCCCGATACTGCTGCGCCCAACTCAACAATTTACTTTTGAATGGAGCTACATTTGAAATGCATTTAAAAACTGAAGTTCTCAAAAAATACTTTTTATATTGTAAAAGTACTGCTTACCAATAAAGTGTACAAGGAATTTGTATAAAGTTGATAAATGATAAATTGTAATAAATTAATTTAGAATTCTACCTCTCAACTCTATTTGGAAATCATAACAATATATGCGTTATTTGAGTTCAAATTATTTCAATTATGAAACAAATAATCTTTTTATTTTTTATCACTACTGCATGTTTTAAAATTCATGCACAAAAAATGGAATCAATCGATTCGCTTAACAGTCAGATTTGTAAAACATTAGAAAATACAAAATCGGTTAGAAACGACAAACGAATTGAAATTATAAACAAAAACCATATCACTCCTTATTTATCGAAAATAACAGACACAATTGTTCAAAAAGAAGTGTTTGATAAAATTTATTACAGACTTCAAAAAAACTGTTTAGCCTTTACCGAAATCCTTGATGAAGCGGAAGAAAACAAAAGTGATTGGCAAATTGTAAAAGAAGCTCCCGTATTTAATTTGACTAAAAGTCAGATTAAAACATTAGAAAGCATAACTAAATTCACCTATAAAGAATATTCTGGAGGAACCGTAAATGTTTCAATTAAAAACGGATTTTGGATTGAGCAATTTGAAGACAAAACGTATTCAAAACTTATCTATCGAAAAAAACCGAACGGTGCATTTGAAATTGAATTTGTTGAAAGCGATAATGGTACTCGAAAAAATTTAAGCAAAAAAGGAGATTTGTATGAATATCAGGTTTTTAGTGTCGAAAATGGTAATTACAATGTGTACATTGCTGCCAACGATGTCTACTATCAGTTTAAATTATATCCAGTAAAATAAAAAAGCCGTTCAGTTGAACGGCTTTTTTATTTATTAATATGTGTTACACGTGTAATGCTCTGTTATCTGTAGCAGCTAAAGCCGCTTCTTTGATAGCTTCTGCAAAGGTTGGGTGTGCGTGCAACATTCTTGAAATATCTTCAGCAGATGCTCTGAATTCCATTGCGGTTACCGCTTCAACAATTAAACATGAATTGTACACCAGTGAAAAAAATATCAACAAATACCGTCCTCATTTAGGATTGCAAATTTGGGATGATTTAAAAACCGGCTGGTACATGCTGGAATCCATCATTGCGTTTATTGTCCAGCTTTGAAAGTTGATTTTGATTGGGTTTCTAGGATATATTGGCTATAAAAAACTTTCCAAAAAACAACAATAACCTTTGGTTTATTTTCTTACATTTGATTAACTAACTATTAAAAATCAACTATTTATGAAAATTGCAACTATCATTATTAGAGTTTTGCTTGGTGCATTATTGTTATTTGGCTCTGTTGTTTATTTTTTAAAATTATTTCCAACACCCGAATTAACCGGAAACTTAAAAACTTTCAACGACGGTATGGCTGCATCAGGATACATGATGAATTTAGTTAAATCAGTAGAATTACTTTGTGGTTTGGCTTTTATTTCCGGAAAGTTTATTCGCTTAGCCAACTTAGTTTTATTGCCGGTTTCAGTGAATATCGTTTTGGTTCATTTGTTTTTAGATCCTGCCAATATAGCTGCCGGAGCTTTTGTATTTATTGCAAATATTTTTCTGATTTATAAATATTGGGACAGTTACAAAGAAATTTTTAAACCATAAAAAAAGCCGTTCTGTTGAACGGCTTTTTTTATATAAACTAAGTATTATACATGTAATGCTCTGTTATCTGTAGCAGCTAAAGCCGCTTCTTTGATAGCTTCTGCAAACGTTGGGTGTGCGTGCGACATTCTTGAAATATCTTCAGCAGAGGCTCTGAATTCCATTGCAGTTACTGCTTCAGCAATTAAATCGGCAGCTCTTGCTCCAATCATATGGATTCCTAAAACTTCGTCAGTTTTAGCATCGGCTAAGATTTTTACAAAACCTTCAATATCAGCACTTGCGCGAGCACGTCCTAACGCTTTAAAAGGGAAACTTCCGGCTTTGTATGCTACTCCGGCTTCTTTCAATTGCTCTTCTGTTTTACCAACTGCAGCAACTTCTGGCCAAGTATATACAACTCCAGGAATTAGGTTATAATCGATATGAGGTTTTTGACCTGCTAAATATTCAGCAACCATTACCCCTTCTTCTTCCGCTTTGTGTGCTAACATGGCTCCGCGAACTACGTCACCGATTGCATAAATGTTAGAAGCTGTTGTTTGTAAATGATCGTTTACTTCAACCTGACCTCTTTCTGTGATTTTAACTCCAGCTTTATCAGCGTTCAAACCATCTGTATAAGGACGACGACCTACTGATACTAAAGCATAATCACCTTCTAAAGTAATTACTTCACCTTTAGTGTTTTCAGCTTTCACCACTACACCTTCCCCAGCTCTGTCAACCGCCTGAACTTTATGAGAGGTATAAAATTTCATGCCTTGTTTTTTCAACACTTTGGTTAATTCTTTCGATAAACCAGCGTCCATACCAGGAATGATTCTGTCCATATATTCTACAACAGAAACCTGAGCTCCTAATCGTAAATATACTTGTCCAAGCTCTAAACCGATAACGCCACCACCAATAATAACAAGGTGTTTAGGAACTTCCGGTAATTTTAAAGCTTCGGTAGAAGTAATGATTCTTTCTTTGTCAATTTTGATGAAAGGCAAAGTAGATGGTTTTGAACCCGTTGCGATGATTGTATTCTTAGCTTCCAATTTCTCAACAGAACCGTCTGTTTTAGTAACATTGATAGTAGTTGCATTTTCAAAAGAACCTACACCGTTAAATACTGTAATGTTATTTTTATCCATCAAATATTTAACACCTCCGGAAGTTTGATCAACTACCGCTTGTTTACGGTCGATCATCTTTTGAAGATTGACTTTCACCTCACCAGAAACTTCAATTCCGTGATCTGCAAAATGTTGTAATTCTTCGTAATGGTGAGAAGAAGCTAACATGGCTTTAGACGGAATACAACCAACGTTTAAACATGTACCTCCTAAAGTAGAATATTTTTCAATAATGGCTGTTTTCATTCCTAATTGTGCGCAACGAATTGCCGCTACATATCCACCAGGACCAGAACCAATAACAACTACGTCAAATGAACTCATAGTATTTATTTTATGTTGTGTTTTTAAAAATTTCGCAGGACAAAATTAAGGAATTTTGTTTATTTCGAGATTGGTTTCATTCGTTATTTCTGAATTAAATTTCAAAAACTGTAGTACTTTTCACTTGACTAATCATAAAGGTACTATGGGTGCTTCCTATATGCTGTAACGTGGTAAGTTTGGTTACCATAAATTCACGGTATTCTTCCATGTCTTTTAAACATATTTTTAAAATATAATCGTAATCACCACTAACATGGAAACACTCCAGCACCTCATTCAGTTTCACCACTTCTTTTTCAAACTGATCGATAAATTCAATTTTGTGCTGTGTTAATTTAATATGACAAAAAACCACAAAACCTTTATCAATTTTATTGCGATTAACCAAAGCCACATAATTAGAAATTACGCCTTCTTTTTCGAGCTTTTTTATTCTCTCATATACTGCGGTAACCGAAAGATTTAACTTTAAAGACAACTCTTTAGTGGTTTGTTTGCTATCTGTTTGTAATAGTTTGAGCAGTTTTCTATCGATGGCATCAAAATTCATAAGGGTAAAAAAATTGGTTTGAAGTCCAAATTTAAGAATAAAAAAGAAAAATAAACTAATAAATATTAAAAAATAAGAATATTAATCCAAATAATTTAATATGTATTGATTATTTTTCGAATATCTGCTTTATTTGACCTTTAATTAACTACAAACAACCTACTAAAAAATAATTATTATGGCAGATTTTAATCCAGCAGACAGAATTCAGGATTTACAATATTTTGGAGAATTTGGAGGTGTCAACCCTTCTATTTCTGACAGTTCAACGTATACTTTCCTTTCCGCAAAAACCATGTTCGATACGTTCGAAGGTAATGCTGAAGGCTGTTATTTATATTCGCGTCATTCGTCTCCAAGTAACTTATACCTAGACAAAGCATTAGCTGCTATGGAAGGTACAGAAACTGCAAACGTTGCTGCTTCCGGAATGGGCGCTATCACACCTACTTTATTACAATTGTGTGGAAATGGAGATCACATTGTTTCAAGTCGTACCATTTATGGTGGAACATATGCTTTCTTAAAGAATTTTGTTCCAAGAATGGGTATCAAAACCACATTTGTAGACATTACAAAATTGGATGTTGTTGAAGCTGCTATCACACCTAATACAAAAGTACTTTACTGCGAAACGGTGAGTAATCCATTGTTAGAAGTTGCTGACATTGCTTCTTTGGCTAAAATTGCCAAAAAACACAATATCAAATTGGTAGTAGATAATACATTCTCACCTTTATCTGTAGCTCCGGCTAAATTAGGTGCCGATATTGTAATTCACAGTTTAACAAAATACATCAACGGAAGTAGTGATACCGTTGGTGGTGTAGTTTGTGCTTCGCAGGATTTTATCAATGCTTTGAAAAATGTAAACGATGGTGCCAGTATGCTATTAGGACCAACTATGGATAGTTTGCGTTCGGCATCGGTAATGAAAAACCTTCGTACGCTTCACATTCGCATGAAACAACACAGTTACAACGCACAATATTTGGCAGAGAAATTTGAAGCAGACGGAATCAAGACAGTTTATCCTGGTTTACAATCACATCCAAGTCATGAAATTTATAAAACGATGATTAATCCGGAATACGGTTTTGGCGGAATGATGACTATTGATGTAGGTTCCTTAGACAAAGCCAACGAATTAATGGAATTAATGCAGGAAAGAAATCTTGGCTATTTAGCAGTAAGTTTAGGATTCTACAAAACGTTATTCTCTGCTCCGGGAACTTCAACATCTTCTGAAATTCCTTTAGACGAACAAAAAGAAATGGGACTAACCGACGGATTGATTCGTTTCTCCATTGGTTTAGATAACGATATTGAAAGAACCTACAACATGATGAAAGCATGTATGAAGGAACTTTCGATTTTAAATTAAGTTTTTTAGTTTTTTAGTTAGTCATCCGCTTTTGATTTTCATTAGCGGATTTCTTTTTTTAAATCATTAACTTTGAAAAAAAAGAATGATGAAAAAATACTATTCCTTGTTTATATTATTTATTTCAGTGGTGAGTTATACACAAACCATAAATTTCACTGACATAAATTTTAAGAACAGACTTCTTCTTGCTGATACTTCTTCTGACATTGCAAGGGATGTAAATGGTAATTTCATTGTAATAGACTCAAACAATAATAATGAAATTGAATTAAATGAAGCCGCTAGTGTTTTCGGTTTAAACCTTAGCAATTCAGGCATATCTGTATTAGATGGAATTGAAAACTTTATCAATTTAGAAAATTTGCAAATTCAAAATAATTCAATTGCCACATTACCCATATCAAATTTAGCAGCATTAAAAACTTTATATTGTTCGGATAATCAAATAACAAGTGTTACAGAGACTGAAGAGCTAGAAAACTTAGAAGATTTGTGGATTAGTAACAACCCTATTAGTACAATTAACTTATCCAATCTATTAAATCTTTGGCGCTTAGTTTGTAACAACACCTTATTGCAGGAAATTAATACATGCGGTACAGCAATTACAGCTTTATGGGCAGAAAATAATCCTAATCTTCAAAACATTAATTTGAAAAACAATTTTATTTCCCCAGATTATTATACACAAAGACTGACACCTCCACCGCTCCAGAGTTTTTACTTTGGCAATCTTCCATCATTAAACACTATTTGCCATGATGATGGAGAATATCAAGCAGTATACGTAGGACTATATGAAACAATTCCTAGTGGTGTTACTGTTTCCACAACATGTGCAAATTGCATATTGGGAACTGAAAGTTTTACTTCAGAAACTTTATTCACACTTTATCCTAACCCCGTTGATTCTATTCTGTACATTAATTCAGAAAAAAATCAGCAAATTAAATCAATTACTATATTTAATAGTTTGGGACAAATTATACTAAAAGATGAATCAAATACATCACAAATAAACCTTTCTGCAATTTCTTCAGGTCATTATTTTATTCAAATGGATTCAGATTCTGGGGTACATTTTTCTAAATTCATCAAAAATTAACTTCACCGTAGTGAATCTTTTTTCTATTAGAAATTTTATTTGATTTCTAACATGTAACAATTACAGAATTCCAACAACTAATTGATGTATCAAATAATTTTTAGTTTTCTTAACAGCTTAAGAATTCTAATATATATAAATTAGCCTTTTAAAATTTTAATTGATGAAAAAGTTTACTCTGTTCTTTCTTCTAACGGGATCAATGGTTTTTGCTCAACAAAACTTCACCATAGAAGAAACTGTTATGGGTGGTAGAAAATACGCTCCAACAACACAAATCGCACAACAGTGGCGTAAAAATGTAAAATCGGTTACCTACTTAAGTTCTGATTTTTCAAATTTATTGGAAAAAAATGCTGCAAACGGTTGGAAAGAAACCACATTGGCAACCAAATCTGATTTTGAAACAGCTTTAAAAGCTAAATTCTCAAACGATGAATTTGAAGTACGCACGTTTCCATTCTCTTTCGAATGGACTACCAATACTGCTTTTGAGACTGAAGTTGCAGGAAAAAAGAACAATTACAAAGTAACCTACGATGTAGTTTCTAAACAAATTACAAACGCTGTAACATATTCTAATGAAGGTTCACAGGCTAAATTTTCAGCTAATGGAAATGTAGCTTGGTTAAAAGATAACAATATACGCATCACCTCAAATGGAAACGTTATCGAAGTAACCAACGATCAAAACCCTGGAATTGTTAATGGTACAGATTATGTTCACCGTCAAGAGTTTGGAATTGACCGCGGAATGTGGTGGAACGAATCCGGAACACAATTGGCCTATTACCGAAAAGACGAAACCATGGTAGGCAACTATCCTATCATTAACTGGAACGAACGTGAAGCAGTAAATAAAGATATTAAATATCCAATGGCTGGTATGACCAGTGAAAATGTAACTCTAGTGGTTTACGATGTAAAAACCGGAAATAAAGTTACCATTCAAACTGGCGAACCAAAAGAACAATATTTAACCATGGTTTCTTGGGAACCAACTGGAAAATACATTTTCATTGGAATATTGAATCGTGAACAAAATCATTTAAAATTCAATAAATATAACGCTGCTACAGGAGCTTTTGTAAAAACCTTATTTGAAGAAAAAGCAGCAACATGGGTTGAGCCACAACATGCTTTAACTTTTGTTCCGAACAATCCAAACCAATTTATTTATCAGACTGATTTTTACGGATTCAACCAAATGTATTTGTACAATACCGATGGTAAATTATTGAAAAACCTTGGTTATAAAGATGTAGTAGTTAAAGATCTTTTAGGATTTGATGCTAAAGGAACGAAAATCAACTATATGGGAACGGCGAACAATGGTTTGGACAAACAATTGTATCAAGTTGATATTAAATCTGGAAAAACAACTCAGTTAACAACTGTTTCAGGTATGCACACTGCTTCTGTTTCTTCAGACGGAACGATGGTTTTAGACCAATACAGCAATGTAACTACTCCTAACGAAATTTCAGTTATCGACGTAAAATCGAAAAAAGCAACAACTTTGGTTAAAGCTGATAATCCTTTTACGGGTAAAATCAACATGCCAAAAATGGAATTGGTTACTATTACGTCGGCAGATGGAAAAACACCGTTAAACGGACGAATTATCTATCCAGGCAATTTTGATGCTACTAAAAAATATCCGGTAATGCTTTATGTATACGGAGGTTCACACGCGCAATTGGTAAACAACCGTTGGATGGGCGGCGGCGGCTACTTCGATTATTACATGGCACAACAAGGTTATGTTGTATTTACTTTGGATAACCGTGGTAGTGATTCTCGTGGTAAAAAATTCTGCGATGTAAACCACCGTCAGTTGGGTGTTAATGAAATGGCCGACCAGATGAAAGGTATTGAATTCTTAAAATCAAAAGCATTTGTAGATGCTGATAAAATTGGTGTTTTCGGATGGAGTTTTGGTGGTTTCATGACAACTTCCTTAATGACCAATCATGCAGATGTGTTTAAAGTTGGTGTAGCCGGCGGACCGGTAATCGACTGGAAATATTATGAAGTAATGTACGGTGAGCGTTATATGGATATGCCACAAGAAAACCCTGAAGGTTATGCTAAAGCGTCATTATTAGATAAAGCCAAAAACTTAAAAGGTCGCTTGTTAATTATTCATGGAACACAAGATCCTGTGGTTGTGCAACAAAACAGTATGAATTTTATTGAAGCTTGTATTAAGGCTGGAAAACAAGTAGACTACTTCTTATATCCTAACCATGAGCACAATGTTTCAGGTAAAGATAGAATTCACATGTATGCAAAAATTGCAGATTACTTTAATGTGTATTTGAAATAGACTATTTGACTTCTTAAAATTTTAGATAATTTAAAAATCCGTTGTTATTACACAACGGATTTTTTTTTCTCGTAACTTAGTATCATAATAAAATTTCATAAAAAATGTTTTCTATAGAACAAATACACGAAGCCCATAGTAAAGTGAAATCAGGTGCAGATTTTCCAGATTACATCAAAGCATTAAAAGTAATTGGTGTTATTCGTTATGAAACCTATGTTACTGATGGACATACCAATTACTATGGCGCTAACAATTTTAAAGCCGCTTCATCTGAAAAATATGATGCAATATTAGTTTCTGATACCTGCAATTCGGACCAATTCAAATCTGATTTGAAAGCACATCAACAAGGCAATAGCGACTATCTAACATTTATCAACCAGAGTGCTAAACACGGCATTGAAAAATGGATTGTAGATATGGCGAAAATGACCTGTACTTATTACAATAAAAAAGACATTGAAGTTTACCAAGAAAATATACCTCAATAAAAAATCCCGAGTAAAATCGGGATTTTTTATTATTATTTAATCTTCTAATGAAGGTGAAAGTTTATTTGAATTTAATTTACTGTTTTTGAATCCGTAGCACAAATAGAATACTAACCCAATTACCAACCAAACACCAAACCATTTCCAGTTAGAAACTGCCATTCCGGTTAACAAGTAACAGCACGAAATTAATCCCAACAACGGAATCAAGGAAAGATTTTTCATAAAAGAAAGCACAGCCATTACTACACATAAAATGAAAAATACAACCATAGATATATTAGTGGCAATTTTGTCTTCAGAAAAATCGAATGTTTCTGAAAAGAATGTAGGAAACATATAATTTACTACTAAGGCGGAAACTACTACCAATCCTGGAAAAATAAATTTCGAATTGATGTATGGAATTCTAAATTTCCCATTTGTTTTACGTTCCGCTAATTCGGCTTCGCTTTGTGGCGAAAGCATCAACACACCTCCACAAACCAATACGAACGCGAACAAGGTTCCGATACTGGTAAAGTCTAAAACGAAGTTTTCATCGGTAAAGAAAATTGGCAATCCAACCACTAACCCCGTTACTATTGTTGCAAAACCTGGCGTTTTATGTTTTGGATGAATTTCAGAGAATTTTTTTGGCATTAGTCCATCACGACTCATGGTCATCCAAATACGAGGTTGCCCCATTTGAAAAACCAACATTACACTAGTCATTGCAACAACCGCTGCAATGGAAACAATAAACAACATCCACTTTACACCTTTTAAGGCAAAAATTTCAGCTAAAGGATCACTTACCCCTAGCAAGTCGTATTTAACCATTCCTGTTAATACCATTGCCAGAATAATATATACTACGGTACAAATCACCAATGAATAAATCATTCCTTTAGGTAAATCACGTTGTGGGTTTTTACATTCTTCAGCTAAAGTTGAAACCGCATCAAAACCAATATATGCGAAAAATACTGCCGATACTCCAGCCATAACACCTCCAAAACCATTTGGCATAAAAGGAGTCCAATTCTCTATATCTACGTAAAAAGCTCCAACAACAATAACTAAAACAATAATGGCCAACTTAATCATAACCATTATATTACTGAAGTTTTTAGACTCTTTAGTTCCTTTGTAAACCAAATAAGTAATCATCAAATTAATTACAAAGGCAGGCATATCGAAAATAACTCTTAAGTTTCCTATCATTGGTGCATTTTGCCAAGCGTTAAAACCTTCACCTGGTTTGTTATCCAGAAAAGCTGAATGAGCAGATTGGTAGTTGATTGTTAACCATTCCGGTAAATGAATATGGAAACTTTCTAATAAATTGGTAAAATAACCACTCCATGAAAAAGCTATGTAAATATTACCAATAGAATACTCCATAATAAGAGCCCAACCAATTATCCAGGCGAATACTTCACCAAAAGATACATAAGCATACGTATAAGCACTACCGGATACTGGAACACGAGAAGCAAATTCGGCATAACACATTGCGGTAAAACCACAAGCAATTGCGCATATTACATACAATAAAATTACTCCTGGCCCACCCGAAAAACAAGCATTTCCAATAGCAGAAAACGTTCCCCCACCAATAATGGCGGCAATTCCAAAAAAGGTTAAATCACGAACGGTAAGTACTTTATGAAGTCCGGTAGCATGCTCACCATCTCCTCCTTGTTTTAATATAGTTGCAGTAGATTTTCTTCTGAATAAATCGGTAAAAGACATAAATAGTTTTTCCTTAGTTTGGTTTATTAATTTTTAGGAAAAACAAATATATAAAACCAGTTTGTTTAATTGGTATTTATAGCCATTTTTTATAGCACGAATACATCGTCTAGAGTCAAAACTCAATCACACACACCACAATTTTAATTTTTATTTCAAATCATCAACAAATAGTCTCTTTGCTTATTTACTTTTAAAAATATTCATATCCTCATTATAAATTGGACTATCTATGTTTAGAAAATTTAAAACGCTATGAAACACATAATATTGAGATAGCTCTGCATTTGATTTTACCTGTTTCAAACTATTATCAGAAAGCCAAACAATAAACGGAATTTCGTATTGTTCTTTTGGTGCAATACTTAAGGGTAATCCGTGCATGTATAAGTTTTTTTCACCTAATGATTCCCCATGATCCGACACAAAAATCATGGCGCTCTTATACTCTTTCAAATCGTTCAAATCATCAATAACTTTAGATAAGATATAATCTGTATAAACAATAGTATTATCGTAAGCATTCATTAGTTCGGTTTGAGAACAATTGCTTAATTCCACACTATTGCAAACTGGTTTAAAAACTTCAAACTGCGTCGGATATTTTTTATTGTACGTTGGACCGTGGCTGGTACTTGTGTGTAATACAATGAGTACTTTGTTTTTTTGGCTAGCTCGTATCTGTTCTTTTAACCCTGATATTAAAATCTCATCGTAATTACAGGCATCACTTTTACAGTCTTACGTTAAGAATTCTCTATTTTGATAGTTTTTAATATGAACAGGCGGCTCACCCCAATTTGTAGTTCTCCAAACAACTTCCACATCATTTCTGTATAAATAGTTTGGTAGAATTTCGTATAAATCGTTAGTCTCTTTATAGTCCAAAATACTTTTTACCCCAGCGGTTGTATATGTAGCATTTGAAACAGCATTAAAATGATATACATTTGATATTTTAGAAAGTAACGGATTCGTATTCTTCTTATAGCCGTAAAGAGAAAAATTCTGACGTCTTGCAGATTCCCCAATAACTAATACTACAACCGATTTCTGATTATCTTTTATTGAAGCCTTTGGAAGTAAAATCTCCTGTTCATTTTTTTTATACTTATGAATATAAAAAAGAGAGACATTAACCGAATAAGACCATGGCATGGCAAGTCCGCCTAGCGATTTAGAATTTTTATCAATCCACAACCAATTACTGGCATTGGCAAAAACTAAAGTTAGAATAAATAATAAGGTTAAAGAAGTGATAACCAAAAACCTTTTGAAGGTTACACTTACCACTCTAGCTTTAATGATATAAATACTAGGCATGACTCCAAATAAAATGAAATAAACCAATAGTTTTAGAGATAAGAAACTACTTGATTCTTCATAATTGGTGTTGAGTATATTACCAATCATGCTTTCGTCTATTATTACGCCATACGTATTTACAAAATATAATGCTATTGAATTAATACAAAATGATAGTATCAAGAAAAACTTCCCGAAAAAACGGGATACGAAAAAGAATAGAAAATACAGAAAAGCATTTAGAATCAGCATTAAAACAACCAGACTAGCAATGATTATAACACCTCCGAAGCTTTTATACTCAAGATTATTAAAAACATATTTAAAAAAAGGATAATGAAAAAATATAAAATTTAAAAAACTCATTATTAAAACAAACTGAGTTAATTTTAAATTATTTAATAATCTATATGTTGATAGTAATTTCATTTTAATGTTTCAATGCTAATCTGTGCAATTCACAAAAGAAAAACTTTAACCCGACTTTTCAATGTTAATGAGTCTTAAAGATAAGTATCATAAATATAGATAACAACTTAATTACTTTTTTGTTTGGAAGAAATCATGCCGATAGAAACACGTAAAAACAAAAAAACCCTGAAAGATAACTTCCAAGGATTCATTTTGAACTTCTGCGGAGAAAGAGGGATTCGAACCCCCGGACCTGTTACAGTCAACAGTTTTCAAGACTGCCGCAATCGACCACTCTGCCATTTCTCCAATATGTTTGCCCTACTTCCGTATTGCGAGTGCAAATATAGAAAGCTTTTTGATTTCTGCAAACCTTTTTTTTCAAAAAAAGACAATTTATTTCATCATCTTTTTTAACTCTTTCATTTATATAGGTTTAGAAAACTATTTTTTTTCTAATAATTTACATACTCTACAATTTCCAAACCATATCCAATCATACCAACACGCTTTCCTTGGTCGGTATTGGTTACTAAACGAATTTTAGAAATATCAATGTCATGTAAAATTTGAGCGCCTATACCAAAATCTTTGCTATCGATAACAATTTTAGGTGCTTTCATCACACCACGCGATTGTAATGCTTTCAATTCAGACACTCTACTCAACAAACTAACCGATTGCATATCTTGGTTGATAAAAATAACCGCTCCACTACCCTGCTCGTTTATAACTTTGAACATTTCGTCTAGTTGCTTATCTGCATTGTTAGTTAATGTCCCTAATAAATCGTTATTAACCTGAGATGAATTTATTCTTGTTAATACAGCGTCTCCTAAATTCCAGGTTCCTTTGGTTAAAGCGATGTGAACTTGTTTATTGGTTGTTTGTTCGTAAGCGCGTAATCTAAAAGTTCCGAAACGGGTTTCAATATCGAAATCCTCTTTCTTTACAATTAGACTGTCATGTTGCATTCGGTAAGCTACTAAATCTTCAATTGAAACCAGTTTCAAATCAAATTTTTTAGCCACTTCATACAATTGTGGTAATCTGGCCATAGAGCCATCTTCGTTCATAATTTCCACAATAACACCTGCTGGTTTAAATCCTGCCAAACGGGCAAAATCTATAGCTGCCTCGGTATGTCCTGTACGACGCAACACGCCTCCTTGTTTAGCAATTAATGGAAATATATGTCCGGGTCTAGCCAAATCATACGGTTTAGTTTCCGGACTTATTAATGCTTGAATTGTTTTTGCTCTATCGGAAGCAGAAATACCAGTAGTTACTCCATGTCCTTTCAAATCGACTGAAACAGTAAAAGCCGTTTCCATATGATCGGTATTATTGGAAACCATAGCCTTTAAGTCGAGTTCTTTACAACGACTTTCGGTTAATGGAGTACAAATTAACCCGCGACCATGAGTAGCCATAAAATTAACCATTTCAGGAGTGATTTTTTCGGCTGCAGCTAAAAAGTCACCTTCATTCTCTCGATCTTCGTCATCAACTACTATAATGACTTTTCCTTGTCGGATGTCTTCTATAGCTTCCTCGATTGTGTTTAGTTGTATGTGTTGTGTAGTTAGCATTATATTGTATTTATTTGTCTTCTTTACTTCCGTTAAAGAGTCTGCTATATAGTTTTTGGAATGGCTCTGTAATCCAATCGAAATTAATCATAATTCCAATATCGTTTGTTGCTCTGTAAGTTAATACTATGGCTAAAGGCGTAAGTACCATAGAAGATAGCCATGTTCCTAAAAATGGTGGCATCCCGTTTTCTTGGGCTACTTTTTTACCAAAGGTATTTATAAAATGGAACGTAATAAAAATCAAAATTGCAAAAACAATAGGCAATCCTAATCCACCTTTTCGAATAATTGCTCCTAATGGCGCACCAATAAAAAACATTAGTAAACATGAAAAAGCAATAACAAATTTTTCATGTAAAGCAATCCAGTGTTTGTTGATATTCTTTTGTTTTTCAAACAAATCGTTTTTACCAACATCAATAGAAAAATCAGTACTAGAAACGTTGTTTTTAGCCATTTCAAAAATCCTTTTTTGTTCATCAGAAGTAAACAATTTTAAAACATCTTCTGTAGAATTAAAATTTCTGGAATTAACTGTTAGTTTTGGTTTTAATGCAAATTCAACATTTTGCGAGATATTATCTGAAAAAGAAACTACATCCTTTTTATAACTCTTTTGAAGAGAATCGATAGTATAATTTAGTTCATTAACATTTAACATGGTGTTTGTATTCACAATTTCACCTTGATCTTCCGATTTATTTAGCTTTGACAAATCGATGTTAATGGTATATTTTTTAAAAAATGCTTTAGCAAAAGGTTGTTTGTCACGTTCTTCAACTTTTTGAGGTAAAATATCTTCGTAATAATATCCATCCAATAAGTCTAACTTTAAGATACTTGAACTATTATCGCTTTTTAAAACTCCGTTTTTAGCCTTAATCACTGTTTTATTACCAAAGCCTTGATTCGACTTAACGTGCATGGTTACTCCTTCTAGAAGCTCACCATTTTCACCTGATTTTTTATCGACTTTAATATTCGAATTCCCAATCGTATTAAACTGTCCTTCTGCAATAGCCATTGCAGGTTTGGTTTGTAAAATATCTTTACGAAGATTGATGAACTTATATTCGGCCCTTGGAATTATATTATTTGCAAAAAAGAAAGCTAAAATACTAAGCATGAAAATACAAATAGTTAGCACTTTCATAGCTCTTTTTAAAGAAATACCCGCTGATTTCATGGCAGCAAATTCATAATTCTCGGCAAAACTACCGAACGTCATAATAGATGCCAATAAAATTGACAATGGTAAAACCAGCGGAACAATTTTAGGGGAATAAAACACCAAAAATTTTACAACTACCATTACATCTAAATTTTTACCTGCCAATTCGGAAATAAAAAGCCAAACCCCTTGTAAAATAAAGATGAAAAAGAGGATTACAAATACCGAAGCAAATGTGCTCAAAAAGGAGGTTAAGATATAACGGTCAAGTATTTTCACTTGAAAAATTAGTCTAAATTATTGATGTAGTATTTCGGATATTTACTCTGCGTAAAGGTAAAATGATTTTTTGAAATTGGTTGGTTTGTTTTAAAAGAATTAACAGTGATAATTGTTTTAGAACCGTTTTTGCCAATTTCAATCAAATTATAGATGTTTTTTGTTTGTGCATCAACACCTATAAGTATCTCTTTACGATTATCTTTAGAACTAACCGGGATGAGTTTAACATACTGAATTTTTCTTCCTTTAACATTTTGAAGAATGTCCCAAGAATATTTAAATCCGGAATTGAAGAATGTTAACATTTTCGCAGGCGTAACGGCATCAGCATCCCTATCGTCTTGTTTCGAAATAGTAATTTCTTCATCTTCAGGAACAATAGTATAATTTTTAACACCATCAAAAATTTTGGTAACACCCATAAAGTTGAGAACATACTGATTCCCTTTTATGGTGACATTCCCTTTACTTTCTTGATTTACATTATCCTTAAAGTTTTGAAAAGAATAGCTAAATCCTATTTGAATATTCTCGTAACTTTTTACTTTACTCGATACTTGATCTAGCAAATCTTTAGCTTTTTTAGAATCTTGTGCTTGTGCAGAAAATC
Organism: Flavobacterium sp. IC2-16; assembly: GCF_055521455.1. Lineage (NCBI taxonomy): Bacteria > Pseudomonadati > Bacteroidota > Flavobacteriia > Flavobacteriales > Flavobacteriaceae > Flavobacterium > Flavobacterium sp. IC2-16. Next base: position 2,502,304 of record NZ_CM145480.1, on the reverse strand, counting down.
CAAAAAACAGAAAAGATAATATGGCTATATAGTATTTCATTTTAATTGTTATTTTGTTCGTTCGCTAAAAAATGTTCCAAAGCAACCAAATCCGGAATATTTACACTACGTGCTTTACTTCCTTCAAATGGACCAACAATTCCAGCAGCTTCCAATTGATCTATCAAACGCCCGGCTCTGTTGTACCCTAACTTAAGCTTTCTTTGCAATAATGATGCCGAACCTTGCTGTGCCGTCACTATAATTTCGGCTGCTTCTCTAAACATGGAATCTCTTTCCGATATATCTATATCAAGACTTATGCCACTTTCCTCACCTACATATTCAGGTAACATATATGCATTAGGATAAGCTTTTTGCGAACCAATATATTCTGTAATTTTTTCTACTTCCGGAGTATCAACAAACGCACACTGTACACGGATGATATCATTACCTTGAGTGTATAACAAATCTCCACGCCCAATTAACTGATCGGCACCACCAGTATCAAGAATAGTTCTCGAATCAATTTTAGAAGTTACACGGAAAGCAATTCTAGCTGGGAAATTGGCTTTAATCATACCTGTAATTACATTAACCGACGGACGTTGCGTTGCAATAATCAAATGAATTCCGATAGCTCTTGCTAACTGTGCCAAACGAGCAATTGGCGTTTCCACCTCTTTACCTGCGGTCATAATCAAATCGGCAAACTCATCCACAACCAATACAATGTATGGTAAAAACTTATGTCCGTTTTCAGGATTTAATTTACGTTGTTTGAATTTTTCGTTGTATTCTTTAATATTACGAACCATTGCATCTTTAAGTAACGAATAACGATTATCCATTTCGATACAAAGTGAATTCAAAGTATTGATTACTTTAGTGTTATCTGTAATAATTGCCTCTTCCGTATCAGGAAGTTTTGCCAAATAATGACGTTCAATTTTATTGAATAAGGTTAACTCTACCTTTTTAGGATCTACCAAAACAAATTTAACCTCAGCTGGATGTTTCTTATACAATAATGAAGTTAAAACCGCATTCAAACCAACCGATTTACCTTGTCCGGTTGCACCCGCCATAAGTAAGTGTGGCATTTTGGCTAAATCGACTACAAAAGTTTCATTTGAAATAGTTTTACCTAAAGCAATTGGCAATTCCATTTCTGCGGTTTGAAATTTCGGTGACGCAATAACACTCTTCATGGAAACCATAGTCGGATTGTTATTTGGCACCTCAATACCAATGGTTCCTTTACCCGGAATTGGCGCAATGATACGGATTCCTAAAGCTGATAAAGACAAGGCAATATCATCTTCCAGATTTTTAATTTTCGAAATTCGAATACCTGCTTCGGGTACAATTTCATATAGTGTTACAGTTGGACCAACAGTAGCTTTAATTTGTGCGATACCAATATTGTAGTTTTTCAAAGTATCTACAATTCGGTTTTTATTTTCTTCTAGTTCCGATTGATTGATGGTAATTCCGCCAGACGAATATTCTTTTAGAAGTTCGATAGATGGAAATTGGTAATTTGAAAGTTCCAAGGTAGGATCGAATTCACCAAAATCCTGAACCAAGCGTGCAGCTAAGTTTTCTTCTACAACAGCTTCTTCTTCAATTTTTTCAATCGTAAAACTATCATCATTTGTTGATACGATTTCAGACTTTACAGGCTCATTAGCAACCGGAATATTTTCAACAACAGGAACCTCTGGCTTAACAACAGGTGTAATTGGTTTTAAAGTTATTTCTGAAGCGTTTGCAATAGTTGGCTTTAAGGCCTCTTTATTAATTTCGAAAGTTGAAGGATTTGTTTTAAGCTCAATATTTGCTAAAACTTCTTCGTCTTCGGCATCGTTAAAATCTAATGACGGATTTGTAGTAACAATTTCATCTTCCAATTCCTGTTCTACATTCGGAACAACTTCGGAAACAGGCGAAACATTTTCCATTACAGAATCTGCCGCAGCCAATTCTTCATTAAAAGCTTTGCTTCTGTTTTCAAAGAAGGTTTTAATTCCTTCCGTAGAAATTTTAATTTTCAAAATTAAATACACTATCAATCCGAAAACCAAAACCAAAAAAGTTCCTATTTTCCCAATATAATCTTGAGAAAACAAGTTCATTTCATATCCAATAACACCTCCCAATTGCGGCACATAATTCCAGAAAAAACCAAATAGTACTGAAATTAACACCATGGCAAATAAATCCCAAAAAATGGTATTTTTAAGTTTCCCTAAAGAAATATCGACCAACAAATAAGCTCCTGCTAAAAAGAACAAACGAACAAATAAGAAAGAAGCCGCACCAAAACCTTTGTAAAGAAAAAAGTTTGAAAGTATTGCACCTAATTTACCCAACCAATTGTATGTTTTTTCGCTTCTATCAGCAAAAGAAGTAAGTGCACTTTGATCGTAATCGCCATAAATGTAATACGAAACAAACGAGAGTAACAAAGCCAATGAAAACAAAATAAGTAAAGCCCCAATAAGGACTTTATTACGACGTGTTAACAAGGGTTTCTTCTCGCCTGAAGCTTTAGTTTTATTGGAATCGGACGTTTCTTTTTTGGATACTTTAGCCATTAAATAGTGTTCTTTTATACAAAAATAACAATCTGAATCAAATTAGATAATTCTAGGTAAATAAATTAATGCTCCAACAGCCATAGCAGCCATAGCAGCAAAAAAAACAGCACCAGCAGCAATATCTTTAATGAATCCGATACGATGATGATAATCCGGATGAATAAAATCGGCTATCTTTTCAACAGCAGTATTCAAGCCTTCAATACTCAAAACCAAGCCAAATGCCAAAATTTGAAACATCCATTCAACACGTGTAATATGAAAATACAACCCTGCTCCCACCATTAACACTGCAATTGATGATTGCACCATTACACTATGTTCTGTAGTTATAAGCTTTAACGCTCCTTTAACTGCAAAACCTATACTTTTAAGCCTACCTGTAAAAAAGGTGTTGTCTTTATTTAATTCCATTTATAAAACCGCTAATGTGTTTTCGTAATTCGGTTCATTTACAATTTCAGAAACGAGCTCTGAATATTTTACAATTCCATTTTCATCTACCACAATAACTGCTCTAGAGTGAAGTCCTTGTAGTGGCCCATCAAGAATAGTTAATCCTAATTCATTACCAAAAGAAGCATCTCTGAAATCAGAAAGATTAATTACGTTTTGTAATCCTTCTGCACCACAAAAACGATTTTGTGCAAATGGTAAATCTCTAGAAATACACAAGACTTTAGTATTTTCAAGCGAACTTGCTTTTTCATTAAACTTTCGAACCGAAGTTGCACAAGTTCCTGTATCGATGCTTGGAAAAATATTTAAAACCAATTTACTTCCTCTAAAATCTTCCAAAGTTTTGGTAGTCAAATCAGTAGCTACCAATGAAAAATTCTTTAATTTACTACCAACTTCAGGTAAAGACCCAATTGTATTAATTGGAGTTCCTTTCAATGTTATTTGTGCCATTTTTCATTTTTTTGAAAGCCAAAAATACGGAATTTAATTCAGATAAAATTTTTAATAAAAACAATTGCTTTTAATTTATTTATCGTAATATTGCAATATATAAATATACAAAATGGGCGCATCAAAAACAGACAGCTTTACAGAGAAACAAAACGAAATAGCGAATCTATTTAAAGCCATGTCGCATCCGGCAAGAATTGCAATTATTGAATACCTTCTTAAAGTAGATAGTTGCATTTGTGGAGACATTGTTAACGAATTGCCACTAGCACAACCAACAGTTTCACAACACTTAAAGGAATTGAAAAATGTTGGACTCATAAAAGGCAATATTGAAGGAACTGCTATTTGTTATTGTTTAAACGAGGAAACTTTCAAAACGCTTGAAGCTCATTTTTCAGGAATACGAATAAAATTAGACACAAAATGTTGTTAAATTAAAACTATATCATCATGACACTTTCAGAAATCAAACGAATACTTACTGATGTAAATGAAATAAAATTTCAACTCCCCGACATGAGTTTTGTTCCAACCCATTTTCATGTAACTGAAATTGGTTTGATAACTAAAAAGTTTATCGATTGTGGTGGAACAATTCGAAAAGAAAGCACCATAAATTTTCAATTGTGGAATGCAAATGATTTAGACCATCGTTTACAGCCAGAGAAACTAATTCATATTATTGAATTAGCCGAAAAGGAATTAGGACTTCCAAATTCAACAATTGAAGTAGAATACCAACAAAACACAATTGGTAAATTTGATTTAGATTTCAATGGTAATCATTTCATATTACAAAATAAAAACACTGCATGTTTAGCAGATGATCATTGCGGTATCCCAAAAAGCAAATTAAACTTAAAGGATTTAACTCCCACAAATTCATGTTGTTCACCTAACTCACAATGTTGTTAGTATGATTTCTTTTTTTAAAAAATACCGAAAACACATTATCATTACTGCTGCGGTTATTGTTCTCCAAATTCTATTCGGATTTGACGCAAAGTTTTGCATCATTAACATAATATGGTTACTTATTTGAATTTATGAAGAATATTTTAGTTTTATGCACTGGAAACAGCTGCAGAAGTCAGATAGCAGAAGGGTATCTTCGTTATTTTGCCGGAAATACTGCTACCATATACAGTGCAGGCGTTGAAACACATGGTGTTAATCCAAAAGCCATTGCAACAATGCAAGAAGATGGAATTGATATTTCTAAACATACATCTAACAACATAGACGAATACCATTCCATTGTGTTTGATTATATCATTACAGTATGTGATAATGCTAAAGAAAATTGCCCGTTTTTCCCAAGTAACGCAATGCGCTTTCATTATAACTTTCCGGATCCTGCCAAAGCTGTTGGCACTAACGATGAGATTCAGCAGCAATTTAAAGTGGTACGCGATGAAATAAAAGCATACTGCAAGAAATTTGTAGAAGACAATTTATAATATAAAAAAACTCAAGGCTATCCTTGAGTTTTTTTATCGTAACATAGAAAAATTATCTATTCTTTAATTACTTTGATGGTTTCAACCTGATTGTCGTTTTCTAGTGTAATCAAATAAATTCCTTTTGAGTACGACGACATATCGATAGTATTGGTTGTCATAGAACTATCAAATTCTTTCACACCAACTTGTTGTCCAATTAGAGAAAAAATTGTTGCTTTAGAAATACTCATATTATCCAAGTGTAAAACATCTTTCACAGGGTTTGGATAATATGTGAAATTAGCAATTGCACTATCAGTTGTGGCAAGCGTGCTTGTAATTACAAACTGATAAGGTGTTTGGTAATTTGTGTTGGTTGGACTCGTACTTGTTAGTTTCAAGAAATAACTTCCAGGCGTTAAGGTTCTAACAAAGTTAATAGCACCAGCGCTACTGTTTTGAGCAGCTCCTACTGCAGTTCCAGTATTATCTAAAATTGTAGCATTCATAGATGATGTTACAATTCCGCTAACAGCCACAGTGGCATTAACATTATCAGCTACGGTAAATCGGTAATAATCATTATCGGCACTTGAAGTATTGGATTGAACAGTTGTATAACCATTATATATTTTTCCAGTAACTATATCGTATGCTAATTCTTTTACATTAGGCTCGTCTAACCCCTGCATAATTTGATAATAATACCCCGGAAGTTCCGTGTGATTTTCAATTAAATCGTAACCTGAATTAAAATAAAACAACTTCGCAGGATACGTTAACGATGGATAATAGCTGTTTAAGTTTGAAGAAGGTTCCGGCACTACTCCGTCTGTAGTTATATTACTTCCGAAAGCATTGGTGATTCTTCCAATTACACAAGAAAAGTCAATTAGGTTATCAATTGGTTTTTGATTTAAACCTTGAAGAGACTCACCCACTACACCATTGCAATTCATATCGACATTATAAAAATCTGGCGAATACGAATTATCATTCATATTTGATGAATTTTGAACTTCTGTTCCACCAAACAAAAATCGTCCAGCTTCACCACTATAATAAAATGTAGTCTTTAAATCTCGTACAGCTTCTGATTGTCTGTCTACGCTTGTAAAAACAGCTATAGGATTATCACTAGCGTTACTTCCTCCGTGAGGTGTTCCAACGGTTAACAATTTAGCCACATGATGTCTGTTGTCTGATTGCCAATTGGAAACATTTTGAAGGTATTCACGAGAACACAATCCGCCCATACTATGTCCGACTAACACAACTTTATCTTTACCAGTAAGTTGCAATACACGTTCAACTGCTTTTTTTAATGCAGCTCCTTGCTTAGCTATAGCCGCTTGATTGCTCAAAACGTTTGTTCCGTATGAACCATCAATTTTTACATCGAAGTTTACAGTATAATAATCACCATTAATGACTGAAGATTCGAAGGCGGCAATATCAGCTCCTGGAGTTGGGTAAAAGTTTTTGTTTGCTGTAGTATTATTTCCGTCTGCATTCAAACAAAAATCGAAGCGCCCACCGTAAGTTAGGCCATATTGTGTATCGAAATAGTTTAAGGTAGTATTCCAGGTTTCCGAATTCGAATTTAACCCGTGGATAAATATGATTGGATAAGGATGTTTACTTTCAAAAATTCTTGATGTATTTTCTTGAACTCTTTTTAATGGAAAAACCGAATCGTTTCTGAATTCATAAAGTTCATATTCCTTATTTCTTGATTTGTATTCAAATGCGCCGCTATCCTGAGCTTGAAGGGCTCCAAAACAAAATAAGGACAATAAAAAAGCATTAATAGTAGTTTTATTCATAAGCTTATTTTTAATTTGAGTGACGCTAATATATAAAGAAATTGTTAAATTATTATGCATTCATAACAAATTACAATAGAATATTTAAAATCATCCAATAAAAAAGCCTTTGTGCTAGAAAACACAAAGGCTTACAAAATAGTACTTATGCTATTATTTATCTATAGACCCTAAAACGCGTTGCATAAAAGCATTTAGAGCTTCTTTTTTGTCCATACCCGATTTAATCGATTTGTTCACTTCTAATGCACCGTACATATTTGAAATTAACTCCCCAATTACATCCAATTCTTCATCTTTTAATGAAGGCACTTCGGTTAGCGCTTCCAAAACCTCGATGGTTTCAATTAGATAATCTTGATCGTTTTCCTCGATAAATTGAGTAAGCTGTTTAATTATAGGTAATTTCATTTTTAGATTTTATTAGAACATTAGACAATTTTAGACTAATTAGATCCTTAGACTTTCTTAGAAATTTTAGACTGCTTAGACTTTTGGAAATTTAGACTGACCTATGAATTATTGATAAATTTCTAAGTCTAGAAGGACTGGAAAATAGTTCAAACATCTCTCCAAACAACTTACATTCTCTATCTAAACTGTCTAAGAATCTAACCTGTCTATATTGTCTAACTAATCTGATTACACTATCTCATTTACCAAATCTGCTAAAACTTCAGCTTTATTAGTTTGTGTTTCGTTTACTAAGGCTCCGTTTACAAAAGTGGCAAAAGTGGGTAAGTTGGATACATTGGCCAATTTTCTTGATTCAGGAAAATTTTCAGCATCAACTAAAACAAAAGTTATAGCTTCGTTTTCACTAGCCAATTTTTTGAATTTAGGTTTCATAATACGGCAATTACCACACCAAGAAGCTGAAAACTGAACAACAACTTTTGCATCTGTATTTACAATATTTTGAAGCGTATCATCTGTTAACTCTACTAACATATTTTCGATTTTATAAAAGAATGGCAACCCAATAACTAATCCGATTAATTATTGCAATTGCCATTATCATTATTTTCTATTTCTTAGTTCTGACTTAAGTAAGCTGCAGTACTCACACGGTTAGCACTCATAGCTTCTTTACCTTGTTCCCAGTTTGCAGGACAAACTTCACCTTTAGTTTGAACGTGAGTATAAGCATCGATTAAACGCAAATATTCATTCACATTTCTACCTAATGGCATATCGTTTACACTTTCGTGGAAAATTTTACCTGTTTCATCAATCAAATATGTTGCACGGTAAGGTACGTTTGAACCTTCAATTAGGTAATCTCCCATTTCTTCGTTGAAAACTTCTTCAGCATCTAAAATTCCTAAAGCAGAGGCTAAGTTTCTAGTTGTATCTGCTAATAATGGATAAGTAACTCCCTCAATTCCACCATTGTTTTTAGGTGTGTTTAGCCATGCGAAATGAACTTCATTAGTATCGCAAGAAGCACCAATTACAACTGTTTTTCTACTGTTAAAATCTGGCAAAGCCGATTGAAAAGCATGTAATTCTGTAGGACAAACAAATGTAAAATCTTTTGGATACCAGAATAACAACACTTTTTTATTGTTTTTTACTGCCTCATCCAAAATGTTAATTCTTAAATTATCTCCCATTTCAGAGATTGCATCAACCGTAATGTTTGGGAATTTTTTTCCAACTAATGACATAAATATTTGTTTTAAAGTTTAGTATTCATTTTTAAACAGGGCAAAAATAGCATAAGAAAAATTGCATTTCGATATAAATTCATTATAAATTTTTATGAATAGATAAATAATTCTTATGATTTAATTTTAAAAATTTTTCTTACTTTAGATAAGCAATACTATACAATATGAGTAAGAGTGTATTACGTGAAGACAAAACATGTTTGAATTGTGGAACTACGGTTGATGATAGATTTTGCCCTAATTGTGGTCAAGAAAACACTGAAACTCGAAAGTCCTTTCATTACCTTTTTACTCACTTTTTTGAAGATTTAATTCACTATGATAGTAATTTTTGGAAAACTATAAAATTCCTTCTGTTTTACCCTGCGAAATTAACTCGTGAATACCTTAGCGGTCGAAGAAAAGCATTCGTTGCTCCTGTTAAGCTTTATATTTTTACAAGTTTCATTGCTTTTTTCATCATTGGGATTTTAACTTCAATGCACCCTGAAAAAAACAATCCAATAAAAGTTACTAAAACCAACAAGAAATCGAATGCCTCAATATGGTATACGGAACAAGAAGATAGTGTTAAAAAACTAAAGCAAGAAGAAAAAAAATACGGTTGGGCAACCGAATATAGAACTGTAAAAGAATTGGATTCGGTGCAAAATTCGCTACCTGAAAACAAAAGAATGTCTAAATTTTTATTTTGGTATTATAAAAAAATTGTCCACATATCCGAACACAACACTAAAGAAGAAACTGCAGAAAAATTCATTGAACTTTTTAAACATAATATTCCAAAATCGCTTTTCATTTATATGCCAATATTTGCATTTTGGTTATGGCTTTTTCACAGTAAAAAAAGATGGTTTTACTTTGATCATGGAATATTTACGCTTCATTATTTTTCTTTCCTTTTAATAACCGCAACCCTATTAGCTATTTTTGATTTTATATTAGATCCATTTGAAAGTACATTTTTTGAAGTACTTAAAGCAATATTGTATTTTGCAGCATTATTTTGGTTAATATATTATTTTTATAAAGCCCATAAACGAATGTACCACGAGTCAAAACTTATATCTTTTTTAAAATGCAGCGCATTGTTTTTAATCAATACTATATTGATATTTTGTTTCGCAATTGTATTAATATTATTCACTTTAGTAAACATCCATTAAAAAAAACAATTTAAATTGAAACATTTTCCCTTTTTATCCTACTAATACACAAAACAAATCATGATGAAGAAAAATATTGTTTTGACTTTATCCTTAGGACTTTTTCTCCTAGGCTGTTCTACACAGAATAAAGTCACCAAACCAGATGCGAAAAAAGTAGATTTCGCAACCCAATTATCAAATATTGAAGAAGCAAACTTAAAAACTAATTTATACGTTATTGCTTCCGATGAAATGCAAGGAAGAAATACTGGTGAGCCTGGACAAAAAAAGGCTGGTGAATACATTATTAATCAATATAAAAAATTAGGGATTCCATTTCCAAAAGGAGCTGATAGCTATTACCAAAAAGTTCCTTCAGAATTCATGAAAAAAGGATTTAGTCCTAAATTAAATGATTCTGAAAACATTTGGGCTTTTATCGAAGGTTCCGAAAAACCAGATGAAGTTTTGGTTATTTCAGCACATTACGACCATGTTGGTATGAAAAACGGTGAAATTTATAATGGTGCTGATGATGATGGCTCAGGAACAGTAGCTGTAATGGAAATTGCAAAAGCTTTTTGGAAAGCAAAAAAAGAAGGACATGGTCCAAAACGCTCAATTTTATTCCTTCATGTAACTGGTGAAGAACACGGATTACACGGTTCAAGATTTTATTCTGAAAACCCATTATTCCCTATCAAAAATACAATTGCAGATATCAATATTGATATGATTGGTCGTCGAGATAAAATCAATCCAAATGATGACAATTATGTATATGTTGTAGGTTCAGACCGATTAAGCTCTGAATTGCATACTATAAACGAAGAAGTAAACAACAAATACATCAAGTTGCGTTTAGATTATAAATACAACGACAAAAATGATCCGGAACAAATTTATTACCGTTCTGATCATTACAATTTTGCAAAAAAAGGAATTCCTGCAATTTTCTTCTTCAATGGAATTCATGAAGATTATCATAAACCTACCGATAAAGTAGAAAAGATAGAATTCGGTTTACTGGCAAAAAGAACACGATTGGCTTTTGCGCTAGCTTGGGAATTAAGCAATAGAGACCAACGCATTGTAGTTGATAAAAAACCAGAATAAATACAATAAAAAAAGCTCCAAATTTGGAGCTTTTTTTATTCAATAATTTGATTATAAATTTTCTTTTACATCGGCATCTGGAGCATTTTTCTTAACCGATTCAATTCCGTTTTCACGAGCAGCAACCGATTCGTACATTTCGCTGTTTCCGATTATTTGTCCGTTTGATGCTTTTAGATTAAAATAAGGCTTCCCGTTTTTAGATTCTAAACGATCGAAACGAGCATCATCTTGAGAATTTTTCTTAACCGATTCAATTCCGTTTTCACAAGCTGCTTTTGTAGTATACCCTTCGCTAGCTAAAATAACTTGACCGTTTCCAGCTTTTAATACAAATTGAAATTCTCCGTTTGTTCTTTTACTAATTACAAATGATCCCATGAATATAAAGTTTGATTAAAATTAATGGTAACTAAAATAGTAAGAATATAATTATTAATCAAGAAAAAATCAGAAAAGTCCAAAAATAAAAAAGCTCTGAGCGAACTCAGAGCTTTCTGGGTGAATGAGGGGTCTCGAACCCCCGACCTTCGGAACCACAATCCGACGCTCTAACCAACTGAGCTACAATCACCATTTTAGCGCAATCCAAGACCAAAACTCAGTTTGCGAGTGCAAATATAGCGCAAATCTTAGCTTTCGCAAATATTTTTTTAAAAAAATTAAATCAAATCACTTAAACTATTGACTGCCAAATATCTTTCAACAGTAAAACCTTCTCCAAAATCGGTTCCAATTAACCTTCCCAAGTCCTGAGAGCGGTATACAAGGCTATCTAAGAAGTTTTTTGTAGCAATTGGCGTAACCGGTTCTTTAGAGTTTTCATCATAAAATTGCGAACTGTAAGCTTGGATTGCTTCAACTTTGGTGTCAATATACCCAGTAACATCAACCACAAAATCGGGTTCAATAGTTGCCCACTGAATGTAATGATACACTAATTTAGGTCGCCAAGCATCTTGTTTATCGCCATCTAAATACGTTTCTATTCTTCTCAATCCAGACAAAAAGCAAGCATCCGAAACCAGTTTACTCCCTTTGCCATGATCAATGTGTCGGTCATAAATAGCGTTGGCTAAAATAACGTCGGGTTTGTATTTGCGAATTAGTTTAATAATTTCGAGTTGATGTGCTTCGTCATTTACAAAAAAACCATCCCTAAATTTAAGATTTTCTCTGATGGAAACCCCTAGTATTTTAGCAGCTTCAGCAGCTTCTTTATCACGAATTTCGGCAGAACCACGTGTTCCAAGTTCACCACGTGTTAAATCTACAATTCCAATTTTTTTTCCCAAGGAAATTTCTTTAGCAATAGTAGCTCCACAACCTAACTCAACATCGTCAGGATGTGCTCCAAAGGCAAGTATATCTAATTTCATTAATTTAAGATTTTTTTCATGGTCATGGACTTGTTAACTGTTTCCAGAAATTCCTTTTCAGGTATACTTCCTTCGGTAACTCCACAACCAATATATAAGTGTGCTTGATTATTTTTAATTTTCATACATCGCAAGTTCACATAAAAATCGGAATAATTTTCTTTTCCAGCAGCAAAATTTGTGTTAAACTCGCCCAAGAAACCCGCATAATACTCGCGATCATATCCTTCGTTATTCAAAATAAAATCTTTAGCCAACAGCTTAGGATAACCACAAACTGCCGGTGTAGGATGCAATACCTTAAGTACTTCTTTTAAATTGGCTTGCGATTTCAATTTGGCTTGAATATCGGTTTTAATATGTAGCAAATTGCCTGCTTGAACAGTATACGGACTTGAAACCACTTCTTCGGTTACATAATCTTGAAGGTTTTCCAGAATAAAATCGGTTACAAATTGCTGTTCTTTTTTTTCTTTATCCTTCCAGACAACTTCTTCTTTATTTTTATTAAGCTTAGTTCCTGCCAGTGCAACCGTTTGAATTTCAAACTCTTTAACCTTCAATAGTTGTTCCGGAGACGCTCCCATCCACATCCCTACCTTAGGGTGAAAAAAACAATATTTAAATGCTGATGGGTAAGTATATAGCATTTTTTTAAATATGATTTCTATATTAAATTCTTCCAAATCAATACTTTCGGTTCTAGAAAGCACTACTTTTTGAAAAAAACCTTTATGAATTTCGGTAATACCTTTTTCAACCAACGCTTCAAATTTTTCCTTGGCGTCTATGTCCATTTCATAAAAAACGTTCGCTTTCAAAGTCACTTCTTGTGGATTATAATGCTCTGTAATAATTTGGGAATGTTCTTCGGGCAACAGAACATAATCATCACCATCAAAAGGGGCAAAAACAAAACCGGTTTCCTTGAAATTTTTCACAAAATACAAATGGTCATTCTCCTGAAAAAGTCCGTTTACAATATGCTTTTCAGGCTTGGAATAAATCACGAAGGGTAGATTTTGTTCCAAATGGGTTTGTACTTTTATAAATAAATCGGTCATATTATTTTTTTCTGGGAATTACCATATTGGTAAGCTTACAAAGTGAAATTAAACTTCCTTCTTCGTCTGTGATTTTAATTTCCCACAAATGAATCGTCCTTCCTTTATGTATTATTTTTGCAGTTCCGGTAACTAATCCTTCCCTTTTACTTTTTAAATGATTAGCAGAAATTTCAATACCCCTCACCTCAAATTCTTCTGGATTAATAAACATTAACGAAGCTGCACTTCCTACCGTTTCTGCTAATGCTACAGTTGCTCCTCCATGCAATAGCCCCATTGGCTGATGAACTCTTGGATTAACTGGCATAGTTGCAGCCAAATAATCTACTCCAGCATCTGTAAACTCCATTTCCAAAGTTTCCATCAAAGTATTATGTGTGAAGGTATTACAGATTTGTAATATTTTTTCTCTATCAAATTGCATTAAGATGTATTTAGAACAGTAAATTTAAGAAATGTATTTTAAGTTTTCACCTACTTTTACAAACTAATTTTAATAAAAAAACGTTCTTTTAAAGCAAAGATATTTTTAATACTTTTACAAAAAACAAAACATCATGCGCCACTATTTAGGCATACTTTTATTAGCAGCAACTGCATTGTTAACATCATGTCGTCAGGACTTTGAGTTTGAACCAAGTACTGGCGGACTCGAATTTTCTAAAGAAACGGTTTATCTTGATACGGTTTTCAGTAATATTGGATCCAGTACTTACACATTAAAAGTCTATAACCGTAGCGACAAAGACATTAAAATACCTACCTTACAATTAGCTCAAGGAGAGAATTCTAAATACCGTTTGATGGTAGATGGAATGCCTGGAAAAGTATTTCATAATGTCGAACTATTAGCGAAAGACAGCATGTTTGTTTTTATTGAAACCACAATAGACTACAACGAATATGCCAATCCAGACGCTCAGTATCTATATACCGATGCTATTGAATTTCATAACATAAGTGGAGCACCTCAAACGGTTGATTTAGTTACACTTGTTAAAGACGCCTATTTTCTTTATCCTAAAAAATTTGGCGACGGCACAACAGAAACCTTACCTATTGGTGATCAGGAAGTTTATGGATTCTATTTAGACCATGCCGATCCAAATAATGGTGACGAATATCATTGGACCAATGAAAAGCCGTATGTGATTTATGGTTATGCGGCAATTCCATCAGGTGAAACACTCAACATAGACCCAGGAGCAAAAATACATTTTCATGCCGATTCAGGTTTAATTGTAGGAAGTACCGCTACTGTAAATGCTAACGGCGGAATTTCAACATACGATACCGACGGAACACTTCTTGTTGATAATCAAATTGTTTTTGAAAGTGATAGACTTGAACCCGATTTTTCGGAAGTTTCTGGTCAATGGGGTACCATTTGGATGACGTTAGACAGTAATGGTAATTTCAACAATACAACCATAAAAAATGCAACGGTAGGACTATTAATTGACAAAAATGCAGGAACTTTAAATCTGAATAATTTACAAATTTACAACTGCTCCAATTACGGTATTTTAGCAAAAACAGCTACCATAAATGGGCAAAACATTGTAATTAATAATTGCGGTCAAGCCGGACTAGCTTGTTCATTAGGTGGTAATTACAACTTCACTCACTGTACTTTTGCTAATTATTGGCCAAGACCTAATCAAGTACCTGTAACACTTGACAATGGAGATGGATCAACAGAATTTGAATTAACTGCTGCCAATTTCACCAATTGTATTATATATGGCTCAAGCAGTTATGGCATCGCATTAAAAAAAGAAGGAACTTCGGCATTTAATTATAATTTTATTAATTCATTGATTAAATTCATTGATTTCGGACAGTTTCAAAACAATCCATTATACCCGTTAGCCAACACAACCAATTACACAAATTGCCTAATCGCACGAACCTCATCTACTAATTTGCCCGATTTTAAAAACCCTACAATGAATCAACTAATCATTGGAGAAAATTCGGCAGCAAAAGGAACAGCAGACAATACTTTTTCTACCTTTAATGACATCTTAGACAAGCCTAGAACCGGCCAAACTGATATGGGAGCTTATAATTACATTATTTTTCAATAAACCAAAACCTGAATAATTATGAAAAAAGCAATTTTAGTATTCGCAACCATTTCATTAAGCTTGGTTGCTTGTAAAAAAGAAGAGAAAAAAACAGATTCCGAATCTACTATTGATTCTACAGCTGTTAAAACCGAAGATGCCAACACCGTAATTCCTGATTCTGCAGCAATTGCTAAAGCTTGGGAAGAATATGCTGCCTTAGGTGATGCACATAAAAAAATGGCATTAGATAATGGCATTTGGGATGAAGAAATGACATCGTGGCAACATGAAGGAGCTCAACCTATGAAAATGAAAATGACTGTAGAATTTAAAACTATTTATGGCGGTAAATATCAAGAAGCAGTTCATAAAGGTGATTTCATGGGAATGCCGTTTGAAGGAAAAAGCACATTGGCTTATGACAATGCAGCAAAAGAATACATTTCTACTTGGATTGACAACATGAGCACCGGAATGATGGTAATGCGCGGAAGCTATGATAATGCGACTAAAACATATACTATGGCTGGTGAATGTGTTGATCCGGTGACAAAAAAAATGAAAAAAATGAGAGAAGTTCTTACTGTGGTAGATGACAACACTCAAAAAATGGAAATGTATGATACTGGTTATGATGGAAAAGAGTTTAAAAATATGGAAATCATAATGACTCGTAAGAAATAATCAAAAAAACAACTATCCAAAAAGCACAAGATATTTCTTGTGCTTTTTTATTTCACAAACTTTGCTCAACTGACTTTTTTAAAATAAATTTGCACTTTCAAAACAACAACACACTTCCAAAGCGAGTCTAACATAATGAAGCGCAATGGAATAAAACAACTACATACAATGATTCATTTCTTCGGAAACCAATCCAACACTGTTTTTGCGGTTCAAACGCAAAACGAGATTTCATCAGAAGACATCAACAAATTAAATTGGCTTTTTGGCAACGCACATAAAATAGAAAAATCCGTATTGTCGGATTTTTTTGTTGGACCTCGTGCCGCTATGGTTACGCCTTGGAGTACAAATGCTGTTGAAATCACTCAAAATATGGGTATTTCTGGAATTATTCGAATTGAGGAATTTGAAAAAGTAAGTTCAGATTTTACAGATTTCGACCCAATGCTTTCACAAAAGTATTCAGAATTAAATCAAGAAATTTATACCATCAACATTCAACCAGAACCCATTCTTGATATTGATGATATTGAAGCTTACAATAAATCGGAAGGTTTAGCATTGAGTCCTGAAGAAGTTGACTATTTGAATAATCTAGCCGCTAAATTAGGTAGAAAATTAACCGATTCTGAAATTTTTGCTTTTTCTCAAGCCAATTCAGAACACTGTCGTCATAAAATATTCAATGGAACATTTGTGATTGATGGCGAAGAAAAACCAACTTCATTATTCAAATTAATTAAGAAAACATCGGAAACCAATCCTAACGATATTGTTTCAGCCTATAAAGATAATGTGGCTTTTGTAAAAGGGCCGAAAGTAACGCAATTTGCTCCTAAAAGTGCTGACAAGCCTGACTTTTATGAAGAAAAAGAATTTGATTCTGTTCTATCCTTAAAAGCGGAAACACACAACTTCCCTACTACAGTTGAGCCATTCAATGGTGCTGCAACGGGTTCTGGAGGTGAAATTCGTGACCGTTTAGCAGGAGGACAAGGTTCATTGCCATTAGCAGGAACAGCGGTTTATATGACTTCATACTCTCGTTTAGCAGAAGAACGCCCTTGGGAAAATGCTATGCAAGAAAGAAAATGGTTGTATCAAACGCCAATGGATATTTTAATTAAAGCATCAAATGGAGCTTCAGATTTTGGAAATAAATTTGGTCAACCACTTATTACTGGTTCTATCTTAACTTTTGAACATGATGAAAACAACCGAAAAATTGGTTATGATAAAGTTATCATGCAAGCGGGTGGAATTGGTTATGGAAAATTAAATCAAGCTATCAAGAAAAAACCACAAGAAGGTGATAAAATTGTTATTCTTGGTGGAGAAAATTATAGAATTGGAATGGGTGGAGCTGCAGTATCTTCTGCTGACACTGGTGCTTTTGGTTCAGGTATTGAATTAAATGCCATCCAACGTTCGAATCCAGAAATGCAAAAACGTGCTGCTAATGCTATTCGTGGCTTAGTAGAAAGCGATAACAATCCGATAGTTTCAATTCACGATCATGGTGCTGGTGGACATTTAAACTGTTTATCAGAATTAGTGGAAGAAACAGGAGGTTTAATCGATTTAGATAAATTACCCGTTGGAGATCCAACTCTTTCTGCAAAAGAAATAATCGGTAACGAATCACAAGAAAGAATGGGATTGGTTATTGGTGAAGAAAATATCGATATTTTACAAAAGATCGCTGATAGAGAGCGTTCTCCTATGTATCAAGTTGGTGATGTAACTAACGACCACCGTTTTACATTTGAATCGAAAACTACGGGTGCAAAACCAATGGATTATGCTTTAGAAGATTTCTTCGGAAGCTCTCCAAAAACCATAATGACTGATAAATCCGTTGCAACGAATTACAAGGATTTAGAATACAATAAAGAAAATATTGCTAGCTATTTAAGTCAGGTTTTACAATTAGAAGCAGTAGCATGTAAAGACTGGTTAACCAATAAAGTAGACCGCTGTGTTGGTGGACGCGTTGCAAAACAACAATGTGTTGGACCTTTACAATTACCTTTAAATAATGTTGGTGTAATGGCATTAGATTTTAAAGGAAAAGAAGGAATTGCTACAACTATTGGCCACTCGCCTATTGCTGCTTTAGTAGATCCTGTTGCAGGTTCAAGAACAGCAATTGCTGAAGCGTTATCAAATATTGTTTGGGCGCCATTAAAAGATGGTTTACAATCGGTTTCGTTATCAGCTAACTGGATGTGGGCTTGTAAAAACGAAGGTGAAGACGCTCGTTTATATGAAGCTGTAAAAGGGTGTTCCGATTTTGCTATCGAATTAGGAATCAATATTCCAACAGGAAAGGATTCATTATCGATGAAACAAAAATATCCTAATGATGAAGTTATCGCACCTGGCACAGTAATTATCTCTGCTGCTGGAAACTGTTCAAACATTACGAAAATTGTTGAACCTGTTTTACAAAGAAATGGTGGAAATATTTACTACATCAACTTATCGCAAGATTCGTTTAAATTAGGGGGTAGTTCATTTGCTCAAGTTTTAAATAAAGTTGGAAACGACGTTCCTACCATTAAAAATGCTTCATTCTTTAAATCAGCATTTAATGTTTTACAAGATTTAATTAAAGATAGAAAAATTAAGGCCGGACACGATATTGGAAGTGGTGGTTTAATTACTACTTTATTAGAAATGTGTTTCGCTGATGATAAATTAGGCGCATTAATCGACTTAACTTCTTTGGGAGAAAAAGATACAGTTAAAGCATTGTTTAATGAAAATATTGGTATTGTGTTCCAAGCAGATGCTGAAGTAGAAGCAACTTTTGCACAACATAATATTGAAATTTTCAAAATAGGTTCAGCTATTGATGGTGATGCTTTTACAATTATTAATAATGATGATAGTTTGACATTCAGTATTTCAACTTTAAGAGATACTTGGTACAAAACGTCTTTCCTATTAGATTCAAAACAATCTAAAAACGGAATGGCTCAAGAGCGTTTTAACAACTATAAAAACCAAAAATTACAATTCACTTTCCCATCGCATTTTGATGGTAAAAAACCAGAAATTCCTGCAGGAGCTAGACCAAAAGCCGCTATTATTCGTGAGAAAGGAAGTAATTCGGAACGTGAAATGGCTAATGCCATGTTCTTAGCTGGTTTTGATGTAAAAGACGTTCATATGACGGATTTAATTTCAGGTCGTGAAACTTTAGAAGACATTCAATTCATCGGAGCTGTTGGTGGATTTTCTAACTCAGACGTTTTAGGTTCTGCTAAAGGTTGGGCTGGAGCATTCTTATACAACGAAAAAGCCAATACAGCATTGAAAAACTTCTTCAAAAGAGAAGATACACTTTCTGTTGGAATTTGTAATGGATGTCAGTTGTTAATGGAATTAGAGTTGATTAATCCAGAACACGAAGTTCATGGAAAAATGCACCACAATACATCCAACAAACACGAAAGTGGTTTTACTTCGGTAACAATCCAGAAAAACAATTCGGTGATGTTATCTACTTTAGAAGGAGCAACTTTAGGCGTTTGGATTTCACACGGTGAAGGTAAATTCAAATTACCATATGCTGAAGAAAAATACAATATTGTAGGTAAATATGCTTACGAAGGTTATCCAGCAAATCCGAATGGTTCTGATTTCAATACGGCTATGATGTGTGATACAACAGGAAGACATTTAGTAATGATGCCACATATTGAACGTTCAACTTTCCCATGGAACTGGGCTAATTATCCAGAACGCGGACAAAAAGACGAAGTTTCTCCATGGTTAGAAGCATTTGTAAATGCTCGAAAATGGATTGATAATAAGAAATAATAAATAAATAAAAGAGTCGGATTCCGGCTCTTTTTTTATTCACAGAATAATGATATCGCTTTGTAGAGTTCTTCTACATCAACCGGTTTACTTAGTACTTTTCTAATATTTGAAGCAGAAAACAATTCTTTATTGACATCTTCCGAAATAGCAGTTAAAGCCACAATAGGAAGTTCTGGTTTGAGTTTAGATATGTATTCCGAAGCTTCAAAACCATCCATAATTGGCATCATGATATCCATTAAAATTAACGAATAGTCATCTTCTTTAACCATATTACAAGCTTCCAAACCGTTATTGGCTATATCGCACAAATATCCTTTGTTCGTTATGATTTTTTTGGTGATAATCTGATTGATTTTATTGTCTTCCACTAATAGGATTTTAACTTCTGAAGGATTCAAAGTTTCTTTTGGAATACTTGTAGTTTCCTTTTTTTCTTCTTCTTTAAAATTGCTAAAACGCAGCGAAAAAGAAATGCTGGTTCCTTTATCAACTTCAGAAGTAATTTCAACCGTTGTATTAAACAAAGCCAACGTTTTTTTAACCAAAGTTAACCCTAACCCGCTTCCACCATATTCATAATTAATCTTATCGGAACCCTGAAAAAACAAATCGTATATTTTATCTTTAATTTCGGGTGCAATTCCTATTCCGGTATCGCTAATTTCAAATCTAATTTCCGTTTTATCCTCGGTAGCCAAAACTTTATTAGCTTTTACAACAACAGTTCCGTTTTTAGAAAACTTAAAGGCATTATCTATTAAACTGAATAAAACCTGATATAATTTCCCTTCATCAAAAATTAATTTTTCAGGAATAGAGCTGTCAAATTCGAACAAACTTGTATTTCCATTATCCCTGTTCTTTTTGACAAGCGTTATCATTTTAGATATCATTTCTTCTAATGAAATAATATCTTTTTTAGGAACGTATTCGTTTTCAAAACTATCAAGGACATTAATTTCGATGATATTCCCCGATAAATTATATAGATTTTGAACCGAAGATTGCAGTTGATCAATATTAGCTTCATAGTTAGATTTATCCTCACGCATAAGATGAAGCAACCCATTTAAAGTATAAATTGGTGTTCGTAGCTCATGTGAAATGGTGTCCAATAGTTTCTTCTTAACTTTTAAAGCATTTTCTAACTCGGTATTACTTTTATGCAGTAATTCATTTTTTTCGTTTAACAAATGATTAATGAAGTTTTTGTATTTAGCGTTTCGATATTGGATATACGTTAAAATCAGCAAACAAATAATCACAACTAAACACAAAACAAGTAAGTAGTTTTTGTATTTTAAATTTTCGTTTTTAAGTTCATTTTGCTTAATAATCGATTGAAATTCAATATTCTTAACTTCAAGCTCTCTTTTCTGATTTAATGAACGATTTAGTTTGGTAACCCTATATACCAATCGTTGTTTAAAATAATCGTTCGCAATTTTTAAATTAATTGCCGCGTCTTTGTAATTCTTTTGCTTTTCGTACAATTCCCCTAAAATCAAATAATAACGAGATTTCAATAAAAAATCAACATCCTGTTTTTGGTAGATTTCAGAATTTTTAACTTTATTCAAATAAACAAAAGCCTTGTCCAATTCATTCAAATTATAATAACATTCGGCAATAAATAAGTCGATTTCGGGTTGATCTTTATCGCCTCCAGTTTCCTCGTTAATTTTTAAAAACTTAAACGACTGTTCCAGTGTTTTATTCCAATCTTCTCTTTTTAAATACAACAGTGTTAGGTTGTAATATAAATCGACTTGCTTTTCTTTTGGAGCATACTGTGTTAAGTATTTTTCAGAAAGCAATGTGTACTTTTCATCTTCAGCTACGTTTCCTAAAGCATTATAAAAAACCGCTAACTGTTCGTAATACTCCCCTCGAATACAATTGTTATTGTGTTTGTCTAGTAGTGCTCCAACCTTATTGAGAGTTCTTCTGCTGGAATTATAATCGTATTCCGTTAAATAAAAATAAGAGAGTTCGAGATTGAGATATAGTACCTGATCGTAATTTTTCTGAGCGGTTAATCTTTTTTCTAAATCAGATATAATAGCCATACCCGCTTTATACTGATCGTAATTGTTTTGCGAGATGAGTTCTTGAGCTTTTTGAAATCCTTTTAAAACAACAGAATCAATTTCAGTTTGTTGTGAAAATCCCGAAAGAGGAAAACATAAAAATAAAAGCAAATATTTTAAAATCATAAATCGGATTTTAAAACTGCTTTTATTGACAACAACTTTCCTTGAGTAATCAATTCCTCTCACAATCAAACAATTAGTTCGTATTCAATTTACGACAAAAAACAGTTTTAATCAAATATTTCCGACTAATATATCTTTAGTTTGTTAAATTTCAATTCTGACTAAGCAATTCGATTCGTTATAAATAAAAAAAGACTCATTTCTGAAATCAAAAATGAGTCTTACTATTTTAAAAAAAGCTTCTTATTTCGCTTCTTTTTCTTTTCTGGTTTGGTAATTATGCAAATAATCTCCTTTAGGCTTTCCTAAATCGAAAGAACTCCATTTCGTTAAAAATCGGGTACTAGTTCTTGCCTCGTCTCTATCCATTCCTTCGTATTCAATACGATACAAAGCCGAGTACATTTCTGCTCTACCCACTCCATGATAACAATGAATTAAAACCGGATAATTATCTGGGTTATCCATAATCTTAAAAAACGTATCTAAATTATGTTGCTGAGGAACCTGATCAGAACCATTGTTAAAATAATTTACTCCAGGAATTTTTGCTACAGCTTCTTTTTCAGCAGTTAATTCGGCAGGAATTTCAGGATTATTTACATCGTCACCCGTTCCAGGAAAGCGCAAATCAACAATACTTTTAATATGGTATTTTTTCACATAATCCTCTATTTCGTTTGGTGGAATTACTCCACTCTTGTATACTTTACCATCGGTTATGGTTTCAAAATTATGGTTGATGTTCATATCATAAACATACTTACCAACTCCGACTAATATTACTAAAAGTACAAGTAAACCAATTTTCTTTTTCATATTATTCTGCATATAATTTTTTATCAATAATTCGATCAAAGTAATCTTGAATGAATGCTTTACAGGCTTCACCTGTTTTCATCATCTCTGCATTCTTATTTTTAATAAGATTGTTTTTCAGCCCTGTATCGTTACGGTCATAATATCCTGTAATTTGATTTCCATCAAATGTACAAATATAGTTTCCTCTTATAAACTGATATTGATTCCCATTAAAATTAATGGCATACGGTTGAATATCTTTATCGCTTATAAGACTACGTCCCCAACTTCTAAAAGGTTTGTTATATCCAATCATATCCAATACAGTTGGATAAATATCTATTTGTTGCGCCAACTGGTTGTTTTCGCCTTTTAAAGAATTGTCAGGCTTATAAATTAAAATAGGTACAGCTGTTCTATTTACAACTGTTCCATATTCACTATACGTGTTTAAATTTCCATGATCGGCAGTAATAATAAAAATAGTATTTTTAAACCAAGGTTCTTTTTTAGCCGATTCGAAAAATTTCTTGAACGCGTAATCTGTATATCCAACACATTGATGCATTGGGTTGTTTCCTTTCGGGAATTTACCTTTATATTTATCTGGAACGGCATAAGGCTCGTGCGATGAAACCGTAAAAATTGTACTAAAAAAAGGAGACTTCTTCTTATTCAATTCATTATTCATAAATTGAAAAAAGGGCTCATCCCAAATTCCCCAAGAACCATCAAAATCGGCATCATTATTATATTCAGTTTTACCATAATAATGATCATACCCTAAAATATTTCCAAATCCAAGAAATCCCATAGAACCATTGGGTGCACCATGAAAAAAAGAAGTGTCATATCCCATTTCTTTCAGCGTAGAAACTAACGATTGAATTCTTTGTTTTGGATATGGAGATGAAGTAAAAGCATCTCTAAAAGATGGTATTCCTGCTAAAACTGACGACATTCCATGAATGGATTTAGAACCATTTGCATAAGCATTCGGAAAAATCAAACTATTTTGCGCAAGAGAATCTAAAAAGGGTGTATAACCTTTATAATCTTTAATTGTTGTATTCTTATTAAAAGATCCCCAATATTCTCTACCAAAACTTTCTGTAATAAAAAGAACAATATTAGGTGTCGATTTGGGGTTATTATTATATTGTTTAATAGGTTTAAAATTTGCTTCAACCACACTTTCATCAACAAGATGAACTTTCTTAAAACTAGTTGTTCTTAATGTTCTAATAATCGAAAAAGGTGTGTTTAAGATAATATCCGCATGTTGAGGAATTAATGCGTATCTATTAGCGTCTACTAAATTAATCGGACGAGTACTTTTTTTGAAATCACCGCGAATTCCTCCAACAACTAAGGTTGCAATTACTAGTACACCAACAATTGAGGATGAAAAATAAACCAGATGCTTTTCGGGAGCAGTATGTTGAACCCTTACTTTCTTATACAAATAAACCCATAAAATTGCCAACAATACAAACAAAACATACACATGCCAATAACTAATCATAAAACGGAAAAACATATTTCCTTTATTAGTTTCATGCTCAAGTGTATCTAGTACCGCAATAGTAGTACGTGAATAAATGTATTTATAATAAATAAAATCAATAAAGTTGGTTGCGTATCCAATTAGGTTGGTAATAAAATAAACGTAAAACAATACTTTTTGGAAACCTTTTTTAGTATTATGCCAAAACGGAAGTATAGAAAGAACAATAAAAAGCGAATTGAGATACAATATAGCTGTTGTATCGAAAGCCATTCCGTGGTATTGCAACGCCAAATAATCGGTAACAGATTCTACCTTTAACAACTTATAGTTGTAAATAAAAAAAAGAAATCGGGCTATGAAGTAAAAAAGATAAACCAAAAATAGTCTGTAAAACAATGCTTTATACTCTTCTACTCTAAAATATTTATTCATGTTAATATAATGAAAATCAATGAATTTGGGAGTTCAAAAATACAAATTTACTTTGCAACTCCTTAGTATTATTAAAACTTTAATCAAATTTTAGTATTTTTTTTATAATTTGCATTGATAAAAAAACATCAAAATATGACTGATATTACCCGCCTTTTTGATTTTCCATATTATCAATTAGAAAAATACAATCTTTCTGATGCTTTGGTAACAAAGTATAATAACGAATGGGTAAAAACTTCCACAAAAGAATACCTTGAAAAAGCCAATGCAATTTCGAGAGGATTACTGCGATTAGGTATTCAAAAAAATGATAAAATCGCCATTATTTCATCTAACAACCGTACAGAATGGAATATAACCGATATAGGTGTTTTACAAACAGCAGCGCAAACCGTTCCTATCTACCCTACTATTTCAGCGGAAGATTACGAATATATTTTAAATCATTCTGAATCCAAATATTGCTTTATTTCGGATCAAGAAGTTTACGATAAAATAAACGCCATAAAAAGCAATGTACCTTTATTAAAAGAAATATACTCTTATAATGACATTTCTGGATGTAAAAGCTGGAAAGAAGTTTTAGAATTAGGTGCTGATACAAGCAACCAAGAAGAAGTTGAGGAAAGAAAAAACAGTGTAAAAACTGAAGATCTTGCAACTATCATATATACCTCGGGAACAACAGGGCGACCTAAAGGTGTAATGTTAACTCATCAAAATATTGTTTCTAATGTATTAATGAGTGCTCCACGTGTACCTTTAAGAGCAGGAGACACTAGAGGTCTTAGCTTTTTACCGGTATGCCATATTTTCGAGAGAATGATATTATACCTATATCAATATTATGGTATTTCCATATACTTTGCTGAAAGTATCGAGAAAATGAGTGACAACTTAAAAGAAGTTAAACCTCATGTAATGACAGCTGTACCTCGTCTATTAGAAAAAGTATACGATAAAATTTATGCCAAAGGAACCGATTTAACCGGAATCAAAAAGAAGCTATTCTTTTGGGCAATCGACCTCGGGTTGCAATACGAACCCTATGGTGCTAATGGTTGGTGGTATGAGTTTCAATTGAAAATTGCACGAAAACTAATTTTCTCTAAATGGCAAGAAGGATTAGGCGGACAATTAGAGCTTATGGTTTCAGGTAGTGCTGCACTTCAACCTAGACTAACACGTGTTTTTGCAGCAGCCGGAATACCAATTATGGAAGGTTACGGATTAACTGAAACCTCTCCCGTTATTTCTGTAAACGAAGTAAAAAACAACGGATTTAAAATTGGAACTGTTGGTAGAGTTTTAAACGGTGTAGAAGTAAAAATTGCCGAAGACGGCGAAATACTTTGCAAAGGTCCTAATGTCATGATAGGATATTATAAAGACCAAGAAAAAACAGATGAGGCAATACAAAACGGATATTTCCACACTGGTGATATTGGTGAAATTGACAGCAACGGTTTCTTAAAAATTACCGATCGCAAAAAAGAGATGTTTAAAACATCGGGTGGTAAATATGTAGCACCACAAATGATTGAAAACACCATGAAACAATCTCGCTTTATCGAACAAATCATGGTAATTGGTGAAGGTGAAAAAATGCCAGCTGCTTTTATTCAACCTAATTTTGATTTCGTAAAAGAATGGGCTAAAATAAAAGGTATAGCTATTGGTTCTACCGATGCTGAAATAGCTGCAAATCCAGAGGTTAAAGAACGTATCTATGAAGAAGTCGAAGAATTGAATAAAAAATTCGGAAACTGGGAGCAAGTAAAAAAAATTGAATTAACTCCAGATGTATGGTCCATTGATGCAGGTCATCTAACTCCAACCATGAAATTGAAACGCAAAATCATAAAAGAAAAATATCAAAATCTTTATGATAAAATCTATAATAATGCCTAATACGCAAGTAACTCCTCAATTATGAGGAGTTTTTTTTTAAATACAATAAAAATATTTTAAAATTTATTATGCATGCATAGTATTTTTTTGTATATTTGAACTTCGCATTAAAAATATGAAAGATAAAACAATAGATTATATTTTAAGAGCTACATGGCAAGCCGTTGCAAGAATGTATAATGAAGAAGCAACTAAGTATGGTGCTACTATGGCAACCGGATTTGCTTTACTTAGCATTGATCGTGAAAACGGAACGCCTTCAACAGCTATTAGTGCTCGTATGGGAATGGAAGCCACTAGCTTAACCCGTACACTAAAATCAATGGAAGAAAAAGGCTTAATCATTCGTAAAAAAAATCCAGTAGATGGCAGAGGAGTAATTATTCATCTTACAAAACTTGGAAAAGAAAAAAGGGAGCTTTCTAAATCAACCGTTTTAAAGTTTAACGAAACAGTTAGAAAACACATAACCGATGAACAACTCAATCACTTCATTGAGGTTTCAGAAATTATCAACGAACTTATCTTGGATAAAAGTATTTTCAGTGAAAACGAAAATCTAGAAAAATAACAACTTAATAAACAATTAAAGAAAACAAATTACTTAAAAACAAATGAAACGAGGTGACGAGTTACATTTTACTAATAAAAAACAATATTAACTGAAAATGAAACGACTAATTAAAAAAGTAGCAGTTATCGGTTCGGGAATTATGGGTTCAGGTATTGCCTGTCATTTCGCGAATATCGGTGTTGAAGTTTTGCTTCTAGACATTGTACCGCGTGAGCTTACTGAAGCAGAACAAAAAAAAGGCCTTACTATAGAAAACAAAGCAGTACGCAACCGATTGGTGAACGACCATTTGGCGAATGCTTTAAAATCGAAGCCCTCTCCTATTTACGATCAGAAATTCGCTAGCCGAATCACAACCGGAAATACCACTGATGATTTAGAAAAAATCAAAGACTGCGACTGGATTATAGAAGTGGTTGTTGAACGTTTAGACATCAAAAAAGCTGTTTTCGAACAGATTGAAAAATACAGAAAACCGGGAACTTTAATTACTTCAAATACTTCCGGTATTCCAATTCACTTTATGAGCGAAGGCAGAAGTGAAGATTTCCAGAAACATTTCTGTGGAACGCACTTCTTTAACCCAGCGCGTTACTTAAAATTATTCGAAATCATTCCAGGTCCGCAAACTTCAAAAGAGGTATTGGATTTCTTAAATGAATACGGTGAAAAATTCTTAGGAAAAACTTCAGTTGTTGCCAAAGATACGCCGGCTTTCATTGGAAACAGAATCGGAATCTTCGGTATTCAGAGTTTGTTCCATTTGGTAAAAGAAATGGGCTTAACTATTGAAGAAGTTGATAAATTAACCGGTCCAGTTATCGGAAGACCAAAATCGGCTACCTTCAGAACAGTTGACGTGGTTGGATTAGACACTTTGGTTCATGTAGCCAACGGAATCTACGAAAACTGCCCGAACGACGAAGCACACGAATTGTTCAAACTTCCGGATTTCATCAGTAAAATGATGGAAAACAACTGGTTGGGAAGTAAAACCAATCAAGGTTTTTATAAAAAAGTAGACAAAGATATCCTTTCTTTAGATCTAGATACTTTAGAATACAGAGCGGCAAAAAAAGCGTCATTCGCTACTTTGGAAATGACCAAAACAATTGACAAACCTATCGACCGTTTCAAAGTATTGGTAAAAGGAACCGACAAAGCGGGAGAATTCTACAGAAAAAGTTTCTCAGCGATGTTTGCTTACGTTTCCAATCGTGTTCCTGAAATCACAGACGATTTTTACAAAATTGACGATGCCATGAAAGCCGGATTCGGTTGGGAAAATGGTCCGTTTGAAATTTGGGATGCTATCGGTGTTGAAAAAGGAATCGAATTAATGAAAGCGGAAGGGCTAGCGCCAGCTGCTTGGGTTACTGAAATGATTGCTTCAGGAAACACTTCTTTCTATACTGTAAAAGAAGGAACTACACACTATTATAATATTGCTTCTAAATCTCAGGTTAAAGTTCCTGGACAAGATGCTTTCATCATTTTGAACAACATCCGCGAAACGAAAAAAGTTTGGAGCAACAGCGAAGCGATTGTTCAGGATTTAGGCGACGGAATCTTAAACTTAGAGTTCCAATCCAAAATGAATTCTATTGGAGGTGGCGTAATTCAAGGAATCAATAAAGCGATTGATTTAGCTGAAAAAGATTTCCGTGGATTAGTTATCGGAAACCAAGCCGCCAACTTCTCAGTTGGAGCCAATCTTGCCATGATTTTCATGATGGCTGTAGAACAAGAATATGACGAATTAAACTTGGCTATCAAAATGTTCCAGGACACAATGATGAAAGTTCGTTATTCCGGAATCCCTGTAATTGCTGCGCCTCACGGAATGACATTAGGTGGTGGATGCGAATTAACCATGCATGCCGACAGAGCCGTAGCCGCTGCTGAAACCTACATCGGTTTAGTAGAATTCGGAGTTGGAGTCATCCCTGGTGGTGGTGGTTCTAAAGAAATGGCTTTACGAGCTTCTGATACGTTCCGTAAAAACGATGTGGAATTAAACACGTTACAAGAATATTTCTTAACTGTGGGTATGGCTAAAGTAGCAACTTCTGCGTACGAAGGTTTTGATATTGGAGTACTTCAAAAAGGAAGAGATATTGTAGTAGTAAACAAAGACCGTCAAATTGCAGAGGCTAAGAAACACGCAATTCTAATGGCGGAAGCAGGTTATACACAACCGGTGAAACGCAAAGACATCAAGGTTTTAGGAAAACAAGCCTTAGGAATGTTCTTGGTTGGTACCGATCAAATGGTAGCCGGACAATACATTTCGGAACACGATCAGAAAATCGCTAACAAATTAGCCTATGTAATGGCTGGTGGTGATTTATCCGAACCAACTTTAGTAAGTGAACAATACTTATTGGATCTGGAAAGAGAAGCTTTCTTATCTCTTTGTACCGAAAGAAAAACTTTAGAAAGAATCCAATTCATGTTAACCAAAGGAAAACCTTTAAGAAACTAAACAATGAAAACAGCATATATAGTTAAAGCATATAGAACCGCAGTAGGAAAAGCTCCTAAAGGTGTGTTCCGTTTTAAAAGACCTGACGAATTAGCCGCCGAAACCATTGAGTACATCATGAACGAGTTGCCAAATTTCGACAAAACAAGAATCGATGATGTAATGGTCGGAAACGCCATGCCGGAAGCAGAACAAGGTTTAAATGTTGGTCGTTTAATTTCCTTAATGGGATTAAAAATAGACGATGTACCAGGTGTAACTGTAAACCGCTACTGTGCGTCGGGATTAGAAACTATCGGAATGGCGACTGCTAAAATTCAATCGGGAATGGCGCATTGTATCATTGCCGGTGGTGCAGAAAGTATGAGTTATATTCCAATGGGAGGTTACAAACCCACTCCGGATTATAAAGTTGCCGCTGCTGGTCACGAAGATTATTACTGGGGAATGGGATTAACTGCGGAAGCGGTTGCCAAACAATTTAACGTTTCCCGTGAAGATCAAGATGAGTTCGCTTACAATTCACACATGAAAGCACTTAAAGCTCAGGCAGAAGGTAAATTCGACAAACAAATTGTTCCTATCACTATTGAGCAAACCTTTATCAATGAAAATGGTAAAAAAGAAACGAAATCGTATACAGTAACCAAAGATGAAGGCCCAAGAGCGGATACCAACGTAGCTGCTTTAAACAAGCTTCGTCCGGTTTTCGCAGCTGATGGTTCGGTAACTGCGGGTAACTCATCTCAAATGAGTGACGGTGCGGCTTTCGTATTAGTAATGTCGGAAGAAATGGTAAAAGAACTAAATCTTGAGCCTATCGCACGTTTGGTAAACTTCGCTTCTTCAGGTGTTGAGCCAAGAATTATGGGAATCGGACCGGTAAAAGCTATTCCGAAAGCGGTACAACAAGCAGGTTTACAAATCAAAGACATCGAACTAATCGAATTAAACGAAGCTTTTGCTGCACAATCGTTAGCGGTTATCCGTGAGTTAGACTTGAATCCTGAAATCATCAACGTTAATGGTGGTGCTATTGCTTTAGGTCACCCACTGGGTTGCACGGGAGCGAAACTTTCGGTTCAGTTGTTCGACGAAATGAAACGTCGCGGTAGCAAATACGGTATGGTAACCATGTGTGTTGGTACCGGACAAGGAACAGCTGGAATATATGAATTATTATAATACACCAACTATAAAACATAAGTTATGAGCGATATCACAAGAGGAGGTCAATTCCTTGTAAAAGAAACAAAAAGTGAAAACATCTTCACACCAGAAGATTTCAACGAAGAGCAAATTATGATGCGTGATTCTGTTAAAGAATTCGTAGACAAAGAATTATGGGCTCATAAAGATAAATTTGAGAAAAAAGATTACGCCTACACTGAAGAATGTATGCGCAAAGCCGGAGAACTTGGTTTCTTAGGTGTAGCGGTTCCTGAAGAATACGGTGGATTAGGTATGGGCTTCGTAAACACGATGTTAACATGCGACTACATCTCTGGAGCAACAGGTTCTTTCTCAACAGCTTTTGGTGCTCACACTGGAATTGGTACTATGCCAATTACGTTGTATGGTACTGAAGAGCAAAAGAAAAAATACGTTCCGAAATTAGCCTCTGGAGAATGGTTTGGTTCGTACTGTTTAACAGAGCCGGGAGCAGGTTCTGATGCTAATTCAGGAAAAACAAAAGCTGAACTTTCTGCCGATGGCAAAACATACAAAATCAACGGACAGAAAATGTGGATTTCAAACGCTGGTTTCTGTCATTTAATGATTGTTTTCGCAAGAATCGAAGACGATAAAAACATTACCGGTTTCATTGTAGAATATGATGCTGCCAATCCAAACGGAATCACTTTAGGTGAGGAAGAACACAAATTGGGAATTCGCTCCTCTTCTACCCGTCAGGTTTTCTTCAGTGACACAGTAGTACCTGCAGAAAACATGTTAGCAGGTCGTGGTGAAGGTTTCAAAATTGCTATGAACGCCTTAAACGTAGGTCGTATCAAATTGGCTGCTGCTTGTTTGGACGCGCAAAGAAGAACCATTTCGGGAGCTGTAAAATATGCAAACGAAAGAATGCAGTTCAATACGCCAATTGCAAACTTCGGAGCAATTCGTTCTAAATTAGCAGAAATGGCTGCTTCGGCTTATGCTGGAGAAAGTGCTTCGTACCGTGCTGGTGGTAGTATCGAAGAAAGAATCAATGCTCGTGTTGCGGAAGGAAATTCACACCAAGAAGCGGAATTAAAAGGTGTGGAAGAATTTGCCATCGAGTGTTCTATCTTGAAAGTAGCGGTTTCTGAAGATATTCAAAACTGTTCCGATGAAGGAATCCAAATCTTTGGTGGTATGGGATTCTCTGAAGATACCCCAATGGAATCGGCTTGGAGAGATGCACGTATCGCTCGTATTTACGAAGGTACTAACGAAATCAACCGTATGCTTTCTGTCGGAATGTTAATTAAAAAAGCAATGAAAGGTCACGTGGATTTATTAGGTCCTGCGATGAAAGTTGCTGAAGAATTAATGGGAATTCCATCGTTCGACACTCCGGATTATTCTGAATTATTCGCTGAAGAAAAAGAGTTAATCGGAAAACTGAAAAAAGCATTCTTAATGGTAGCCGGTTCAGCAGTTCAAAAATACGGTCCGGATTTAGAAGCACATCAACAGTTGTTAATGGCTGCTTCTGATATGTTAATCGAAATTTACATGGCTGAATCTGCAATTTTAAGAACTGAAAAATTAGTGAAATCGAAAGGTGAAGCTAATGTAAAAGAGCAAATCGCAATGGCGCAATTGTACTTATACCATGCTGTTGACACTATCGCTCAAAAAGGAAAAGAAGGAATTGTTTCTTTTGCGGAAGGTGATGAACAACGTATGATGTTAATGGGATTACGTCGTTTTACAAAATATACAAATATGCCTAATGTAGTTGCGCTACGTGAAACTATCGCTTCAAAATTAGTTGCAGAGAACGCTTATTGCTTTTAATCGATTGCAATAAATTTTGGTTTAGTTTGTTTAAAAAACCGTTATTACTTAAAAGTGTAACGGTTTTTTTTATTTAAATAATAGTAAACCAACAAATTACCATTTTAAAAGATTGTTTTTTTATATTTGGATAATCAACAATTCATGTATGAAAATAAAATTACGCAATCTAATTATACTACTTGTTTTCACAGCAAGTAACGCACAAACTCCAACAATTGGTTTACAATATCATGATTCATCTGTTTCAGATGGATATGTACTATTTTCTCCTTTAATCAACAATGATGTTTTTTTAATTGATCCTTGTGGTGAAAAAGTTAATCAGTGGACTTTTACTGAAGCGCCTGGTGCAACATGTTATCTATTGAATAATGGAAATTTACTTAGAGCTGGAAAGGACAATATTGAAATAAAAGATTGGAATAATAATGTTGTTTGGACTTATGGAACTACGGCAAACGGAATTCAGCAGCATCATGATATAACACCTCTGCCGAATGGTAATATTTTATGCATTGTTTCAGATGTTTATAGTGCTGCATTAATGACAGCAGCCGGAAAAAATCCTGCTTTAACCTCAGGTAATACAAAACTTGAAAAAATTATTGAACTTCAACCAATTGGTAGTAATAATGCAGCTATTGTATGGGAATGGAAATTTTACGACCATTTAATACAAGATTTTGATGCTACAAAATTAAATTATGGTGTTGTACAAGATCATCCAGAATTATTAGACTTAAACTTTAATTATGGAAATCCCACCGATTATATACATTTCAATGGGATTGATTACAATGCTACTTTAGATCAAATTTTAATTTCCGCAAGACATTTGAGTGAAATATACATTATCGATCATAGTACAACAACTCTTGAAGCTGCCGGACATTCGGGAGGTACTTCAAATAAAGGGGGTGATTTTTTATGGCGTTGGGGAAATCCACAGGTATACCGACAAGGAACTGAATCCGATAGAATGTTATTCATGCAACACAATCCAATGTGGGTTGAAAGTGGTTATCTAGATTCTGGAAAAATTTCTGTTTTCAATAACGGCGATCCAAGCTCTACACAAACCTATAGTACTGCAGTATTAATACAACCGGAAATCAACAGCGGAAATTACACCCAAACAAACTCAGTATACAATCCTCAAACCTACGATTGGTCATGGGGTGGCGATATTTTGGGAATTACCCTAAGTCAGGGAAGACAGTCTGGTACACAAGCTCAACCTAATGGAAACATGATTATTAGTGAGGCTATTATTGGACGTGTTTCAGAAATGACAAAATCCGGTACACTTCTTTGGTCATATACAAATCCAACAGGACCTACTGTTTCAGGTTCAACTACCTATTACAACCAGTTTTCTACACCTAGTAGTAATTCATTCTTTAAAGCTGAAAAATATCCATCAACCTTTCCTGGCTTCGTAGGTAAAAATTTATCTCCTATTGGAATATTGGAAGACGTAAATTCAGTGTCAAGTAATTGTACAACTTTAGCAACTAACCATTTTGATTTAGATTATATCACAATTCAAAATCCGTCCAAATCAACAATTCAATTTAACACAAATGTCACTTTAGATGCTATTAGCTTGTATGATGTTAATGGACGATTAGTTTATAACAAAACTAATTTTTCTGATAATCAATTCGCTACAAATTTAGCACCTTCGGCTTACCTTTTAAAAATAGAAAAAGACAACAGTAATAAGACCATTAAACTTATCATTCAATAAAAACCATTCCTAATAAAAGTTTAAAAAAGTAGGCTCATAAGTAAATTCTGTATAACTTTGAATAAAATCGTTTTTTATGAAAAATTTAGTCTATATCAGCATTGCAACAGTTTTAATCATTTTTGCTTGTAAAAGTTCAAATGCAATTAAAAATGAACTTAAAATCAATTTAGAATCCAAAAGTGGCACTGCTACAACCGGTACTGCTACATTTACAGAAAAAGACGGAAAAGTTACATTTACAGCAAATATTTCGGGTTTAACACCAGGTGTTCACGCCATTCATATTCATGAAAAAGCAGACTGTTCTGCAGCAGATGCAACCTCTTCAGGAGGGCACTGGAATCCGACATTTAAAAAACATGGACGTTGGGGACAAGGAGAACACCATAAAGGCGATATTGGAAATTTTACTGCTGATAAAGATGGAAACGGAAAAATAACATTAACCACAGACGAATGGTGTATTGGTTGTGGAGATGAAACTAAAGATGTTATTGGCAAAGCGATCATTGTACATAAAGGACAAGATGATTTTACAACACAACCAACAGGGAATGCTGGAGGTCGTGTAGCTTGTGCTGCAATTATTAAATAATTAATGAAAGAAAAAGAGCTTCTCTATTTCAAAAATGCTTCAGAATGGAGACAATGGCTTCACAAAAATCACGATTCCTGTTCAGGAGTAGATTTAATTTTCTATAAGGTTTCTCACGAAAATGAAAGCATGCGTTGGGAAGAAGCTGTTCAGGTTGCGCTTTGTTATGGCTGGATTGATTCAACAGTTAGAAAAGTGGACGAACATAGGCGAAAACAGACATTTACGCCCAGAAAAGACAAAAGTGTTTGGAGTAAACTCAACAAAACGTATATCGAAAAACTTATTGCAGAGAATTTAATGCATGAAAGCGGTTTGGCTAAAATAGAAATAGCCAAACAAAACGGCTCGTGGACTTCCTTAGATCATGTTGAAAATTTAGTAATTCCAGATGATTTACAAAAAGCTTTCGATACCAATCCCGTTGCACAAACCAATTATACCAATTTTAGCTTCACCTACAGAAAAAGTTATTTATATTGGCTAAATCAAGCAAAGCGAATCGAAACTAGACAAAAAAGAATCGAAGAAATAATAGCGCTTTGTAACGCAAATATTAAATCTAGGCCTTAGCATTTTAAAAAAAGGGAATTGCCTTTGACGTAATTATTTAAAATAATAGTTTTGCAAAATAAAGATTGTAAATGATTAACCCTTCTACAAACGGATGGATTGACAAGTTTTTTGCAGAGCAACAACCTCTGCCCTTGCCTGTTGTTATTTATTCGAAAGAATTTTATCTGAATGTAAGAAACACTGGTTTTATTTACGGTCACACAGTTGAATTCGATGTTAACCATCCTATTAACACCAAAGGTTGGACCACACAAGAAATCACCAAAGTTGCCCTACTTAATACACTGTATGGTGTTTTTGGATTAATTACGCACGATGGAAATCCAAAGGACTTTATCGATAAGGCCAACGGTTTTTACAAGCAGATGAACCCCGAAGGATTTAATCTGTTAAAGAAGATGCTTCCCGAAGCTACTACTAGTCATCGTTTGGAAGAAATGATTGACGAACGCGTTCAGACGAACAACAATATAATAAGCAAAAACTTTTCTCATATCCTTACCAATGCACTGCTTTTTATGGATGTTTTAGCATTCAGACAATATTTATTGCATAAAGAAATACCGGTAAGTTATTTGAAGAAATTAGAAGAAACAATTATTAGTATTGTTTCTCTGGCTTTAAAAACCAAGACCTTAAAATCTGATTACGATGATTTACTGATTAAGTTATTTGAATCGTCTGTACGTTATACCAAGTTTTCGGAAATAAATGCTGAAAACATTGAAATGCTTGAATTAGAGTATTTTGCTTCAAATCTCGAAAAAAATTATTTGCTTGATATGGCAGGTATGGCTATTTGGAGCGATAATAATTTGGAGCAAAAAGAAAGTGATTTTCTATACAAGTTGTCTGATATTCTTGAAATCGACCGAGGATATGCAGTACAGAGTATTGAATCGATTGATGATTTTATTCATAAGTATAAAGATGAGATTCCGTATTTTAAATACTCTAATCCGGTAAAACATTTTTACGATCAGACTACTCAAAACGTTCAAGTGTTATTATCGCGTAATAAAAACAGACTTGCAAAAGAAATTTCGGAAAGTGCCGAATTGATGAAACTCATTGCGTATTCAACAAAAAGAGATTTATCGGATAAAGAGAAAAAGAAAATCAAGAAGCAACTGTTGGATATTTGTAAAACCATTCCATCGCTTACTATTTTTTTATTACCTGGCGGAGGACTCTTACTGCCAATTTTAGTAAAATTTATACCGCAGTTATTACCCTCGGCTTTTAATGAAAACTTAGATACAGAATAAAAAAAATCCGCTTTTCAGCGGATTTTTTTATTTAGAATTTCAATTGGTAAACATCGTCTAACTGATCATTCGAATCGATATTAACATTCAAATCGGTTACATAACCCGAATTCAAACCATACACCCATCCGTGTAAACTCAATTCTTGCCCGTTTTTCCATGCATTTTGAACAATAGATGTTTTCGCTAAATCGAATACTTGTTCTTTCACATTCAATTCCACAAACTTGTTGAATCGTTCGGTTTCATCTAAAATCGAATCTAAATACGTTTTATGGTGTCTGTATACATCTTTAATATGTCTGATCCAATTATCTATAATTCCGATAGAATCATTCCCTAAAGCAGCCTTAACACCACCACAACCGTAATGTCCACAAACAATAATATGCTTTATTTTTAAGGCATTAACGGCATAATCCAAAACACTCAACATATTCATATCGGTATGCACAACCATATTAGCAATGTTTCTGTGAACAAAAACTTCACCCGGCGCAGCACCGATAATCTCGTTTGCAGGAACTCTACTGTCCGAACATCCAATCCATAATAATGGTGGTTGTTGCCCTTTGGCTAAATCATTAAAATAATCTTTGTCGATTGTTAATTTCTCTTCAACCCACTTCTTATTGTTGTCTAAAATCTTTTTGTAAAAATCACTTTTTGCCATACTATTTAATTTTACAGATGCAAATTTCTATTTCGAATACGAATTTACATCATTAATTTTTGAATTTATTTTAATTTTTTAAATCTTCGATTACTTTTTCGTGTGATGCCACGAACTTATCCCTGTAACTCCCTAATACATTGTGTTCTAAAAAAACATTATTTCCGTCGTTTGCAGAATTTTCCAATTCATATTCTTCTTTAAAACCGACCAAAGTTACTTCAATGTTCTTTTCAACAGCATTAACCGTTTTAAATTCTTTTATCAAATCCAAAACATCGTGAGCAATATATACGGTATCGGATGCATTAATAACAACTTTTGAATCTTCTGGTAAATTATTCAGTGTAAGTTTGATTGCAGCTTTATTCAAAAAGGAAACCTCTTGAGCCAAATCAATATGAATGCTGTCACCATCTTCATATTCTTCCTTTCTAAAATAGTATGCACGCTTTAAATTTCCTCGTAACACAAAGAAAACACTGATTATCATTCCGAGTGCTACTCCTTTTAATAAATCGAGAAAAACGACCGCTAATAAAGTAAATATAAAAGGGGCAAACTGATACTTTCCTTTTTTCCAAAAATGCATAAAGGTTGCAGGTTTTGCTAATTTATATCCGACCAATAATAGAACTGCCGCTAAAGTTGCTAACGGAATTTTATTAAGTATTGATGGTATAGCCAAAACACTAATAAGCAACAATACACCGTGCGTAATAGCTGATAATTTTGATTGAGCACCCGCATTCACATTTGCTGATGTACGAACTACTACAGAAGTCATTGGTAAACCGCCCAATAAAGAACTAACTATATTCCCAATACCTTGCGCTTTAAGTTCGTTATTCGTATCGGTATAGCGTTTATGGACATCCAACTTATCGGCAGCTTCAATACACAATAACGTTTCAATTGAAGCAACTACAGCAATGGTTACCGCAACAATCCATACTTTAGAATTGGAAATGGAAGCAAAATCAGGCAACATGAAAATGCTTTTAAATTCATCAAACGATTGTGGAACTGGCAATGAAACCAAATGTTCGCTTCTAATAGCTAGTGAACTTCCTGTCATGATAAACAATTCATTCATTAAAACACCAACCGTTACAGCGACTAAAGCTCCCGGAATTAATTTCACCTTTTTAAAAATTGGAAATCTATCCCATGCGATTAATATTGCCAAAGAAACAAGTGTTATGATAACAGCACCAAGCTGAAAATAATCCAATGAACCTAACAAAGAAGTTAACGTGTTATTTCCGTCGGTTTGTAAAAAAGCCTGATCGCCTTCAAAATCGCTATCATATCCTACAGCATGAGGCAATTGTTTTAAAATAATAATGATACCAATACCCGCTAACATTCCTTCAATAACATTATTTGGAAAGTAGTTAGAAATACTACCTGCTTTAAGAAATCCCAATGCTAATTGAATAACTCCGGCAAGAAGAACTGCCAAGAGAAAAATGTTAAATGCTCCAAAATCGGTAATTGCAGTAAGCACGATTGCTGTTAATCCTGCTGCAGGACCAGAAACACTAACATGCGATTTACTGAAATACCCTACTACAATTCCACCAACAATTCCGGCAATAATTCCTGAAAATAATGGAGCGCCAGAAGCCATAGCAATCCCTAAACACAAAGGTAATGCCACTAGAAAGACCACTAAACCAGATGAAAAATCTGATTTCAGGTGACCAAAAATATTTGTTTTTTTTGTCATAATCCGATAAAATATAATACAATGTATGTCCAACAAAAATTGCTGGACTAATTAAAAAGAACAGTTGTATTATACCGTTTCGGGCGGTGGAGAGAAAATTTCTTCAAAAACACTATTGTGTTTCATAAGATAATTTGTAGCTATTCGTGTTGTTTTAGGTAATGCAACTTCTACTGGAATTTGAAGTATATTTTCCAAGGTTGCAGGTATTTCTTTTATTTCTTTTTGAATTTCTTCTTCCGAAAAACTATAAACCACAGAAGTATCTGTATCGCTTTTTATTAAGCTAACCACAGTTGGTGTTGCTAAAAAAGCAATAAAGAGTAGTAATACGATATTTGCCAAATACTTCATCAGGTCAAATTTATGACATTATTTTTCAGTTATAAAACGATTGAAAATAAATTATGAATTATTTAATACATTTCAATTTTAGTTTCATTCCAAACAAATCTTTAAATTTCTTCATCTAGCAATGCTTTTATTTCATTTTCTTCGACAAAATTATCTGAAATTTAACCTTTCTAAATTATAAATATAATTGATAGATTTTATATTTTTATCGAAATAATTTATACAATGACTATAACGCAATTATACTATGTTTTAGCAGTAGCAGAACATAAAAATTTCACTTTAGCTGCCGAAAAATGCTTTGTAACACAGCCAACCTTAAGTATGCAAATCCAAAAGCTTGAGGAAGAATTGGAAGTGCAAATTTTTGACAGAAGTAAAAAGCCTATTCAATTAACAGAAATTGGAGAAAAAATTGTTCTTCAGGCACGAAACATTGTAAATGAGTCGGATAGAATTAAAGACATTGTAGACCAACAAAAAGGCTTCTTTGGAGGCGAGTTTCGAATTGGAATTATTCCAACCGTAATGCCAACATTATTACCTATGTTTTTAAATAATTTTATAAAAAAGTATCCGAAAATCAATTTGATTATTGAAGAATTAACAACAGAAGAAATAATCAAACGTCTAAAAAACGGTCAACTTGATGCGGCCATTGCAGCCACACCGTTAGAAGAAGAAACCATAAAAGAAGTGGTATTGTACTATGAGCCTTTTGTTGGTTATTTCCCGGAAAATCACAAAAATTTCGAAAAAACAGAAATTGAAATTGACGATTTAGATTTGGATAACATATTGTTGTTACAAGACGGGCATTGCTTTAGAGATGGTATTTTAAACCTATGTAAAAACGTTCAGGAAAATAAAGGCAATCATTTTCAGATTGAAAGTGGAAGTTTTGAAACCTTGATTAAACTTGCAGATGAAGGATTAGGTTTCACGTTGCTTCCATATTTAAACACTTTAGATTTAAATGATAACGACAAAGCAAAACTTCGTCATTTTAAAGAGCCGAAACCCGCCAGAGAAGTGAGTTTACTATTTCCGAAAAAAGAGCTAAAAATGCATATTATTGATGCCTTACGAAGCACCATTTCGGGAGTAATTAAAGGCGCTATAGCGTTTCATAATGTTCAAATAATTAGTCCGTTACCTAAAAAATAAAAGGAACCATTTCTGGTTCCTTCTACATTTTTGGTTAGTTAGTTAAGTTTTTGGTAAGTTCTTGGGTTAGGCTTCAATCATGATAGATAAGCAGGGTTTAAGTTGAGGCTTCTCTTCCGTAAAATACTGCAACCATTTTTTTAGTTGTTCAATTTCATACGGAAGTAAAGCTTTCAAAGCTTTCTTAAGTTCTTTCATAAAAAGTAAAGGATCAAAACTTACTCTTTCCAACACCGACTTGGTGTAATCATAAATCATACGAGGCATAATCAAACAAGTTTTTGGGTTAATGTGATAAGAACGTTGAGTAAAATTAACCAATTAGTTTTTCACTACCAAGAAAAAAAGCAAAAAAATATCGTTTAAATACAAAAAAACTCGATTAAATACATATTTCTTACACAATATTCGTTAAAAACTTACAGATTATAAAATAAAAAAAGGAGCTTTTAGCTCCTTTTTATTATTGATTTACGTAGATTAAACACTGTCTTAGTTCGGGTTTTTCTTTTGTAAACTGTAAAAGCCATTCGGTTAATTGCTCTAATTCATATGGCAATAATACTTTTACGGCTTTTTCCAATTCTTTACAAAATAACTTGGGGTCGAAACTTACTCTTTCTAAAATAGATTTGGTGTAAGCAAACATCGCTCTGGGCATATTCTATAAACTATTTAGTTGGTTAAATTGATAAGAACGCTTAGTAAATTTATAAAAATATTTTATAATTATTTTACTTTAATTTGATTTTTTATTAACGATTTATTCATTTATCTGTTTTTTAACACTTTAGATGTTAATTATTTTTTTAGCTCGTAACATTTCCCTTTTTCCTGGCGGGCCTTTCAACTTTTCTACAGTAAAACCTACAGCTTGCATTGCTCTTTTAATTGGTCCTCTACATGCATAAGTAACCAATATTCCATTTTCTTGTAATGCGTCATACATTTTCTGAAAAATTTCTTCTGTCCACAGCTCCGGTTGATACTGAAATCCGAACGCATCAAAGTAAATCAAATTAAAAGACTCTTTATCGCTTATCTCGTTAAAGTATTGTTGTTTTTTTGTTAAACAGAAATCGGCTGATACTTGTATTTTCTCATTCCAGTTGGAATCATGCATCAAAGCAAAAGCATCAGAAAAGGTTGCCGCTTGAAGTTGAGATACATAATTTAAATGCTTAACTTCTTCGGGTATAATAGGATAAGCCTCTACTCCAACATAATTTATAGAAAGCTTAAACTTTGGTGCTTCTAATAAGGTGATAAAAGCATTTAAGCCCGTTCCGAAACCTATTTCTAAAACAGCAACGGACTGTTCCTTAAAAAGTGACAGTCCGTTTTGTATAAATACATGTTTTGCTTCTTGAATTGCTCCGTGACGCGAATGATAGGTTTCACCCCAATCTTCCATTAACAAAGAAGAAGATCCGTCTTCGGTTTGAATAATTTTACGTTTCAATTTATTCGATATACAGTTTTTTAATTCTTGCAATTGGACCACCGCATTTCACTTCATGACATTGAATACAGGCATCTACACCATTATTAAAATGTTCTTTAGCGTTTTTAGGGTCCTTATAAATCAATTCCTGAGCTTTGATAAACTTAGCTGCTTGCTCTTTAAAAAAAGCATCATTTTCTTGTTTATCGGTCATAACTGCACTATGAATTTTCATAAAATGCTGCGGAAACTGACCAATAGTATCGCCATTTTTTATTCGTTCTTTTAAACGCTGATTATCCACATACATTTGTTCCATTAAAGATGCCATTTCCGACATCTCATACATCTCAAACTGCTTGTCTTTATCAGTATTTTCTTTTGGAGAATCTTTACCTTCTTTAGAATTACATGAGAAAACTAAAATCCCTGTAAAGAAAATCAATATTACTTTTTTCATTATTTGCTAATTAAAACACCATCCGCCATAAACGAATAGGTTACTTTTGGTTGTGTAATACTGTCGATTGCCGCTTGAGATTCACCTGCATCTTTTGCATAATGTTTTTGCTCCTCTACAGATTCTACACTTACAAAGGCTTTACCGTTAACCACAGCCTCTTGATTTGCAGCATTCATTGGAACAAAAAATGCATAGTCTTTAAATTTCACAAAAGCTTCTTTATTATTAGCTAATTCCATAGACATCCAACATCCTTTTTTCTGGCACACTGCGTTAATTTTCGATTTAAACTTAACGGGCAATGTATCCCCTTCTTTTAAATCTTTAAACTTCGCGAACATTTCTGCTCCAGATAAAGCTTCAGCATCAGAAATACTATCACCAAATACGGCGTAATTTACTTCTGCAACAGCATCATTTTTAACTTCTTCATTCTTCTTACAAGCTACAAAAACAATGGCTAAACTAGCCAAAACAACTATTTTTTTCATAATAATACGTATTCAAACATTATTTTAATTAATCCAAAGAAACAAATTTATTTTTAATAGCAACAGTGGTTTTGCTAATTTTTAAATCCGATGCAAAAAACCAATAAAATAGTTTTATTTCTTGCGGATTCATAAAAATATTAATAGATATATGACAGATTCTGTTATTTTTTACCAACGACTATTAAAAGTGCTTTTTTTTATTAGATTTGCAAAGAAACCGATTGTTTTGTTTGACTTATAAAATTAAGTTTTTACACTGACAATCAACCAACTAAACAACCAACATAATTTGTTACCCATGGAATTAACAAGCCTAGAAAACATTAAAATTAATACTGTAACGAAATCAAAAATTTCTACTGTAGATTTTGAAAACATTTCATTCGGAACTGTTTTTACAGATCATATGTTAGTTTGCGAGTTTGATAACGGTGTGTGGAATCAGCCAGAAATAAAACCTTACGAACCATTTACTGTAGATCCTTCGGCAAAAGTATTTCATTATGGGCAAGCAATTTTTGAAGGAATGAAAGCCTACAAAGATGCAAACGATGATGTATGGTTATTTCGTCCGGATCAAAATTTTGAACGCTTCAA
The DNA here is from genome assembly GCF_055521455.1 of Flavobacterium sp. IC2-16. NCBI lineage: Bacteria > Pseudomonadati > Bacteroidota > Flavobacteriia > Flavobacteriales > Flavobacteriaceae > Flavobacterium > Flavobacterium sp. IC2-16. The sequence goes on along the minus strand of NZ_CM145480.1, from coordinate 2,458,503 downwards.
CAAATCGGCTGTACGTATGGCAATGCCCGAAGTACCCGAAGAAGTTTTTCTTGGCGGTTTAAAAAAATTACTTGAAATTGAAAAAGAATGGGTAAAAAAAGGAAAAGGAAACACCTTATACATCCGCCCGTTTATGATTGCTACCGGAACTGGAGTTGTTGCTTCGCCGTGTACACAATATAAATTCATGATAATACTTTCTCCGGCTAGAGCATATTACTCTGGTGAAGTAAAAGTTATTATAGCAGATTATTATTCGAGAGCTGCAAACGGTGGTATTGGTGCTGCAAAAGCTGCTGGAAATTATTCGGCGCAATTTTACCCAACAAAACTAGCTAACGATAAAGGATTCCAACAAATTATTTGGACCGATGACGCAACACATACTAAACTGGAGGAAGCAGGAACTATGAATGTGTTTTTTAGAATTAACGACACTTTATATACTGCACCAACCAGCGAGCGTATTTTAGACGGAATTACACGTAAAAGTATTATTGAACTGGCAAAACGTGAAGGAATGAATGTTGATGTTCGTCCGGTTTTGGTTTCTGAAATTGTAGAAGCAGCTAAAAATGGTACCTTAAAAGAAATATTCGGTGCTGGAACCGCAGCTGTGGTAAATCCAATTGCTGGTTTCTCTTATCAAGATACCTATTATGAATTGCCTAAGTTAGAAAATACATTTGCGGCAGACATTAAAGAAAAACTGACTAACATTCAGTATAAATTAGCCGAAGACACCTTTGGTTGGACAGTAAAAATCTAAATATAGTTATAGTCGCAGTTTCCAGACACCCTGTTAACTGCGACTTAAAACTGTAATTATCTTAAAATTTCTTCAAAATTAGGTTTGAAATAATTTGGACCTTTCATGACTTTACCATCTTCTCGGTAAATTGGTTTTCCATCTTCCCCTAATTTACTCATATTACTACGTTGTATTTCATCGAAAACTTCTTCAATTTTATGTTGAAGTCCATGCTCCAAAATAGTACCACACAGTATGTATAGCATATCGCCTAAAGCATCGGCTATTTCTACAATATCATTATTCTGAACAGCTTCTAAATATTCTTCGTTTTCTTCTTTCATCAGGTTAAAACGCAACATGTTTTTTTGCTCACCTAAATCGCCTTTTGGTGAAAAATTCACCCCTAACCCGAAAGCTTCGTGAAATTCTTTTACGGAATTGATTTGTTTTTGCATACCATTTATTTTTGTTGTCAAATTAATAATTTGTCTGTTTAAAAGTCTAATTTTGTATAAATTTTCTAAACTATGTTTTCAACAGGTCAACTGTACTTTGCACTAATCTTTATAATCGTTTTTGTAGCAACAATGATTTATGTTTACAGAAAAGATTTGGCTTTGCATAAAAAATACTACAAAGGAAGTCTTTGGGTTTTATTCTTCTTTTTAGCTTTTATAGGAATTTTATTCGTAATTAAGATGTTTTTGAAAGAATAATATTGTAAATTTGAAAACCAACATAATTTCCCAACAATTATGCGAATCTTAAAATACATATTTTTATTAGTGCTTTTACTAATAATTGCACTTTCAGTATATATTGCCACACAAAATGGATCTTTTGACATTCAGAGAAGCAAAACCATCAATATTGGCCAGTCTGTTGTTTTCAATTACATAAACGATTACAAAAACTGGAACGAATGGGGACCATGGGCTGAAGAAGATCCAAACATCCAATACAATTTTTCCGAGAAAACCAAAGGCGTAGGTGCTTCGTATTCTTGGACCGGTAAAGACGGAAACGGAAAAATGAATACTGTAAACCTTATTGAAAACGACAGCATTTTTCAAAAAATTTATTTTGAAGGTGGAGAACCTAATGATATAATTTGGGGATTTCAAAAAGTTAAAGAAGGAACCAAGGTAACTTGGCGCATGAAAGGAAAAATGAATTTCATGATGAAGGCTTTTGCTTTTTTAAGTGGTGGTGCCGAAAGAATGCTTGCTCCCATGTTTGAAAAAGGATTAAACAATATTGATAGCAAACTTGTTACAGAATTAAGTAAATACTCGGTTAAAGTTGATGGTTTGGTTCGAAAAGCAGGAAGCAACTATATTAAACAATCGCTTACCTGTAAAATGACTTCATTGTCACACAACATGTCGGTTTTACTAAAACAAATCAACATGTTTGCCGAAAAAAACAACATAACCGTTAGTGGTTCTCCATTTGCAATTTATCACAAATACGACGAAACTTCAGGAATTGTTTCTTTCTCAGTATGTTTACCTGTTGAAGAACAAATATTCACATCGGAAGGAAGCGATGTAACAGGAGGTAGATTCGATCCTTATCTTGCCTTAAAAACAACTTTAAAAGGCGATTATTCACACAGCAAAGAAGCTTGGAATAAAGCCTACGCCGAAATAGAAAAGCACAATTGGAAAGAAAACCATGCTGGAAAATATATTGAAGTCTATTCGGTTGGTGTGAAAGAAAGCCGTCAGCCATCGCAATGGGTTACAGAAATTTATATTCCTATAGTTGAAGAAGCTAAGCCTGAAGCTACTAAGCCAAAAGCAACTTCTACTCTATCAGATTCAACTACGGTTAAACAATAAAAAAAGTCCCAATTGGGACTTTTTATTTTTTCAACAAATATTTTACTACTGTTTCTGCCGCATGCAAACCAAACAAGGCTGGCATCCAACTGTTTGTTCCGTAAAACGATTTTTTAAAGTTTGAACCGTCAGTCATTTTTACACTACTGTAATCAGGTCTTTCGTATGAATACACAACCTTTACACCGCTTGAAATTCCTTCAGTTTTCAATCGTTTTCTAACTTGTTTTGCTAACGGACAATAATCTGTTTTACTTATATCTTTAACACATACTTTGCTTGCTTCAAACTTTCCGCCCGCACCCATATTGCTAATAATTTTTACTTTTTTACGTTTTGCAGCAAGAATTAAATTTAGTTTAGGCGTAATACTATCAATACAATCTAAAACATAATCGTACTCGTTAGTAACCAACTCAAAAGCTCTTTCTGGCGAAAGAAATTCCTGAACACGAGTTAATTGTAATTCGGGGTTGATGTCCATCAAACGGTCTCCAACAATTTTTACTTTAGGCTCTCCAACTGTAGAATGTAATGCCGGAAGCTGTCGGTTAATATTGGTAATATCAACAACATCACCATCTACAATTGTCATTTTTCCTACCCCGGCTCTGGCAATAAATTCGGCAGCAAATGAACCCACTCCTCCCATTCCTACTACCAATACGTTAGAATTTTTAAGTTTTTCTAATCCTTCTTTTTTAAATAATAATTCGGCTCTTTCTGTCCACTCTGCCATTTTGGTTATTTTAAATATTGATATTTTTTTTAAACAGTTCATTGAAATTGGATTCTACAGCAATTTCAACATCAATTCCTTTAACAGCAGTTGCCTTATCATAAACAGCTGATATTGATTCATCAATTGTATCGGTCTCAAGAAAAAATTTATTGTTTGGAACCTGAAGAAAAACCGAACTTAATTCAGGATTTCTAAGCAAATATTTCCCAAAAGAAAGGTAAAAACCATTATCCAATAACGATTTTGCAACCTGCCAATTTTTAGAAAATCCGTGGATAATCATTGGAACGTCTATTTGCAAATCCTTTTTCATTTCGATTACTTCCTGAAAAGCCGAAACACAATGCAAAATTACAGGTTTTTGGTATTGTTTTGCAAGTAGTAGTTGTTTTTGAAATACTTCTTTTTGTATTTCAATAACTGTCTTTATTCGCTTGTCTAAACCACATTCGCCAAGAGCCAAGCATCGTTTATCCAGCAGTTTTGATTCAATAATCTTTAAATAGTCATCAGTTCTATTTGTGTCGATGTACCACGGATGAATACCTATGGAATAAAATTCTACCGAATCATCAAACTCATTTGGATACTGATTGACAATTTCCAAAACATTTTCCTGATTTGTGGCTTTATGAGTGTGAAGGTTGAATTTCATAAATAAGATTACTAACTACTCATGAAATTTTTTTACACCGGCTTTAACTTCAACTGGCAAATCGTTTTCTTTTGGAGGAATCGGACAAGAATATCGTTCATTATAGGCACAATACGGGTTGTATGCCTGGTTAAAATCAATTATAATTGTATCTTTTTCTGTAGCCTCCAAATCGATGTATCTTCCACCGCCGTAACTTTCAACACCACTGGTTAAATCGGTGAACGGCAAAAACAAATGATTTTTATATTGTTCTTGTTTAGACAGTTCAATATTTCGGTAAATGTTAAGTTTACATTCTTTACCCTTTAGAAGAAAAGTAACTTCACCATATTTTACATACATAGGCGTTCTGCTGCCCGAAGTTTTCATGGCAAAAGGTTTTGCTTTTGGCGTTTTAACCAATTTAGCCTCAACGCAAAATGCAGCATTAACAGCAAAAAAATCCAACCCTTTGAAATGCTCTAAATCTGATTTTTTCAGAGGACTTTCCGTTTCATTGGCATATTCTTTATTCAATTGTTCTTGAAACTTTTTTGAATTTTCAACAGAACATTGTGAATAGCCTAAAACCGGAATCAATAATACAAAAAGGAGCTTTTTCATATTCTTATTTTACTACAAAAATAAACATTTTTACCTGCAAAAAAATTCACAACAATTTAACAGAGTTAATCCTAAATCGCTTCCTTAATACACTAGTTACTTTGTACCTTTGCAACACCAATTTACTACAATGCTAATAAAAGCTTATAATAGATATATCAGTAATTTCAAAGGATTTTCACGAGAAATCTGGATACTGACGCTTGTAACTTTTATTAACAGAGCCGGAACTATGGTTCTACCTTTTTTATCCAAATACCTTAAAGAAGATTTAAACTTTACATACAGTCAAGTAGGATGGGTAATGGTTTTTTTTGGTATAGGTTCCATGATAGGTTCCTGGTTAGGTGGTAAACTATCGGATAAAATAGGCTTTTATAAAATCATGATTTTTAGCTTATTCACTAGTGGTATCGGATTCATTATACTACAATATATCACCAGTTTTGAAGGCCTTTGTATTGGCATGTTCTCTTTAATGGTTATTGCCGATATGTTTCGCCCAGCTATGTTTGTTTCTTTAGGTGTTTATGCCAAACCCGAAAACAGAACAAGAGCACTTACCTTGGTACGACTAGCCATTAATTTAGGATTTGCCGCCGGACCAGCTTTAGGTGGTTTAATCATTATGAATTCGGGATATAGCGGTTTGTTTTGGGTTGATGGTGCAACTTGCATGTTAGCTATTACAATTTTTGGCTTATTAGTAAAAGAAAAGAAAAAAATAATTGAACACACGGAGCAAATTAATGAAGTTGTTCGTAAATCGGTTTTTTCGGATGGACCGTTTTGGATTTTCCTTTTTATATGTATGACAACAGGAATCCTGTTTTTTCAATTATTTACAACTATTCCGCTGTATCATAAAATACAATTTAATCTAACCGAATTTCAAAGCGGACTCTTATTAATGATGAATGGCCTTATTATTTTCTTTTCCGAAATGCCTATTGTTAGTTTTGTTGAGCGAAAACAGATCGGAAAAGTTAAAATAGTTACTTATGGCTTATTAGCAATGACCATTAGTTTGTATTTAATGCTAATTAACAATTGGGCTGGAATACTTGTTGTTATGATGTTATTTATGACTTTTGGTGAAATGTTTGCCTTCCCTTTTTCAAATTCTTTTGCCATGAGCCGAGCGCCAAAAGGACACGAAGGGCGATACATGGCTATTTTTACGATGGCTTATAGTCTTGCGCATATTCTAAGTTCAAAAACCGGTATGGAAATAATTGGACGTTGGGGATATCAAGCCAATTGGTTTTTTATGGGTAGCTTAGGTGTATTTTCTTTACTCCTTTGTGTTTGGCTGCAAAGACTTCTAGATAAAGAAAATAGTTAATCACTACAAATCAACTTATTACCTTTTTATATTTAGTCTTGAAATGTTAAAAAAACTATAATTTTAGTTGATTAACTATTTTTATAGTTGTGTAACTAAAATTATAGTTGTAAGTTTGTTTCAGATAGTTCTAAAAATGCGTTAGGGACTACTTCACATAGCATTTATTCATCATAAGTGTTCAGTGAATTAAAATTTGTAGCGATATCCTTTTAAATTAAACATTGAGACTCTAGAAATTATTGGTTTAAAAGATTTAGCGAATAGTCCGCCTGTTTCATTTAACAGGAACGCCATAAAAATAAAATTCATGCAAAAGTTAACAAACAAAGAAGAAGAAGTAATGCATATTTTATGGAAGCTCCAAAAAGCATTCGTAAAAGAGGTTTTGGCCGAAATAAAAGAAGACCAACCGCATTACAATACGCTTTCTACCATAATACGAAATCTGGAAGAAAAAGGGTATGTGTCGCATAACGCTTTTGGTAATACACATCAATATTATCCATTAGTTAGCAAAGAAGATTACCGTAAAGGTTTTATGAATACAGCTATAGAAAATTATTTCAACAATTCGTACAAAAGCATGATTTCCTTTTTTGCTAAAGAAGAAAAAATCAGCGCTAAAGAATTACGTGAAATATTAGACATGATAGAACAGAAAAAATAAGCTTATGGAAGCATTAGGAATATATTTGCTTAAAGCAAGTGCACTGATGTGCATCTTTTATCTGACGTATTTTACTTTTCTCAGAAAAGAGACTTTTTTCAATTCGAACAGATGGTTTTTATTAACCGGGCTTATTACTTCATTAGTATTTCCATTAATCACTTTTACCAAAATAATTTGGGTAGAACCAAGTCCGGTTTCGGATTACGACTATTCACAAATTCCTGCTGTACTAGAAAACACAACAGCAAATGAACCTGTATTTACCATAAACTGGTTTTTACTTATTGCGAGTATTTACAGTATTGGACTTGCTGTTTTTTTCATCAAGTTTGTTATGGATTGCTTTGCCATTAAACAAATTATTGAAAAACCAAAGGCAATTAAACGTAGTAATTTCTACTTAATTGATACTGAAAAAGTACAATCACCTTTTTCATTTTTTAATTATATCGTTTACAACTCTTCGGTATTAAAAGAGCATGAGCTGGAAAATATTTTACATCACGAACAGGTTCACAGTGCTCAAAAACACTCATTAGATATGATTTTGGCTCAAATTTTCTGTATCGCCTTTTGGTTTAATCCAATTGTTTGGTTGTACAAAAAAGCAATTGCTCAAAATCTAGAATTTATTGCCGATAATGTAGCCACACAAAAAACCGACGATATTAAAGCGTATCAAAAAACCTTATTAAAAGTAATGATGCAATCGCAATGTATTGCTATCACAAATCCATTTTATCAATCATTAATCAAAAAACGAATAGTTATGTTAAACAAAAATCAATCAAACAAGAGAAATTCATGGAAGTATTTAATTGTACTACCGCTATTAGCCATCTTTATTTTTCAGTTTCAAGTAACAGTACATGCCCAAGAGAAAAAAGGACCGCAAATGGAGCAACATGAAAAAAACAAAAAAGTAATAGCCATTGTAATCGATAAAAATTCATCTGATGAAGAAATCAAAAAAGATGCAGAAATGCTTAAAAATGATTTTGGCGTTACCTTAAAAACTTCAAAAGTCAAAAGAAATGCTAACGGAGAAATCACAGCCATAAAAGTTGAATTTAAAGATAAAGATGGAAGAAAAGGCACTTCTCATATGGAAAGCGACTCCCCTATTCAACCCATTCGGTTTTATAAAGAAATGGATGAAAACGGAAAAGGATCTATTGGATTTGGAGGTCCGGCTGGAAGAGAACCAAGAGAAGGGCTTGCAAATATCCGTAGATTAAAACTTTCGGATGGTAATGATAAAGATGTTGAAATAATTGTTGATGGTGATGATGAAAACTTCGCCTGGGAAGATAATTTCGATTTCGATTTTGAAGCGCCAGAAGCGCCGGAAGCTCCTGAAGCACCAGAAGTAAATGGTATTGCAAAAGCACCAAAGGCTCCTAAAGTGCCGAAAGCTCCAAAAGCACCTAAAACAGACATGAAGAAAATTGTTATCAAACAAAATGGTGACAAAAAAGAAGTTTGGATAAATGGTGAAAAAGTAGCGGAAGATAAAATTGGCGACATGAATTTTGAAGATATGGACCAAGTTTTCGTTTATAAGGGGAAAGGAGAAAAAGGCCCGAAAGGAGAAAAAGGTCCTAAAGATTTTATATTTACCGATGAAAATGGAAATACGGTTATTTCGATAGTAGAAATAGAAAAGATTAGAAAAGATGCCATGAACGGAGCTAGAATACAAATGAAAGAAGCAAAAGAGCGCATGGAAAAAATGCGTCCGGAAATGGAACGTGCACGAATGCAAATGGAATTATCTAAACCCGAAATGGAACGCGCTCGTGAAGAAATGATGAAAGCCAAAGAAGAAATGATGAAGGCTAAAGAAGAACTACAAAAAGCTAAAGAAGAGTTAGAAAAAGCAAAGCTGAGTACTAAAAAAGCATAAATAAAAAACCGCTAAACAGCGGTTTTTTTGTTTTCATATATTTGCATAATCAAAATACAAACATGTACAAAATTTTAGCCAAAATAAACAAGCTGTTCTTACCAAGTTTTACCAAACAACAACTGGATCTAGCTAAAGCCAAAAAATGGCAAAAAGCTATTATTGCTTGGCGCTATTATGTAACCACCCGTGCATTAGATTAATTTTTGACTTCAGAATTAAGAATCTGTCTTATCGATCGAATTGCTTGGGATTGTTAATAAAATGAATAAGAATAATTCACACTAACAAAAGGCACTGAATATCACATACCTACCTGTTCATATGCATTTTTTTTGATTAAATTTCACTTTTTACTTTGCATGTTATACATTTCTTTCTATATTTGCACCCGTTAAAACAACGGCCTCGTGGCGCAACTGAATAGCGCATCTGATTACGGCTCAGAAGGTTACAGGTTTGAATCCTGTCGAGGTCACTTTAATATTAAGCGCAACTAATTGATAATCAACGAGTTGCGCTTATTTTTTTATTTCGTTTTTGAAATTTGCACAACATTTGCACAACATTTGCACAACAAACATAGTATAAATTACTTTTAAATAATATCAATAGATTTTATTGTCCAATTCAATGTATAATTCAAACATTTTTGCTAATTATTAGAAAGAATAATTAAAAAGCCTTATCAAACGATAAGGCTTTTTAATTATTTATTAGCATTACTTATGCTTTATACTTTTAGAGTGAACCACAATCTTACCATTTGGCAGATGTTTAATGATATAACTACCATTATATATTTTCACATTAGCTAATTTCAACAATTCTTCATGTGAAAGTTTATTAAATGGATTTGAAAAATCCTCTCTATTACGCTCTTTATATGTTGAAATAGCTTTCTTCATTACCAATTAGTATCCAAAAGATATGCATAAATTAACGAATTTTTTTGTGATTCATTGCTTACTTTAACACAATAATTAACTTTTCTTCTCTCGCCTTTTTGAGCATTTAACTCCCACATATCACCCTTTAATGTTGCAGTAATTTCATATCCAGGCCTAGACCATCTTTCATTCCCTGACCAATCAGTTTCATATTGCCAGTCATTAGACGTTGAAATTTTACTAAGATCATTCATCATTTCTATAATTGAAGAATATCTGTTATTTGGATCAACCTCCATTGCTTTATTAATCACTTTTTTTAATTGAATAGGAATGTGTGGCAAATATAATGAACGATTAGGGAATTTTCCAGATATAAGATTTTTAATAAAATTTCGATTATCATGATTTCCTCTACTAATATGAGCGTTATATACATGATGACTGAAAATTTTATCACCACAACACATACGATATAAAGTAATCCCAGCTTGATATACATCAAACTTCAAGTTATGATTAGCTTGATTAAACAATTCAGGCGGTGCAAAAACAGGAGTTGTTCCGAAATTTGTTGCAAAACCATAATATGAAACATGTTGGGCTAATCCAAAATCAGATAAGACGGCTTGATTTGAATCTGTCAATAAAATATTCTCAAGTTTTATATCAAAATGAACTAGCTTTTTAACATGAACATTGTTTAACCCAGATAAAAATTGCAATGAATATCGTATTATTTCTCTTGAAGTCAGAAATCTTACATCGGTTAACGATTTTAAAGAACCTTTTTCGTAGAAAGGCATTGCAAGATATATATTTTCAGAATCTAAACAACTATAATTAACAGGAACTATGTTTTGATGCTTAGTTATATATAATTTTTTAGCCTCTTCAAAAAAAAGTGATGGCTTTTTAAAACTAACTACTGGAACTTGTTTAATTGCTATAATTGAACCCAACTGTAGGTCTCTAGCTTTATATACAACTCCTTCTCCTCCCCCTCCAATTTTTTTAATTTGCTTGAAATTTAGCGTTGTTTCAGTAAAAAAATTTGACATATTATTATATATTTAATGCGGCATGACAAGACAAAATACTTTCTCTTTCATAACTAGAAAGCTTATGCCATTTTATTTCATCAGGAATTAACTCAAATGACTTTGTATTATCAACTAACAATTTAAAATCTTCTCTATTAATATTTAATAATCTAGCAATTGTAGCTATTTTACCCATTTTTGATTTTATTACTGTGCTTCCTGCTAAAGATTCCAATACTACACCCTCTACAAAAAACCTCTCAATTGCTATTTGATTTAATTTAATATTAGCCTCTGAAACTCTAATTACAGCTTGATTTACACTATATTCATTAACAATATCCAACAAAGTATTTCGAACATAATTTAACCGTTCAGGTTGATTCATTGAAGCAGGTATAAATAAATTTGATATTGTTCTATAAATAAAGTTACCATTATTATCTTGCTCTATTATTGTATATATAATATTTGAATTTGAAAAAACACGTAAACCAATGGCAACCATCTTAATTTCATTTTTAGTTTAGAAAATAATATACAAAAATCATATCTCTAATATAATCTTTACATGACCTATACAACTTTAAGTTCATCTAAAGTTTTATCAATTAGAAAAGGAATTTGACCATTTATTAGATTAGAATAGACTACTGTTTGGGCATTGAATGTATCAATAGCGATGCAGTAATCTTCTGAAATTTGATAATCATTTGAAAAATTTTTCACAAGAAATCTATATAGCATTTCACAAAACATACCCAATTCAGATTTATTAAACCCCTCAAGTTGTGGTATTAACCATAAAGCACCTATTTCTTCCTTTCCATTTCGTTCGTGACTAAATAATAGATTGGGATTAATATATAAAGGAAACTCATCTACTATATATATTTTAGATTCTTTATGAATTGGTTGAAAATTTGAAATATTTAAAGGTCTCAAATCATCAAAATCAAAATCTTTAAAACTTGTTAAGATATTTATATTACGTTTATACATAGATTTAATACGTATATCATCAATATCTTTATATTTTGATTGAAGCTCATCAATTTTAAGATCATAAAATTCTTTACTATTGTATTTAAAAGCTTTGTATATACAACTTGTGCTTATAATCCAGTAATCCCCGCCACCATTATCACTTAAACCTATTTCCTTCTCTTTTCTATACTTCAATTTTAGAGAAAAATTTTTTTTGCTTTTTTCAGATGTCTTTCTCTTAAATTCTACAAGTTCTTTGATTGTTATCTTATGCATATTGGCTATGGAATATATTTAGATTGCCAATTTAACTAGAAAAGCTTTTTCTTACAATCACCATTTTTAATGATTTTTCATCTAACTAAAATTAGTGATATTCATAATCATGTAATTAAATTTATTAATACAATTTCAGAATGAATACACCACATTAACAAACCTTCTTTACACAAAAAAACCACTCATTTGAGTGATTTAATTCTATTTAATATATAATAAGATTGAGTTATAATTTAAGATCCATAGCAAAATTCACATAGAATGAATATTTCTTATACACTTAAAATTTTAACAATCCCAATTCCTCAAGTCTAATTGCCATAGCTTCAATAGAAACATTAAAAAAATCAGCAAGCGATTCAAAATAAACATGGTTGTAAGATGATGAAATTGCAAGCTTTTTTGCCAAACCCCTAGATGTTTTTACATCTTTTCTTAAACTACTAACATCACCTCTAGTTAAATTAAATACTGAATCCTCATTAACTACAAATGGTGGTGTTCCAAAACGAGCTTTAAATTCTCTAATAACATATTTTCTAGGCATAAGTATAAACACAGCTCCTTTATCAGCTTCTTTTTCTGTTCGAGGTTTATGACTATTATTTTGGGCAAAATCCATAGGCATATCCCTATGCAAAGTATCATTTTCATGAAAAAGAGCATGAGCCAATTCGTGAGCTGCAGTAAATCTTTGAACAGACACTGGAAATTTATTTGAAACCACAACCAAACGATTACTTTGATGGATAAGTCCAGCAATTTCTTTTGTATTAGCCATTTCATCCAAAACTCCAAATTCTTCTCTACTAACGTAGTCGTACCCCAATACATCTTTGAAAATAAGCTCAGGATCTAATAGATCTTTATAATCTAAAGGTGGGTTTTCCAACCAAATTAGATTACGATGTTTCCAAATCAATTTTTGAAAGTCAGAAATACCTTTTTCAATTTGATCCTCAGTAGGGTTTTTATATGATTTTAATTTATCAATCAAATCATGTAGTTCTAAATAAAATGGAAGCTTAACATCGTATTCTCTTTGCAAAACTGCAATCTTTGAAGTTGCAAGCTCATTGTAATTGGTGTAAGTCAAGTCTAAATCCTGAAGTTTTTGAATTATCATTTCGCAATATCGATAATCATCAGTTCCAAACTCGAGAAGATTAAGTCTTATAATTGCTAGTGAACCTGATAAGGCTGCAACCGCTCCACTAAAAGCAACATGCGAATCACCTCTTGCGTCCTCAAATGCATAATCGAATACAAAATTTGCCATCTCACATAATGAAATAGCATGATTTGCAATCCGCATTGGAATATCAATCACAACTTTCATTTGCTCCATTTCTTGACGTCTCAAAAAATTTCTTTCAATTTGATCTTGTTCTTTGCGCCTTGCAACTCTTAATTTAATAGCTTTGTCGAACTCAAAAGAATCCTTAGAAAACAACTCATAAAGTTCAGGAAAAATCTTCGTTTCAATTTCTTTATAATATTTCAATAAAGTTGGCAATGCTGCTTTATAACGTGATTGCATTGAAGGTCTATTTGTGACAGAAATTACAGTCATCAAAAGTTTGGAAGCTAACATACCTTCAAAAGCAGCAGCACTACCAGAACCAGGCTTATGTTTTCCAGCTCCAAATTCATCTAATAATTCAATTGCCGGACGCTGAAGTAATGTTTTATTCATAAATATTCAAAACTAAGTATATACAAATATAAGAAATTACTTGACTTACAATTAATTATGATGACATAACACACCAAAATTAACTTATTATAGTAGAACAAATTTTACAAAAACAAGATTGGATATTCTGACAAAAATTTATGTAAAGCCTTTAGCTTACCACTCGATATTATTGAACGCTTTTGTAGTCAGCTAAGATTATGATTTATAACTTATTATTTTTTATTTTTCATTAATTGAACCTAAAAATTTGCACAACATTTGCACAACATCTTTAGCACAAGAACTAACAAATACAAACAAGTATTTGTACAGTATCTATACTAGTATAAATATTATACTATTACAGTATATGTATTTGTTTATTTAAGTGTGACCTTTTTCGTCCTGTCGAGGTCACAAAACCCTGCATTAGCAGGGTTTTTTTATTGTTTCGATTCCCAAATCCTTTATTTAATTCATTGTTAATATTACAACTGACTGATTTTTACTATATTTATGGTAATTTCAGTTAAAAACGAATCATTTTATGGGCTTCGAAAAAATAAGTAACTGGTTTATAAATCGTCCCAGAACAACGGGATTACTTGTTTTTTCAATTCTACTTACCGGATTAAATTTCATCATTTTTTTACGATATAGCGTAGTTCAGAATAAGCAGCTGGCCGAAATGAACACCATCTTAAGCGTAGTCAACCAAAACATTGAACAATCTTTAAAAAATAGTTATGCCACTGCTATAAGCTTAGCACTTACTATCGATGATAATGGCGTAGTTACTAATTTTGATACTGTTGGTAAAGAATTAGTTTCAAACAATAATGCAATCGATGCTGTTCAGCTTGTTCCTAATGGTGTCATTAAATACACCTACCCTTTAAAAGGTAACGAAGCCGCTACTAATTTCAACATATTAGAGAATTCACTACACAAAGAAGCTGCTTTAAAAGCGATTGAAACCAAAAAAATGTACTATGTTGGGCCTGTTGAGTTACGACAAGGCGGACAAGGTGTTGTGGGACGGCTACCGGTTTTTAAGAATGGGAAATTTTGGGGATTTTCTGCCGTTGTAATTCGGTTTGAAACGTTTATTAAATCTACTGGTATAAATAACTTTGAAAGCGATAAATATTATTTTCAATTATCTAAAAAAGATCCAACCACACATAAAGAACTGTTTTTTTTAAATGACAAAACCGACTTCAAACTTACCAATTATAAAAGCGTCTATATTCCAGAAGGCGACTGGACTTTATACATAATTCAAAAAAACGAATCAAAACTCCTATACCAAACCTTACCTATTTTCTTTTTAGCTTTCATACTAGCGCTAATCTGCGGCATATTTGTATCTCATTTACTAAAAAAACCAAAAGAACTACAGCAACTTGTTCAAGTACAAACCAAAAAATTACTTAAAAACGAGCTGTTTTTTAAATCGATTTTTGATCATGCGGGATTAGGTATAACACACACCGATTCAATTTCTGGCAGATTCATTGATGCCAACGAAAAATATTGTTCTCTTTTAGGGTATTCTATTGCCGAAATTAAAAAACTTACCGTAATGGAAGTTACACACGAAGACGATAGAGAGAATGATACCATCCACATGAATCAAGTTAAGGAGGGAAAAACAAACGGATTTTCGTTAGAAAAAAGATATTATCATAAAAACGGCCATGTTATTTGGGTGAATATTACTGTTTCTCCATTATGGGAAAAAGGAACTATGCCTACTACACACATGACTATTGTTGAAGATATTACCAAACGAAAACAACACGAAGAAGAAATCCGTCAATCCAAATTAAGTTTAGAATCGTTAATTAATACTATTGATGGTGTAGTTTGGGAAGGATATCCAGATAGACCTGGAGTAACATTTATCAGCAAACAATCCGAAGCCATTTTAGGTTATACCCCAGAAGAATGGATGAGCAACGATAATTTTTGGTTTGAACATTTGCACCCCGAAGACAAGCAATTAGTTTCTGAACTTGTTGATG
Organism: Flavobacterium sp. IC2-16; assembly: GCF_055521455.1. Taxonomy (NCBI): domain Bacteria; kingdom Pseudomonadati; phylum Bacteroidota; class Flavobacteriia; order Flavobacteriales; family Flavobacteriaceae; genus Flavobacterium; species Flavobacterium sp. IC2-16. The sequence goes on along the minus strand of NZ_CM145480.1, from coordinate 2,443,074 downwards.
AATGGTCTAAAGACAAAAAACCACACGTTCACGAATATCGAATGATAGACAAAAGAGGAAATACCGTTTGGCTTCGCGACATTGTTAATGTATTTACCGAAAAAGATGGTTCGTTTAAATTTAGAGGTATTTTAATCGATATTACCAAATCAAAACAGTTTGAAATTGATTTAAACAACTCGTTCAATTTAGTTTCGGAACAAAACAAAAGGCTGCTTAATTTTTCGCATATTGTTTCTCATAATTTAAGATCACATACCAGTAACATTCAATCGCTTATTAATTTAATTGAGTTAAGTGAAGATAAAAACGAACAACATGAATTATTAAGTTTATTAAAATCGGTTTCGGAAGCATTAAATGAAACTATGGATAACCTCAACGAAGTAGTTTCAATTCAATCGGACATTAACCCTATTGTAGAAAAAATAAATTTAAACAAATACATACTAAAAACCCTTGATGTACTTCGCAATCAAATCATCAAAAATGAAGCTACAATACTCAATAATATCTCAGATTCGGTTACAATAAAATTTAATCCTGCGTATCTTGAAAGTATTTTGCTTAATTTTATATCCAATGCAATTCGATATAAACATCCGGATCGAAATCCGATTATCGAATTGAATATGGTGCAAAACGATGAATATACTGTGTTGGAAATTAAAGATAACGGTATAGGTATTGACCTTGAGAAAAACGGAAATAAGTTGTTTGGAATGTATAAAACATTTACCAACAATCCGGAATCGAGAGGAATTGGTTTGTTTATAACCAAAAATCAAATTGATGCTTTAAAGGGAAAAATTGAAGTTGAAAGTGAATTAAATAAAGGAACAACATTTAAAATATTTTTTAAATAATGCCCAATAAATCTATCTGCATAATTGATGATGATCCAATTTACCAATTGGTTACCAAGAAACTAATTGCAAAATCGGAGTTGTTTTCTGAGGCAATGTCATTTACTAATGCCGAAGAAGCCTTTCATCATTTTAAGGAAACAAAAAGTATTCCGGATATCATTTTGCTTGATATCGAAATGCCTCAAATGGACGGCTGGGAATTCCTGGACATCTTCATTCCATATAAGAAATCCATCAATATTGTGAACGATATTTACATTGCCAGCTCTTCCATATCACAAGAAGATAAAGACCGAGCCAAAATGTACGAATGCATTCGTCATTTTCTTAGCAAGCCAATAGATATCGAAAAATTAAAAAAAATAGCTCAAGTGCAATAATTCATATATTTGCTACAAACAAACGAGCAATGACTTCCGACTTTATATACGATAAAGAATACAAAAACAATATTTTTACTCAATACGAAATTTGCCAAAAGGAATTTGAAAACTGCACTTTCATAAACTGTGACTTCACTGTAGCAAATTTCACCGGAACCATTTTTATAGATTGTACTTTCTACGAATGTAATTTTAAAGAAGCCAAAATTGGTCATGTAGGCTTCAGAAATACATTATTTAATCATTGTAATTTTACATCGGTAAATTTTGCCATGACCGATCAGGTAATTTATGAGTTCCATTTTAATACCTGCTTGTTAGATTATGCACAATTTTACGCTTTAAAACTCAAAAAGATAAGTTTCACTAATTGCAGCATGGTAAGTGTCGATTTTATGCAAACCGACCTATCGGAAGCTATGTTTGACAATTGCAATTTACGTTTAGCTGTTTTCACCGATGCTAACTGTGAAAAAGCCGATTTCTATACCAGTTACGATTTTTCAATCGATCCAGAAAAAACCAAACTTAAAAAAGCAATATTCTCTTCGGAAGGCATTAAAGGCTTGCTGACAAAATACAATCTAATCATAAAAAATTAACATGATTAGAGTTTATCAACCGGAGGATTGTAACAACCTTATTGAATTGCTTAAGCTCAACATCCCGCAATATTTTGCACCAGAAGAAGAGCTTGATTTCATTACCTATTTAAACGATTATCGTGAAGATTATTTTGTGGTTGAAGACAATAATGAAATAATTGGTGCTGGAGGAATTAATTATTTCCCGGAATCCCAAACTGCACGAATTTCTTGGGATATTATACATCCCGATTTTCAAGGAAAAGGAATTGGTAAACAACTTGTACTACACCGATTAAATCATCTTAAGAAGTTACCGGTTACAACAGTTGTTGTACGAACTTCACAATTGGTGTATCCTTTTTATCAAAAAATGGGTTTTACACTAACGCGTATCGAAAAAAACTTTTGGGCTGACGGATTTGATTTGTATGAAATGGAACTTAAAATGAAGTAGTTATTCTTCTTTTATAATCATAACCGAACCTTTAAAACCTGTCGCCAAGTCCCATTGATTTCCTGTAATTAATTTTCCTTTTTCATCAAACACATGAAATTCGGCGGTATTTGGTCCTGAAGTCCCTTGGTTAAGTGCTTCAAATTCAATTTTATTAAAGCCTGGTGTTAATCCGATATCTACATATTTGAATTGATTTAGAAGATATACACGAGCTGCAACAACAATATTGTTTACCGAAACCTTTATAATATCGCCATCTTCAGCCATGTGATCTCGGTACATAACTTTTACCATAGACGATTTTGTCTTGAATTCTCCAAACGACTGATTTCTTCTAAACACTTTAGTATTTTCATCTCCACGGGCTTTTGGAATAGCATTTTTGGGGATTTCTCTTGGATTGGCAAAAACTTCTTTTTGAGTTGATACAGAATTCCCTCCTATTTCAAACGATTTATTTTCTTTCGGAAAAGTAAGCGGTTTGTTTTCATCGTAAACCGAAGATCCAAAATCAATGGCTTTAAATCTTGAATCGGCTTTTTCCTCAGGTTTTAATTCTACATCCGGATTTTTACCCAACGGAATTACAATAGAATTCAGTCCTTTATCTTTTTGGGCGAAAACCGAAAAAGAAAGTACTATTGTCAAGTATAGAGTTAAACTAATTTTCACGTTATGGGTATTTGTTTACATCACAAAATATCTGTTACGCAATATTTTGAAATTATATTTTCAAAAATAGTAAATCAAAAACTATTCCATTCTTAAAATTTACAAAGAAAGCGTTAAAATTGGTTAAATTTGATTAGAACTTTCAACTATGAATGATTTAATTATCTTTTTTGTTTTAGCATTACTGGCTGAAATTATTGGAACCGTGAGCGGATTTGGATCATCTATTTTGTTTGTTCCGTTAGCCGCTTTATTTTTCGATTTTAAAATTGTATTAGGAATTACTGCCGTTTTTCATGTATTTAGTAACATTACCAAAATCGTTCTTTTTCGAAAAGGAATTGATAAAAGCATTTTCTTAAAACTTGGCATACCTGCCATTATATTTGTTATACTGGGCGCCTTGTTAACGAAATATATTCCACAAAAAGAAATTGAATTCGGAATGAATTTGATTCTTTTACTTTTATCAATCTATTTGGTATTCAACATTAACAAAACCATTGAAAAGAGTAACAAAAACCTATACATCGGCGGAACTATTTCTGGTTTTTTAGCCGGGCTTATAGGAACAGGTGGCGCGATTCGCGGATTGACCTTAACTGCTTTTAATTTAGAAAAAGACATTTTTATTGCTACCTCGGCATTAATCGATCTAGGCGTGGATAGTAGCCGCGCTTTAATCTATATTTTAAATGGTTATTTTTTAAAAGAGCACATCATCTACATTCCGGTACTAATTGCAATTAGCATTCTAGGAACATGGATTGGAAAGAAAATAGTGGAAAAAACCAATCAAAAATACTTTCGCTATATTGTTTTAGGCGTCATTCTAATTACATCAGTCATACAAACCTTAAAGTATTTTTACCAATAAAAAAGTCTCTCGAATGAGAGACTTTTTATAATATCAAACAATTGTTCAATTAAAAAACGAACATAGCTCTTTCGCTCATCATATCGTTTACTTCATCGGCAACTTGCTCTAGAACTTCTTCATTAGTATGATTCATGATAACGCGATCAATCATGTCTACAACAGTTTCCATATCAGATTCAACTAAACCGCGTGTGGTAATAGCTGGAGTTCCTACACGAATACCTGAAGTAACAAATGGTGATTTATCATCGAAAGGAACCATATTTTTATTTACTGTAATCTCTGCCTTAACTAGAGCATTTTCAGCTTCTTTACCAGAAATCCCTTTGTTTCGTAAATCGATTAACATCATATGGTTATCTGTACCGCCAGAAATAATATTGTACCCTCTTTTCACAAAAGCTTCAGCCATAGCTTTAGCATTTTTCTGAACCTGCATAGCATAACGGAAGAACTCATCGGTCAACGCTTCACCAAAAGCTACTGCTTTAGCAGCAATAATATGCTCTAAAGGTCCACCTTGATTCCCAGGGAAAACCGACATATCTAAAACGTGCGACATCATACGGATTTCACCTTTTGGAGTGGTTAATCCCCATGGGTTTTCAAAATCTTTACCCATCATTATCATACCCCCACGTGGTCCACGCAAAGTTTTGTGTGTAGTGGTAGTAACAATATGACAATGAGGAATTGGATCATTCATTAATCCTTTAGCAATTAAACCTGCTGGATGTGAAATATCTGCCATTAAAATTGCTCCAACTGAATCTGCAATTTCACGGAAACGTTTAAAATCCATATCACGAGAATAAGCCGAAGCACCCGCTATGATTAATTTTGGCTGTTCTTTTGTCGCAATTTCTTGAATTTTATCATAATTCAAACGACCTGTCTCCTGCTCTACTCCGTAAAATACCGGATTGTATAATTTACCCGAGAAATTAACCGGCGAACCATGTGTTAAGTGACCTCCATGCGATAAATCGAAACCTAAAATTTTATCTCCCGGTTTCAAACAAGCTGCAAAAACTGCAGTATTAGCTTGAGAACCAGAATGCGGTTGCACATTTACATATTCGGCACCAAATAATTCTTTGGCTCTGTCGATAGCAATTTGTTCGATAACATCTACTACCTCACATCCACCATAATATCTTTTTCCAGGATATCCCTCTGCATATTTATTGGTTAACACTGAACCTGCAGCTTCCATTACTTGGTCGCTTACAAAGTTTTCAGATGCAATAAGTTCTAATCCATGGATTTGTCTGTCTTGTTCTTCAAGAATTAAGTCGAAAATTTGTTCGTCGCGTTGCATTTTCTATAAAGTTTGTTAAATCGAGCTCAAAAATACGAAAAGTGTTTGGTAAAATCCCAATTGAAACTATATTTGATGATTGAAAATACTTTATTCATATAAAACACAACATCATGCCTATAACAGCAAACGATCCAAATAGAAAATCTTGGTTACCAGTACCCGAAAATTGTGATTTCCCAATACAAAATATACCTTTTGGGGTATTTATTACCAAAGAAGACGTGGTTACCATTGGAACGCGAATTGGTGATTTCGCTATAGATATGGGAGCCTTACAACAATTAGGGTATTTTGAAGGTATCGATTTAACCGACGATATGTTCATGCAAGATACTTTGAACGATTTTATATCGGATGGAAAAAAAACGTGGCGTTTAGTACGTAACCGTTTAGCCGATATTTTCGATGCAAACAATGCTGAGTTACGAGACAATCAATCACATCGCGACGTAGTGGTTTTTAATATTGCCGATGTAGAAATGCAACTTCCGGTTCAAATTGGTGATTATACCGATTTTTATTCGAGTAAAGAACACGCGACCAATGTTGGTAAAATGTTCCGTGATCCGGAAAATGCTTTGTTGCCAAACTGGTTACACATCCCTGTAGGATATCATGGTAGAAGTTCTACAATTGTTCCTTCGGGAATTCCAGTGCACCGTCCAATGGGACAAACAATGCCTGCAGATGCAACAGCTCCTGTTTTTGGACCATCTCGTTTGGTTGATTTTGAATTGGAAACCGCTTTTATTACAACCGATGCTAATATTATGGGAGAAAACATTCCTGTAGGTGAAGCAGAAGAATATATTTTCGGAATGGTATTGTTAAACGACTGGTCGGCACGTGATATTCAAAAATGGGAATATGTACCACTAGGACCCTTTTTAGCGAAAAACTTTGCTTCTTCAATTTCTCCATGGATTGTCACCCTAGATGCTTTAGAACCTTTCCGTTGTGCATCGCCAAAACAAGAACCAACGCCACTTCCTTATTTACAACAAAGTGGTGATCATGCTTTTGACATCAATTTAGAAGTATCCATTGCTCCTGAAAACAACCCGGAAACTTTAATTTGTAAATCGAATTTCAAATATATGTACTGGACTATGAGTCAGCAGTTAGCACACCACACCATTAACGGTTGTAGAATTAACTCGGGTGACATGATGGGTTCTGGAACAATTTCGGGACCTACAGAAGATTCTTTCGGTTCAATGTTGGAACTTACTTGGGGTGGAAAAAATCCAATCCAAATGAAAGACGGCTCAGAGCGTAAATTCATCAATGATGGCGATACCGTTATCATGAAAGGATATTGCAAAAACAATGAAGTACGTATTGGTTTCGGAGAAGTGTCTAGCAAATTATTACCTCCAATTCCTACGAAATAATAGATTTTACACTTTCATTAACATATCAATAAGAGCAGTTTACCTAAATTGCTCTTATTTTTTATACAAAAGCAATGAAAAAAAACATATTGTTTGCCCTTATACTTTTTACCATTATGACTAATGCACAAAAACCTTGCGAAAAAGACCCAATATACAATCAGTTTGATTTTTGGGTTGGCGAATGGAGTGTTTATGACTTGAAAGGTAATTTAGCCGGAGAAAGTAAAATCTCAAAAATATTAGACAATTGTGTAGTTTTGGAAGAATGGACATCGGCCAATAAACAACAAGGCTTAACCTATAGCGGTAAAAGTTTCAATTCGTATAACGCTGCTACCAAACAATGGCAACAAAACTGGATAGACAACATTGGTGGAAGTACCGAATTTTTAACCGGGCATTTTGAGAACGATGCGATGCATTTTATTAGTCGACCATTTAATAATGGCAAAAATATTGTTTCTGTTAGACGTCTTACTTTTTATAAGTTGAAGGATGGAAAAGTACGACAACATGGTGAAATATCGAACGATGACGGTAAAACATGGACTACCGAATACGATTTGGAATACAGACCCAAACAAAAATAAAGTAAGGCTCCGAAATTAAATTTTCGGAGTTTTTTTTTATTTTTTTCTAGCCCCGATAGAAACGGCATCCTTTTTGTATTTCTTTTTAAAATACAAAAAGATATAGTGAATAGCGGGAAAAGCTCCTGAAAAATTATATTTTTGCTAAAATTAACTATTTATGAGAAAAATTACTTCATTATTTTTATTGTTACTTTTTATTTATTCATGTGGTGTTAAACACACACAAAGCATGCTTAGCGACGGAGATTATGACGGCGCTATTTATCGCGCTGCTGAAGCACTAAAAACCAACAAAACTTCGAAAGGAAAACAAGACTATATCTATTTGATGGAGGAAGCTTTTGCTAAAGCTAAAGAACGTGATTTACGCGCTATAGATATGTTATCTAAAGATGGTAACCCTGCTAATTTGGAAAAAGTATACAATACTTATTTACAGTTAAGCAACCGTCAGGAAAAAATTAGACCGTTATTACCTTTACGTTTAATGAAAGAAGGGCGTAATGCTATTTTTCCGTTTGAAGATTATTCAAATCAGATTGTAAACAGTAAAAATGCTTTGTCTAAATACTTATACGATAATTCTAAATTGTTACTAAAAACGAATGATAAAATGAGTTATCGTCGTGCATATGATGATTTTGCCTACTTGGAAAGTATTAATCCGGGATATAAAGATGTAAAACAATTAATGGATGAGGCTCAATTTAAAGGAACTGATTTCGTTAACGTATATACTAAAAACGAAACGAACATGGTTATCCCGGCTCGTTTACAAAGCGACTTGTTGGATTTCAGTACTTTTGGATTGAATGATAAATGGACTGTTTACCATAGCAACAAGCAAAAAGGAATTAATTACGATTATGGGATGATTGTTAATTTCCGTCAGATTAATATTTCTCCGGAACAAGTAAAAGAGAAAGAATTTATTAAGGAAAAACAAATTAAAGATGGAACTAAAACCTTGTTAGATGCTAACGGAAATGTGGTAAAAGACAGTTTAGGAAACCCTATCAAGGTTGACAATTTAAAAACTATACGCGTTAACATTTATGAATTCCGTCAGTTTAAAGCTTGTCAGGTAACTGCAAAAGTTGATTATATTGATTTTAGAACAAACCAACTTATCGACACGTTCCCTTTAGCTAGCGAGTTCAATTTTGAATACATTTATGCAAATTACAACGGAGACAAAAGAGCTTGTGACGATAACTACTTGCAATATTTCGACCGAAGAGCCGTTCCATTTCCAACCAACGAACAAATGGTTTATGATACAGGAGAAGACTTAAAAGCGAAATTAAAAGCAATTATTACTCGAAATAAGTTTAGACGATAACAAACTAAAATATCTTATAAAAGACACCTCCTATTCGAGGTGTTTTTTTTATTTTAAAATTTAATTTTTGTAGTATATTTACTACTTAATTTAATTTTTTAATTTATGAAAACAAAAATTTTAATCGTCGCCACAATGCTATGCATGAATCAGCTTAAGGCACAAAAAATCTCAAATCCGATATGTTTAAACATTGAAGGTTCGTTTACAAATCCGGTTCCTTCACCCGATGGGAAAATGGTATTACTCACAAAAGAACACAACCGTGGAGTGTACTTATTAAACCTGGAAAACAAGTCAATTACTACAATTTCCGAAAAGTATGGTATTGGATATGGATATAGCTGGAAACCACATAGTAAAATGTTTTATTTTAAAGAAAAAGATGAACAAGATTATTATGCAAATTCGACTGTAAAGGTCTATAGCGTTAAAGACAAAAAAACAGAAATCGTAACTGTAAATCACAACTATTTACCTTCTTATAATGGCTCAAGAAATACTATTGTAGTATATACCAATACAACATCATTGAAGATTGAAGCTATTGATTTAGTCACTTCAAAAAAGTGGACTGTAACACAAAACGACGGACAATACTATAATGCCATAGTATCTCATGATGGCAAAAAAGTAGCAGTTCACCAAGGCTCATTTATTTATGTTTATGATAGTAATGGAAGCGATATAGGAAAACTTATTGGTCAAGGCATTGCTACAGCTTGGTCTGAAGACGATAACTATTTACTTGGTTTCTTAGACGAAAGCAAAGACGGGCACACAGTAAGCAATTCGGATTTATTATTATTCGATGTAAATAACGCTAAAGCAATACCATTAACCAAAACCGACAATCAATTGGAAATGTTTCCGACATTTCTTGGAAAATCACAAATAATTTTCACCGATGACAAATCCGGTAAACTTTATGTTTCACAAATTACATTATAAGCCATGAACAAAATTTTAATCTATCTTTTTATTTTCTTTACAACATTAACGTTAGAAGCTCAAGTTGTAGTTCTAGATCCTGGTCATGGGTACGGCGCTACAACCAGCAATAATCCAGATGGTAGAACAGCCACAGAAATTGAAACCGCACTAGAAGTGGGTTTACGAACGCGAACACTAATTCAAAACGCTTGTAGTACATGGACGGTTCAAATGACAAGAACAACAAATCTCAACAGTTGGATTTCAGTCACACAACGGGCACAAATGGCAAACAATTGGAATGCCGACCGATTATTAAGTATTCATTGCAATGCTGGAGGCGGAACAGGAACTGAAACTTTTTACTGTACAGATAGTGATACTAACACCGCTCCTGATATTGCATTTGCCCAAAAAATCCAATCCGATATGGTTACTAATGGCGCTTGGAATAACAGACGTTGCGTTGAAGACAACAGCTTCTTGGCTTATCATTTAGGAGTATTAAAATACTCGTCTGCAACGGGATGCTTAAATGAAATTGGTTTTGTGGATTCTAGTGATGCAACAAAATTAACCAGTTCAACTTGGAGAGATACCTTCGCTCTTTCCTATTTCAACTCATTAAAATCAAGCTTAAATTTGAGCTGTAACACAACACCAGCTCCGGGTAATTTCTCACTAACAGCAACACCTGAATGTAATGGAACCACTAGTCAGATTAAGCTAACATGGACTTCTTCCACTAATGCAACTTCTTATGATATTTACCGAAACGGATCGTTATATGCAAGTAATGTAACTGGTACACAATATCTAAACACATACATAACTATCGGAACAACTTATACCTATTCTGTAAAAGCAAAAAATACAGCTGGAACAACCAACAATTCTAATGGGTCATTATCTGCAACTGCTATAACTTGCACCCCAGGTTCTTTTACTTTAACAGCTACAGCAACTTGCAGCGGTTCATCAAGTGCCATCAATTTAACATGGACAGCTTCAGCCAATGCAACTAGCTATGACATATACAGAAATGGTAATCTATATGCTTCAGATGTAATAGGAACAAGTTTTTTAAACACCTATCTAATCAATGCAGGGACAACCTATTCATACTATGTTAAAGCTAAGAACAGCGCCGGAGCAGTAAACAATTCAAACGGAACAAAATCAGTTACAGCAATTAGTTGTACCAAACTTTCAGAAGAAAACACTGCAGATATTACAGTTTATCCAAATCCGACAGATAACTTTATTACAATTAAACTGATAAATCAAAATTCAGGAGTAATCAATTTAACATTATTTGATAACCTTGGGAAAGCTATCCTTCAAAAAAATGAGAAAACAATTGATCATGAATTACAAACAGATTTAGACTTAAGTCCATTACCTAGCGGTATTTATTACTTAAAAATTATTTCTGGTGAAAAAAAATACCTTCAAAAGGTAATTCGAAAATAAATTAAAAATCCGAAGCTTCAACTTCGGATTTTCTTTTAAATATATTTTTTTAAGTCATCTGCATCAATATCGCTGTGGGAAGCATCATAAATTGCCTTACCGTCTTTAATTACAATTAACTGAGGCGATTGATGTACCACTCCAAACCGTTCAGCAACTTCGTTTGAAACCGAACGATGGGCTAATAAATCTAAAAAATACAATTCCATTTTTTCAAATTCAATATCAAACTGATTTGAGAACTGATTCCATACCATTCTACTAACGGAACATCTTGTACTATGCTTAAAAATGGCAACAGGCTTTTCAAAAGAAATTTTTTCTATTTCATCTAGCGGTGTTTCTTCCAAATACATCCAAAATGACTTTGGTTGTTCCTCTTTTTTAGTATTATTTTCACCGAAAAGCTTAGTTAAAAAACTCATTTTTGTCTTGATTTCAGACATTTTGTCTTAATTTTATATGTTTTTAAAATCAAAAACAGTCATTTTGTCTTGATTTTCACATTGGAACACAAATTGTCTATTCACTTGCAAAGCTAAACAAAAACAACAAGCGACAAACAACATTTAACGATATGAATTTAAATAACTTAACAATCAAATCGCAAGAAGCTTTGCAACAAGCACAGCAAATTGCACAAGCCAACGGTCAACAACAGTTGGAAAACGAACACATTTTTAAAGGAATTTTAGAGGTCGATGAAAACGTTGCACCTTTCATCCTAAAAAAACTGAATGTTAATCTAAACCTGTTTAAACAGATTTTAGACAGTACCATTCAGAGTTTCCCGAAAGTATCGGGTGGCGAAATTATGCTTTCCCGTGAAGCTGGGACTGCTTTAAACGAAGCCAACATCATTGCTAAAAAAATGAACGACGAATACGTTTCCATCGAGCATTTAATTTTAGCCATTTTCAAATCAAAAAGTAAAGTTGCCCAAATCTTAAAAGATCAAGGGGTAACCGAAAAAGGATTAGAAGCCGCGATTGCCAAAATCCGTAAAGGAGAACGTGTAACTTCCGCTTCGGCTGAAGAAACTTATAACGCCTTAAACAAATACGCGAAGAATTTAAATCAATTAGCTAACGATGGTAAACTCGATCCGGTAATTGGCCGTGATGAGGAAATTCGTCGTGTACTTCAGATTTTATCGCGCAGAACCAAAAACAATCCGATGTTAATTGGAGAACCTGGTGTGGGTAAAACCGCCATTGCTGAAGGATTAGCACACCGAATTGTAGCTGGCGACGTTCCCGAAAACCTAAAAGATAAAGTAGTTTTTTCTTTAGACATGGGTGCCTTAATTGCCGGAGCAAAATACAAAGGAGAATTCGAAGAGCGATTGAAATCGGTAGTAAAAGAAGTAACTTCGGCGGAAGGCGATATCGTACTTTTCATTGACGAAATCCACACGTTGGTTGGTGCTGGAGGTGGCGAAGGCGCAATGGATGCGGCAAATATTTTAAAACCTGCTTTGGCGCGTGGCGAACTAAGAGCTATCGGAGCAACTACTTTAGACGAGTATCAGAAGTATTTCGAAAAAGATAAAGCACTAGAGCGACGTTTCCAAAAAGTATTGGTGGATGAACCTGATACTGAAAGTGCGATTTCAATCCTACGCGGAATTAAAGAGAAATACGAAACACACCATAAAGTTCGAATCAAAGACGATGCGATTATCGCTGCCGTGGAATTATCGCAGCGTTACATCACCAATCGTTTCTTACCGGACAAAGCCATCGACTTAATGGATGAAGCGGCTTCCAAATTGCGCATGGAAATCAATTCCAAACCGGAAGAACTAGACGTTTTGGATCGTAAAATCATGCAGTTGGAAATCGAAATCGAAGCCATCAAACGCGAGAATGATGAAAACAAGCTGAAAATCCTAGGCATGGATTTGGCCAACTTAAAAGAAGAGCGCAACGAAGTGTACACCCGTTGGAAATCAGAAAAGGATTTGGTAGACAACATTCAAGCAGTAAAACAAGAAATTGAAGATTTCAAAGCCGAAGCTGAACGTGCTGAACGCGATGGCGATTACGGAAAAGTAGCCGAAATCCGTTACGGAAAAATCAAAGACGCTCAGGAAAAACTGGACGCTTTACAAAAGCAATTACAGGAAAATCAATCGGATAAATCGTTAATTAAAGAAGAAGTAACACAAGAAGACATCGCCGAAGTAGTAGCTAAATGGACTGGAATACCAGTAACTAAAATGCTGCAAAGCGAGCGCGAAAAGTTATTACACCTTGAAGACGAATTGCACCGCAGAGTAGTCGGACAAGAAGAAGCCATTCAAGCAATTAGTGATGCGGTTCGCAGAAGCCGTGCTGGATTACAGGATGCTAAAAAACCAATCGGTTCTTTCCTATTCTTAGGAACAACCGGTGTCGGTAAAACCGAATTAGCGAAAGCCTTGGCAGAATATTTGTTCGATGATGAAAACGCAATGACAAGAATCGATATGAGCGAATATCAGGAGCGTCATAGCGTGAGCCGTTTGGTGGGTGCGCCTCCAGGTTATGTAGGCTATGATGAAGGTGGTCAGTTAACAGAAGCCGTTAGAAGAAAACCGTATTCGGTAGTATTATTGGATGAAATTGAAAAAGCACATCCGGACACGTTCAATATCTTATTACAAGTATTGGATGAAGGACGCTTAACCGACAACAAAGGGCGTCTAGCTGATTTTAGAAATACAATCATCATCATGACGTCCAACATGGGAAGCCATATTATACAAGAGAAATTTGAAAACCTTAAAGGTGGAATCGAAGCGGCAACTGAAGCAGCAAAAGTGGAAGTTTTAGGTTTATTGAAACAAACGGTTCGTCCGGAGTTCATTAACCGAATTGACGAAATTGTGATGTTCACACCGTTAACAAGTGATAACATTAAAGAAATTGTGGGATTACAGCTAAAAAGCGTTATCAAAATGTTGGCACAACAACACATCACGATGGATGCAACACCGGAAGCCATTACTTACTTATCCGAAAAAGGATACGATCCAACATTCGGGGCAAGACCGGTAAAACGAGTAATTCAGAAGGAAGTTCTAAACCAACTTTCCAAAGAAATTCTTTCCGGAAAAGTAGCCACAGACAGTATCATACTGTTAGATAGTTTCAATGGTGAACTGGTTTTCAGAAATCAGACTAACGAAAAATAATTTTTAGTTTTTTCATATTTTTTATTTAGGTTTTTGGTTGTACCCGACTGGTTTTTAAAAGAATCAGTCGGGTATTTTTATAAAAAAAATCCCAACTGATTATCTCAATTGGGATTTATATAATTAAAAGGCATTTTTAATTTTCACCATCATCACCATCTTCGTGATTATCATCTCCCCCATCATGATCTCCACATTCTGAATTTGCCGATTCTAGAACCGATTCTAATGCTTCATTATCTTGAACCACTGTAGTTGTATTCATTCCGTCAACCACGGTTAAAGGGTATTGAATTGTTAATACATCATTATTCTCCAAAGTAGATAAAAATGCATACAGTTCATCATCATTATTAAACGTTTGTGTAGATGAAGCATCACTGATACTAATTGGATAAATAACATCTAAACATTCGATATCTCCCCCATCTTCATTCTCGTTGTCATCATTATCATCTGAGTCACGATTAGTTATTGCAACTCCAGAATGTGCTACTTTAGAAAGAAGCTGAACTAATTTTGAGTTTTTATTCAATCTATTGGAATTAACCGAATCTTCTTTTTGACAAGAAATCAAAACACTTATGGTTAATAAAACCGAAGCCATTAATAGTAGTCTATTTTTCATAGTTTATTAGATTTAGTATCTCAAATATAGCAAATTAATTAACATAAATTCAGCATTTTTAAAAAAAATAACAACTTCAATAAACTGCTAATTTTATTCATTAAAATCATTTAACGATTAATTTAAAATCCACTAATAACAATATTTTTTTCATATTTTTGAATCTAACCAAAACAAACTATATGAATAAAATTATTACTCGCAACGGACTTATCGGTGGTCTAATCGTATCGATTACCATGGCAGGGATGACACTCTATATGAAGTCAAATCCGACGTATGAGCCAAATATGCTAATAGGTTTCGGAAGCATGTTAATCGCTTTTATTTTCGTTATAATCGGAATAAAACAAAAGAGAGCAGAAAACAACGACTCAATATCATTTAAGAATGCTTTTTTAACGGGATTTTTAATTTCATTAATTATTTCAACCATTTATGTACTAGCATGGTTAATTATCTATTATAACTTTTTTCCGAATTTTATGGAACAATTTAGTGAAATGACCCTAAATCAAATCCGTGAAACCGGAACTGCAGAAGAATTAGCTGCAAAAACAAAAGAAATGGAAATGATGAAAGAATGGTATAAAAGTCCGATAATGATTATTCTTCTAACCTACATGGAAATATTACCTATGGGAATTGTTGTTTCATTAATTAGCGCATTGATATTAAAAAAACAACAAGCATAACATGACCGAATTAACAACAACCGAAAAACTTAAACATCTATTCTCTTTTCCAGTTATTGTAGCCGCTTTAGGCTATTTTGTTGACATATATGATTTGTTACTTTTTGGAATTGTTCGAGTTCCCAGCTTAAAAGATCTTAAATTGGATGTTGACACTGCGGGTACATTGATTTTGAATTTCCAAATGACAGGACTCTTACTCGGCGGAATACTGTGGGGAGTTTTAGGAGATAAAAAAGGAAGACTTTCGGTTTTGTTTGGTTCCATACTAGTATATTCTTTAGCGAATATTGCCTGTGGCTTTTTACCCTATTTGCCTTTTGAAGACAAAACTACCTTATATGCCGTTTTACGCTTTATTGCCGGAATAGGTTTAGCGGGCGAATTAGGTGCTGGTATAACATTAGTTTCCGAATCATTACCCAAACAATTACGAGCTATTGGAACTTCTTTAGTTGCTGGCTTTGGATTGTTAGGTGCTGTATTTGCGCAATTAACCGTTGAACTTGCTGGCGACTGGACCATAGCATATTTCATTGGTGGAAGTTTAGGCCTATTATTATTATTACTGCGCGTTAGTGTAGTAGAATCAGGCATATACAACGATATTAAAGATACCGAAACTATCGAAAAAGGAGATTTTCTATCATTTTTCACCAATTGGAAGCGATTTGTAAAATACCTTAAATGCATCGCTATAGGCTTACCGACTTGGTTTTGCATTGGAATTTTAGCAATGATGGCCAATCAGTTTGCACCAGTTATGGGTATCACAGATATAACACCCGGTAAAGCAATTATGTGGGGTTATGTTGGTATTTCAGCAGGTGATTTTGCCAGTGGTTTTATTTCGCATGCTTTACGTTCAAGAAAAAAAGCCATACTATACATGATGTTATTTACCATAATTGGCGTTGTATTACTCCTTTTAAGTAAAAATATTACCGAAAACATGTATTACTTCTATTGCGCTTGGCTTGGTTTAGGAACTGGTTATTGGGCGATGTTTGTGACAGTTGGCGCTGAACAATTTGGCACTAACATACGAAGTACAGCTACTACAACCATTCCAAATATGGTTCGAGGAATGTTACCAGTGATGCTATTAGCTTTTGATAATTTAAAGATTAACAACGGAGTTATAATTGCCGCTGCCATTGTTGGAAGCGTTGCCTTTTTTTTAGGTATTTATTCTACGCTTACAATTGATGAAACCCACGATAAAGACTTAGACTTTATTGAATAAAAAAAGCTGCTAAATGCAGCTTTTTTTATTCATTACTTATGCTAACTAACTCTTTAAAATTTCACCTTTAGAGTTAACTACAATTTTTTTAGTTTCTTTATCTTTTTTGAGTTTTAAATTGTATTCTTTTTGAATAACATCACCATCTTGTTGTGCGTATAAATACTTGTCTTTTTCAATAGACCAACCTGGAAAATTTCTATAAACAGCATAGATAACAGGCAATGGCAATGAAACATTATCGTATTTTTCAATTACATGGGTTAGCTTTCCTTTTTCATTATAAGTTGCCACCAAAGAACCATCTTTTACTTTCATAGTAACCAAATAATTATCATAACCTTGATAATCTTTACCTAAATCGTAAGCGATAAAGGCATCTTGAAGTTTTTTTATTTTTATGTCTTTGTTTTCATATTCCGGTAGATAAACCGAAAAATCATCTCCTGCTCTTTTAATTACAATTTCTGGTAATCGGCGGGTTTCCATTGCTTCCTCATCTGGAATTATAGCTTTTGTATTTTCTTGCGCAAATGCTGTGAGCGATATGCACAACACAACGAATAATTTAATGATTGATTTCATAGTGAAGTTCGATTTTGATTAATGATGATTACGTTTTCCTAATTCAATAAAATGCAAACGAATAAGGCTTACTAATTTCTTCCCCTTTTTGTTACAAATTGGCATCTTATAAAAAACCCTAGCATGTATAAAATCGAAACGATTTCAATATAGAAGGTAAGCAGAAATAAATTACAGTAGTAGTTGGAGATTATCTGTCTCGTAAAGGTAATCTATTTATAATCAGGGTACTGTTAAAATTAACCACATGAAATGTTATAATTTCAACTGATTTTTATTTTATTTTAATACGAAAAAAGCTGTCAAAAGACAGCTTTAAATTGTTTTGTAAATTCTCTTAATTGGGATGACAGTACCTTGCTTAAGAATAATCCTTTCATCGGTTATTCCCCATACTGTTGTATCAACCATTTTTTTAGATTTATTATCCTCAAAATAGATTTTAATCTTCAAATGCTCTAAATTTCCAAGAGCTAAGGCTCTATTTAAATCATTTTGTCGTTGAAGAATGGCATCTTTATCATCACCCAACACCTCATCTTCAGGAAAGACTAAAGAGTTAATCAACTCTTTGTCAATAATTTCAAAGTTCGATTCCATAGAAAAGCAATAATTAGTCAGTTAGTTTTTGGTCTTATAAATTTAATAATTTTTATAAAACAATTGCAAAATCAATAAAATTTTTAATCAATTTCTTAAATATTTTTTTAAATGCTATTTTTACGGTAATAAAAGGAAACCAATAATGCTGAATTTTAATTTTTCTCCATTCCCAATTTTAGAAACAAACCGATTGATATTAAGACAGATAGTTGAAGACGATGCTCCAGAAATGTTTGCATTACGCTCCAACCCAGAAATCATGCGCTATATACCTCGAGAGATGCCTAAAAACATGGATGATGCAATCAGTCATATTCAATTCATGCAAGGCCTTTTAGAAAGTGGTGAATGCATTAACTGGGCAATTTGTTTAAAAGATGATAAGACACTAATTGGAAACATCGGTTTTTTTAGAATGCAACCTGAAAATCATCGTGCCGAGGTTGGCTATATGCTTTCTACAGAATTTCATGGAAAAGGAATAATGCAAGAAGCGCTAACACACATTATAAGCTTCGGATTTAACAATATGAAACTTCATTCTATTGAAGCTGTTACCGATCCTGAAAATTATGCCTCATGGAAACTTCTCGAAAAAAACGGATTTGTTCGTGAAGGTCATTTTAAAGAAGATTGTTTTTGGCAAGGAAAATATCTTGATAGCTACGTATATTCACTTTTGAATAAATAACTTTTTACCTACCTTTGCGCTCCTATGCAAAAAACTGTCAACATACTTAATAAAAGAGCCAAATTCGATTATGAAATACTCGAAAAATATACGGCTGGAATTGTTTTAACCGGTACGGAAATTAAATCTATCCGTTTGGGAAAAGCTGGTATTGCTGAAAGTTTTTGCGAGTTCCACAATGGCGAACTTTTTGTAATCAACTCAAATATAGAAGAATACTTATACGGAACGCATTACAACCACAAAGCCAAAAGCGAGCGTAAATTACTTTTAAACCGTCGTGAATTAAAAAGTTTGGAGAAAAGCCTTCAAAACAAAGGTTTAACGATAGTTCCTTTGCGCTTGTTTACCAACGAAAAAGGATTAGCAAAATTAGACATCGCGTTATGTCGTGGAAAGAAAACCTTTGATAAACGCGAAACCATTAAAGACCGTGATAACAAACGTGATCTTGACCGAATTAAAAAATCACATTAATTTTTATCTTCTAAAAGCGGAACAAAACGGAAGTCACCAAATTCATGCTTTTCGAATTGTGTTTCGTTTTTACGGATAAGAAGTGTCATTACCTGAACATCTTCTCCAACAGGAATTACTAGCCTACCGCCTATTTTTAATTGCGCCATAAGTGGCTGCGGAATAAATGGTGCTCCAGCCGTAACGATAATACTATCAAAGGGAGCATAATTTGGTAAACCTTTATACCCATCACCAAAAGCCAAGTGCTTAGGTCGGATGTGTAATTTCGGCAACAATAGTGATGTTGATTTAAACAATTCGTTTTGACGTTCTACAGAGTACACTTTGGCCCCCATTGTACACAAAACTGCTGTTTGATACCCCGAACCAGTACCAATTTCAAGTACCTTATCATCTTTTTTTACCTGAAGCAATTCGGTTTGAAAGGCAACGGTATACGGTTGAGAAATAGTCTGTCCGGCACCAATTGGAAAAGGTTTATCCTGATAGGCAAAATCTTCAAAGCTTGAGTTCAGAAACAAATGTCTTGGAATTTTACGAATTGCTTCCAACACATTTTTATCGGTAATTCCTTTTTTTTCTAAAAGGGTTACCAACTGATTACGAAGTCCTTGATGTCTGGCTAAATCTCTCACTTTAACGGCGTATTTATTTCTGTAAAATTAGAAAAGAAATTGGCATTCTGAAATCAAAATGCCAATTTTATAATTAGGAAGTCGGTAACGCTTTAGCCTATGCTGATTATAAACTTATTATTCTTCTTCAGATGTGTTTTTTAATTTCATCAATAATGTATAAGCTCCTTTTCCAACAATTGTTTTTCCTTTAAGCTCTTCCGGATTTAATATGCTAACAAAACCGTTTTCTTCTGTGCCTAAATCTACTTTATACATTTTATACGTTTGCTTTCCGGTTTCCAAAAAAACAAAATTACTGCCTTCAAAACTTACAACACTTTCCTCTGGAAGCGAATTTTCGAGAGAATTTAAAGTTTCAATTTCAGCATTCATATACAACCCAGGAAGCAATTCTTTATTGGCATTGGTAAACAAACAATGAATTTCAGAAATACCATTAGTACTTATATCTTTATTGATTAAAGTAATTTTTGCCTGATATTTCTTTTCGGGATTTGCATTACTATAGGCCACGACTTTCTGACCAATTTTTAAAGAATTCAAGTCTTTTTCATATACCTTTAAATTCAAATGAATATCTGAAGGATTAATCAATTCAAATAAAATATCTGAAGGTGTAACATATTTCCCCACATTAACATTTACCTTACTTACATAACCGTTAATTGGACTCAAAACCGGAATGTTTTTGGAAATCTTGGCCGCTGTTAATGTATTGGGATTAATATTAATCAAGGTAAGTTGTTCTCCTAAAGAATTCATAGCAATTTGAAACGTATTCATTTCTGTTTGTGCTTGTTGCATTACTTTTTCACTGGCAGCTTGATTCTTGTTTAAATCGTTTTGACGGGTATAATCTAAAACTGCGTAGTTGTATTTCGATTTAGCCTGAAGATAATCTTGTTGCAATTTTACATATTCCGGATTTTCCATAATAGCAAGAACCTGACCTTTATGAATTTGCATTCCAGGAATTAACTGTGTGCTTTTCATATACCCTCCTAATGGAACGCTTACCGAAATTAGATTTTGAGGTGGAACATCAATTTTCCCATTTAACTGAATTACTGATGCCATATTTTTTTCAGACAGTTTAGTAAATGTTAACTCTGAATTTTTAAACTGTGCATCAGTTAAGTTTACTACATTTTCATCGGTTTTTGTATTTATTTCTGTCTCAGATTCTTTATCCGATTTACATTGAAATAAAAATACCGACAACATAATAACTGCCAATAACTTAAGTTCTTTAGACAACATATTTTGAAATGATTGTATTGAAATAGATAGACGCATCGATTTTAATTTAGATTAAGATAGTTAATTCTTGTAATATTTTCATTTAGAGCCCAAACAGCATCAGCAAAATTATTTTGAACAGAAATTGCTTGGTTAACTAACATCACAAAATCTAGATAATTAATTTCACCGTTTACAAATTGAAGATCGGCAATTTTAAAAATGGTTTCGGCATTCTTTAAACCGGTTGTTTTGTAATACGTCACAATTTCTTTATTGCTCTGATAAGAAGCTATTAACTTATCATATTCTGTTTGCAATGTTGCCTGCGTTTTTTGATATTCTTGTTCCGCAATTTTTTCTTCGATTTTTGAAGTTTGCACACGAGCTCGTTGTCCGAAAGTAAACACAGGAACTGATATTCCGGCTTGTAACGCATTGAAACGATTGTTCGCGCCGTAATTAACACCATCTGGTCCTATCCCTTTAAAACTTGTATTATTATAGCCAATCATTAAATTGGGCAATAACTTTGCACGCTCCACTTTGGTTTGACTTTGAGCAACTTCCTGTCGTTGTTTAACTTCCAATAACAATGGATTTTGCGCTATATCTTGTTTTGATTCATCCAATAGTAATTCAAATTCCGATTGATCGACTTTATAGTTTGTTTCCGAATTAAGCAACAATTGAAACTGAAGATATGTTAGTGTTTTTTCCTGTTGAATTTGTTTTAACTTAATCTGAATTTCTCCTTTTTGATTTTCAGCAGTTATTTTCTCCAGTAAATTGCTTTCACCTTTGCGTAATCTGAGTTCTGATTTTGAAAAAAACGAACTGTATAACGTATCAGCTTTCAATAATAAATTTTCTTTTTGATGCAAATAAACCAGAGTATAATAGGCTTGAGTCACCGCTTTTTTTAATTCAAATTCTCGTAACGAAACTGCGAGAACACTTCGTTTCCATTCGTTAACATTTAGTTGTTTTTGTTTGAAGTATAAACTAGGAAGCGCAAAACTTTGAGAAACACCAAATTTTGTATCATTGTAAACACTGTTAATTTGACCATAATCGGCAGTAATATTAGTTTGAGGTATATCTGCCGCAGTTTTAATCATAGCTTTAGCATAATCCGATTTTAGCTTTTCACTTTTCAAATTATGATTATTTTCCAAAGCCGTTTTTATTGCTTCATCGAGAGTAATTTTAGATTGCGCATTAATTGATAAACTAGCAAAACATAAAAGAATTAATATTAGATTTTTGTTTCTGAAAAATTTCATAGGATTTCCTTTTTCAAATTGAATAAATAAAAGAGGTAAAACAAATAAAGTCAAGAAAGTAGCGATTAATAAGCCACCAATAACAACGGTTGCTAAAGGTCGTTGTACTTCGGCTCCGGCACCATTACTTAAAGCCATTGGCAAAAATCCTAAAGAAGCTACAAAAGCAGTCATTAGTACTGGTCGAAGACGCTTACGAGTTCCATCAATCACAATTCGGTTAACATTAGAAATACCATTCTTTTTAAGTCGGTTAAACTCTGCAATTAAAACAATTCCGTTAAGAACAGACACACCAAATAGTGCAATAAAACCTACTCCGGCGCTTATACTAAATGGCATTCCTCGAAAGGTTAAAAAGAAAATACCCCCAATAGCCGAAAGCGGTATTGCAGAATATATTAACAAACTGTCTTTTACCGATTTAAAAGCAAAAAACAATAAAATAAAAATAAGCACCAAAGACACCGGCACTGCGATCATTAGTCGTGCTTTAGCTTCATTTAGATTTTCAAATGCCCCGCCATAGGTAATAGAATATCCAACCGGCAATTGAATTTGGTTTTCAACCTTTTTTTGCAATTCTTGAACAATACTTTGTACATCTCTATCTTTCACATTAAACCCAACTATTATTCTTCGTTGTGCATTTTCACGCTGAATTTGATTGGGTCCATCTTTAATTTCAACATTTGCCAATTGATACAAAGGGATATTTTCTCCAGATGGCGTTGGAATCAATAATTGCTTAATATCATTCAAATTTCTACGATTATTACTGTTTAATCGAACCACCATATCGAAATGCTTTTCCCCTTCATAAACTAAACCAGCACTCTGACCCGCAAAAGCCGTATTAACCACTCGATTAATATCTGCAATAGATAAATTGTATTGAGCGATCATTGGTCTGTTGTATTTTATGATTACTTGAGGCATTCCAGTAACTGGCTCAATATAGAGGTTTTGCGCCCCATCAACTGTATTAACAATTTTTCCTATTCGTGAAGCTGTACTTGCTAACGAATCTAAGTTTTCACCAAAAACCTTTATTACTACATCTTGTCGTGCTCCCGTCATCAGTTCATTAAATCTCATTTGAACAGGATATTGAAACCCTACAGTAATGCCTGGAACATCTTCTAAAGCCTTACTCATTTTTTCAGAAAGTTCTGGAAACGTTTCAGCTGAAGTCCATTCTTTTTTGTCTTTCAATACAATTATCATATCACTGGCATCCATAGGCATAGGATCTGTTGGCACTTCTCCGCTTCCTATTTTTGTCACTACTTTTTCCACCTCAGGAAAACGTGTTTTTAGTATATGAGCAGCCTTCTGAGAATGCTCCATTGTTGTATTAAGATTACTCCCACTCAATACTCTGGTTTCAACAGCAAAATCACCTTCTTCTAAGGAAGGTATGAACTCTCCTCCCATTCGGAATAAAACAAGCAATGCTATTATGAACAAACCAAAAACTGACATTAATACAACTTTTGGCCTTTTCAAAACTTTTATCAGATTGCTTTGAAACACCTTTTCGACTTTTGTCATTATGGTATCCGATAAATTAGGAACTACATTTATTTTTTTACTTAATACAAATGAGCTCATCATTGGAATGTATGTTAACGACATGATGAATGCGCCTAAAAGAGCAAAAGCAACAGTTTCTGCCATAGGTTTAAACATTTTCCCTTCTATTCCTTGTAAACTTAATATTGGAAGATATACAATCAGAATAATTACCTGTCCAAATACCGCACTATTCATCATCGTACTCGCAGATTTAACTACTGTGGTGTTCATTTCCTGCTGATTGAGTTGTGTAAGCTTTTTATATTTGGCATTATGAGATAGATGATGCATAACCGATTCAACAATAATAACCGCTCCATCAATGATTAATCCGAAATCGAGTGCACCTAAACTCATTAAGTTTCCACTTACGCCAAAAAGATTCATCATACAAACCGCAAACAACATTGAAAGCGGAATTACAGAAGCAACCAATAACCCTGCGCGCAAATTTCCAAGAAATAAAACCAAAACCAGAACCACAATTAAAGCTCCTTCCAATAGATTTTTTTCAACAGTCCCGATGGCATTGTTTACCATTTTTGTTCGGTCTAGAAAAGGTTCAATTACAATTCCCTCAGGAAGAGTTTTTTTGATTTCTTCTATTCTCTCTTTTACATTTTTAATAACATGATTACTATTGGCACCTTTCAACATCATAACTACAGCACCGGTAACCTCACCATCGTCATTATAACACATAGCGCCATAACGAGTAGCATATCCTGTTCGGACTTCGGCTATATCTTTGATAAACAAAGGGAATGTTCTGCCCTCTTTAGGTAAAGCGATGTTTTTAATATCTTCAATGTTTTCAATTAAACCTTCACTTCGTATATAGAGTATAGTTGGCCCTTTTTCAATATATGCTCCACCAGTATTCTGATTGTTCGTTTCTAATGCATCAAAAACATCATTGATTGTTATTCCATAAGCGTTTAACTTGTCTGAGTTTACAGCAATTTCAAGTTGCTTTAACTTCCCTCCAAAACTACTTACTTCGGCTACGCCTTTAACGCTAAGCAATTGGCGACGAACAATCCAATCTTGAATAGTTCTCAAATCGGTTAAACTGTATTTTTTTTCATACCCTTTTTCAGGCCTCACCATATATTGATAAATTTCTCCAAGCCCTGTAGAAATCGGGCCTAATTCTGGAGCACCAATACCTTTAGGAATTTGACTTTGAACCTGTTGCAATCGTTCGGTTACTTGTTGTCGTGCCCAATAAATGTCGACATCATCTTCAAAAACAATGGTAACTAACGACAATCCGAAACGAGAAAAACTTCGAACTTGAGATGTACCTGCAATATTACTCACCGATTGTTCAACTGGAAAAGTTACCAAACGTTCAATATCGTTAGCACCAAATGAAGGAGCAACAGTTATAACCTGAACCTGATTGTTTGTAATATCCGGTACGGCATCAATAGGTAATTTTGTGGTTTGGTAAATCCCTAGAATAACTAAAGCGATTACCAATAAACCAACTATGAGTTTATTCCTTACGGAAAACTCTATAATTTTAGTAAGCATACAATATATGTTAATTTAAATTGAAAACACTGCTAATCAATTATTAAACAAATTGATTAGCAATTAAAAAACAACTATAAATTAACTTATTTTAGGCGGCTGCCAAATTTTAGAAAGATAACCTGAAGTATAAATAAACCCGGGATAAATCAAATTTTGCTTTTTATTTGATTGAATTATTTTATTCCCTAATAAATAATCATCGGAGTTGTAAGTTAACAGCGCTATATCTGTAGTATAATTATGGGTAAGCAATTTAAATGGAAGTTGCATATCTCTATCTAAATCTTCATCATTGTTTTGATTTTTAGAGTAATGCAAACATAAAAAGTCCCAAAAATTCATTGTAGGACTGCTGGTTTTATGTTCGATGAAGTGCTCAATCAAAGTGGGAAACTTCAGCAACTCCCGCAACTGTGTAGTTCCAAGAAGATACAAAGACATAAATAGTATGATTGCTGCTTTTTTCACCTTTCAAATTTAATGAAATATTAATTCATGAACATAATTTTAATCATCTTAAGCAAAATTTAATAGTGTACATATGTTACTTCAACTGATAATTGTTGAATGATGAATTTTTAAATATTAATTTCCATATTTTTGCGAAAGGACATTTTTTAGAATAAATTTGAAGTAATAAAGTTTCTTCTTCTAAAGAATACCTATACAAGAAGAGTTTATAGCTAATTTAATCATTGCCAATACGTATTTTACTTTAAAAATATGAATCAACCACTCAAAGTAGGCGTTTTAGGTGCCGGTCACCTTGGAAAAATACATTTACGATTACTACAACAATCTGAAAAATATGAATTAGTCGGATTTTACGATGAAAATGAAGAATATGCCGAAAAAATTGCAGCCGAGTTTGGATACAAACGTTTCGACACTATCGCAAAATTAATTCATGCAGTTGATGTAGTTGATATTGTAACGCCAACCCTTTCTCACTACAAATGTGCTCGTGTTGCCATTAAATCTGGAAAGCATGTTTTTATTGAAAAACCAATTGCCACAACTGTTGAAGAAGCTGAAGAGATTATCGCTTTAGCTAAAGAATACAATGTAAAGGGACAAGTAGGCCATGTGGAACGCTTCAATCCTGCTTTTAAAGCGGTAAAACACAAAATCGAAAACCCAATGTTTATCGAAACACATCGCTTGGCGGAATTTAATCCGCGTGGTACAGATGTTCCGGTAGTTTTGGATTTAATGATTCACGATATCGACGCCATTTTAAGTGTTGTCAATTCTAAAGTAAAAAGTGTAAATGCCAGTGGTGTTGCAGTTATTAGCGACTCTCCGGATATTTCCAATGCTCGTATTGAATTTGAAAACGGTTGTGTAGCCAACATTACTTCCAGTCGAATTTCGATGAAAAATATGCGTAAATCGCGTTTCTTCCAAAAAGACGCTTATATCTCTGTGGACTATTTAGACAAAGTTTGCGAAGTGGTAAAAATGAAAGATG
Organism: Flavobacterium sp. IC2-16; assembly: GCF_055521455.1. Lineage (NCBI taxonomy): Bacteria > Pseudomonadati > Bacteroidota > Flavobacteriia > Flavobacteriales > Flavobacteriaceae > Flavobacterium > Flavobacterium sp. IC2-16. The sequence goes on along the minus strand of NZ_CM145480.1, from coordinate 2,416,304 downwards.
CTCCGGAAGTTCCAGGGGATTTCGACATGATTTTACAGAATGCTGAAGGTGTAAAGAAACAAATCTACTACGATAATCCATCGGTTGAACCCAACAACGCCATTTTAGACGAATTGGAATCGTTTGCCGATGCCATCAACAACAATACAACCCCAATCGTAACCTTGGAACAAGCCACCGAAGCACTTCGTGTAGCCTATCAAATCATTGATTGCATGGAAAAGAAATAACTCAAAATTCATAACTCAAAACTTATAATTCTAATAATGAAAAACATAGCTGTAATCGGGTCAGGAACCATGGGCAACGGAATTGCTCACACATTTGCACAATCAGGTTTCACCGTAAAATTAATTGATATTTCAGAAAAAGCGCTGGAAAAAGGAATGGCAACTATTGCTGCGAACCTTGACCGAATGGTAGCAAAAGGGACAATCTCTGAAGAAGACAAACATAAAACTATCGGAAACATCATCACCTATACTGACGTTAAAGATGGTGTTGTAGGTTGTGATTTAGTAGTGGAAGCTGCTACAGAAAATGTTACTTTAAAACTGAACATCTTCAAACAGTTAAGCGAAGTTTGCGATCATAACGTAATTTTAGCAACGAACACTTCTTCGATCTCAATTACGCAAATTGCGGCGCAAGTAGTTCATCCGGAAAGAGTTATCGGGATGCACTTCATGAACCCAGTGCCAATTATGAAATTGGTGGAAATCATCCGTGGTTACAACACTTCCGATGAGGTAACGAAAATCATCATGGATTTATCGGTTAAATTAGGTAAAACACCAACGGAAGTAAACGATTATCCAGGTTTCGTTGCCAATAGAATTTTAATGCCAATGATTAACGAATCTATCGAAACTTTATACAACGGAGTTGCCGGTGTTGAAGAAATCGATACGGTAATGAAATTAGGAATGGCACACCCAATGGGTCCATTACAATTAGCGGATTTTATTGGACTTGACGTTTGTTTATCAATCCTAAACGTAATGTACGACGGTTTCAAAAATCCTAAATATGCACCATGTCCATTATTAGTAAACATGGTAATGGCTGGAAAATTAGGTGTGAAATCTGGTGAAGGCTTCTACGATTACTCGGAAAGCAAAAAAGCAGAAAAAGTTTCGAAACAATTTAGTAAATAAAAGTCTCAGTTTACAGTCGCGGTTCTCAGAGTTCTGAAGACTGCGACTGCGACTGAAAACCAAACATATGGCTCAAATCATTCCATTCAAAGCAGTACGACCAACCGCAGACAAAGTAAGTCTGGTAACTTCGCGTTCCTACGACGATTACGGAGCGGCGGAATTGGCTGCATACTTGGAATTCAATCCGTTTTCATTTTTACATATACTAAATCCGGCCTATGTAAACCAGCAGAAAATTGGATTTGAAAAGCGATTTAAAACGGTAGCTCATAAATACGCCGATTTTAAAAAAGACGGCATTTTGATTCAGGAAAATAAAACTGTTTTTTATTTGTATGAAATTCAGTCGAAGAATCACACTTTTAGCGGGATTTTAGCGGGAACTTCCATAGAAGATTATCAGAACAATATCATCAAAAAACACGAAGACACATTGCAGTACCGTGTAGAATTGTTCAAAGAATACCTGCATCAGACCGGTTTTAATACCGAACCTGTTTTGATTACTTATAAAGATGATTCCGATTTAACCCATTGGATTTCAAACAAAAAGAACGCTCGTCCCGTTTATGAATTTACAACCACAAACAAAGAAAAACACACGCTTTGGACTGTTGAAAACGAAGACGAAATCGAATGGCTGAAGCAAAAATTTGAACAGATTGGCGATTTGTACATTGCTGATGGCCACCATCGTTCTGCATCTGCTGAATTGTTGTATAAAGAAGATAAACATCTTGGCAACGAAAACCTGAATTATTTCATGAGTTTCCTGATAGCCGATTCGAATGTGAAAATTTACGAATACAACCGAATCATCAGTGATTTAAACGGTCATTCTAAAGAGGATTTCATCAAAAAAATCTCGGAGAATTTCGTCATCAAAACCAAAAAGCAGGAATTGTGGAAACCAAAACATAAATTCGAATTCGGAATGTATTTCGACGGCGAGTTTTATGCCTTGCGTTTGAAAGAAGAAAAGTTCCAATTCAATACTGTTTTGTCGAAATTAGATGCACAAATTCTGTACGATACGGTTTTAAAACCCATTTTAGGTATTGACGATTTACGTACCGATGACCGAATAGCTTACATTCCTGGAACCAAATCAATCACTTCCATAAAGGAGTTGGTAGACAATGGTGAATACGAAGTAGGTTTCATGCTCTACCCTATTGCAATTGAAGAAATTAAATCCATTGCGGATGAGAACCTGATTATGCCTCCAAAGAGCACGTACATCGAACCAAAGTTTCGTAGTGGTTTAGTGGTGTATGAATTGTAATGGAATGATTCATTAATTCATTAAACGAAAACTGAAAACCGAGACTGAAAACTTTTAAAAATGTCTATACAAGAAAATCTACTACATATAAAATCCACATTACCATTACATGTGACTTTGGTAGCGGTTTCCAAAACCAAACCTGTTAGTGCTTTGATGGAAGCTTACAATGCTGGTCAGCGTATATTTGGAGAAAATTATGTTCAGGAATTAGTAGACAAACAACCACAATTACCAAACGATGTCCAATGGCATTTTATTGGGCATTTGCAAAGCAACAAAGTAAAATACATTGCCCCGTTTGTTAGTTTGATTCACGGTGTTGACAGTTTTAAATTGTTACAGGAAATCAACAAACAAGCGGTAAAAAACAATCGAGTGATTGAGTGCTTGCTTCAGATTTTCATTGCCGAAGAAGAAAGCAAATTCGGTTTAGATGAAAAGGAACTCAACGATATTTTAACTTCGGAAGAACTAAAAAACTTGAAAAACATCAAGATTATTGGTTTGATGGGCATGTCTACTTTCACCGATAATCAGGAACAAATCAAGAAAGAGTTTCAAAAACTAAAAACAATATTCGATAAAAACAGTCCGCAAGTAACTGAAAACTGTGAACTGAAAACCATTTCCATGGGAATGTCTGGCGATTATCAATTAGCAATTGAATGCGGCAGTACAATGGTTCGCATAGGAAGTAGTATATTTGGAAACAGAAAATAAGCTATTAGCTGTTAGCTGACAGCAACTAGCATAAAAAATATCAAAAAGCTAATAGACTAAATGCTGAAAGCAAATCGCTAAAATGTACGCAATCCTCGACATAGAAACCACGGGTGGGCAATACAACGAAGAAGGTATTACGGAAATCGCCATTTATAAATTTGACGGCCACGAGGTTGTGGATCAATTTATAAGTTTAGTTAATCCGGAAAAACCTATACAACCGTTTGTGGTAAAACTAACTGGAATTAACAATGCTATGTTGCGTTCTGCTCCAAAGTTCTATGAAGTTGCCAAGAGAATTGTAGAAATCACATCCGATTGCATTATTGTTGCTCACAATGCCTCTTTCGATTATCGTATCCTGCAAACCGAATTCAGACGACTTGGTTTCGATTTTATAAAACCTACATTATGTACGGTGGAACTTTCCAAGAAATTACTTCCCGGACATCAATCTTACAGCTTAGGAAAATTAGTCCGCTCCTTAGGAATTCCGATGGCCGATAGACACAGAGCCTCTGGTGATGCCATGGCGACAGTGAAACTATTCAAAATGTTGCTTTCTAAAGATCTGGAAAAAGAAATTGTTAAAAGTTATGTAAAAACCGAAATCAAATCGGGAATTTCACCAAAATTGATGGACATAATAGACGGAATTCCATCAAAAACAGGAATCTATTACATCCATAGAGAAGACGGTACAATTATCTATATTGGAAAAAGCAACAACATAAAAAAACGAGTTAATCAACACTTTACAGGAACATCTCGTAAAGCCAAAAAAATACAAAACGAAGTATTTGCGGTAACCTATGAAGAAACCGGTAGCGAACTGATTGCTCTTTTAAAAGAAAGCGAAGAAATAAAAATAAACAAACCAATCTACAACCGTTCACAACGCAAAACTATTTTTCCGTATGCCTTGTATGCCGAAAAAGATGCTCAAGGTTATTTGGCATTAAAACTACATAAAACTGATGGCCGCAAAAAAGAAATTACATCGTTTGCAACGCTCCAGGAAGGAAAATCAGTTTTGCATAAAATAACGGAAGAAAATCAGTTTTGCCAAAAAGTAAATGGATTATACAACACCAAAAAAGGTTGTTTTCAATACGATTTAAAACAATGTCTCGGAGCATGCGTGGGAAAAGAATCGCCTGAAGATTACAATAAACGTGTAACATACTTTTTAGAAAACAACCAACTCCAAAATCAAAATATGGTGATAATAGACCGTGGTCGAACCATTGATGAACGCAGCACGGTTTTAGTTGAAAACGGTGTCTATAAAGGGTATTGCTTTTACGATTTAAATTATCAGGTTAACAATATCGAGATTTTGAAAAACATCATAATTCCTATGCAAAACAACCGAGATTCGCGAAACATCATTCAAAATTATGTACGCAAAAAGAAAGTATTAAAAATCATTAAATTTTAATGCCAAATTACCTAATTACCATAATTGGCCCTACAGCAATAGGCAAAACCGCTTTAAGCATTAAACTGGCGAAGCATTTTGGCTGTGATATACTTTCTTGCGATAGTCGTCAGTTTTTTAAAGAAATGAAAATAGGTACAGCAGTTCCAAACGATGAAGAACTGGCAGCAGCTAAACATCATTTCATTCAAAACATTTCTATTTTCGACAGTTATTCGGTGGGAGATTTTGAAACCGATGCGCTGGCAAAATTAGACGAGCTTTTCAAGGAAAATAACGTTCAAATTATGGTTGGTGGTTCCGGATTGTATGTGGATGCTGTTTTAAAAGGTTTTGATGATTTTCCGGATATTGAACCATCAGTTAGGGAAGAAATTAATGCCACATATGATACTTTGGGTATTGAATACCTTCAGGAAACATTGAAAAAACTTGATTCAGAGTATTACAATAAAATACTCTCCGAAAACCCGCAAACACTGCAAAACCCACAACGCATGAAACGTTTTGTAGAAGTTTGTTTAGGAACAGGAAAACCGTATTCTTCCTTCATTGGAATTCGTAAAAACCAACGTAACTTTACTCCTATTATCATAGGTTTGGAAGCTGATAGAGAAAAAATGTACGAACGAATTAATCTTCGTGTCAATTTAATGATGAAAGAAGGTTTATTAGAAGAAGCCAAAGCTGTGTATCCTAACAAGCAAATGAATGCCTTACAAACCGTTGGTTATCGTGAATTATTCGATTATTTCGATGGAAAAACCACTTTAGATTTTGCTATTGAAGAAATCAAGAAAAACACACGTCGTTTTGCCAAACGTCAAATTACTTGGTTCAAAAGAACAGAAAATGCCAATTGGTTTGATTATCAAACAGCTGTTTCAGAAATCATTAACCTTATAGAGAAAAAAGGGATAAGGGATAAAAGTTAAAACTTTTTATTTTTACTTATCACTTTCTACATATCACTTACAATTATGCCAATTTCAGCCAATTTTACTTCAACATATACTCATCAATGGGAAATTAATTTTACCCAATGCGCCCCAAATGGCTTTTTAAAATATGTGGATTTGTGTAATTTGCTACAACTAGCTGCTGCCGAACATTCGATATTAGGAGGTTTGAGTTTTAATGACATGCAAAATCATCATCAAGCATGGGTTTTAAGTCGTATTCGAATTGAAATTGATGCTTTACCCAAATGGCAAGATACGGTAGAAATAAAAACTTGGATTGAAAGTTTAGAAGGAAATAAATCCATTCGTAATATAGAAATGTATTTGAATGGGAAGAAAATCGTTGGAGCAACCACCTTTTGGGCGGTTTTTAATACACAACTTCGAAAATCGGAACCACTGGCTTTACCACACCAGCATTTTGAAAAATTTGCCGATTTACATGCAACTTCAAAAAGTTTTTCAAGAATTAATGTTTTAGAAGAAACCGAAAAAATTGAGACAAGGGTTGTTACTTTATCCGATTTAGACATTGTAAATCATGTTAACAACACCAAATATTTAGAATGGTGTTTGGATACCTTAGAGCCCAAAAAAGTGTTGAATCAAGAGATTAAGGCGATAGAAATGAATTTCTTAAGAGAACTCAATTGGAATGATTCGGTTGTAATATCTACCAATAGTACCAATGACTTTTTTACAATAACAAAAGACGAGAAAGTCTGTTTTGCTTTAGTTATAGAAAAATAAAAGCCCTGAATTATCAGAGCTTTTAGTATAATAGTACTGCAATTTATTCGGCAGCTTTTCCTTTAATTACCAAACGGAATCCTTCACCGTGAATATTTAAAATTTCAACATCTTCGTCTTGTTTTAAATATTTACGAAGTTTAGCGATATAAACGTCCATACTTCTGGAAGTAAAATAATTATCGTCTCTCCATATTTTTGTTAATGCCAATTCACGAGGCATTAAGTCATTTTCATGAAGTGCTAACATTTTAAGCAATTCATTTTCTTTTGGTGATAATTTAATTGGCTCATCACCAGGAAAAGTCAAGAAACGCAATTTCGAATTCAAATGGAATTTACCGATTTCAAATTCAAATTTAGTGGTATCTGTTTTTGTTTCAGAAGCTTTACGCATGATGATTGCTTTAATTTTCATCAATAAAACTTCCGAATCAAACGGTTTATTTAAATAATCGTCTGCTCCTACTTTATACCCTTTTAATACGTCTTCTTTCATAGATTTCGCAGTAAGGAAAATAATAGGCACATCTTTATTTTTCTCACGGATTTCTCTTGCCAAAGTATATCCATCTTTATAAGGCATCATTACATCAAGAATACACAAATCATAATTGTCTTTCTTAAATTTCTCGAAACCTTCCATTCCATTTTTGGCTAAAGTAACATCAAAATCATTTATGGTTAAATAATCTTTCAAAACCGCTCCAAAGTTAGGATCATCTTCTACTAATAGAATCTTTTTGTTAGTTGTGTCCATATCTTTTTAATTAATTAAAGGCATTTTAATGATAAAGGTACTCCCTTTCCCTTTTTCACTTTCTACAAAAATTTGACCGTTATGGTCGTCTATAATACGCTTAACATAGGCAAGTCCTAAACCATGACCTTTTACATTGTGCAAATCACCTGTATGTTCGCGATAAAACTTTTCAAAAATTCTTTTTTGTGCAATTTTACTCATTCCGGCACCTTGATCTTTAATCTTAATCAGTATAAAATCTTTTGCGTTTTCAGTACTAATATCGATTACAGGAGTTTCTGGTGAATACTTAACTGCGTTATCCAATATATTTACAATTACGTTTGTAAAATGAACATCGTTTAATAAAATAGTTGTTCGTTTTGCGGCCAAATTAGTTTTAATAATTCCGCCACGATCTTCTACAATTAGGTTAACATGTTCAATCGCATCTTCAATAATATCATGTACGCTTGTTGGCTCTTTATTGATTTCAAGCTCTTTCTTTTCCAGTTTCGAAATTCGCAACACATTCTCAACTTGTGCATGCATGCGTTTGTTTTCATCTCGAATCATTTGAAGATAGCGTTGGATTTTTTCCTTATCGTCTATAATCTTCGGATTTTTAATAGCATCAAGCGCTAAGTTTATGGTTGCTATTGGCGTTTTAAACTCGTGCGTCATGTTGTTAATGAAATCCGTTTTGATTTCTGATATCTGTTTTTGCTTAATTAATTGATGTAATGCGTTAAAATAAGCAGCGATAATAACTAGTGTAAAAATTAGAGATAGCGACGTAATTCCAACTAACGATGAAAACAAGAACTTACTTTTGTTAGGAAAGCTCACTAACAATTGATATTTACTCTCATCATTATCTGTAAAAATCGGAATCTCGTAGGTAGTGTTTTTATCGTAATTGAAATTTTCAGATTTGACTTTGGTAGCAAGTCCATTACTGTAAATTCCAAATTCAAAAGCTGTTTTTACACCATATTCACGCAGTTCATTTTCAAGCATGGCACGAAGACGTTCAACTGAAATACGCTCTTGTATCGATTTTAAAGCAATAATGTCCTTAAAGTAGATTTCAAACTGAGCTTTATCCAGAATATCTAATGTACCGGATTTTTCGATGGTAATATCTGGTGCTCCATTTTTTTGGATTCCAGAATTATCCACTAATTTTCCGTTATAGATTTCTGTCTTTCGTTTTGCAATGAAATTTTTAAGTTTAACAGAATCAGCATTTTTATCAAAGAACGAGCGGTTTAAATTATAATCTTCCTGAATTATGGTATTCGAATAAATGATTTGCTCATTGGTTCTCGGATTACGCTCAACATAAAAGTATTCTTTTAGTTCGCTTTGTTTTGGCGCTTTACCAATACTATCCTTCAGTTTATTATATTTTCGATAGAACTCAAAGGCTTCCTGCTGTTGTAGTTTATTGGCTACATTACCAATAACTTGCTTCACATGATACTTAAATTGCTCGTCGTTATTTTGATACGAAGTATTAATCCAATACAACTGAACCAAAATAATTCCCAAAAGAGATAAACTCATCAGAACAACAAGTAATCGGAAACGCGTTTTATTCATCAAATCAAAATTAACATTTTAACATTTACACCTAAAAAACATTAACCAAAGATTAACATTAGCACATCTTTTTACATTTTATTCAATTCTTTAAGAATTTCTTGTACTTTTTCTTTAGTCAATTCTAAATCAACATTTTGAATAACAAAATCACTCAATTCTGACTTTTCATCATCGCTCCATTGGTTTTTCATACGATTAACAATTTCAGATTCAGAAAGCCCATCACGCTCCATAACACGCTGAATTCTAATGTTTTTTGGAGCTGATACCAGTATTATTTTATCACAATCTTTATAGGAACCGCTTTCAAAAAGTATTGCTGCCTCTTTAACTACAAATTTTGTGTGCTTTTGCATTTTAATCCAATCTATAAAATGCTTTCGTACAGCCGGATGAATTATTTCGTTAAGTTTCTTAAGTTTTTCAGGCGACGAAAAAACCAATTTACCTATCTTTTTTCGATCCAAATGCTTGCCTTTAACAACATTTTCATCAAACAAAAGTTGAACTTTTTCAATTATTTCCGGACTATCCATAATTTTTCTGGCTTCATCATCTGCAATATAAACCGGAACACCAAGTTCTGCCATATACTTTGCAACAGTAGATTTACCACTTCCTATTCCACCAGTAAGCCCAATAATTTTTACCATATCTTACTTGAAAAATAATTCGGGAAACGCTTCTTCTGGTTTTCTTTTTAAGAATCTTATCTTAACAAAAGACGAAAAAAAGCCAATTCCGTAACCTAAAAACTGAAAAAAAGCTGCAAACATAGCCAATAGGCCAATCCATAAACTCATTGTCTCTACCGAGGCTATCCAAAATAATATCAGAAAATAGGCAAAATAAGCTTTAATCCCATAATCAAAACCAAAAGCCCATAATCCGAATGAAATTAGTAATCCGAACAAAAACAACGTTGGAAACCAAAATGTAGGTTTACTGTATTTGGGATACCAGGAATCTAAAATTGGTCGGGCTTTACCAAACTTATTAACTTGCTTGAAAAACTTGCTAAAATCAATTCTTCGTTTATGAAAAACATATGAATTTTTAAACAGTTTTGTTTTAAACCCTAAATTCCATAATCGAATTGCTAAGTCTGGATCTTCTCCTGGGTGAATGTTACCAAAACCACCCGAGGCTTCAAATGCTTTTTTAGACAATCCCATATTGAAACTTCTTGGTTGAAACTTTCCTATTTTTTCTGTTCCACCACGAACACCTCCTGTAGTAATGAAGGAAGTCATTGTAAAGTTAATTGCCTTTTGAAATGATGAAAACGAATCTAATGCATTATCCGGACCTCCAAAACAGTCTACATATCCTGCTTTAAGATTATCATCAACAGATTGCAAATAAGTCTCCGGAAGAATACAGTCGGAATCCAAAATAAGAAAATAACTTCCCATGGCATGTTTCATACCAAAATTTCTGGAATCGCCAGGTCCCGAATTAGGTTTGTTGAAATATGAAATAAACAATTTATCTTCATATTTTTTTATAACATCACTACAAGGTATGGTAGAACCATCTTCTACAATTACCACTTCAAAATCATGATGATAGTCTTGTACAGACAAACTTTTTAAAAGCTCTTCCACTTCATCAGGACGATTATAAACCGGAATAATAAATGAAAAATACATTTCAAATAATAAATTTTAACAAAGATAAGGCTATAAAAAGAAAAAAGCCACTTGAAAAAGTGGCTTTTAATTTATTTCAATAAAAAAATTATTGTTTAATCACTTTAATAGATTTTGTCATACCATCAGCTATAACTTTCACTAAATATGTTCCAGAATTTAAAGCAGACATATCCACTTGAGCTTGAGACATATTTAACGATTTTCCTAGTACTTTTTGACCTAACATATTATAAACTTCAACAGATGAAATTTCAGTTGAATAGGTTAAATTTAGAACGTCTTTTACTGGGTTTGGATACGTTTTTAAACTATTCAAATCGAATGAATTTGTACTTAAAAATTCTGTAACCTGAATACCGAAAGATCCAGCAGCAGCACTACCCCATTTATCAACTTGAATATAATATGTGTTACCAGGAGTTAATCCAGAAACATTTAAAAAAGAACTATAAGAAACATTAACTCCTCCTCCATCTTGATCACAACCTAATTCTGCACCTAAAGTAGATAAATCAGAACAATTAACACCCGCAGCATCATAAACAGCAATTTCAGTATCTCCATCTTCAAGAGTTCCTCCTGCAAAATCGGTTGACACATCTACAGATCCAGATGCTGGAGCAACAAAACTAAACCACACAGAACCATCAATACCATTATTAAAACAAGTACCTTCTGGTTCATTAGTTTCAGCAGTCGCAGAAATTAATGTAAAATCACTTCCATTAGCTGGCGCACCAACTGTTAAAGGTGTTGCGTTACATAAATTATCATTAGCTGGTGGTGCAGGAGCTGCTTCAGTAGTAAAACTAAAAACGACACATCCTGTAGCTTCTCCACTACTATTATAAGGCACAGCTTGCCAATAGTATGTTGTAGAATAAGCCAAACCTGTAATATCTACTGTCAAGTCAGGAGTATCACCTAACAAGGTCATAGTTCCTAAACTATCTCCAAAATAAAAATTATATCCAGTTGGAATTCCTCCAGTTGTTGGAGCATCCCAAGTTAGAGTTACTCCCGTTGCAACCAAAGGCACATCTATTGAAGCATCTGTTGGTCCTAGTAAAGTTGCGCAATCTGGCAATGCAGGTGGCACACAAGATGCGGAAACACATTGAATAGTCGTTACTTTACAGGTAGTGTCATCTGTACAAGCCGCATCAACATGAATATGGAGTTGTACATCAGACTCTGTAATTCCATTAACTGTCAATGGAGAAGGTCCGAAAGCCAATACACCTCCAAAAACATCAGTTACTGTTAAAAACGTTCCAGATCCATCAGTACTATCAAAAGTATAATCATTACCAATTACCAATCCGGTTATAGTTGCATAATCTCCACCCCAGTTACAGTCTGTAATCTGTTGCACATTTCCATCATTAAGTGACACCGTTGCAGGAGTTGGATATTCAAAGCTCCCTAAACACTGGGCAGAAACAACAGTGCTAATTAAACAAGTAAATAATAATAAAGTAATTTTTTTCATAAGCTAAATTGAGTTTTTTTGACAATTTACATTTTTTTTAGTTTTTATCCTACACAAAAACACCTATTAATGTTAAATAAAAAAAGCGGCCATTGGCCGCTTTTAAAATATATTCTGTTAAACACTATTGTTTAATCACTTTAATAGATTTTGTAACACCTTCTGAAGTTACTTTTACCAAATAACTACCTGAAGTTAAATTAGACATATCTAATTGACCTTGAGTTGTATTTAAATTTTTAGTCATTACATTTTGACCTAACATATTAAACACTTCTACAGATGAAATATTCGAAATATAAGATAAATTCAACACATCTTTAACAGGATTTGGATATGCTTTGAAAGCATTAACATTGAAATCACTTGTAGCCAATGAAGGATCTGATAAGTGTAATGTGAAAGTACCTTGCTCAGCTGCATTACTCCATACTTGAACAAAATAAGTATTTCCAGCAACTAAACCTGTCATTGACTCACTAGCAGACGTAGTATAGTTAGAATTACATGTAGATGCTACTTCAGTTAATCCACCACATGCACCAGAATATACTACAAAGTTTCCAGAAGTCATTGTTCCATTAGTTACCAAACAATCAACCATTCCAGAAGAAGGAGCTACAAACGAGAACCAAACATCTTGAATAGAACCAAAGGTATCACAAGATGGTTGAGTTGCATTTACAGTACCATATGAATTATCTGAATTCGTGTCAGTATCATCAACATTCACTGCTAAAGCGGTTCCACAATCTTGATTAGAAACAGCTGGTGGGTTAATAGCTGTACACGTAACATCCATTGAATATGCACCAACACTACCTACATTCCACCCTTCAATAGCAATTAAATAGGTTGTTGTTCCATCTGAGTTAAAAGTAACTTTCGATCGTGTTCCAGAAGAACATGAAGCATCATCATCATTACCTGCTACCAATGTTAAGTTTCCAGAAGTTCCTGTATAAACTAATACAGAAGTATCATAAGACGAAGCACATAAATTCAAAGTTACCGCTTCAGCAGAACCTGAACCCGTGTAAAAATACCAAACATTTGGAGCATCCATATCTGCACCAAAACCATCAGGAGCGTTATCCTCATCTAAAGTTGCGTAAGTTGTATTCCCTGTATAAGTGTTGCCACATGTAATCGCTATTGCATTAGCTAAGTTATCATTTGCTGGAGGCGATAAAGTAGTTACTGATAAAACGTTAGTTCCAGATGAAACATTATAATAGTAATCGTAAGGACCTGCTCCACAACGAACGTACTCATACACTTTAGCATAATAGGTTGTTCCAGATGCTAAACCTGTAACGGTAACACCTGTACCTGTACCATCAAAAACAATTTGTTGTCCAGAACCTGCGTAAGCAGCAGTAGCCGTTAAAGCAGCTGCATTACCATTTGTTGGATCAGTAAAAGTTGGAGAATCACTAAAGTGAACCACACGTCTGTTACCATTACCATTTGTCCAGCTAAGAGCAATACTTGTTAATGTAGTAGTACCTTGAGTTAAAGCTGTAACCTGAGTAGTTGGATTAGCTGGAGGGTTAATACTTACCGAAGCAGTTTGAGCAGATAATCCAGAATTTGAACAGGTAACATTCAATCTGTAATAAATTGTCGTTCCAGAAAAAGCTGGCGGAGTATAAGAAGCGGTAGCTGCACCTGTACCTCCAACAGCTGGAGCCCAAGCATCTGCACCACCATTGTCATCCGACTCTTCCCATTGGAATGTTAAACCTGTAACACCAGAGCTATACCCTGAAGCTACTAAATTTGCTGGAGTAGTTCCAGAACAAATATTTTGATTAACTGGAGCAACAGTTCCTGCAACAGGTGTTCCTGTACAAGCTACTGGAGGAGTATATCTTAACTTTTTCCCCGCTAAATTAGCCATTACAGTCGCATTAATATTGTTATTTGCGGTTACACTGGACACAGTCGATGCAACAGCTGGAGTTACGCTTAAAAATGAAGTCATATCATTTAAACCAACTGAAGCAGACACTGTATTTGTTGTTGTAAACGGACTTCCATAAACAACCTCAATAACGTTTGTTGTTTCATATAATCTAATGATTGAAGAAACCGCAGTGCCTCCAGTAGATCCCGTACTACCAACTTTAGTATTGTGATAGTTAACCGATAAAATTTGATTTGGAGCAGTACCCGTAACTGAATACACAATTGTTCCTGTGCTCAAATTGTTATCATCCCAAAAAGCAGTTATCAAAGGTCTTTGCGTAGCAGTATTTGACAAACTGTTTGTCCAGTGTGAAGCTTGTACTGCTCCACCTAATCTAATAAAACCATTTGTAGAAATACTAAAGGTTGTATAGTCTACACCTCCAAAATTAAATGTAAAACCAATGGCTATGTTGTCTTGAACACCATCATCTCCAACCGCTGTTGATGTAGTTCCCGTTATTTGCGCATAGGTTTCGGTTAATTCCGAAAATGCATATGAGCTAACGGGGCCTTGAGCAAAGCCCTCGAAACAAATAAATGTTAATAAGGTTAATAATAAAGTAATTTTTTTCATGTTTTTCTAATTTGAGTTTGATTTACAAATTTATAAGATTATTACTAAACCATTATCTATAATCGACATAAAACACAAAACTCACGACGAAGCGTGAGTTTTATAACATTTTTACTAAATATACCTTATTTAATACTTTGAACTTGAACCATTTCATTAGCATCCGCAAGATAATCTACTCCGGCAAATCCAAAACCAAACAGGTTAAGAAAATCTTGTTTATATCCAGCTAAATCTCCAATTTCTACTAGTGATTCTGTTGTAGATTCACCCCATAATTTAGCGATTTTTTCTTGTACATCAGCACGCATTTCCCAGTCGTCAATTCGGATTCTACCTTTATCATCTGTTGGAACTTCACCACCAGTATAAAGTCGTTGTTGATACAAACGTTGAATTTGCTCGATACAACCTTCATGAATACCTTCAGCTTTCATGATTTTGTATAATAATGAAATATACAACGGAATTACTGGAATGGCAGAACTCGCTTGTGTAACCAAGGCTTTATTTACCGAAACATATGCTTTCCCTTTGATGTCTTTTAATTTGTCAGAAATTTCGAAGGCTGTAGCCTCTAAATGATCTTTAGCTCTACCGATTGTTCCTTTACGATAAACCGCCTCAGTAACTTCCGGTCCTATGTACGAATAAGCAACAGTAGTAGCACCTTCAGCAAGAACACCTGCTTCTTTCATAGCATCCATCCACATTGACCAATCTTCACCACCCATTACTACAACAGTATTTGCGATATCGTCTTCATTGGCTGGCTCAATAGAAACTTGAGACACGTTTCCGGTATGAAAATCTACAGTTTTGTTTGTAAATGTTGAACCAATTGGTTTTAATACCGAACGGTGTGTAACGCCTGTTTCAGGATGAACTCGTACTGGGGAAGCCAAACTGTAAATAATCAAATCAATCTGACCTAAATCGGCTTTAATTAAATCGATAGTTTGTTGTTTTACTTCTTTAGAAAAAGCATCACCATTTATACTTTTCGCATATAAACCTGCTTTAGTAGCTTCTTGTTCAAATGCTGCAGAATTATACCATCCAGGAGAAGCTGTTTTTCCTTCCATTGGTGGTTTTTCAAAAAACACCCCAATAGTAGCAGCGTCAGAACCAAAAGCACTTGTAATTCTTGAAGCCAAACCAAAACCAGTTGAAGCTCCAATTACCAATACACGCTTTGGTCCGTTAATTTTACCTTTCGATTTGACATATTCGATTTGATTTTTCACATTTTGCGCACAACCAACCGGGTGAGCTGTTAAGCAAATAAATCCTCGCATTCTAGGTTCTATAATCATGTCCCTAATTTTTAATTTAATCTATTTTGGTTTGTAGTTTGTTTAAAAAAGTCTAACAAAAGTAAGTCAAAAAAATTTAATTCAATAAAGCTTTGGCGTGATTAAGGGCTGAATCTGAAATGTCTTTACCAGATAACATTTCGGCAATTTCTATTACTCGTTCTTTTTCATCAAGCAATTTTAATTCGGACACTGTATTTTCTCCGGCATCCGATTTGTAAACTTTATAATGCTGGTGACCTTTTGCAGCAATTTGTGGCAAATGTGTTATTGCAAAAACCTGCATCGATTCGCTCATGGTTTTCATAATATCTCCCATTTTATGAGCGATTTCCCCAGAAACTCCTGTATCAATTTCATCAAAAATAATTGTTGGTAATTTTGAATAATTTGCCAATATCGATTTAACCGCCAGCATAATTCTGGACATTTCACCACCCGATGCTACTTTCTTAAGCAATCCGAAATCGCTTCCTTTATTAGCAGAAAAAAGCAATTGAATTTCATCTTTACCTGATAAATTAAAATGATCTTTCTGTATAATTTCAAATTGAAATCTAGCATTTGGCATTCCTAATTGAGCTAAAATCTCGGCTATACGATTGGTTAATGTAGGAGCCGCTTGTATTCTGTTACTAGAAATTTTATCTGCAAACTCATCTAAAACAGTTTTCTTCGCGGCAATTTCTGTCTCAATTTTCAAAAGAGTAGCATCTAAGGTATCAGACAAAACTACTTTTTCATCCAATTCCTGCTGAATCACTAATAGTTCTTCAACAGAAGAAACATTATGCTTTTTCTGAAGCGAATAAATTAGTTGTAGTTTTTGGTTAACCAATTCCAATTGTTCCGGGTCATTAATTAGCTTATCCGATTGATTAGATAATTCTTTTAAGATATCATCAAACTCAATCGTAACACTGGAAACTCGATCAAATAACGATTGGTAATCTGGTGAAAGTGACGCTATTTTTTGAAGCGATGATTTTACTTCTTTTAAATTTTGAAGAATTCCAATTTGTTCATCATTTCCTATCAGAGCCGATTTATGAATAGCTTCCTGAATAAACTCTATATTACTGAGTTTTTCCTGAATTTGCTCTAACTCTTCCTGATCTCCAGCTTTCAATTGAGCTAAAAGCAATTCGGAAAGCAAAAACGAATGATAATCTGCTTCTTTCGATAAATTCTCCTTTTCAGAATTTAGCTTCTTAAGTTGTGAGATGAGCGCTTTATATTGAATCAGATTCTGTTTGTACTCGTCTAAAAGAGAGGCATTATTGGCAACTGCATCCAGAATCTCCAATTGATATTCTTCATGATACAATTCTTGTGTTTGGTGTTGTGAATGAATATCAATTAAAAAATCACCTAATTCCTGAAGTTCTGTTAAGTTAACCGGACTATCGTTAATAAATGCTCTCGATTTACCAGAAGGTAATATTTCGCGTCTAATAATAGTAATAGCTTCGTAATCAAGATCGTTCGTTTTAAAAAAATCGGTTAAATGGTAACCATCAATCTTAAATTGAGCTTCTACAACACATTTTTGATCTTTATCTTTTAGGGAGTTCAAATCGGCACGTTTACCTAAAACCAATCCTAAAGCTCCTAATAAAATTGATTTACCCGCACCAGTTTCACCCGTAATAATAGAAAACTTGTCGGAAAAAGAAATTTCCAAATGTTCAATTAAGGCAAAATTTTTAATGGATAGTGCTATCAGCATCTTTGTGTTTGAATTAGTTTATAAACACAAATTTAAAATTTTATAGCATTCCATTTCGAAGTATTTAATGGAGATACCCTATTTAATGTGTCTACTAAATCGGCTATGTTTACATTTGGACCTCCGGAAAAAATGCTAACTATCTCATCGGCCTTTGCATCAAAAAAAACACGTGCCAAAAGAGAGTTTGGGCGCACTTCCTGAATTTTAGCTACTGTTTTTACAGCTGTGGCAACTTTTTCTTTTCCTTCTTTTAGATTATCGGCCATTTTATCTAACGCCAAATAATGATATTGATATAATCCTTCTCTGTATGGAGTAAATGTATTAGAAAGTAAATCGTTAATTAAATAATACCGGTTTTGTTTTTTTTCGGTTTGCACCCAGCCTTTAGAACCACTACTCTGTGCTAAGTTTGCAATATTTGATGCAGCTTCGAAATATTTAGTTCCACCTTGATTCGAAAAAGTATCGGCATCTAAGCCAATAATTACATTAGCGTAAAACGAAACCACAGAAAGTAAGTTAGAATCGTAACTGTTTGGGTTGTACAACAATCGCTCGTATTCGATATAACGAAAATCAAAATCTTTATCGTTAAAATTAAAAACCGGCGACGAGTAGCTAGAATTATAAATTATTCTAGACGATTGCACCTGAATTGAAGCAGAAAAGTTGTTAGAATCGTAGCTGTTAACCGTTATAAACATACTACAATCTATTTTTTCGTTTGCAGCCACATTTTTAGCTGTCCACTTTGTGTTGTTTATATACTCGGCTAAAGAGCGCTCGAGGGTTTTGAATATTTGTACGTTGGCATTCGTAATTTGAGCATAGTTTACTTTTACAGTACAGTTTAACTCTTGAGAAAAACTCAAATACTGAAAAAACAAAAGGCCTATTACAATCCATTTACGCATAATGCTGTATAATTTTAGTTAATATATCCTGAGCCACTTCTTCTTTCGATTTCAACAACATCGGCTCGATGACAAAATTTTTATCTATAAAAGTAACTTTATTGGTTGGTTTACCAAAACCAGCTCCTTCATCATTTAAAGAATTCAGAACTATCAAATCTAGGTTTTTTTTCTGAATTTTCAATTTTGCATTTTCAATTTCATTTTCAGTCTCTAATGCGAAACCAACTAAAAATTGATTTTTTTTACTATTCCCAAGAGAAGCTAAAATGTCGTTAGTCTTCTCAAGTTCAATTAGTAACGAAGCATCATTCTTTTTTATTTTTTGAGGTGCAACATTTTTAGGTCGGTAATCTGCAACCGCAGCAGCAGCAATTGCCACATCCACAGTTTCAAAATACTGATGACAAACGGTATACATCTCTAAAGCAGAAGTTACCCTAATAAGTTCTATTGAACTGTTTTTAACCTGCAAATGTGTAGGCCCTGAAACCAAGACTACCTGAGCACCTAAATTGGCTGCAGCTTGAGCAATATCATATCCCATTTTTCCGGTAGAATGATTTCCGATAAAGCGAACCGGATCGATTGCTTCATAAGTTGGACCGGCTGTAATTAATATTTTTTTACCTCGTAAGGGTAATTTCGCTTCGATATCTTTTTCAAGAAAAGCAACTATGTTTTCTGGTTCAGCCATTCTCCCTTCACCGGAAAGTCCGCTTGCCAATTCACCCGATTCGGCAGGAATTATAATATTTCCAAACTCTTTTAAAGCATGAAAACTTGCTAATGTAGAAGGATGCTTGTACATGTCTAAATCCATTGCCGGAGCGAAATAGACAGGACATTTAGCAGAAAGATAGGTTGCAATTAAAAGATTATCGCAATTGCCATTTACCATTTTAGAGAGAGTATTGGCAGTAGCCGGAGCAATAAGCATCAAATCGGCCCACAATGCGAATTCCACATGGTTATTCCATTCGGCGTTTTGCTTTACAGGTTCCCCCTTGTGGTTTGAATCCTCTTCATCGTTAAAAAAAGAAGAATAAACAGGATTTTTAGATAATGTAGATAATGTTAAAGGAGTAACAAAATCTTTAGAAGCAGGTGTCATGATTACTTGAACCTGAGCACCTGCTTTTATGAGTAAACGTACTAATATAGCTGATTTATAAGCGGCTATGCCTCCGGACACGCCGAGTAGAATTTTTTTACCGCTTAAAACAGACATAATAGTATTAGTTAGATTCTCTGTAGTAAATTTTACCATCTAACCACTCTTGAACTGCTAAAGCGTGTGGTTTAGGTAATTTTTCATAGAACTTAGAAACTTCTATTTGCTCTTTATTTTCAAAAATTTCTTCTAAGCTGTCATTATACGTAGCAAATTCATCTAATTTATCAATCAATTCTTTTTTGATTTCGGAATTAATTTGATTAGCTCTGCGTGCCATAATGGTAATCGCTTCATAAATGTTACCTGTTGGCTCTTCAATTTTACTTTTATTATAAGTAACTGTGTTTACAGGAGCTGTTGTTTTCTTTAAATCCATGATCTTCTTTATTTAGAAAAATTTTGTAAGTGTTTATCAATATCAGCCAACATATCATCAGCTTGTTTTCTGTATTTTGTATCTTCCTTGAATCGTATTAAACCTGAATACGTTGTTTTAGCATAATTCAAACGTTCTTCCATTTTTGAAGGAATACTGTTTATTGCTAATTTATAAGCGGAATCGTATTTATAAAACAAAGCGTCTTCTTTATATTTAGTTCCAGGATAATCCGAAACAAAATTATCTAGTGCTTTGATAGCCGATTTATAATCGGATATCGTATTATACTGCTTTGCAATTTCGTATGCTTTTTTCTCTAACTTATCTCTTAATTCAGCAATTAGTGTATTAGCTTCTGCGAAATTAGGAGAATCGGTATAAGTATTAATATAGTTCTGAAGCTTATCAATAGCTTTATCCGTATCGGTTTGATCTAAAGAATACACCGGAGAAAGTTTAGAATAACTTTTTGCTGCCAAAAATGAAGCTTCTTCTTTGTATTCACTTTTTGGATAACCCGCCACAATTGCATCAAATTGATATGCTGCTAAATAATACTGTTCTGTTTTGTAATACGATTGCGCAAACATGTAAAACAACTTTTCAGCTTGAGGTTTTCCTCTGTTAGGCCCAGCTAGTTGTTCAAATAATCTAATGGCTTTTGTATATTTTTCTTGCTCGTATTTTTTGGTAGCCACTTCATATTTAAAGGCTAAATCTTCCGATTTTAAAGCTTTTTGGTATGGACTACACGATATAAAAAGTAACGAAAAAAAGAAAATATATAAAAGTTTGTTCATTGTTTTATTTGAATTGTTTGTATTGCTTAGATAACTTTCCACCAAAGCAACTGCAAAATTAGTGATTAATTACAGATTTCAAAATCTTTTTTTTGCCAAAAAAACAAAAAAGATGTCCGTAATCAGACATCTTTAACATCATTTTATAATTAAACACTAAATTGTGTTTTTATTATTCTCTCCTGTAAAACTTTTCATATCATTATCAAAGAGATACAAACCACCTTTATCATCCCCAATGAGATTGATTTTATCCAGAATGGTTCGGGCTGTTGCTTCCTCTTCAATTTGTTCAGAAACATACCATTGTAAAAAGTTTTGAGTCGCATAATCTTGTTCTTGTAATGAAATATGAACCAACTGATTAATACTTTTCGAAACCATTACTTCATGCTCATACAATTGCGTGAATAAGGTTTTAAAAGAGGAACAATCCAGTACAGGCTCCATTACTTGAGGAATTTTAGCTTCACCCCCTCTTTGATTTGCATACTTTATCAGTTTAAGCATATGGAGTCTTTCTTCTTCAGATTGCTTGTACATGAATGTTGAAATTCCTTCAAAACCTTGTACCTCTGCCCAAGAAGCCATTGCCAAATAAATTTGTGATGAGTCAGCTTCTATTTTTATCTGATTATTAATTGCAGCTTCTATAGTTTTTGACAACATAACTTTATTTTTACGAATTACTCAATAGTACTAATTTACAATTTTCTTTACAAAATCATCAATTCTTTTAGCTAAATCTGCATTTACATTTACCAATGGCAAACGAACTGTATCTTCAGAAAGTCCTAACGATTTAAAAACTGCTTTAATTCCTCCTGGATTTCCTTGTTCAAAAATCATATCAATACTATCGGCTAACAAGTAATGTAATTTATAAGCTTCATCGACTTTGCGTTGTAATCCTAAACGAACCATCTCCGAAAATTCTTTTGGAAAACCTTCACCAATAACCGATATAACTCCAGCTCCACCAGCTAACACCATGGGTAAAGTAATCATGTCATCTCCAGAAATCACTAAGAAATCTTTAGGTTTGTTTTCAATTATTTTCATAGCTTGTACAATATCACCTGCAGCTTCTTTAATCCCGACAATATTTTTGAAATCGTTAGCCAAACGCAATACCGTTGATGGCAACATATTACTTGCGGTACGGCCAGGAACATTATATAACAAAATAGGAAGTGACGAATTTTCTGCAACCATTTTAAAATGTTGATAGATACCTTCCTGTGTTGGCTTATTATAGTAAGGAGACACCGATAAAATTGCTGAAAACCCAGAGAAATCTCTTGTTTTAAGTTCTTCAACAACTTTCAACGTATTATTACCACCAACACCTAAAACCAAAGGCAAACGCCCGTTATTGGCTTCTTTTATCGTTGCAATAACCAATTCTTTTTCATCAGCTGTTAGTGTAGCCGATTCAGCGGTAGTCCCTAAAACTACCAAATATTCTACACCACCTTCTATAACATGATTTACTATTCGTTTAAGCGCCTCGACATCTACAGAAAAATCTTTTTTAAATGGGGTTACTAACGCAACTCCGGTTCCAACAAGTGATTGCATGATTATAGTTTTTTTAGAATTTTTAAATACCTGAACAGTTCAGAAATAAATCCGTCGTGATTTTCGGCAATAGTGTTTATTGTAAAATTGTTAAAATATTCATTATCAATAGAAAGACCTACTTTAAAAGTTGCCATCGATTGCATGGTAATTAATCGCAAAATAGGTTTATCAGTATCGTAATAGCTAATTAAAATATCGAATGGTTTTCCCAAAAATGTATGTACTTCATCTTTCAATAAAGTACCATGTAACGAAACATCTTTTTTTGAAAAAAAATCAGATTCAATAACTTCTTTTTTATCAATCTTATCTTTGTAAATCAATATGCTAATGTTATTTTTAGCAATACCGTTCTGTTCGATTGCCAACAACAGCTCTTTTTCTTTAGAAAAATACGTTTCATCAATTAACAATCCAACGGTTTGAATTTTTTTATCGGAAACAATAGGCTTATACTGCAACAAAGATTTTTTAACTATTTTTTTAATTGAAAAATCCTTAATAAGTTTTAAAAACATAGTAATTTTACTCTTGGTACAAATTTAATCAATCAGCTGTTATTAAAATGGTAAAATTAAGAAACAATAACCGTTTATTCATACATTTTTTTGTTTCGGCAATACTTTTTTTTCTGTATTCCTGTTCACCAAAAATTTATCATAATTACAAAATTGAAGGCAAACAAATTCCCGTTTCAAACGAATATGGTGAAGTTAAAGCAATAGACAATTTTGTAGAACCCTATCGCAATCATATAAACAAAGATTTAGATAGTATTTTGGCTTATGCTCCAGAAACTCTAGACAAAAGCAAAGGCGAATGGCAAACTACTATTGGAAATTTAATGGCCAGCCTTACCGTAGAAATGGGAAATCCTGTATTTTTTAGTCGTGAACATAAAAACATCGATATATGTCTTTTAAATCATGGCGGAATTCGCTCAGTTTTACCAAAAGGCAATGTTACTACACGTACTGCATTTGAAATTATGCCATTTGAAAACAGTTTAATTGTAGTAGCTTTAAAAGGTGAGCAAATTCGTGAAATGGCTGAATACATCTTAAAAGAACGCAAACCACATCCGCTATGGGGACTTAAAATTGTGTTCGACAAAAACACTATGGCCATCAAATCACTTACTGTAAATGGAAAACCCATAGACAACAATACCGTGTACTATGTAGCAACATCCGATTATTTATCGAACGGTGGTGACAAAATGGATTTTTTTAAAAAGAATGTAAAAACCTATGATATGGATTATAAGCTTCGAAATGTTATTATAGACTATTTCAAAAAAGTGGATACCATACCTGTTTTAAATGACCAAAGAATAATACCTGAATAATTGCATCATGAAAAGAAGAGATTTTTTAAAAAACACTGCAGCTAGTTCTGCTTTACTTACACTAGGTGGATTGCCATTAACTGGTTTTAATTCTGTTGGAAATGACGTAAAAAAACTAACCATACTACATACGAACGACGTTCACAGTCATATCGACCCGTTTCCGGCCGACCATCCTAAAAACCCAAATAGTGGTGGTGTTGCAAGAAGAGCGGCTCTAATTGAAAAAATAAGACAAGAAGAAGAAAATGTTTTGTTATTAGATGCCGGCGATATTTTTCAAGGTACTCCCTATTTTAATTATTACGGCGGTGAACTTGAATTCAAATTAATGAGTATGATGAAATACGATTTGGCCACTATGGGAAATCACGATTTCGATAACGGTATAGATGGTTTCTACGCTCAAATGCCTCATGCTAAATTCGATTTTGTTTCGGCTAATTACGATTTTAAAAATACGGTATTAAACGGATTAGTAAAACCATACAAAATCATTCATAAAAACGGATTAAAAATTGGAATTTTCGGTTTAGGAGTTGAATTACAAGGTTTAGTAGATAAAAAACTTTATAAAGAAACTGTCTACAATAATCCTGTTGATGTTGCAACCGATATGGCGAGAATATTAAAACATGACAACAAATGTGATTTGGTAATTTGTTTATCACACCTTGGTTTTAAATACGCTAATGAGCCTGATAAGATTTGCGATGTTAATTTAGCACGAAAAACTAAAGACATCGATTTAATCATTGGGGGACACACGCATACCTTTTTGGATAAACCCTATATTGAAACCAATAGCGCAGGAAATGAAGTATTGATTAATCAAGTAGGCTGTTTTGGTATTAATTTAGGTAGAATTGATTTTTATTTTGATGCAGATAATAATGCGGTAACAAACAAAGGACGTAGCATTATAGTTTAATCTTCTAACTTCATTGATTTGTAAACAAAGTATTGTACTAAAAAATAGTATGACAACGATTGTGTTAAGTTACTTATGTAATCGAACATATTAATGTCTATGAAATATTTATTAAGCACATAAAACACATCGGATATTACAAAGCATAAAGTGGTTAGAATCATAAAAAAGCTCAAGCGATCTGCTTTTAGTACATAGTTTACCGAAGAAAAGAATCCGATTAAAAACAAAACAATTCCATAAATAACCAAAAGGTAAATTTTACTTTCTTTAATTTCCATCAGCAAATCCAATGATGTAACAAACAAGTATAACAGTAAAAATGCACATAGAATTATCGCAAATAGATGTCCGCTTTTAACTTCTTTCCATTTTATGGATAAAGTATCTTTAAATATTTCAGAAAAAAATAAAGCATACGAAATAATAAAAAGAGGCACAACAAAAGCAAACGCTTTATAAGGTTCAATGAGAACCAACATATCCCCGACAAAGAATATTACAATCGAAAACAATAAAACCAAATTGACGTTTTCTTTTTTTCGTTGCAAATAATAAAAAAACACAGAAGGAATTATTATGGGTTTTACTAACAACGAGAGTTCGTCAATTCTAAAATAAAGAGAGACCATAAACAGGAACACAGCAACAAAGTACAGTATTAAAGCGGGTCTTCCATTCATTTATTTAAAAATTTAGCTCGCCATTTATCTCTCCGTACCATAAAATTAACTAGATAATAAAAAGATAAAACCTGACATAGTATATTGATATATACAAAGATATTCAATTCAAGGAAATAATTATATAAAACGTAAAATAAATCTGACATTATAAAACACAATACTGTAATAGCCAGATACACTTTAGAATCGGAATTGTTCTTTAGGTAGATAAAAGTGGCTTGTATACCCAATAAAAAGAGTACAAAACCATAAAACATAATGAGATAATAATTTTCAAAACTGGTATCAAATATCATTCGAATTCCGATATACAAAAGCGTAAGAAGAAAAAATGTGATGATTGAAATTATTAAAGCATTCGATTTAAAAACTTTCCGATTACGCAAAATCATCAAATCTTGCATCAAAAAATAAAAGAAAATTAAATATGATAATAGATTGGTAATCATTAATGGTAAAAACAAATTATCCAAACCAATTAATATGAGCATGTCACCAATATAAAAAAAGAGTAGCATTAAAAAGAACAAAAAATTTATCTTCCCTTTATTCATTTGCCAATAATGAAAAAATATAGCAGGTGCAATCATTGGTTTTACCAAAAACTCAACTGTTTCCAACTTAAAAACTGTGGAAATAAAGAAAAGCAGCGAAGCTACCGCATATAAAATAAGTGCCGGTGTAATTTTACTCATGTAACATCGTTATAAAATCGTCTTCACTAATAATTGGAATCTTTAACTGATTTGCCTTTTCCAGTTTTGCAGGCCCCATATTGGCTCCAGCCACTACATAATGTGTTTTAGCAGAAATAGAACTACCAACTTTACCGCCATTATCCTCTATAGCCTTTTTCAAATCGTCTCGTGAAAATTTTTCAAAAACACCAGACACGACAAATGTTTTACCATCTAAGATATTCGAAATAGATGTATCCGATTCTTTAGACAGTTCTAATTGAACACCGTAATCTTTTAAACGCTGAATCGTAATCCTATTGGTTTCATTTTCAAAGAATTCAACTACACTTTGTGCAATTTTATCGCCAATTTCATCAACCAAAATTAATTCTGACATGGAAGCCGCCGCAATAGCATCAATTGATTTGTAGTGCTTCGCTAATTTTTTAGCCACAGTTTCTCCAACATAACGAATACCTAAGGCATACAAAACACGATCGAATGTAATATTTTTTGATTTTTCAATTCCGTTAATAAGATTTTCGGCCGATTTTTCAGCCATACGCTCTAACGGGACAATCTGGTCCTTTTTAAGTTCGTATAAATCGGCGTAATTTGTCACTAGTCCGTTATTAAAAAGCAAAGCAACTGTTTCTCCTCCAAGACCTTCAATATCCATAGCCTTACGAGTAATGTAATGTTGAATTCTTCCTATAATTTGTGGCGGACAACCATAAAAATTCGGACAATAATGTTGTGCCTCTCCATCTTTACGAACCAATTCCGAATCACATTCTGGACAGTTTGTGATGTAATGTGTTACTTGTGAATTCTGCGGACGTTTTTCGAAATCAACTCCCACAATTTTCGGAATAATTTCCCCACCCTTTTCAACAAAAACCTCATCTCCTATCCGAATATCTAACTTCTCAATTTGATCGGCATTATGTAAAGATGCTCTTTTTACAACTGTTCCAGCCAGCTGAACCGGTTCAAGATTCGCTACTGGTGTTATGGCTCCAGTACGACCAACTTGATACGAAATAGAATTGAGTCGTGTTGAAACCTGTTCTGCTTTAAATTTATAGGCAATGGCCCATCTGGGTGATTTAGCCGTATATCCTAATTCTTCTTGCTGATTGAGATTATTCACTTTAACCACAACACCATCCGTTTCGTATGGCATTTCATGGCGATGTTTGTCCCAATAATCAATAAATTCAAAAACTTCTGTAATATTTTGAGCTAACTTAGACTGATTCGGAACTTTAAACCCCCAATCCCTAGCCTTTTCTAGGCCTTTAAACTGAGAATCAAACGGTAAATTATTCCCAATTAGGGAATACAACAAACAATCTAAAGGGCGTTTAGCAACTTCGGCACTGTCTTGTAATTTTAAACTTCCGGAGGCCGTATTTCTTGGATTTGCATAAGGTGTTTCTCCTATTTCAATAAGCTCCTGATTCATTCTTTCGAAACCAGCCAACGGCAAAATAATTTCACCACGAATATCAAATCGTTCGGGAAAATCGCCTTTCAAACGAATAGGAACCGCTTTAATCGTCTTGATATTATTGGTTACATCATCACCTTGAAAACCATCGCCACGCGTTACTGCTCTTTTCAGTTTTCCATTTTCATACGAAATACTAATAGAAGCACCATCATATTTTAACTCACAAGTATATTGAATAGGAACATCGCCTAATATTTTTTGCATACGATTTTCCCAATCGAGCAAATCTTCTTTAGAATAGGAATTATCCAACGAATACATTCGGTATTCGTGCTTAACCGTTTCGAAGTTCTTGGTAACGGCTCCACCTACACGTTGTGTGGGAGAATCTTCATCGAAAAATTCAGGGTGTTTTGCTTCTAACTCTTGAAGCGTTTTAAGTTTAGTATCAAATTCATAATCCGAGATTGTTGGATTATCTAAAACGTAATAATTATAATTATGCTGATTTAACTCGTCACGTAATGCTTTAATTTGCTGCAAAACATCCATATAAAAAAAATTGGATAAATTAATTTACTAGCAACTAATTTAACCAATTTCTCGTATCAAAGTAAAATAAACTTCTATTTCTCCAAAATATTTTCCATTTGCAGATAAAGGTCGCCATCTGTAAATATAGCTCCTTGCTTTATCAAGTTGAAAATTTCAAGATTTCTATCGTCTGGAAAAACTTTTTGTCCGCGTTGCACCTCAACATTATCTGTAAACAAATTATCGCTCAACCATTGCAAACCATCTTTTTGAAGCAAATCAACATCGGGAACCAACGAATGGATAATAATTGTAAACATGTGCACTTCGGTACAATGGAAAAGAAAAATGTAGTTTTTAGAATAATGTTCTAAATACTTGGCATTGGTTAAAACACCTTCCCAGATTAAATCGGAAAACACATCAATTTCCTGCTCAGCAACTTGGGGGTTATCTATTTTTATAGTATCCCATTCGTTTTTATCTATTTGTTGAGAAGCCAGGAAATTTATAAATTCCTGATGCAATTCTTCGAGCTGTTCTTTTGTTAGTCGAGTATATTTCATTTTTTAAGCTGTAAGCCGTAAGCATATAACTTACTGCGCGAAACTATTTATAAATTTATAAAAAAAGTCCCGATTTGCATCGGGACTCTTCTACATATCTCTTTTTGAAATTAAGCTTGTTCAGCAATAATTTCGTAAGGTAATTCAACAATTACATCACGGTGTAAACGAACTGAAGCAGTATATTTACCAGTACGTTTAACAATACCAGAAGTGATGAATTTTCTATCGATTGATTGACCATTTTTCTCTAAAACTTCAGCGATATCAGCGTTAGTTACAGATCCAAATAATTTTTCACCACCAGCTTTAGCAGTAATTTTGATATCTAAAGCTTTTAAAGTTTCAGCTAATGATTTAGCATCAGCAACGATTTTAGCTTCTTTGTGTGCTTTTTGTTTTAGGTTTTCAGCTAAAACTTTTTTTGCAGAAGGAGTTGCTAAAATTGCGAAACCTTGAGGGATTAAGAAGTTACGTCCGTATCCAGGTTTAACTGAAACTACGTCATCTTTAAATCCTAAATTTTGAACGTCTTGTTTTAAAATAAGTTCCATGTTGTTGTCCTTATATTTTAGAAGTTAGGTTCCTTTTAACGGGAAACCAACAACTTTGTTTAATTAATTATTTTAATAAATCGGCCACGTAAGGCATTAAAGCTAAGTGACGAGCTCTTTTAACCGCTACAGACACTTTTCTTTGGTATTTTAATGAAGTTCCTGTTAAACGACGAGGAAGAATTTTTCCTTGCTCGTTAACGAATTTCAATAAGAAATCAGCATCTTTATAATCGATATATTTGATTCCTGATTTTTTGAAACGACAATACTTTTTAGTTTTGTTTGTTTCTATGTTTAAAGGCGTAAGATATCTGATATCACCGTCTTTTTTTCCTTTTGCAGATTGCTCAATTGTTGACATGGTAATTACGCTTTTTTAGATTTTAATTTTTCTCTTCTTCTTTCAGCCCAAGCTAACGCGTGTTTATCTAAACTAACAGTTAAGAAACGCATAATGCGCTCATCACGACGGAACTCAGTTTCAAAACCTGCTAAAATATCTCCAGCAGCTTCAAATTGGAATAAATGGTAAAAACCAGATTTCTTGTGTTGGATTTCGTAAGCCATTTTTTTCAAGCCCCAATCCTCTTTAGCTACCATCTTTGCTCCTTTAGAAGTAAGAAAATCTTCAAATTTGCTTACTGTTTCCTTTACCTGTTGTTCAGATAAAACGGGATTCAAGATGAAAACAGTTTCATAATGATTCATAATAAAAATATTTATTTGTTATAAAATTGGGTGCAAAAATAGTGATTTATATTTAACCAACAATACAAAAATGATTATTTTAGATGAAATGCAATATTTTAGCAATTTTCCTTTTATCTTTCAAAGTATTTTAATATTTTTATTTCAGTATTAACCCCTTACCGGAAGCTTATGAAAATAAATTGTATTGTAGTAGATGATAGTAGCATCCAAAGATTGACCATTACCAAACTGGTAAATGACAACCCAAATCTGGAGCTTGTAGGCGAATTTTCTAATGCTGTGGAAGCGAAAAACTGTATCACCAACAAAAATGTTGATTTGGTTTTTCTAGACATTGAAATGCCCGTAATTAATGGTTTCGACCTTTTAGACGGGTTAAAAGTAAAACCTCAGGTTATTTTTATAACCTCTAAGGCGGAGTATGCTGTTAAGGCTTTTGATTATGCCGCAACAGATTACCTTCATAAACCTATTACTAGAGAGCGATTTAATCAGGCTGTAAAAAAAGCCATTAGTATGATTTCACTCAGTAAAGAAAATAGTGATGAAGAAAGTCCGCACATCTTTATTAAGAGTAATCTAAAAAAATTAAAAATTTACATTTCAAGAATTAAATGGATTGAAGCTTATGGTGATTATGTAAAAGTAATTACCGAAGAAGATAACCATTTGGTTTTATCGACCATGAAATCGTTTGAAAATGAATTACCAAAAGACAAATTCATTAGGGTTCATAAATCGTTTATTGTGAATATTGATAAAATCGAGAAATTCAACAGCAAATTTGCTGAAATCGGTCCGAATAAAATTCCGTTAAGTCGAAATAAAAAAGAAGACTTGGTGAAAGCTATTGAAAGTGCTTAATAATTATCAACATTTATAGTCACTTTTATTGCTCTGTATTGCGCAATTGCCTCAAAACTATTCAATACCCTTTGGATAGTTTTTTTTGTTTGTCCCAGATGGTTCTGGCTCGGAATTTTAACCAAAATAGTTCGAATGTATTCATTTCGAATTCGGCTAATGGCTGGCTCTTCTGGACCTAAAACAGGAATCTGCAACTGCTGAACCAAAACATTGTACAACCACAACGAACCTTCTTTCAATTTATCGAAATCACGATGCTTTAATATTAATTTGATCAATCTGAAATACGGCGGATATTTAAAGTTATGACGCTCATAAATTTGTTCCTTAAACATGCCTAAATAATCATTACTAACCACCTGTTGAATAATATTATGATACGGATTATAAGTTTGTATCATCACTTTCCCTCGTTTTTCAGTTCGTCCAGCTCTACCCGATACTTGCATCATCATTTGATATGCTCTTTCGTGCGAACGAAAATCAGGTTGGTTAAGCATGTTATCGGCATTCATAATTCCCACCAGAGTAACATTATCGAAATGCAAACCTTTTGCTAACATTTGAGTACCGACTAAAATATCGATTTCTTGATTTTTAAAAGCATCTATAATTTTCTCATAACCGTATTTTCCTCTTGTGGTATCCTGATCCATTCGACCAATTACTTTTTCCGGAAATAACGCTTTCAATTCCAATTCAATTTGCTCGGTACCAAAACCTTTTGTAGATAAATCTACCGATTGACAAGCATGACAGTGTGTAGGATTTGCAATCGAATGTCCGCAATAATGACAACGCAATTGATTTTTAAATTTGTAGTATGTTAAACTCACATCGCAACTAGGACATTGTGGTACGTGACCACAAGTCATACATTCTACAAACGGCGAATATCCCCTTCGGTTTTGAAACAAAATAACCTGTTCCCCTTTAGAAAGTGAGTCGGTTATTTCTTCCAACAAGTCATCACTAAAATGACCATTCATTCGTTTGCGTTTGTATTTATCTTTTAAATCGACCAAATAAATCTCCGGTAAAACCACATTTCCGTATCGGTCGAAAAGTTCTACCAGACCATATTTATTTGCTTTTACATTAAAATAGGTTTCTAAACTTGGCGTTGCCGAACCTAACAATACGTTTGCTTTATGGCTATTTGCCAAAACAATAGCAGCATCACGAGCATGATAACGAGGAGCAGGATCAAATTGCTTAAACGTTTGCTCGTGTTCTTCGTCGATAACAATCAGTCCCAAATCATTGAAAGGTAAAAACAATGCAGAACGCGCGCCAATTACAATTTTAGCCTTTTCGGAATGTTGCAACACCTGATTCCAAACCTCAACCCTTTCGTTATTGGTATATTTTGAATGAAAGACAGCTACTTGATTTCCAAAATAAGCCGAAAGACGAGACACCAATTGTGTAGTAAGAGCAATTTCGGGCAGCAAATACAAAACTTGTTTATCCGATTCGATATATTCTTCAATTAACTTAATGTAAATTTCGGTTTTACCAGACGCAGTAACGCCATGAAGCAAGGTTACAGGATTTTCCTCGAAAGAAGTTTTTATACCAGTAAAGGCCTCTTGCTGTTGAGGACTTAATTCAAATTGAATGTTCTCCTCTTTTTCAAAAGACACCCTATCTTCGGCAATATAATATTCTTCAAAAATCTCTTTATCTACCAAGGATTTTATTACTGCTGATGTTGAGCCTGAAGCTTCGATAAGTTTTTTTACAGAAATAGGCTTTTTATCGACAGCTTGAAGTTGAAAATAATGCAAAACCAATTCCCTTTGTTTTTGAGCACGAGAAAGGATTTCTAACAACTCTGATAATTGCTCCTGATTGTGAAATTCGTCTTGCAAACGAATATACCGCGTAAGTTTTGGTTTGTATTTTTCATTTACTTCTTCCTGCAACACCAATGCTTTTTTAGACAACATTGCATTTAAAACCGGGAACACATTTTTTTTACCCAAAACCGCAATAATATCATCTACTTTTAAAGACGATTGTTTTTGCAAAGCTTCATAAATAAGAAATTCGCTATCGGTAAGTTCTTTTACATCGATTGTTTCTTCTTTTGAAGCAGAAATTACCGTTTCACTTTCCAGAAGAAATCCAGAAGGCAGCGCGCTTTTAAAAACCTCTCCAATAGAACACATATAATACGACGCAATCCACGTCCAATGTTCAATTTGGATTTCATTTACTACCGGAACTTCATCTAGAATTTGATGAATTTCTTTTGCTTGATACAGTGTTGGTGCATTTTGGTGCAAGTCGATTACTAATGCCGTGTAAATTTTATTTCTTCCAAAAGGAACAGCCACTCGCATTCCTTTTCGGATGTAGTTATACTCTGCTTCCGAAACCAAATAGGTAAAGGTTTTGGATAACGATAAAGGTAAAACGACTTCAATAAAATAAGGCATAAACAACTTTTGAACTACAAATATAATTGACATCCATAAAAAAACACCTCCATATTGGAAGTGTTTTTATAAATGTATTTCGTTTACTGAAATTATTTTCCTAGCATAGCTGCTTTAAGATCTTTATCGGCAGGTTTGTTTGACAACCAAATTCCGAAAAGTGCTTTTTTGAAATCGGCACCCTCAATAACACCTTTTTCTTTTCCGTTTTTAGATACTACCACCCCTTTTCCAGGTACGTTAACAATATCAAAAACATCTCCTTTTTTAATTTCTTCTTTAAAGAATGATTTGAATTTTTCGATTTTAGCTTTGATTGGTGCAGTGTTTTTATTTGTTGCATTTTCAAAACCTTCGTTTACTGCATTAATCATTTTATCACTAGTAATCATTCCAGAAATGATTGTAAGCTTGATAGCAGCTGCTTCTTCACTACTCATAATTTCTGCAGCATTTGAACTCTTTTTAGGCAAATACAAAGCACCAACATACAAATCAATCCACATTTTTTCACGGATACCAGCTCCGTTAAGTACTAAATTTTGACCTTCAAATGTTGCTTTTTGAGCAACTTTAACTCCTGCTACATCTGTAGTTTGAGCCGACGCGGAAAACAATCCGACAAATGCTACAAGTAATAATGTAAAGAACTGTTTTTTCATAATAGTAGTTTTTGTTTTGTTAAATATATAAATTTTTTCTTCCGGAAATCTGCAATTTTAATTTTTAGCCCTAAGGAAAATCATTTTTTTTTATTCGAATGAAATTTTCGCTTTATCGGGATTTCGTTTGTGCTTACTGATGATGGCATTAAGTTCGAAACCTAGCAACAATATCATACAGTTAATCCAGATGTAAAACATTAAAACAAGAAGCGTGCCAATTGAACCATATAATTCGTTGTATCGCGCAAACTTTGTAACATAAATACCAAATAAATAAGAGGTTACAATTACCAACACTGTTGTTAACATCGCTCCTGCATTGAAAAAAGGAATTTGTTTGGTTTCTCTAGTTCCGAATTTAAAAAGAAAAGATGTGGAGACAAAAAGCATGATTAAAATAAACAGGTATCGTGCCCATTCGATTAACAACACATCGTCTAACTGAAAACGGTTTGAGAATTTCTGTATAAATACTTCGGAAACAACAATGGAAGATATGGTTACAATCAATAAAAATGAAAAAATAAGCGACAACCCGATAGCTACAGCATATTGACGAAAATACCCCCGTTTAATCGTTACATGATAGGATGATTCGAAACCACCTAAAATAGCATTTAAACCGTTAGCCATTAAGAAAATAGACAATAGAAAACCGAATGATAATAAACTTTTATAGGAGTTATTCATAATATCTTTCAGAATGGCTTCGACAGCGCCATAAGTATTTGGCGGAACACTATCGGACACAAACTGCAGGAAATCTTCTTGAAAACCCTCTAAGGGTATATACGGGATTAAATTCAGTATAAACAGTGCAAACGGAAACAATGCCATGAAAAAACTGAACGCAATCGCTCCCGCACGATACGAGAATGCACCTTTAGCAATACCGATACCATACAATTCCAGAATTTCATACAACGAAACCCCTTCAAGTCCTGGTACTTTTATGGTTTTACATAAAGCCATCAGCTTGTTTAAAACTGGAATTTTCTCGATTTGTTCTTCTATTTCTTTGGACATTCTTTTGAGTTATGAATTATGACCCGAGCCTAAGGCGAACGGAGCGAAGCTAGTTATAAGTTAAGCGCAACACCTCTATCTATTTTCTTTTCTTTATTAAATTGCTTTTAAACTTAAATCCATATTATAAATAGAATGTGTTAATGCACCAGACGATACAAAATCCACGCCACATTCTGCATAATGGCGAACTGTTTTTTCATTAATTCCACCTGAAGACTCCGTTAAGCACTTTCCGTTAATCATTTGTACGGCTTTACGGGTATCGTCGTAATTGAAATTATCGAGCAAAATTCGGTAAACACCATCGTTCTTTAAAATTTCGGCAACTTCGTCTAAATTTCTAGCTTCTACAATAATTTTCAGATCAAGATTATGCTGTTTTAGATAGGCATTGGTTTTTTCGATAGCTTTAGAAATTCCGCCAGCAAAATCGTTGTGATTATCTTTTAACATAATCATGTCGTATAACGCAAAACGGTGGTTTTCTCCACCCGCAATTTTAACCGCCCATTTTTCGAGCGCACGAATACCCGGAGTTGTTTTTCTGGTATCTAAAATTTTAGTTTTTGTACCGCCCAATAAATCAACAAAAACCTTTGTTTTAGTAGCAATAGCGCTCATTCGTTGCATCGCGTTAAGCACTAGTCGTTCAGCCTTTAAAATGGATTGTGAACTTCCGGAAACATGTAAAACCACATCGCCATATTTCACTTCGTTACCATCGGGAATAAAAACTTCAATTTGCAAATTCGGGTCAACATATTTAAAAACCATGATGGCAAATTCTACTCCAGCTATCACGCCATTATCTTTAACCAATAACTTTGCTTTACCTTGAGCATCTGCTGGAATACAAGCCAAAGAGCTATGATCTCCATCGCCCACATCTTCACGAATAGCATTGGCAATAATTATATCGAGTTCTTTTTGAAACTGTTCTTTTGAAATCATAATATGTTTTCTTTATCAATCGCTAAAGTAAAACATTTTTATAATATTTCTCATAAAATAAGCCCTTGTTCGCAGTATAAATCGATTTAAAACTTTTCTTTACAAGCATTGAAAAATGAATAATTTTTAGTAATTTTCCTATATTTTTTTAATTCAAAATTATGAAATGGGAAGCTAAAGTTATACGCCACAGAGGAGAAAGCAGAATTGCAGTTGTATTTGAAAAAAATTCAGACCTTATTGAACGCATTAAACATTTTCAGGGTTCGAAATGGAGTCAAACCCTAAAAGTATGGCATGTACCCGATACCGAAGAAAACCGTATTCGATTCAAGCTTACTTTGGCTGCAAGTTATTTACCATCAG
Source organism: Flavobacterium sp. IC2-16 (assembly GCF_055521455.1). Taxonomy (NCBI): domain Bacteria; kingdom Pseudomonadati; phylum Bacteroidota; class Flavobacteriia; order Flavobacteriales; family Flavobacteriaceae; genus Flavobacterium; species Flavobacterium sp. IC2-16. The sequence continues at coordinate 2,380,239 of NZ_CM145480.1, read as the reverse complement.
ACGAAGGAATACTTGCAACTAGAAAATTCAAACAACACTTACGTTCGAAGCGGTATAGCGAAAACACCATTAACACCTATTTAGACGCTTTGAAATCGTTTTTAGTTTTCTATAACGACAGAACTATATCGAGCATAACCAACGAAGATGTTATACTCTATAACAACAAATATATTATTAAGAATGGATTATCGGCATCGTTTCAAAATCAAATTGTAAATGCGATAAAACTATTTTTTCGAACAATTGAAAACAAATCGATAGATCCGGATTTGATTCACAGACCCAAACGAGAAAGAAAATTACCTAATGTATTAAGCAAATTTGAAGTAAAAAAGATAATTGAAACACCTACAAATGTTAAACATCGAGCCATGCTAAGTTTGATTTATGCCTGTGGTTTGCGAAGAAGCGAGCTTATAAATATAAAATTGACCGATTTAAACTCAAAACGAGGTTTATTAACCATACGACAATCTAAAGGTAAAAAAGACCGTATTGTACCCCTTTCAGTCAAAACGATAGAAATGCTACGCTACTATTACACTATTTACAAGCCCAAGTTTTGGCTGTTTGAAGGAAATACACCAGGAGTTAAATATTCGGAAGGCAGTTTACAATGTGCCTTCAAATATACGTTATACAAAAGCGGTGTTAACAAAAATGCAACATTGCATTGGTTACGACACAGTTATGCTACCCATTTGTTAGAATCGGGCACCGATTTGCGATACATACAAGAGTTACTAGGACATAACAGTAGCCGAACAACCGAGATTTACACCCACGTTAGTACAAATAGTTTACAACAAATACGAAGTCCGTTTGATGATTTATAAAAGAGTAGTATATTTGAAAAATAAGTTTGGTTGCAATCATACATATCCAACACATTTTGTATGTATATGTATTGATTTACCAAACATATAAGTAAGTTATGGGTAACCTTAAAAAAACATAGTGCGACAAATAAAAATCATTATTTTTTTACTTTTTTTGACAACATTTACTTTTTCCCAAAAGTTTATGGTTAAGAACAATGACACATTACCATATCGAGAAGAAATGGTAATACACAACGGCGACACTATTTATCTTGGTGTTTGCCGGACTTTTGAAAAAACAAACGGACAAATCATAAACCAACAAGACAAAAACTGCATACCTTTTGGACATTGGATAATCACTGATAGTAGTGGAAATTACAAAGTTGGTGAATATGAGAATGGTAAACCTATTGGAATCTGGAAAGAATTCAATAAAAATCATAACCTTTTAAAAGAATCAGAAACAATTTCAATTGGCAATGAAACTTATAAAATAAAAGAAATTGACTATTCAGACGGAAAAGCTGTAATAATTACTGACAAGCCATTTCTTGCATTTTATCTTAAAAATATTTTTTTAATAGCGATAATTTTTTTCCTTTCATTCTTTAGTAGAATTTTCATAAACAGTAAAATTTATAATATAGAAAACGGCACAAAATTAACACCGATTTATTCCCCTTTTGATTCAGTTAAAACGAATTATTTTGAGCATAATTTAAAATGTACTTTTTCATTTTGGTTCTCAAATTTTAAACCTGAAAACAAAAAACGAGTAATTATATCGAATATTCTTTCAATTATAACATTAAGTATATTTTTTGGGTTAATAATTGCACTTGCTATAACAGGCGAAATATAAATTATTAAAGGCTACCCATAACAGCGGTTTGCTTCAATGGCTACTTCCGGATTTTCCTACGGAAAATCCGCTGCTGAATAGAATGTTTTGTTATATTTGTAATGGCTTGGTGTTGGTTCAACGCCACTGAGAGCAAGCCGCAGAACGTTAGCATTCATTGTAACGCCGGTTCAATAATCTAACGCAACTTTTTAAAGAAATTTATAAGTTCGTTAATTATGAAAAAGTACAGCCGATTAACTCTCAAAGAGCGTATTGAAATTGAAAAACTATTAGCTTTAAACCTCTCCTGCCCTGCCATTGCTTTAAGGCTTGGAAGACATAAGACTTCCATCTACAGAGAAATCAAAAAGTACCAGAAAAAAACTTATCAGTCTTGGGAAGCAAACATGAATTCTTATGACCGATGCATTAATAGAAAATATGGGAAAAGTAAAATAAAACTAAACCCAGAACTTCAAAATTACATTCATGACAAACTGGCTAAGTTTTGGTCACCTGATCAAATTTCTGTAAGTTTAAAACGTTTATTTCCTAACAACAAAAACATGCAGGTAAGCCACGAAACGATCTATCTTTACATCTATCTACATTCTAAAAAAGAACTCAAAAGCACGCTCATTTCCGAGTTAAGACAAAAAAGAAAATACAGAGGAAATACCCGAAGAGGAACAGATAAAAGAACAACCATTAAAGACCCTATAAGAATCGATGAACGCCCGGAGGAAGTAATCGGAAGAGAGATTCCTGGACATTGGGAAGGAGACTTAATTTTAGGTAAAAACAGAGAATCCGCAATAGGAACTTTAGTGGAAAGATCAACCAGAGCGGTCATATTGGTACACCTAAAATCAAGAGACGCTAAATCCGTTAGAAAAGCTTTTGAAAAGGAATTTAAGCAACTCCCTACTCTAATGAAAAAATCGCTTACTTACGACAACGGAACCGAAATGGCACAACATAAATTATTTACCAAAAACACCAAAGTACAGGTATATTTCACTCATCCATACAGCCCATGGGAAAGACCTACCAATGAAAACACAAACGGCCTTTTAAGAGACTATTTCCCAAAAGGAACAGATTTATCAACCGTAACAAAAAAACGCCTCAAACAAGTTCAAAATGAACTCAACGAAAGACCCAGAAAGGTACTCGACTATCAAACTCCAAAAGAAGTTTTTGATTCTATGATTTTAGAAATTATGTAATCTAAAAAAAGATATATTTGTGATACTCTAGCGTTGCGCTAGAAATTTGAAACCGCCAACCGCCAACCAAAACGAAACCGAATGACAACATTCCCAGTGATTGCTTCTACATTATCAGAAAAAGATTTAGGCAATTTTATAATAGAAAAATACAACCTAAATAGCAATTTTGAATGTAAATTATTTAGAACTGGAGTAAATCATACTTATTTTATATCAGACTCAAACACAAAATATATAGCTAGAGTTTACTGTCATAATTGGAGAAGTAAAACTGAAATCAAGGAGGAATTAGAACTCTTAAAAATACTCAAAAGCAACAACCTTTCTATTTCATTTCCAATTTCTGATAAAAATGATGAATTAATTCAAGAAATTAATGCTCCTGAAGGAATTCGTTATGTAGTACTTTTTTCATTTGCAAATGGTGAGAAAAAACGATTTATGACAAATGAGAATTGCTTTGACGTTGGTTCTCTTATTGCTAAGATTCATAATATAACGGCAAGCAAGAAAATCGATAGAGTAAATTATGATTCTGAAATACTTTTAAAAAAATCATATAATTATTTAAAGCCATTTTTTTCCGAAGATTTAAGTGAAATGAAATTCTTAAAAGAAATTGGTGAAAAAATATCAAAAACCTTTAAAGAATGCAATTTAGAAGATAACCAAAAGGGAATTGTTCATCTTGATATTTGGTATGACAATTTCAGCATAAATACAGAAAATGAAATAACTATATTCGACTTTGATAATTGTGGAAATGGAATACTTATTTTAGATGTTGGGTATTTCTGTAAACAATTATTTTTCATCGAACAAGACAAAAATCAATACGAATTAAAGGTAAAAAGTTTTCTTGAAGGTTACAAAGAATTTCGAGAATTATCAGATGAAGAGATAAACTTAATTCCAGAAACTGGAGCTTCAATTTTTATTTTTTATCTTGGTGTTCAAGCTCAAAGATTTGATTGGTCAAATATCTTTCTGACTGAAAACTATCTTAAAATGTTTGTTGGAAGAATAAAAGATTGGGTTGATTATTATAAAATAGAAAAGAATTAACTGTGGCTAACAGCGGTTTAGGTTAACAAAAACTGTAAACGCCTTATTTTATTGATATTTTTTAAAATAAAATTTATTTGGTACAACATAGGTACAACAAATTAGACTTTTTCTTTATCTAAAAACAGTAATATTTAAAATAGGCAAATTCCTTAATTAAAAAAGGTGCTTGATTTTTTACACCAAACACCTTATTTGAATTACATAACTAACACTAAAATTTCATTTTCTGAATCCTAACCGCATTAAGTATTGCCAACAAAGCAACACCTACATCTGCAAATACGGCTTCCCACATTGTGGCTAATCCTCCTGCTCCAAGAATAAGAACAACTGCTTTTACTGTAAATGCCAAACCTATATTTTGCCAAACTATTTTCTTGGTTTGTTTACCAATATTAATTGCCATTGGAATTTTACTCGGTTTGTCATCCTGAATAACCACATCGGCAGTTTCAATAGTTGCATCACTCCCCAAACCTCCCATTGCAATACCTACATTACTCAACGCCACCACCGGCGCATCGTTTACCCCATCACCTACAAAAGCAACAGTTTCATTTTTAGCTTTGATTTCTTTTACCTTGTTTACCTTATCTTCGGGAAGTAATTCCCCAAAGGCATTTGAAATACCAAGTTTTGAAGCAACAAATTGAACAACTGTGTTTTTATCACCACTTAACATAGTTGTTTTTACTCCCAACGCTTTTAGTTTGTCAATTGCAATTTGTGCATCTTCTTTTATACTATCGGCAATAGTAATATAACCAACAAATTTAGAATCGTACGCAATCGCAATTAAAGTATAAACGATGCTTGAAGGATCAATATCATAAGTAATAGAAAACTTGTCCATCAGTTTGAAATTACCAACCAATAATTCTTCTCCTTTGACAGTGGCTTTCAATCCGTGTCCAGATATTTCTTCCACATTTTGCAATTCAATTGAAGCATCGATAATTCCAACGTATTGATGAATGGCTGTAGCTACTGGATGGGTACTTTGTCCTTCAAGTGCATTGACCATTTTTAATATATCCTCTTTATTAAATTCGGGTTTGATAACTACTTCCTGTACTTTAAATACGCCTTCAGTCATCGTGCCTGTTTTGTCCATCACCACATTTTGGACGTTTGCCATTACATCAAGAAAGTTACTCCCTTTGAATAGAATACCGTTTTTACTTGCTGCTCCGATTCCACCAAAATATCCCAACGGAATACTGATAACCAAGGCACACGGGCAGGAAATTACCAAGAAAACCAACGCTCTGTACAGCCAATCACTAAACACATAATCTGCCACAAACAACATCGGTAAGATACAAATGGCGACGGCTAAAAACACTACAATTGGGGTATAGATTTTGGCAAATTTTCTGATAAATAATTCGGTTGGTGCTTTTTGTGCTGTGGCATTCTGAACCAGTTCCAAAATTTTACTCAACTTACTATCAGTATACGCCGTGGTTACTTTTACCTGAGAAACGGTATTTAAATTAATCATTCCAGCTAAAACGGTTTCGCCTTTGCTTTTCGTATCGGGCTTGCTTTCGCCTGTTAATGCCGCAGTATTAAACGCCGCAGTTTCCGAAAGTAATTCACCATCCAAACCCAATTTTTCGCCCGGCTTTAACTGAATAATATCTCCAATTTTTGCAGTTTCCGCTTTAATGGTTTTAGCAACATTATTTTCTAAAATAGTTACTTCATCAGGACGTTGGTCAAGTAAGGTTTTGATATTCGCTTTAGCCCTTTTCACTGCTAATGTTTGGAATATTTCGCCAATGGCATAAAACAGCATTACGGCTACACCTTCAGGAAATTGAGCGATTGCAAACGCTCCAATAGTGGCGATACCCATTAATAAAAACTCTGAAAATATTTCGCCCTTGCGCATACTTTCTACAGCTTCTTTTACAACAGGTAAACCTACAGGAAGATACGCCACAATATACCAAGCTATTCGAACCCAACCATCAAACCATTCTTGTGTAAAATAATTATCAAAAAGGATTGCTATCAGTAATAATGCAAAACTTATAATTGCTGGTATAAACATTTTAAAAGTACTTCCGCTTTCGTGTGAATGCTCGTGATTATGCCCGTCATCACCAGAGTGCTTCTCACTTTCATGGTTTATCTTTTCTTCGAGTGTGCAACAAAGTTGTTTTCCTTGCGCATCGTATTTATGCTGGTGTTCCATGTTTTTAAATTTTACAGCAACCATCTAAAGTTGCTAATCCTTCAGTTGTTGCTTTTACTTCATCGGCATCATAACCTAATTTGCTGATAGCTTTTTTAATTGTCATCAAATCTGTTTTCTTGGCATTGTAATAGACTGTAATAGTCATTTTTTTCTCATCCAATTCATACATTTTTACACCAGTAATTTTCAACATCTGGTCTTTAAATTTTAAACCGCAGGTTTCACACTCTTTGCAATGGTCGCAATAAATATTTGTTTTGATTACTGCTTTCTGATTGGTTTTTTGTTGAGCAATTACAGCATTTGAAATGAAGAATATTGCTACTAAAAGCATCATTGATTTTAAGATTGAGTTTTTCATTTTTTTACTTTTTAGTTATAGCTTTGATTTTAATGTTCGTGTTCTCCTCCACCTTTTGAAGTTGCTAATAAATAGAATGCACCTTTGATAACAATTTTTGCATCATTTGGAATTGCTGAAACAAATTTTACTTCTGTATATCCTAAATCTGTGGTTCCGGGCATTACTTCGATAGCTTTAAAGTGAATTTCGTTGTGTCCTTCTTCCTCACCTTCAGCGTGTTCTGAATGAGCTTCTCCTTCTTCGTGTCGGTGCTCTTCTTTTTTAACTTTTGGAGCTTCTTCGTGATGTTCTTCCTGAATATAAATATAATATTTATCACCATTTCTTACTATCGCATCTTTAGGTAATGCTTGTACAGTTTGATTGGTGATGTTGATATTAGCCGCTACATACATTCCGGAAATTAAATCTTTTGCATCACTTGGATTAATTTTGGCGTGAACGGCAACGGTTTTACTCTCGTTTGAAAATGATTTATTAATACCAAATATTTTTCCTTTGATGGACTTATTTGATTGATTGGTTAGTACAAAATCAACTTCTTGGCCTACTGAAATTTTACCTAAGTCTTTTTCAAAAACATTCAAATCTAAATGCATTTGGCTGTTATCAACTACTTCAAAAAGTGCTATTCCAGTTTCTGCAAACGCTCCTTTGGTTATGCTGATTTTACCAACATAACCACTTATAGGTGAAACGATAGGAATTAACGAACTGTTTCCGCTTAAACTAACATTTAATGCCTGTAATTTGTTTTTTGCTGCTTGCGCTCTTGCTTTTTCTACAGCTAATTTCGATTTTACCTCTTGAAATGTTTTACGAGGATTTACATTTTCATCAGTTAATGTTTTTTGACGGTTGTATTCCAATTGTAGGTATTCAATGTTAGCAATAGCAGAATTGTAATCTTCCTGCATTTCTGTAACTTCAAGATTCTGAATTGTTGCCAAAGTTTTGCCTTTAGCGACATAAGTACCTTCTAATACATAAATATCTTTGACGACACCGCCAATTAAAGTAGATACGTTTGCCATATTTTGTGGTGGAACTGCTGTATAACCATTGGCTTTAATAACCGTATTAAGGTTTTTCATTTCAATACTACCCGTTTCGATACCAATCGTTTTAAATTGTACTTCGGTTAAAGCTACTTCTGTTTCCGATTTTTCTTCTTCGTGCGCTTCTTCGTTCTTTTTTTCACCACAAGAAGTAAGTAGTGAGAAACAAAAAGCAAGGAGTAGAAAAGCTATTTTAATCCTGATATTTGAAGCTGTTTTTATTAATATATTTTTCATCTGGGATGTTATTAATTATTAGAAAATGATGGGAATTGCAATTGAATTGCACTTTGATTGTAAGCGTTTATTGCTTCTGCATTTTGCTTTTTAATATCAATTGCCTGATTTAAAAAACTGATGTACGACCAATAACTCATATCGCCATTGGCATAACTCTTTTGAGCCGTTGCAATAATTTGGTTAGCATATTGTAATCCTTCGTTTTGATAATAGACTACTGCTTTTTTCTGTTTCTCAAACTCATTTTGTAATTCCTCTTTTTGCAATTTCAAAGCCAATTTGCTTTTGTCTAATTCTAATTGAGATTGCGAAATACTTATCTCGGATGCTTTTGCACGAGTTCTGTTTACACCACCAAATAATGGGATTTGCAAACCTGCCGTGAATCCTTGAAACAACGATTTTGTGTCAATCGTTTGTGCAAAATAACCCAACCCCAGTTTTGGCGCTCGCAACGCTTTGAAAGTATTGGCTTCTTTTTGAAATACCGAAATTTGTTGTGTATAATAATCGTTTACCAATCCTTGCAACTTGTCATTATTTGCAACTGTTACACTTGAATATTGCAATGATGTATTGGTATCGGGTACAATATTTTCTTCTGTTTGAATAAAAAATTGCAATTGTTTTTGATAAACAATCAAATCATATTCTAACTGTGCTTTTTGAGTTTCGATTTCTTTTACTTTAGCTTTAGCACTTATAACTTCAATATTACCGCTTTCACCAGTACTAAAACGCAATTCTGCATTTTTTAGAAACTTGGTATAAATATCATTCAACTCATTATTCAACTTTTGGATAGAAACCCCATACAGGTATTGATAATAAGCGAGTGTTACAGCTTTTTCAATTTCATATTCAGATAATGCTTTTCGTTTTTCAGCCAATTTTGCCAGTTCCTCTTGTAATTCTCTATTGGCTTTTGTTATTTTTCCAATTGGGAAATATTGTTGAATAGTAACATTGTGGTCATAATCAGCACTATTAAACTGCCCGCCTTGGTACTGGACTTGCAAAGGGTCAACTTGAAAAGCTGCTTTTTTTAGAACCGTTTGTTTTTCAATTTCCTTATCGGCAATTTTTAAATCAATGTTACTTTTTTTGGCTAAAGTAATCGCTTGTTCTAAAGTTACCATTTGTTTATTTTGTGCAAATGAAAATGTGCTAATCAATAAAATGATAACTGTTACAATGGGTTTTGACATTTTTTTTCTTCCTTTAATTCCGTTTTCAAATAATAAATAAAGTATCGGTAAAACGATTAGTGTTAGTAGTGTTGCCGAAAATAGTCCGCCAATAACTACCGTTGCTAATGGCTTTTGCACCTCGGCACCGCCACTGGTTGATAATGCCATTGGCAAAAATCCTAATGAGGCAACCGCGGCTGTCATTAAAACTGGTCGAAGTCGTACTCTTGTGCCTTTTAAAACACGCTGCAACGGATCTGTTATTCCATCTTCTTTGAGTTGGTTGAAACAAGAAATCAATACGATTCCGTTTAAAACCGCTATACCAAACAAGGCTATAAATCCAATTCCTGCCGAAATACTAAAAGGCATTCCTCGAAGCCATAAGGCAAAAACACCTCCTATAGCCGATAATGGAATGGCTGTAAAAATTAAAATGGACTGTTTGACACTTTTGAAAGTAAAAAACAATAATACCAATATTAAAGCTAATGCTACTGGCAATGCTATCGACAGTCGCTTGTTTGCCTCAACTAAATTTTCAAATTGCCCTCCATAAGTAACATAGTAACCCGCAGGAAGTTTAAAATTGGTTTCTAATTTTTGTTGAATTTCTTCGACTACACTTTTTATATCACGACCACGAACATTTAAACCAACGGTGATTCTTCGCTTCCCATCTTCACGAGACACTTGCACAGGTCCTTGTTCGTAGCTAATTGTTGCTACTTGGGAAAGGGGTACTTGTTGACCGTTTGGCAATGGAATAAATAAATTACTCACATCAGTTATATCACTTCTATTGGCTTCATTCATACGAACCACTACATCAAATCGTTTGCTTCCTTCGTAGATTTTACCGGCACTTTCGCCAGCAAATGAGGAACGAATAATTTGATTGATGTCAACAATATTCAAGCCGTATAGTGCTATTTTATTGTAATCATATTTTACTGTGATTTGTGGCAGACCTGTTACTTTATCAGCTTTTAAATCGCCAACTCCTTCAATTTTATTTATTTTAGAAATTAACTCTTTTGCTTTTGTATCTAAAACTTCTAAATCGTCACCAAAAATTTTAATTGCTATGTCACTTCGGCTTCCAGTCATTAACTCATTAAAACGCATTTGAATGGGTTGGGATATTTCGATATTCGCCCCTGGAATCGCTTCCATTTCTTCTTTCATTAAATTGGCTAAATCTTCCCAATTATCGGCAGAAGTCCATTCGCTTTTGTCTTTCAACACAATAATTAAATCACCACTTTCAATAGGCATTGGGTCTGTTGGAATTTCTCCACTTCCAATTTTTGATACGATGGTTTTTATTTCGGGAAATTTTGCTTTTAATATTTTTTCGTATTTAGTTGTTGTTTCTACCATTTGCGTTAATGAACTTCCTGTCATAATAGTTACATTAATGGCTAAATCTCCTTCCTCAATAGTTGGAATAAATTCGCCGCCCATATTTTGAAAAACTACAAGAGCCAAAGCAAATAACCCAAATGAAATAGCTAAAACTGATTTTTTTAATCGTAACGCTTTTTCTAAAAATGGTGCATATATTTTCTCTAACCATGCCATCATTTTATCGCTAAAGTTGAGTTTGTGCTCTGTATTTTTTGACAGAAACATTGCACTCATCATTGGAACATAGGTTAATGATAAAATAAATGCCCCAATTACAGCAAAGCCAACCGTCATTGCCATTGGTTTGAACATTTTACCTTCCGTTCCAACTAATGCCAATATTGGCAGATAAACAATTAGAATTATTATTTCCCCAAAAGCGGCACTGTTACGGATTTTTGAAGCCGATTTATATACTTCGCTGTCCATTTCAGATTGGGTTAGATTTTTTTGCCTTTTTAATTTTTGTAAATGGTGCATTGTGGCTTCCACAATAATTACAGCCCCATCGACAATAATACCAAAATCAATTGCTCCTAAACTCATTAAGTTTCCACTAACTCCGAAATGATTCATCAGTACCACAGCAAAGAGCATTGATAATGGAATCACAGAAGCTACAATCAATCCCGCACGAAGATTACCAAGAAACAAAATCAAAACAAAGATTACAATTAAAGCTCCTTCCAAAAGGTTTTTGGTAACCGTGCCTATAGCATTATCTACCAACTTACCTCTATCGATAAATGCCTCAGCCACCACACCTTCGGGAAGTGTTTTGTTGATTTGCTCCATTTTTTCTTTAACTCTTTCATTTACAGCTTTTGAATTTTCACCTTTGAGCATAAGAGCCATACCGCAAACGATTTCACCTTTCCCGTCTTTTGTTGAAGCACCATAACGTAATGCTATACCTTCTCTAACCGTTGCAACATCTCTAACCAAAACTGGCGCTCCATTTCGATTTTTAATTACAACCTTCTCCAAATCATTAATTCCTGATGCCATACCCACACCACGAATGAAATAGGAGTATTGGTCTTTTTCAATATAAGCACCACCTGTATTTTGATTGTTTTTTTCGAGTGCTTCAAAAATTTCAGTAATGGTTACTCCAAGACTATTAAGAGTGTTTGGATTTACAGCGATTTCATATTGTTTTAATTTACCTCCCCAAGTACTTACTTCGGCTACACCTTCAACACCCTGCAATTGCGGAATAATAATCCAATCCTGGATAGTTCTTAACTTGATGGCATCGTATTTATCTTCATACCCTTTTTTAGCATAAACATCGTATTGATAAATTTCACCAAGCCCCGTAGAAATAGGACCTAACTCTGGCGAACCTGCATATTTAGGTATGTTTTCTTCGGCTTGTTTTAGCCGTTGAAAAATTTGTTCCCTTGCCCAATAAATATCTACATCGTCTTTGAAAACGACTGTAACAACAGAAAGCCCGAAACGAGAAATACTACGAAGCTCAATTACTTTTGGAATCGTTTTTACAGCTTGTTCAAGCGGATATGTGATTAATTGCTCCACTTCCTGACTGGCAAGAGTAGGTGCAGTTGTGATAATTTGTACCTGATTGTTTGTTACATCAGGCAAAGCATCGAGTGGTAAATTTTTTAGTGAATAACTCCCCCAAGCTATTAAAACAAGGGTTAATAGTAGTATAATGAATTTATTCTTTATACTGAATTGTATGATTTTGTCTAACATGAAATATTATAATGAATTAGAAAATAAGCAAAATTGCTTTTGCCAATATTTGCGGTAAAACCGCAACTTTCTAACCCGAAATTACTCGGGCTTCATTATGCTATTTGAGGAGGTTGCCAAATACTCCCGTAGAAATTGGAAGTAAAAACAGACTTATAAAAAGGTTCTTTGGTTTTAATAACCGTAGAAATTATAGGAAATTCATAACTGATTGCAGGGAAATAACTCAAAATTTGTGCGCCACAACAATTGCAAATGCAAAAAGGTGAACACAAATCTTTACTCTTATCGTGTGAATGATTCTCATTGTCTGACTGATGCGCAGCCAAAGAATGACCCGCACTATTTACTTCCATATCAGCACAAGGCATACATGCCAAGGCTATCAGGTAAATCGACAATATGATGTTTAACCATTTCACAGGTGTAAAAATAGTAATAAAATTTATATGGTTTTAGCTTTAATTATTTTTTTTAATGTCATTTAATACTATTCGAAATATTTTTTTAGTTTTGCCTAAATTTATATTTAGAATAATACTATATGAAAAATAACATTAGCCTAATTTTGCTGTTCATTGGATTGGCATTATTCATGACTACTTCCTGCGAAGACATTTTAACGCAAGAACCGGAAATGGAAGATATTTTAGATGGGCCTATCGACGGATTGTCTTCATCGGAAAGATTAGAGTTTTTGGAAGGTGATGTAGCCTTTAATGAAGAAGTGTTTACAGCAGAAACGGGATTAGGACCTCTATTTGTAGCAACAAGTTGTGTATCCTGCCATGCGGGAGACGGAAAAGGTCATCCTTTTACCACTTTAACACGCTTTGGACAGTCGGACGCATCGGGCAATCAGTTTATGCACTTGGGAGCACCACAACTCCAAAACAGAGCAATACCAGGCTACTTACCTGAACAGATTCCAAGTGGTGCTTCATCTGCTAAATTCATGCCTCCTGCAAATACAGGTTTAGGATTTTTAGCCGCCTTAACCGATGCTCAGATTTTAGCAAATGCTGACCCATTCGACAGTAATAACGACGGTATTTCAGGCGTGCCTAATTATATCACACCTCCTTCTTTCTTTTCACCTAAATGGTTTCACCAAGAAAATAATGGAAAGTATATTGGCAGGTATGGAAAAAAAGCAGCAGCAATTGATTTACTACATCAAACCGTTAATGCTTACAATCAGGATATGGGAATTACATCTACTTTCTCTCCTATTGATACTTATACCGGATTGGAGATTGACCCTGAAGTATCAAATAAAACTGTAAACGGTGTAGTTTTTTATTTAAGAACCTTAAAAGCTCCATTACGAAGAAATCAAAACGATGCGGAAGTGCAAGCTGGTGAAGCTTTATTTTCAAATTTAAAATGTGCAGGATGCCATAAACCACAATGGACAACTCCAAACAGTGACATTGCCGGATTGTCAAATAAAACGTTCTATCCCTACACCGATTTGCTTTTACACGATATGGGAAGCGGATTAGATGATGGCTATACCGAAGGGCAAGCCTTGACTAGTGAATGGAGAACACCGCCTTTATGGGGAATTGGTTTGTCTAAGAAATCGCAAGGTGGACAATATTTTCTATTACACGATGGAAGAGCAAGGAGTATTGAGCAAGCTATTTTGATGCACGGTGGCGAAGCATCAAACAGTAAAAATGCTTACCAACAATTAACCTCTGGTGAAAAACAAAAATTGATAAAATTTATTGAAAGTTTATAGTATGGACAGAAAAGAATTTTTAAAGATTTGTGGTTTTTCCTGTTTGGGTGTTATAGGGTTATCAGGAATCATGCAGAGCTGTGGTACAACTCATTATGCGGTTTCTAATGTTCAAGGCAATCGATTGGTAGTTTCCAAAAAAGAGTTTGAGATTACCGAAGGGGACACTACTCGATACAGAAATTATATTGTAAGCAAAGTGGAAGGCATCAACTACCCGATTATCATTTACAAAAATCCGAACGATAATTATACAGCACTCTTGCTTAGATGCTCCCATCAGGGTGCTGAACTTAATGTAAATGGGGATGTCCTTACCTGTTCGGCACACGGAAGTGAATTTGGAAAAAACGGTGATGTTATACAAGGCCCCGCAGAACAACAACTAACAACTTTTAAAGTACAAACTGACGTACAAAATATTTACATTCAATTATCCTAAAATGAGATTACTTTATATAACTACATTAACCTTGCTTTTCAATTTTTCAGTACAGGCACAAGTTGATTCTACAAAAGTTGCAACCACACAAAAAGACACCACAAAATTAGCTCTGAATATGGATGCTGTTTATGCACGTCCGTTTTTGAAATTAGGCAAATTACCCATTTCGATAGGTGGTTATGTGGAAGCCAACACAAGTTACTTTGCTACTGATGGAATTACTGAAGGAATGTCTTTTCAGATGCCAAGAATGACCCTTTTTGTATCGTCAACTATTAAGAACCGAATTAAGTTTTTATCGGAAATAGAGTTTGAAGAAGGAGGAAAAGAAATTAATATTGAATTTGCTTCTCTTGATGTAGAGTTACACTCGCTATTCAATTTACGTGGTGGTATTATTATGAATCCGATAGGATCTTTTAACCAAAATCACGACGGTCCAAAATGGGAATTTATTGACCGCCCTATTTCGTCAACCACCATTATACCATCAACATGGAGTAATGTTGGTTTCGGAATCTTCGGAAAGTATGCTAAAAATAATTTAGTTTGGGCTTACGAAGGTTATTTCTCTAACGGATTTGATGATAAGATTATCTCCAACCCACAAAACAGAACGTGGCTTCCTGCTACCAAAAAAAACAACGAACGTTTTGAAGAAAGTTTTAACGGAGTACCATTAATTACCGCCAAGACTGCTTTAAAACATCGAAAAATAGGAGAAATTGGTATCTCATGGATGGGTGGTGTTTACAATAAGTTTCAAGAAGATGGCATTCAAATTGACAAAAAACGCAGAGTAGATTTATTCGCCTTAGATTTCAATACCATAGTTCCGAAATGGAAAACCTACATCAATACCGAATGGGTTTGGGCTTATATAGATGTTCCTGATACTTACTCGCAACAGTTTGGCTCAAAACAAAAAGGTGGTTTTATAGACATTGTACAACCAATTTTAAAACGAGATGTATTAGGCTGGCAGAACAGTACTCTTAATTTGGCTTTGAGAATGGAATATACCGACTACAACGTGGGAACTTTCAAAGAAACCAACGAAAATATTCACGATGATGTGGTTGCGATTACCCCGGGAATCAGTTTCAGACCATCTTCGCAAACAGTATTCCGATTAAATTACCGCTATATCTGGGAAACGGATATTTTTGGTAATGATCCTTCGAAAACGGCTGGTATTCAGTTTGGGTTTTCGACTTATTTTTAATCAAAATGCTCCCAAAATTGGGAGCATTTTTTGTGAACTAATAACCCTACATTTAATTATGTTTTTTACATTTTCATATTATCCATCGGGTCGCTTCCTTTTCGGAATATATATTCACTGTTTATGGCATAAGCTCCTGTAATAACAATTTTTTTTGAAGTGTCAATATCAGAAGTGATTTCAATTAAACCGTTTATCTCTTTCCCGGTTTCGACCATTACGTTTTCAAATACACCTTCTTTTTTCTCGACCCAAATATATGAGGCGTTCTGTTCACGGATAACGGCATCGACCTGACAAAAGCCTGCATTCCGGGTTATTTGAGAGAGGTCGTTCATTTTTAATATAGTTATAACTTATTTGTTTTTACAATTTCAAACTTCTTAATCTCAAAGCATTTACAATTACAGATACCGAGCTAAAACTCATTGCTAATGCAGCAATCATGGGGGACAATAAGATTCCAAAAGACGGATATAAAACTCCTGCTGCGATTGGTACTCCTATCACGTTATAGAAAAAGGCAAAAAATAGATTTTGCTTAATGTTTTTCATAACTGCATGACTTAGATTTTTAGCTTTTACGATTCCCTGTAAATCTCCTTTTACCAATGTAATTTTAGCACTCTCAATGGCTACATCGGTTCCGGTTCCCATAGCTATTCCTATATTGGCTTGCGCTAACGCTGGCGCATCATTTATTCCGTCGCCGGCCATAGCTACAATTTTTCCTTCTGCTTGTAATCCTTTAATTTCTGTGAGTTTATCTTCGGGTAAGCATCCTGCTTTATACGTTGTTAATCCCAATTCATCAGCAACAGCTTTGGCTGTATTGACATTATCGCCCGTGAGCATGATTACTTCAACTCCTTGGTGCATTAATTCTTTTATAGCATCTCTACTGGACGTTTTAATAGCATCTGTGATTGATACAAAACCGACTGCAATACCATCAACGGAAATATAAGAAACTGTTTTTCCCAGTTTTTGTTCAGCAATGATTTGGTTTTCTAAATCATCGGGAATAGTTGTTTTGACTTCCCCCATTAGTTTTTTGTTGCCTAATGCCACTTTTTTACCCGTCACTGTTCCGATTACACCTTTACCGGCAATGGCTTCAAAATCTTTTACTTCGATTAAAGAAATAGTTTTTGTTTTGGCATAACTGACCACTGCTTGAGCTAATGGATGTTCACTGTATTGATTTAATGAGGCAATACTTTGCAACAAATTATCCTCATTATTATTCGAAGCGTAAATTTTTTCGACTGATGGTTTTCCTTCGGTGATGGTTCCTGTTTTATCTGTTATCAAAACATTTACTTTATTCATGTTTTCTAAAGCCTCGGCATTTTTTATCAAAACTCCGGATTGTGCGCCTTTACCAACACCTACCATTACCGACATAGGTGTTGCTAACCCTAAAGCACATGGACAGGCAATAATTAAAACAGCAACCGCATTGATAAAACCGTAAACTGATGCCGGATCAGGTCCGAATTTCGCCCAAACGAAAAATGTAAGCACTGCAATAATTACCACAATGGGAACAAAGTATTTTGAAATACTATCCGCTAATTTTTGGATTGGCGCTCTTGAACGACTCGCATCATTCACCATTTTAATGATTTGTGACAGTAGTGTTTCCGAACCAACTTTCTCGGCAACCATTACAAAAGATTTATTTCCGTTGATGGTACCGGAGGTCACCTCATCTCCTGTTTTTTTATCTACCGGAATGGGCTCTCCGGTAATCATAGATTCATCAATCGTACTTGTGCCTTCCTTGATTATCCCATCAACAGGAATTTTGTCTCCGGGTTTTACACGTAATAAATCCCCTTTCTTAATATCGTGAATGGAAATGACTTTATCTGTTCCGTTTTCTACCAAAGTTGCTTCCGTTGGAGCGAGTTTCAATAATTCTTTTATTGCTCCGCTGGTTTGGCTGTGCGCTCTTGCTTCTAAGAGTTGTCCCAACAAAACCAGTGTAATGATTACGGTGGCTGCTTCAAAATAAAGGTGAATGGTTCCGTGTTCGGTTTTAAATTCTTCCGGGAAAACGTTCGGAAACAACATCCCTACAATACTAAACAAAAAAGCCACTCCGGTTCCTATTCCGATAAGGGTAAACATATTCAGATTCCATGTGATAATTGATTTCCAGGCACGGGTAAAAAACATCCAACCTGCATAGAATACCACCGGAATCGAAAGCAGAAATTGCACCCAATTCCACTTGTTGCTGTCCATAATTTGAAACAACGGATTGTTATGCATCATTTCCATCATGGCGATAATGAAAATCGGAAGCGTACAGAGTGTAGCAATCTTCATTTTTTTCAGCAAATCAATATAGGTTCTGTTTTCTTCGGTATCCGTTGGTTCCATCGGAACCAAATCCATTCCGCAAATAGGACAAGAACCCGGGCCTTCTTTGACAACTTCGGGGTGCATTGGACAGGTATACATTTTTGGGATGGTATCCAATTCAACCAATTTTTCCAAATTCATTCCGCAAACCGGACAATTACCTGGTTTGTCATAGGTTTTATCTCCTTCGCAATGCATTGGACAATAATATTTCCCTTTGGTATTTCCGGAAACTGCCATTGTCATTTCGGAATGATGAGTATGGTGTTCAACAGATTCTTTTTCTCTCGCGGCTTCGGATGTTGGATGGTTATGAGCTAAATTGCTCATAGTTATGGTGTAGTTACCGGCAATTGCAAGCGCTTGCTGAAGCTGTTCGGTCGGTATGTGTTTTTCCATAGTTATTGTGGCTATGGGTGGGTTTAAGGAAACTGTAGCTTTAACTCCATCAATAGTATTTAATGCTTTTTCGACTTTGGAGCGACAGCCATCGCAAGTCATACCGGTTATATTATATGTATGTGTCATCTGTTTAATGGTTTGAATAGTAGTGTTTTAAAATTATTTGATAGTCATTTCGATTTCAATACAGTGATGTTTATTGTTGCAGCTTTCCTTTCTTACGATACTCGAATACTGACAAACAAACCACTCCCGACATTAATGGAAATAACCAATCTATAAGTAATAAAGGCGAAGTATGAAAATAGAGACTTAAAACAGGAACATATATTATAAGTAGTATTGCAGTAACAGAAATCGCAAATGCCAATAAAAGTTTAGGATTTGAAAATAAATAGCTGCCCAAAGCCGGTCCGTAGGTTCTCCTAGAGAGTATATTGGCATATTGTCCAAATACAATTGACACGAATGTAACCGTTATGGCTTTTTCATAATGATTGGATAAATGATGGTTGTGAAAATATTCTGCAAGGAACGCCATGTATGCTGTAAGACCGATGACCATTCCATTAATAAGAATCCCAACCATATTTTCTTTTGTTAGTATTTTATCATTAGGATTACGTGGCTTAATTTCCATAATTCGTTGTTCGGGAGGGTCGTAAGTAAGCATTAAAAGCGGTAGCATTTCACCAACCATATCAATTAGTAAAATTTGCACTGCTAATATGGGAGTGGCAATATTCCAATACAAACCGACAAACCCTGCTAACACGCAAGTTAATTCTGCTATATTAGAAGAAAGGTTTGACTTGATTGTCTTTTCCAGGTTTCTGAAAATTGTTCTCCCTTCTTTTATTGCTACTACTATGGTGGAAAAATTATCGTCCAACAAAATAATATTTGCTGATTCCTGTGCTACCTTTGAACCATTAAACCCCATGGCAACCCCTATATCCGCACGTTTTAAGCTCAAGGTGTCATTTACTCCATCCCCCGTTACCGCTACAATTTCACCTTGTTTTTTAAGTAAATCGACGATACGAAATTTATCATCAGGAGAAACTCTTGAAAAAATCAAGGCTCGTTTACTGAAAGTGTCGCAGACTTCTTTATCACTCATTTTTTGCAATGAAGTGCCATTTATCACCTCGGGAAACATGTTGTTTTCATTCATCAATCCGATGTTTTTTGCAATGGCTTTGGCTGTCACTTCATTATCTCCGGTAATCATAAACACTTTCAATTGTGCTTTAAAAACAGATTTAATTGCCGCTTTTACTTCTTCATGAGGCGGGTCTAACATGGTTACAAAACCCGAAAAAATCAAATCCTGTTCTGCGTCAATGATTGTATAATTTTCTTTATCGTCAAGCTCTTTATATGCAATGGCAATTATTCGCAGTTCATTTTCGGCAAATGCTGTGGACGTATTTAGCAGTTGCTTTTTATTTATTTCTGAAAATTCTTTTATGTTTCCATTTTCTATAATTTTCGTTGAAGCTTCCAATATCGATTCTAAAGACCCTTTAACAAAGGAGATGGTTTTGCTGTCATACTTTCTTATGACGGATGCCCTCTTACGAAAGGAATCAAACGAAAATATTTTTACTTCGGGATTATCCTTGTCGATTTCTTCCAAATCAAAGCCCGCCTTCATCGCTAATGTTGCGAAGGATGCCTCCGTGGGATCGCCAATACAATACCATCCCGAATGGTATTTATCCGGTGGGTTTACTTTAGCTGTTGACGAGAGAAATCCCGATAGAAAGAATAATTTGTTATCGTTTAATGATTCTTTTTTCAGAATCTGCCCTTGTTCATTCCGGATTTCTCCATTTGGAATGTAACCTAAACCTGAAATACTAAACTGACTACCATTGAAATGACAGCTCGTTATTGTCATTTCGTTTTTTGTTATGGTTCCGGTTTTATCGGTGGCAATTATGGTGGCCGAACCTAATGTTTGTGCTGAGGCAATTTTTTTTACGATTGCATTTTTTTTAGCCAATCTCCCTACTGCAAGTGATAGCGCTACAGATATCTGAGCAGGTAACCCTTGCGGTACCATAGCAGCAGCAACACTGATAGAAAAAACAAGTGCCACAGCTATTGAATCATTCAGAATTAAACGAGTCCCGAAAAGGGAAATACCTATAATTATTGTGACATAAGTAAGTTTCTTTGCTACATCTTTGATTTCTTTTTCAATAGGGGTTTCTGTTGATTTTATTTTTTGTGATGACGAACTTATCTTTCCAATCTCTGTTTCCATTCCAGTCGCGCAAACAATACCTTTTGCATCACCTCTTGCTACTGAACTGCCCATGAATACACAATTTTTTCTTTCAGTAATTGGAATGCTCTTATCTGATGTGAATGAGAAATCTTTGGAGGCTGCTAATGATTCGCCTGTAATAATAAATTCATTTACACTAAACTCATTTGACTTAATTAACCGAATATCAGCAGGTATACCTATACCCTCATATAACAATACAATATCGCCAGGAACAAGATCCTCCGTAATTATTTCGATTGGTTTCCCTTCTCTGATTACATTACATTTGTTGACTACTAGTTTTTTGATTGAAGCGAGGATGTTTTCTGATTTCCACTCCTGATAAAAACCAATCAGTGCATTCATTACAACAATTATCAAAAGAATTAAGCCATCTCTTGGCTGATTCAGATAAAAAGAAGCCATGGAAGCGATTATTAAAATGATAATGAGCGGGCTGGTGAACTGACCGAAAAGGATTTTTAAAACACCTCGGTTATTTACTACTTTTAGACTATTAGCACCAAATTTTTCTCTTGCAGACAGGATTGCTTTTTCGCCAAGGCCTTTTTCAGCATTGCTGCCGAACATTTCTATTGTATCCTCGATATTGCCTTTGTAAAATTCCATTATTTATCATTTTTAGTAAAAGCTATAAACTCAACGTGCTCTTTCTGCTTCCGAACATTTTTTAGTATCCTCCAACATATTTTTTAAACACCACCAGCAATATATTCTCACCAATAGTAGCGAAAGAATTTTATTGTACCATTCCTTAGGTGGTAAGTAACTGATAAAGAGGTTTACGATGGTTCCATTTTCCGCTTTAGAAATTTCAAACCACATGCGATACCAGGACATAATGATAATTTTTGCTTCTCCAACCGTTTCCCATTCCTTCCATTTAGGAGGTTCCCATTTAGTAACATGCTGTGTGAAATCAAGAGTCAATCCCATCATACTTCCATACCAATGATATTTTGCTCCAACTCCATTTGAGTTTAGCGAAAGTTGCTCTAACTTTAGTTTACTCCCCATCATCATCATGGAACTTTGACTCATATGCATTCCTGTTTTTGAAAAATCATCCATTTGATTGAATACCATCTCAGGAGTTGAATAAATCATAATGCTTTTTGATACTGTTTTCATCACTAAAGATTATTTAAAATAAAATCCACTCTTTCTTCTAAAGGAAGTACAGGAACATGAACTACCGGAAAGGGTAAGGATTCGTAAACTTCGGTAATTAACTCATGAATTTTTTTTTGTGCCTGCTCGTCTTCATTTCGGGCATAATCATTTTTTAATGGAAGGGGGTCGAGAATGAAAATCTTTTTATAAGAAACCGTTTCCATTGCTTTAGCTAACTTTTCATCTACCGATAAGTTTAGAAAACGATAGTAGGCAAGAGCGTCCGGAATTGCTCTATCTAGAAACACCTGAACGTTTACTGCAATTTCATTTTCTTGTTCAATCTGCATATCCAAAACTCCCAATTGAAATTCTCTTTGGTTTTTTCTTGTTTCTTCAATTGTTCTTCCTTTCAGTCGTTGGGTATCTAAATAATGGCGTGCATGCTCAAAAGTCGTTATATACCCTCTTTCTTTCAGTACATTGACAGTGCTGGTTTTACCCGAGCTTGGACCGCCTGTAATGACATACCAATTTGTTTGTTTGTTGGGTTTATCGATACTATTTGTTTTCATTATTTAGTATTAATGTTGTTTGTGTTACTTACAATAACTTAGTGCGTCTTTACATCTTCATTCCCTCCATTGGGTCTGTCCCTTTTCGGAATTTGTATTCACTGTTTATGGAATATGCCCCAGTAATTACAACCTTTTTTGAAGCATCAATCGCTGATTTAATTTCTATCAATCCATTGGTTTCTATTCCCGTTTCCACCATAAGATTTTCAAATACCCCCGGACTTTTTTCTATCCAAATGTAAGAGGCATTTTGCTCTCTGATAACCGCATCCACCGGAATAAAAAGCCCTTTTATATTGGATTGGTTTAGTTTAACGATACCCTGCATACCCGGCTTTAATAGTGAATTTCGGTTAGGCACTTGCAGTCGTATTAAAATCAATCGGGTATCGGGATTAATTTCGGGATTGATAAACGTAACTTTCGCATCGATTGTTTTATCCGGGAAATCAGTAAAAGAAACTTTGGCATTTTGTCCAAGGTGAAGGCTTTTTGCATAGTTTACGTTTACTTGTGCTTCGAGCCAAAGATTGCTTAAATCAGCCAATTTAATTATAGCGGAACCTTCCATCATATAACTTCCTTCAGTTGCCATTACCTCCGAAATATAGCCGGTTGTGGTACTGAAAAAGGTTGTATAGGGTGAAATTACCTTATTGCTTTTAATGTTTTCAATTTGAGCATTTGACAACCCGAAGAACAAAAGTTTTTGTTTGGCCGCATTAAGCATATTTTGAGCGTTCTTTCCAAAATCGCCCGGCATAGAAAGCTGTTTGTACGCCGTAAAATAATCCTGTTTGGCTATGGCTATGTCTTCACTGTACAAAGAGTACAAGGCATCATTTTTACTGACATATTCTCCAATCGTTTTATAATAGAGCTTTTCAATACGTCCCATTGCTCTGGCTGAAATGGTATTAATCTTCTCTTGGTTAATTGTTAAAACTCCCGTATAACTTTGTTCTAAATTGTTTTGGGTTGCTGCAATAGTTTGCGTGGTAATGTTTCCCAGTTGTATTTGCTGTTTGCTCAGACTTATTTCGTTTGCATTGGTGTCGCTGTTTTTTATTGGAGTTAAAGGCATATGGCAAATAGGACATTTTCCGGGTTTGTCTTCTTTCACTTGTGGATCCATCGAACAGGTGTAGAAAGTAGTTTCTTTCCCCATATCATGTCCTGAATGGTCTTCTTTATTTTTAGTATTACAGGCAATTACCACTATGAATAATAGTAGTACTGTAATACCGTATTTTATCATCTTTTTCATTTTTACTCGGTTTTAATGAAGCTTTCACTGTCTATTAAATACTGTGCATTTTTGGCAATAACATCAAGAACAGAAATCCCGTTGATAACTTGAATATATTCTCCCATTTCAATTCCCGTTCTTATTTCTTTAGCCTTGAAGGCGTTGTTCATTTTGACAAAAACTATTTTCTTATTTCCAATACTGACGAAAGCTTGTTTATGCAACCAAGTCCCTCCAATCGGGTTTGTTTTTATTTTACCCTGCAAACGTAAACCTATAGGTAGCTTTAAGCTATTGTTGTTTAAATACACCCTGATTCTATTAGACTTATCTGTTGCGCTAAACTGAGTTTCTATGAAATTTATACGAGCATTAATATTGGAAGTTTCATCTAATTCTGTTGTAACAGAAATGGGTTGGTCCATCTTTAGTAATCCGCTATATCCTTGTAATACATTAAAAACACCCCATACTTTATCGGTATTGACTAATTTAAAAACAGTTTCTCCCTTTTTTATATAATTCCCTTCTTTAACATTTAATACTTCAGAAGTAGCACTTGCATTAGACATCGAATTGCTATTGACATCCATAGTTTCTGTTGCATCAATTATTCCATACGCAGGGCTATAAATTGAAATTACGGGGTTTGCCCTTTTAGTTGTTATTAATGCATTAATTTGACTCCCACTCATACCATAGAGCTTTAATTTTTGTTTTGAAGCTTCGACAATTGAAGTGTTAGCTGCATCATTTGAAATTAAATAAATGAAGTTTTGCTGCTCCGTAAGTAATTCGGGACTGTACAAATCAAAAAGTTTTTGCCCTTTATTTACCTTTTGGTACTTGTAATTCACGTACATTTTTTCAATTCTTCCACTAGCTCTTGCTGCAATGTTTACAAAAGAATTTGGATCGTAAGCTACAATGCCGGGTAAATTGATTTCACTGCTTATCGTTGTGTCTTTTGCAGTCGTTGTTTGAAAATTTCCGACAATAAAATTATCCGTTGGTTTTAAAACATTTTCAATCGAATTACTTTCTTCTGTATGATTGTTTGTTACCTTTTTTACTAAAGTCATTCCGCAAATAGGACAATTTCCGGGTTTGTCCCGAATAATCTCTGGGTGCATCGGGCAGGTATAAATTGCTGCTTGTTGTTCGTGACCGGAATGATTATCCAATTTGGTTGCAAAATAATAGATTGCAAATCCAATCGCTAAAATCACAATGGTTAGTAAACTGTATTTTAAATATCGGTTCATAATTTTTTAGTTTCCAGTTGTTTTTCAATTTCAACTTGTGTTGCCAAAATGGCCTGTAATTTATCTAGCGAATCCATTTGCGCCATATTTAACGCCTCCCAGGCATCGAGTACCACAAACAAATCTCCGGTATTATTTTGCCAGGCTATAATAGCCGTGTCGTAGTTTTTACGCAAGGCAGGAATAATATTTCTCTCGGCAATATCATACTGTTTTTTGAGGGTTGTCAGTTCGGTTTGCATTCCGGAAATCATTCCTGACGCTTCATTCAGTATCATTTGTTTTTGCCAATTAAGACTTTCATTTTTAATTTGAAAACTACTGATGTTGGCTTTGTTCATTTTGGTTGACCAAGGCATTGGGATGGTAACCATTCCCATTAAAGAGAATTGTTGTGGTTGCTTCCCAAAAGCAAACATATGGTCGTATTTAACTCCAAACTCCGGTAAAAACTTTGTCTTTTCAGCTTCTATTTTCAGCTGATTTAATGCCATTGTTTTTTCAATTGCCTTAATATCACTTCTGTTTTGGGAAAGCTGTGTTGTATCGGATTTTATCAGATTGAAATCGGTTAGTTTATAGGTCGTATCAATATCAAATACAATATTTTTATCTCTTGCCATCAGCATGTTAAGCACAATTCGTTTTTGTGCTATGTCATTTTGCAACATAACAATCATGCTCTGTAAGGCACTGTATTGCGATTTTGCTTTGTAGTACGTTGGCAATTTATCCATGTTGTATTGATAGCGTATCTCCATGCTTTTAATCATGTAGTCTAAAAGAAGTAAATTATCATTGGCAATTTTTATCTTCTTATTCAAAACAAGCCATTGGAAATAGTTTGTTTTCGCCAAAGCATTGAGCTGATTAATCGTATAGTTTTTGTTCTCCTTTTCCACAGAAGACATTGCGCTCATATACTTAAAATCGGCGTTCAGCTTTTTGGCATTCGGAATCATTTGCGTGACTCCCAACATATAAGACCCCATTCCGGGTGACATTTCATCAGCCTTCCACATTTTAGTATTGTAGGGTGTCATAAAGAAACCTGTTTCAACCTGTGGTGGCATCCAGCTTTTGGCTCCTTTTGCAGCTGCTTCCATACTTTGAATGTCGGCATCATACATTTTTAATTGTGGATTATTGGTTTCAATCTTTTTCAAAACTTCATCCAAAGAAACTGTTTGAGCGTTACTTGAGGTAAAGCTTAAAACCAAACAGCCTATTGCTATATAATACTTATTCTTTAGCATCTAAAATTTCTATTTTACCGTTTGTTTTCAGTTCACGAAGTTTTACGATTTCAAAAACAACAGGGGTTACTAATAAAACATAAATAGTTGACGTAATTGTGCCGCCAATAAGCGGGACAGTAATAGGAAGCATCACATCGGCACCTGTTCCAGTTGCCCAAAGAATAGGTATCAAACCAAATAATGAAACCGAAACAGTCATTAGTTTTGGTCGCAACCTTTTGGCTGATCCATCAATAATATATTGTCTCAATATTTCTTCGGTGATAACCTCTTTGCTATTTCCGTATTTCTCAACCATTTTGTTCATAGATTCATTCAAATAAATGGTCATTAACATTGCTGTCTCTATAGCCATTCCAAACAATGCAATAAAACCTACAGCCACTGCTACTGACAAATTGATTCCATAAAAATAGACCGTAAAGATTCCACCAATTAATGCAAATGGTACTGTTATCATAGTGATTAATGCTTCTTTCATGGAATGATAGGTAAAAAACAGAATTAGGAAAATAATAACTACAACTATAGGCAATATCAAACTCAATGTTTTGTTAGCTCTGATTTGATTTTCCCATTGTCCGCTCCATTCCACATAGTATCCTTTCGGCATTTTGGTCATCATGGCGTTTAATTTTTTCTGTGCCTCTTTTACCGTACTACCTAAATCACGTTCCCGAACATTAAACAATACACTCCCTCGAAGCATCGCATTTTCACTGTTAATCATGGGAGGTCCATCACTTATCTTAACATCGGCAACCGTTTCTAACGGAATTGGGCCATATTGCATGGTTTGTACTTGTAATTTTTTTAAAGCATCGAGACTATTTCTGTATTCCTGAGCATATCTTGCATTTACAGAGAAGCGTTGTCTTCCTTCAATGGTTGTCGTAAGTTTCATTCCGCCAATAGCCGCTTCGACCACGTTATTGATATCATCAATAGAAAGTCCGTATCGGCCAATAACGTCTCGTTTTGCTTCAATGTCTATATATTTTCCTCCTGTGATGGGTTCTGCATATAAATCTTTTACTCCGGAAGTACCTTCCAACGTTTTCTTGATTTTTTGAGATAAAACATCGATAGTATCTAAACTTGCACCGTAAATTTTTATCCCAACATCTGTTCGGATACCGGTGGAAAGCATGTTGATACGATTGATAATAGGCTGCGTAAAACCGTTTGTTACTCCCGGAATTTGCAGTTTATTATTTATTTCAGTGATAATGTCATTTTTTGTTTTGCCTTCTCGCCATTCTGCTTCAGGTTTTAACAAAATAATAGTTTCAATCATGCTTATCGGACTGTTATCGGTGGCCGTGTTCGCCCTACCCGCTTTTCCTAAAACGTGGTCGACTTCGGGCACTGATTTTATTAGTTTGTCCTGTACTTGCAAAATCCTTTTTACTTCAGAATTTGACACATCAGGTAATGTTACCGGCATAAATAAAATGGAACCCTCATCTAATGGAGGCATGAATTCTGAGCCTAAACGGGTAAACATCAACACTCCAATTAATAATGCAGCAATATTTAAACCTAATATTGTTTTACGCCATTTCAGACAAAAGGTTAGTATAGGTGTATAAATTGCTTCCAGTTTGCTATTGATTGGATTTTTTTCTTCCGGCCGGAGTTTCCCCTTGAGTAAAAAACTAATTAGTACCGGTGTTAATGTGATTGCCAAAAAAGCATCGACAATAAGAATAAAGGACTTTGTATACGCTAAGGGGCTAAAAAGTTTTCCTTCCATTCCCGTGAGAAGAAACACCGGTAAAAAAGATGCAATTACAATTATTGTTGAATAAAAAACACCTGGTCCCACCAATTTTGAGGATGATTCAATTATCTTTAGTTTTTCTTCTTGAGATAATGGATCCTGTTCCTTTTTGAATATTTTTAATAGTTTCTCTTTCATCTTATTCCGATTCTTTACTGTTAAGTATTTCTTCCTGTTTCTCCGAAATATTTCGATATGAATTTTCCACCATTACAATACCATCATCGACAACCACCCCGATAGCCAGAGCGATACCCGTTAATGACATAATATTGGAAGATATACCGAAAGCCTCAAGTAAAATAAACCCAACCGCTACGGATATTGGAAGCTGTATAAGGATAATTAAAGCACTCCTCCAGTGAAAAAGAAAAATAAGGATCACAAGAGATACAGCTATCATTTCTTCAATTAGCGTTCCTTTAACTGATGCAATTGCTTTTTCTATCAGTTCACTTCTGTCGTAGGACGTTTTGAATGAAACGCCTTCCGGTAAACCTTTTTCGACTTCCTTCATTTTTTCTTTTACAGCATGTATTACTTTGTCGGCATTTTCGCCGTAACGCATTACTACAATTCCGCCAACTACTTCTCCTTTTCCGTTTTCGTCAAAAATTCCCAATCGCAAATCACCACCCATTTGTATCGAGCCAATATCTTTTACATGTACGGGAACTGCATTGTAATTTTTTATGGTAGTATCTTCGACATCTTTAATATTCTTTATATATCCTAAACCTCTTACGATGTAAGACATATTGCTCATTTCGAATTTTCGACCTCCGACATCGTTATTATTTGACTTTACAGCATTCATAACTTCCATCATGCTGACGTTATAATACTGCATTTTGAGCGGATCCAACACCAGTTGGTATTGTTTTTCGAAACCTCCAAAAGAAGCTACTTCGGCTACACCAGGAACTGTTTGCAATGCAAATTTCACGTACCAGTCTTGCAAAGCTCTTTGCTCACCTAAATCCATTCCATTGGCTTCAAAATGATACCAAAAAATATGACCTACTCCTGTACCGTCAGGACCTAACGTTGGGACAACATCTTGTGGAAGTAAGCGCTGGGCATAATTTAATCTTTCCAATACCCGGGTTCTTGCCCAATAGGTATCCACATTATCTTCAAAAATGATATAGACAAAGCTCATCCCAAACATGGAAGCTCCGCGTATATTTTTAACTTTGGGTATCCCCTGAAGATTAGAAACCAAAGGATAGGTTACTTGTGCTTCGATTACCTGCGGACTTCTTCCCATCCATTCCGTAAAAACAATCACTTGATTTTCTGATAAATCAGGGATTGCATCAATAGGATTCTGCTGAACACTGTATATTCCCCAACCAAATAAACCGGCCGCCACAAGCAGTACAATAAATCGGTTTTTCAAGGAAAATGAAATCAATTTTTCGACCATGTTATTTTAGTGTTTGTCAGTTAGGAAGACCTACAAAATCCCTGAAGCTTTGGCAGGCCTTATTTAACTAACTGGATTGATTTACGAGCTATTATTTGACTTCTTCGGTCAGGTCCATGCCGCATTTCGTGCATTTATCCCCTTTTTTACCAGTAACTTCCAGGTGCATTGGACAGGCATACATTTTTGAATCGCTTCCCATTGCTTTATCGTCGTGATCCACCATAGTCGAATCGTGATGCATGGTTTCTGAATTATTAGTTTCTGCCTCTTTGTTTTTTTGGTTGCAGGAAGTCATTACGAACACCATTAATATGGCTGAATAGATTATATTTTTCATATTCTTATTAGATTTAAATTATGTATTAATTTTATTATTAAAAGTACAAATATTATTTGACAATATAATTGGACAATCCCTTGTAATTTAGCCTATTATAGGGTAAGACTAATTAATTGTCTCAAGCGTTTTTCCACAGCTTAACATCATGGAACCATAATAAGGATTTCGGACTGCTTTTTCTTTACTTAACCAATTTGCCCCTTTGCCATCATTAGCCATAGGACAAAACTGAAAGTAAACCGGTACTTCGTATTTTGCTGCTTTAATTAATGTATAGATGTCTTTTGATAAAGTAGTAAATTGGTCACGTTGGTGCTTGATGTCTTTAGTATTAGTAATGTGCTCTGCATCTTCTTTAATTTGATTTACAACTTTCATCCAAACCATGTGAACATCCATTTCCAATTTGTCCATTTTCACATTATTGATGGCTGCTAATAGTCCCTTTGAAGCTGTTGCCGTAGCGTTACCATCTGAAGTAATTAAGGCATCCTTTACCAAAAAGTAATTATCAATAACCAACTTAAGTTGATTTTCATTTTGATTTTCAACTACTGAAGGTTCATTATGATTATTCTGAGCTGAATGGTCTTCATTGGATGCCATAGCATTAGTGGTTTCTTTTACGGGAACTTTAGCAACCCTGTCGTATTGACAACAGCCATGAAGGTTATTGTAAACATCATCAGGGGCAAGGAATTTATCACTATCGTACCCAGCTAATGCAATTTTCTTTAGTATTTCATCTTGATTTGTTTTTTTGGCATCATAGGTTACTATTGCCATTTTCGTATCCTGGTCCCAATCTACTTTTGCCACTTTACTCAAACTGCCTGCTTTTTCGATAGTCGCCTCACACATACCACAGTTACCAGATATCTTAACTGTTTCTGTTTTAGCATTTTTTATTTGCGCATTGATTGTAATTGATAGCAATACAAAAGTTGCTATCATTATTTTTTTAAATGAATTTTTCATCTTTAAATAATGTTTGTAATCAAAGAATTCTCTGATTAATTGATAAAATAAAATTGGGTAAATAAACAGCTAGGGAATACAAATACGTTTAACCACACCTAAAAAGGTATAGAAAATCATTCATTAAACTGTTTGAAAATTATAGCTTATAGCTATGGATTTGACACACTAATGGCTGTCAAAAAAGAGATTTAGCTTATTTTAGGTATAAGCCATAAAGAATGGAAGCCAGATGAAATATTGACTTCATTGTGAAAAAATCGTTGTTTTTTATCATTTACAACACAAAGGTTGCTTTTGATTTCAATTTCGTTGAACGCAATTAGATTAAAATGTGAACTGGAAGCGGATGTGCAATTTGAATTACCACATTTACCACCGCATTCCTTTTCAGAGTGATTATCTTTATCGCAGCATGAATTTTTCTCAGTTTTAGTTTCTGATTTTTCTTTGCTACAGCAGGATTTTTCTTTTTTTACGTTTTCTTTACCACATGCAAATGCTTCGCTGGGCATTAAAAAAATGCCTAATACAAAGATTAAAACCAAGTGAAACTTTTTCATTTGCGCTGAATAACAAAAACAAATTTATACAATTTAAATCAATTTGTATTAAATAATTGTAAAAAAGCTCATGCTGGTTTATAATCCAAGTTGAGTATTCTCATTAATTTAATAATCCTTACTATTGTTTTAAGTTTAATCATTAACACTTCATTTTCATAAAAAAGCCGTATTACATTCCTGCAACACGGCTTTCCCTTCAACCCAAATCAAAAACTATTTCTTTGCTTTAGCTTTTACAACTCTGCCTCCTTTGACATATCGGTAACCCTTTTTCAGAGTTCCGTCTCTTTTTACTCCCTCACGTTTAATTACCCCGCTACAAAGTTTTTTAGCTGAGATTCTTTTTTTTCCTTTTGATTTTCCTTTTTTTGTCTCCATGATTTCTGATTTTAAGTTATTTTACTTTAAATGATAATTTCTTTTTTTTAGGCTTGTTCACTACTTTTTTGTAGTACATCGAGTATTTTAAAGTAAGGTCATTACCTCTGTTTTTCTCAAGTGTAGCAAACCGCTGTTTCGGGTCGGGATGCGAGGAGCAATGAATTACTGAAGTCGGATTATGAGCCATTTTATTACCTCCGTACATTGCACCATTTTCCTTTACTTGAGAGATAAAACACCAAATGATTTTAGGGTATTTGGTGCGCAAGTAATTAAGTTGGTCGGCTGTGATTTTCAAATCTGTAACCGAATCCGCAATAATGACTTTAACCACTTTACAAAATCCTTGTAATTCTTCAAAAGGATTTTCTAAATAGCCTTTTATGGCTATGTATTTTCTCCCATCTTCAGTAGTATTTCTGTTGATACTATCTACAGTATCTTTACTCTCAATTCCTCCTTGTTCATAATCGATGTAAGCTACTGGAGTTTGTGCTTCACCAAAAGCATTTGCAATCTGCATGGCCAATTGCGATTTAGAACTGTGCTTATTTCCTTTTATCAGGATTAGAGCTTTATGAGGCTGCTGCTTTTGTAAAAACTTCCCAATTTCTCCGCCCAATACAAACACATCTTTAGCCTCTTGTGGTGCAGAATTAGCCGAAATAAAACCAAGTTTTTCAAGTTCATTAAGACTTTTGTCTTTACTTGGAGTTACTTTTTTTACTCTTTCTGGAGCAATTCTACTTTTCTCTATTTTTTCTGTTGGTGCAACATCAATACTTACTCCCAATGAGGCAGAAAGCCCTACTTTTTTGCCTTTGACAACTTTCGCTTTTACCTTTTTCTTTCCTGGTCTTTTCGATGCAACTTTCTTAATCTCTTCTTTAAGTATTTCTACTTCTTCGTTTTCCGTATTTCTACCTAAAATATAATTGACTGCTTTTTGAGATTGAGCTGAAGCTTTCAAGAAAAAGCGGTTGTCATTTTCTAATTCGCTCACCAAAACAGTATTCCAATTTTTAAGATACTTAGCCGAGTTCTCTTTAGTTTGAAATAATATTCCTGCCTCCGAACACATAAAGACCGCTCCGAGTTCCGCAATGAGTTCCTCAAAAGCATAAGGCTTACTGCCAAATGTTCCCGTCATATCTCTATTGAGTCGCTTTTTTGCTCCTGTTGAGTGAGTTAGTTCGTGAAAAAAAGTACAGTAATACGAAGCTTCTTTTTTGAAAGCCTTGATATTGGGCATGTTGAGTTTATCCGTTGAAGGTTGATAATAGGCTCTATCCCCAACAAAAGTATATGTAGGTGGGTCTTTATAGCCGTCAATAAGACTTTGTGCCTGTTCAATCGGATTCACATTTTTATTACCTGTCGGTTCAGGAAACTTCAAACCGGTGCAATCGTCAGCTTTGAAAACATTGTAATACTTAATTACAGGAATTTTAGTAAGATGTTCTCTTAAATCTTCCTTGGTTAAACCATTGGATTTTACAAATTCGGTGAACTTTTCCCTGTCGGTAGTTTTGAATTGCAAAACACCACTATCAAAACTGAAAATCATTGTATAATAAATCACTCGCCTTGCTTTACTGTCTTTCTTTAGACTTGCACCTGTCTCTTTAATCTGATTGAACGTTAAATAATACGGATGTATAAATTTTATCGGCACTAAATAACCTTTGCCATCTTTATCAAATTTTATATCGAAATTCAAAAGGAAGTTTGCTCCGGTATATTCTTTCTTACTTACATAATTTTTGGCTGCTCCATCAGCACCTGAGCCCACCCAATCTTTTTGCCAAGGCAAATGCCCAACTTTCTCAATCGTATTGATTATCAAATCTGTGATGTAGCTGTAAATATCATCAGGAGAAACACCATTAAGTCCGCCTTCAGTATCTTCTTCGGATATGTATTCCAATGTTGGAAGAATGATTCTTTGCTCAGCTCCACTAAGTCCAGTAGGTTCAACAAAATCGATTATCTCAATAGTAAAAAGCATATCATTGTTTTGCTTCAAAACTTTACTAATGCGATTTGTAATAGACGAATGCTTTTGCTTTCTAGCTCTTGTCAAGAGGAATTTTAAAACGGAACGTTTTACTGTCTTACCGTTAAGATTATTAAATGAAGTTATTAAATCCATGCTTACTTTATTATTGAATACTCTTTCCCTAAAACACCCAAAATGGTTTCAGTCTGAATGTCTTTTATACTTTTAATCTGTAAAAGGTTTTGCCAATTGGAAATATTCTCCAGTATTGGAATTTCTACAATCAGATCCTTTAGTACATGTTTTCCTTTAGCAGGAATGGATAAAAAGGATTTATTAACTGTGATTGTTGCAATTCGCTTGGCGGTTTTATCTTTGAGGATAATTCGCTTAACAGTGGCAACAACTCCATCAGGGCTAAAATTATCGCTTGTTGGATTGTAGATTGTAACATCCAAATTAAAGCGCATCCGTTTGAAATTGATATCGAAATTTCTAATTCCAGTAGGTAATGCTTTTAATTTTTTCATTGTTTCTTTCCATTTATTGAGTTTACTTGTGTACCATAATACTACAAAGCCTAATAAAGCTCCTGTGATTACGATATGTTTTGCTCTTATGCCCATACGCTTGTTTTTTTCCTGATTAGGATTACTATTTTAAACCCAATGTAGAATAAAGCCAAAATCCCTAATCCCATTAAAAACTTTTCCAATTTTGAGAGTGGCTTTTCCACTAAAACAGGAATCTTTTTAACTTGAATAATCGTCTTTATTTTTTCATTCTTTACCGCCGTGTTTTCGCTTTGAGTTTGGGCAATCCGGGCATAAAACTCCAACTGTTTTTTAAGCTTGTCGTAAATAAGTTTATAGCCGTTATCTCCTGAATTTTTGGAAGTGTTTAGCTTGGATAATATTTCATCTACCTTGGTATTAACTAAACTATCAAAAACTGCATTTCCTGTTTGACTTTGCGTTATTTGGGTAATCAGTTTATCATCAATTGCTTGATTAACAACTGTACTTTTGATACTATCCCTTTTCTGAATTTCACTTTTAAGCAGAGTGTTTTCCTGTTTCAGTTTTTTAGCTGAAGAACAACCAGTAAAAAGCATACTGGAAATAATAATTAGGACGATATATTGGATTAACTTTTTCATGATTTTGATTTTTTTAAGTAGATTTTTATAACAAAGAGTAGTAGTTCAGAAACCTCTATTACCTGAAACAAATTGATTTCATAATACACACTCAAAGCTCCAATAATTCTGTTAAAGGTTTTTCTTTTCATTTCCCTTGTTATTCAAACAGCCGGCACATCGTTTTTGATATTCCTGTAATTGCTCTTTAAGGTTTCCAATTTCAATGGTGTTTTCATCGATAATCCGCTGCATTTCCTCAAATTTCTTATCTGTTACGATTGACATTTTTGTGTAAATCGAATCAATAGCTTCCAATGCAGAAGCTTCCGTTTTCTTTAGTTCGGAGTTCCTTGACCTCCAAGCAATGTATATTGAAATCAGGGTGGTCGAACCCAAGAAATAGTTTAGTATGGTTTCTATCGGTAACATATTTTATCCTTTATTTAGTTTTAGAACCAAAATCGAGCACCCTAGTAAAAGGGTTGTAGTAGCTATAAATAGATTTATTCTTCGCTTTGACCGGTTTCGGACTCGCTTTTTTTTTTAATATTCCAAGTGTATCAATGCCCGTGTAATAATTAAGTTGCTTGACTCTTTCGGAAAAATTGGTAAGCCCTCCGTTAATTTTTTTGGTAATTGATGTGATATTATTGGTGTCGGCGATTGGATTAAGTTTGTATCTCACACTCCAAAACCAACCTGCAATATCAATGGCTATATCGGGGCGTGAAGCTAAATCAGGATTGGTAATTACATCTACACCTGAATAATCCTTGTAGGCCTGATAGTTTACTCTGCCTGTGAGTTGGATTAATCCACGTCCTCTAAAACGCCAACCATCACCAACTTGCGTATTCCCTAAATTTACTTTTCCCCACTTTCCACCATACACAATATTAGCGATGGCTTCCTGATTAGCTTTGCGTTTAGCAGTCCTTCCGTACAGATTAGCTTGAGTAACCGAAATCTGATTCGTTCCAAAAGTTTCAATCAGTCCAGCAGGAGTGTAATTCAAGTTTTCAGAAAGCTTAATGAATCCTCCTGATTCCTCGTGAAGTTGCGCCAAAAAATGCGCAACTCGCTTAGGAGTATTGATGGCATACTTTTTAAAAACTTTTAAAAAGGGTGTACTATTTGATAATAAAAATTCCATTACAACTGTACTTTTTTAGGTTCAACATTGGGCTTTTCATTTGATTTGGATTCTATTTTGGGTTTAGTTTCATCACTCATTGAAGCGATAATGATTGCGCCCAATACGCCTAAACCAATCCATACTCCTGTACTTGCATTCATTACCTCCAGTCTTTAAGTCTGATTTGTTTTATTCCTTTTTGTGTAAAAAGAGCATTCTCAGTATTTCTTCCAAAATCACCATCCACCTTGACTTTTAATAAAGCTTGTAGTGTTCTTACTTCCATGCCTTTACTACCTTTTTTAAGAAGTATAGTCTTGTCGATTCCTGAAGTTTCAGTAACCGCTTGGATAGTTGACAAAATCTTTCCAACAGGTTTTATTACGCTGTGGTCAGGAATCCAATAAATATCATTCATAAACGCTCCATTTCTTTGAGCTACATAGCGATACGTGCCATCAGGTCTTTTACCGACCCAAATGATTTTACCGATTTTATCCCCTTTTTTGAAAGTAGCCTTTCTGATTCCCTCACTAGTGTAATTCCCGTCTGCCATTTTCCGGGCATCGTAGGTCTTTGTTCCATTAAAACCTGAAGCCATCACTTCCTGACCGAGACTATATCTAAACGTATCAGCGCTTCTAACCGGTGGTTCTGAAACCGTTTTAACAGAAACAATTGGAGCGGTTGCCATTGATGGTGTTCGTATAGGTTTCGGAGTCGCTACAGGCAAGGTTTCATTGCTTAAATCCGCTTCGACTTCTTGACTGATTTCATTATCATTCTTGTTTTTTTGAACGAAATAATAAATGCCACCACCTATTGCAAGAGCTATACCGCCACCAATCCATATTTTATCTTCTGTGGTCATTTTATAAGTATTTTGGATAATTTGATTTCAATAATTTATAATCACTGTCGCTTAATTCCTCTTTGAGCCAAACCTTCAAAGGATGTTTTACAGGAGTTTGCCATAAGGCGAAATAGGTGTTACCTGTAAGAGTATTATAATACCTGCTACCAAAGGCTTTAATCACCCATGAAAATTGTGATTGGCTTACTCCAGTGAGCGTGGTAAAAATGGTTTTGCGTTTCTCTGTATTTGTAAAGTTGGCTTCCTTCATCGCATCATAAAGCACGGTGGCTATTTCTTTAGCATTAAAGCTGTCTTCTACGGTTCCTTGATTCAGATAAGCATTTCCATTTTTATCTTTATTTGCCTGTGCTATGGCAAAAAGCAGTATTCCTAATCCCGCTACACTAATCGAGATAGGCAGTAATTTTGAACTGTCCATGGTTAAAAAAAGTTGGGGATTAAAAAGCGTAATTCCATCAGTTCGTTTTGACTGAACTGGTCACCAAACCATTCTATCAAAGTCATTTTTTTGGATAGGGGGTTGATTCCTTTTCTAAGCCCAAATGCATTATGGATTCTCACAAATCCATTAGGATTAACTCCCATAAGATTTTGCTTTACTGATTTAAAACCGTTTCCAACCCCATACATTGCACTGTAAATCGCTTCGGCTTTATTCTTTGCCATTCCTGTTGAGATATTACTCGGTCTATCTCTTTTGTTCTCTTTCAGAGGTGAAAAACCGTTAAAAATCTTCTTGTAGGCAAAGTAACCTACACCCAAAAAAAGTCCCATTTTCAAAACCCCTTTAACTATAGAGACTGTGGCATTTACTCCTGCACTTGTATTCTCAAGGGTTGTTGCAATCACTTTTTGTCCCTGTGGGGATGAAGCTACTGCTGTAAGTACTGCGGGATTATGTAAACCTTGTCTTTTCATATTCATTTCTTGGCTGTAGTATTGCTCCCAATTTCATTTTTAGCATTTTAAAGAGTTGCCCCAGTTGTTGGGGCATTTTACACTTCTCGATTCATCTTTACTCTCTTAAAAAGGGCAATGCCTACACCTATGCTTTATCATTGTTTCGCCCGTCTGCAAATGGAGCATACAGGACGGGCTACTCCAACTTTCTACATTATGAACTCTTTGATAGTTTGCCAACTCTGGGCATCGGTAACCATTGCAATGGCTTTTTTGGATTTCTTCAGCTCCACCAGTTTTTCCAAAACCTCGTTATCCAAATCGGATAATTCCTGAATCAGCTTTGTTTTTTTCTGAACCTTGAAAGGGTTGGTTTCCTTTGTTTTTATGTTTATTATACTCATACTAACATTTGATGTTTTTGTAATAGCCCGAATAATTCCTGAGAGAAAATGTTGTTTTCAGATTTCTCGTTGATTTTCTGATAAATGACTGAAAGAAGAGTAATAGTATCATTGTCAAGGGTTCTGATAATTTCCAAAAATGCCTTTTTAACATCCGAGTAATTCTCATCTTCCAAATCTTCAGGAGAAGCCATTGACAAACCACCACTTTCAACAGGTACATTAAACCCTAAACCCTTTAAGATGAGTGGAGCTTGTTTTACTACTCCTAAAAGCATATTGTTCAGACTATCGTTACTCTCTTTGGTATATTTTCTTTGTAATTTCTCCTCTGTGAGCTCTTCATTTTTAGCTTTAAGTTCCCGATTGTATTTTTCAGATTCTTCCAATTTTCTAGCCAGTTCATCACGATCACGAGCTTGTAATTTCAAGTCGAAGATGTCAGCAATTCCCAAACCCATCAGACCGGCACTCTTTTTCTTTTTCTTCTTCTTTTTTGAAGTTTGTTTTGGTTCGTCCTCAGTGTCTTTTGATTTAGACTGAACCTCGCCAAAAGTTACATCAAAAGGGTCTCCTTCAATTTTGAAAGCGTTTACTCCATTTTTACGCTTCTCCTGAATAGTGAGTTTGGTAAAACCGTCACTGTAGAGTTTTTCAAAGAATTCTTCACTTGTGCCATAATCATTTTTTAACTGTTCATGGGTCATGTTACGAAAAATAGGCTTTGAGGTAGTCCTGTCGTAAACCGTAACAGCGCAAAATTTATCGCTTGCCAGTTTATCCATCAAATCATCTAATTGCTCCATTTTAAATTAGTTTTTTGTAGATAAGTAAAATCCTGTTTCGTTCATTTCCGCTAGCGCTTCGCTTTATCAATATTGGGTCACTAGTCACCTCGCTTGCTATATAATTGACCTCTAATTTTACCTTTGAAAAAGTGCCATCAGGAGGAATTAAAATCTGCTTCTGTGTTGGGTAAATAGTAATACCGTTGATAATTGCAATTGTAGTTCCTGTATTTACAACCAAAAGGCAGGTAACTCCCTCTAAAATGGGAATTTGCTCTTCTCTAAACTCTCTTGTTATAAAAGCAGATTCTACAAACATGCTATACTTTTTTAATGTTATTGTTATATAAAAACACTACATGAAATTTCAATGGGACATTACCAGTTAGAGGTTCGTCCAAAGCGAAAATGAGTGAATAATCCTTATTACCTGTGTCGAAATTCAAAGGCTTAAAACTCTTTTCGTATTCGCCACCGTTTGATTGTCTCCAGTTATCAATGTGAACCGAAGGGATGATAGCAATACTGTTATCGTCTTTCATTTCAATGGATGCCATTGCACTGATGCTTTTTTCTACACCGTTGGTGTACACAGCTACTCCTGTCGTAAATCCGATTGGAAGTTTAAAGTTCTCTGAAGTATTACTTTCTCCTGGTCTTATGGTTGCCTTTACTACATGTTGAATTTGTCGCATACTTTTAAAGATTTAAAAAGCCGTAGCCGTTATGACTTCGGCTTTTATTTGTTCTTTTACTTTTTAGCTTCAGTTACTCTAAATTCCAATCTGAGAAACATTGGCATTCCTTCTTTTATTGGAACGGTAACCCCTTTTGGGAATTCCAATTCCAATTTAAACTCCTCTTTAGCTCTTAAAAGTGGAGTTGTCGCAATGGGACGGTAATCCTCATTTTTAAAATTTTGAATATCAGTAAGCGGTAAATCAATGAGCATATCATTAGTCTGAATCAGCCTCAAATCAGCATTCTGTAATTCTGCTGGAAGTGTATCTCTACTTTGCCAATCGGCACTTTCAATTCTTTGTCCTTTAGTGGTAAACTGCACACGAATTGCATCAATAACCACATCACGACCAGAATTCAAAAGATTACCATCAAAATTGGTAATACCCACTACTTTTTTCGTGTTGGCATCAACGAGTTCATTAATACCACTCATACCATCAACCTTTACATTAAGGTAAAAGGTCTTATCTACTAATTTTGTGGCTTGTGGTCTTGCAACTTGATTGTTTTGACGTTGTCTTGCTCCTAAAACTTTAATTGCCCTTTGCAATTGTGGATTTCTATTTTCCATTTTTCTTTATGAATTTAATTTTACTTCTTGTTGTGGGTTACAAAATGTAGTTTCCGTTTTCGTCGATGTATGCTCCTAAGCCGTCATCTTCATAAGCTCCTAAACCATCATCTTCATAACCACTTAAGCCATCTTCTACATAGTTCCCGTTAACATCAATGTAGCCTCCTAAACCATCTTCGTGATAGTTTCCAGCTTCATCAAAATATCCGTTTAAACCATCTTCTTCGTAACCTCCCAAACCATCTCCTTCATAAGCGTTTAAACCGTTTTCTACATAATTGCCATTGATATCAATGTAACCACCTAAACCATCTTCGTGATAGTTTCCGTAAGCATCGATATAGCCTTGCAATCCATTTACCGCACCTGAAAGACCTGCTGTCTTTTGCATAAATCTTCCGATTGTTGTTTCAGGATTTAGCTTGGAAGCTATTTTTTCAGACGAAAAAATATTCTTCACTAATTCCAGACCGTGGGCAATGGAAACACCAATTGCCGAACCTCTCAAAAGCGAGCTTTTGGTATCGCTTCCGTTTACTTTTACCGCTAAAAATCCGGCACCAACTGCAACTGCTCCATTAACAACACTTTTTACCGTGTTGGAAGATGTCTCGGTCATAGTGCCTGTAAGACCTCTTGAGAGAGCGCCTACAACAACGGCAGAACTGATTGTTATTAACTCTTGTTTCATTTCTATGTTTATTAATTACTTTTTGAACTTGTGGCTAAAAGGATTCCGCCAACCGCTACCGCACCAATGACAATTGGAATAGTATAATTTGGTTTATCCGTTGGAGTTGTCCCGCTCTCGATTTGGGCGGTTTCCTTTTGTGCTTTTACTTCTTCTTTCAAATTCTGCACGGGAATATCTTTGATATTTGAAAGGGTTTCAATCTGCACATCGTTTGGAACTGCCTCGCCAGTTGGTGTGCCTGTAGATAAGGATTCCGCCGGAACTCCTTTTACCTCTGCAATGGTTTCTAATTGCGCTGGTGTAGGAGTTGCATTTGGCATCACTTCAACTGGCTCGGAAGCTTCCATTTGCTGTGGTTCGTTGTAAGCAGGCTGTGGCTGATTGCCTGCAAAGGCATTTTTAATCGTTGGCTTTACAACATTGTTTATCGCAAATTTGCCGACTTTGCTCTTGCCTAATTTTGTAGCTAATTTTATGGCTTTACTGCTTTTAACCTTGGTTAATATCTTGCCGACTTTGCTATCAAGCACTTTGCTTACTATACCGCCTCCAGGAATAATGCTCATAGCCATAGAAGCAATCGGAACTATCTTTTTACCCACTTTAACAGCGTTCTTGATAGACACGTTTTTTAACCTCACGTTCTTTTTAAGCATTTTGCCTAT
Organism: Flavobacterium sp. IC2-16; assembly: GCF_055521455.1. NCBI lineage: Bacteria > Pseudomonadati > Bacteroidota > Flavobacteriia > Flavobacteriales > Flavobacteriaceae > Flavobacterium > Flavobacterium sp. IC2-16. The sequence goes on along the minus strand of NZ_CM145480.1, from coordinate 2,338,716 downwards.
TTTAAGTCCTCGATTCAGACCTGCATTTAAGCCTGTGTGTTCTTCTAATATTAACATATACCTATCTTTTTAAAAGTGTGTGGGGTGCGAATACTCCTTTGATTAATCGATTTCTTTGATTCTTCTTTATCAAAGTGTGTGGTGCTAATGCTCCTTTGATAAGCATTCCTCTTTTGTTCTTTGGAATGAGTAGATGCGGTGCAAATGCCATTTTTGCAACATTTTTGAAATTCAGTTTCTTAAAAAGGCCCCTGTTCAATCCCGCATTCAAGCCTGTGTGTTCTTCTAATATTATCATACTCTCAATTATTAAAATGGAAATCTTCCTCTAGTGGGACTTGTCTTTTTTAATGCTCCTTTAAGTCCTCTTTTGCTACCGTAAACACTATTGCTTTTTACATAGATATTATAGACTCCTCCCTCGCTGTTAGATTTGTGAGCGATTGCAACAGCTCCTAATGATTCTAACATATTCTTTGCTTGTTCAGCACTTCTAGCAAAATCGTATAACTCGTAAGCTTTGGTGCAAGGCTTCTTTGTAACATACCAACCTTTCTTTTTTGGTGCAGGACAATTAAGCCCGATGTGTGGCAATTTCTGATTCATAAAAACATCTTTTTTATCGGTATAATTCGGCTCTTTGTTACTGGCAATTGTCCCGTCAATTATTGAGTGACCTTTTTCTAATTTCCCGCTCTCTTGGTCCGTTGGCACAACCACGTAAACATGTGTGTACTGTCTCGGATTAAAATTGGGCTGTTTGATTTGCCTGATGTAATGCTTAATCCCTAAATTCATTAAAACCGAACTGGCAAAAATCGAATAGCTTTTACAGTCAATTCCCTCTCTACGGTTAAACCAACTGTTTGCAGGACTTCTTAAATTCTGCGTAACCCCGTCAGCTTGATATTGTATGTCATAGTATAGAAAGTAATGGATCTTGTCACACGTCTCTTTTAGGGTCTGACCTTTCAAAATCTGTGATAGCTTGGCAACCTGTTTGTAAAAATTCTCAACCCATACTTTCATCATGGCAACCGAATAAAACGTATCGCCTTTTTTCAGTTTTATCTTTTGGTTTTTGGGCTTCTCGATTAAATGGTTAAACTCGTCACCTTTTTTTATCCTGCGCTTTAGAATTAAGTTGATTTCATCTTTCGTCATTTGCTAATTCTCTAACTTTTACATGACAAAGGTTTACAATAAAAAACCCCCGTCAGGCTGATTGACGGGGGTTAGTGGTGATTTCGACTGATTCAATTTAATTGCAATTATTTTTCGGAACAATTGCAATTGCTATCAATCATCATCTTCTAAATAATAGCCGACTGGCAAACCATAAATGGCAACAAATTCTTCTAAAATATCAGGCGGTACGGTGTGCATCCCTATTGAATATTCACATTTCTGCACTTCTTTTATTTTAGCTTCGATTATGGTATTCACGGCTTTTTTGATGGTGGCTTCACTCATCTTGTTTTTTAAATACATACTGACCAGTTCTGATTTGGTGACAGCACTTGGCATCGGTTTCTTATCTCTCATTGTGCAGCTGGCTTAAATGTTCTTTCTCAAATCATTGATAGAAAACAGCGTTCTAAAAACCCTGTCTTCCAAATATCTCAATATCCTGTTTTTGCCTTTTATCAGGAAAAGGACAAATTGCAATGGCATTGTGATAGCAATTGCAATGCACAGCAATACTACATAAGCGTTACACAGCAGTATTTTAAGGCGGTTTTTTAGTTTCATTTGTGTAGTTTTTTTAAAAGTTATTTTGAACAAAAATCAATTTTCAGACGGTTTCTAATCAGAAAGGTGTACTTATCAGCCTGACCGTTTAAAACCTTGGCAAACAGCTTCATTTTCAGTTTATCGTCATTTATCAGTTTTGAAATGGTGTTTGCCGTTCGGAGTTTGGTATTTTTAACTGGATTCTGTTTCGGATTTTCAAGCACCCTGATAATGAAATTTTTATTGATAATGGCATTAGTGGGATAGCGTGATTTCTTCCCTGCAATGAGCCTCTTTTCCATAGCCTGCCTTTTTAAATATTGACAAGCTTCTCATGCAATACATCGGACACCATTTGCATTGCAATTCTCTGCTCTTGTGTTCTTTCCTCTCTTTCCCATTGACAGCAAAAAAGAAGTATGACCGCTTGCGTAGGAGAAAGCGTAAGATTGGATTCTTGTTTTTTGCTTTCAATCTTTGTCCTAAAAATGAAAAACATACTTTGGAGCGTATCGATTACAATGATGTCATTGCAATACTTTTCATAATCCTTGCAATGGGCAATATTATCTACTTTGTGTCTAATGAATTTCAGCAGTTCGGATTGTATGATTTCGATGTCTGCTATCTTGATTTTCTTTAAGGCTATTTTCATAATTGAATTTGAATTGAGAGATTAATAGATTGTTTTCATAGAACTGTACCACGTTGGTAATGGGGAAAAGTTTGCTTTTTTCAAACCTCCTGAGCATACTTCTAATAACCAATTCGCTCTTTCGTTTGTTCTGATTAATGGGTGACCACCAAACCGCATTACTCTGTTTGTTTTGGGTTAGGATTACCATTTTAATTTTCGATTTTGTGTTGTCAAAAACTGGCATATTGTCTTAGTTTTAAAATTCAAAAAAGCTGTACTTTACCGCATCATTGCCCGTTATTGCAATGGTTTTCTCGTTGTCTTTCAATGATTTTTTAAGTATCAAATCAGGCAGTTTTTCCAGGTATTCTTTAGGCAGGTTCTTTTCCACGTAATCAAACAATTGCGTGTAGGTTACTTTGTTCTTGAAAAAGCGGTTGATTGCCGTTTCACACTTCTTGGCGTGGTTAATCGTTTCCTTTCTTCTCACGGCATTACACTCTTGTTTCTTCTTCAGTGCATCATACTTGGCAATGGATAACAAATGTTCGTTCCACTTGGCTTTGGTGTATTCAAAACCGACTTCTTTTGAAGTTTTGCGGGTCATATCAAAGTAATCGTAGGGAAACAATGGCGGGAACTGATTTTTTAGAAACCATTTTCTTGCCCATTCAATGCGCCAGCGCATCTGCTGTAACTCGTCAACCAGTACGCTTTTATTGAAGCTGTTACCAGTAAAGGCAATCCATTTGTTTTGATAATACAGAGTAATTGCCTTTTTCCAACTACCCGCAAAAGGCGTGGAAAATCGGTAAATCTTGGATATGGATTTAAAGAAATCCTGCAAAGCCAGTTCCCTGAACTCGTCATTGGTCAGCGTTCCAGAAAAGGCTTCTTTGAACAGATAGCGAATATCAATCGGCTTGTAATTCATATACTCTCCATTGGCAAGGTTTACCGCCAATTCCTGCGGGTGGATAATCAAACTTTGCAGTTTTTCGGATAAAGTATTTTGAACTTTAACAGTTTTCGCGCCCGCCCCTTGGTTTGAATTCTCTTGCTTGCTGGCATGTGTTCTTGTAGAAAAAAACAAATAAGAAGGCGTGAGGGCTTCGCTCGAACTCCTTATACCCTGAGAAATGTTTTCAACATTCTCATTCTTTTGATATTCATTTAATATTGTTCCAGTAATTTCATTGTTATCAGGTAAAAGATTCCAAAACACACATTTAAGTTGTTTATTTTCAGCGCTTTTCATTTTAGAGGTTTTGATATCCAAAACCACCAAAATTTCAGGGTTGATATGCACTTCAACGGGCTTGTTTTGCCCTGCAAAATGATATTCAGTAAATACGCCTGCTTCTTCCAGTCTTTGTCTGTGATTGCGCACCGTTTTGGTGCAGATGTCAATACTGTGAATCTCTTTTCGCTTTAACTGGGTAACTAAAAAGGAATTGATTTTAAACTCTTGTATTGGTCGTTTTGCTGTTATACCTGACTTAATAAATTTTTCGTTGCGTTTCATCAATTGCGAATTGTACAGGTGCAACAGGTTTTGAAAAACAATTTCGGTAGCGTATTTAACGCTTTGAATTTTCTTTTTCTCTACAATCAATCCGTAATCATTGCAGAACTCATTTACAGCCTCGTTGTAGGTTCTGGGTTTTAGATTTTTCCTGTTCAGCAAAAACACTTCTCTGAATGCTGTTTGAACTTCTGTAAGAGCGTTTTCCTTGCAGAATTGCTTAACTGAAGCATTGTGTTTTTGGATAAGCTCGTTTTCTGCCTGTGTCTTAAAATTGTAACTGGCAATATACTTGCGGTAATTGTCCATAGTAGTTGCAAAGGCTTCTTCGATTATGGCAGGATAAACCGCAATGATTCTGTTATCCAATTGCAATGTTGCGTTTTCTATTGCAATGGTTTCTTCGATTTGCTTTTTAACCTCTGTATTGCCAAAACCAAAGAGATTGGAGGCAAGGGAGAAAACCTTGTCGTCTATTTTTTGTGATGTACTGGCTCTCATAGTAAATATTTTTAACCTTTCGGCAAGGCGTAAATGTTTACGCCTGTGCGTCAAGGGAATTCAGCGAATTGCTGTCTATGTATTGTGTTATTGCAATGATTTGGATTACAATTGCAATGGTGTTGCAATGGTTTATTTGCTCTTGAATGATTTGTTGTAGTTCTCTGCCAGCAGTTTGTCAACGTCTGATAGCTTGTAGAAGATTTTTTTTCCGACTTGGCTAAATGAGATTTTGCCTTCATCACGCCAACCTTGGGCGGTACGTTTGGAGATACCCATTAATTGTATAAATTCCTCATTATCCATGAAGGATTTTTTCGAGGTATTGGTTTGGGTGTTTAATTGATTTTGCAGAGAATCCAACCTTGAAGTTAATTCTGCGAACTGTGCTTTGGATAAGATAAATACCTCCATGTTTTTGCGTATTTAAAAATTATGAAGCAAATGTGCGGGGTATGAAAAAGTCTTTTAGTCTTTTCTTGGTCTTCAAGGACTAAGTTTTTAAAATAAGCTTTGGGAAGCCCCTATTTTAAAGGACTTGAAGTGTTTTGCTTCTTATAAAAACAGGGAGTAAAAAAAGACCTTTTCTTTTTTGTGCAGAAATGGGTAAAAATTGACCCAAAAAAGATAGTTTTTTGCCTTTTTTGAGCTGAAAAAGGGGGCAATTTTAAAAAAGTCTTTTAAGGTCTTTTTGTTTTAAAAAGACCTTTTTCGTTTTTACAAATTCCTTATTTTACAAGTATTCACAGAGGTTTTAAAGGAGAGAAAAAGGAGAGGAAATAAAAAAGTCCACAGGAAATTTGTGGACTTTTTGTGTTTGATTATAAAAGCTTACTTATGTCTATTCTTTTATTGGTGTTGGGGCGTTTGTCTTCCCTTGAGGGTTGCAGGATAGTTTTAACGCTAAGGGGACTTAACTCTTTACCATCTTTATCAATGAATGTATTTACAATCATTTCCGCAATATCATTGATATTGCCCTCAACCATTGGCTTACCCTCAACCAATATCTCACGGGACATTTGATAGAATATATCCACAAATTGATTGACATTGCAATTGAATTGCAATTTTGTATGAGCGATTAAATTGCCCGGAACATTCGGCTTAAATTTTTCGATAGTACTTTTGATGCTTTGCAGTTCATAAATCTGTTTAATCTCTTTACTGCATTGCAAATCAAACAAGGGTAATTTTTGATTGATAAACTCAATATTGGCTTGTCGGTACTCGTGCTTTTCTTTGGTTAATAGCAATATCTTTTCGTTATCATCATCAAGACTGTCGATTTGCTTTTTGACTTCACAAAATGAAAAATGCCTGTCCTCACTCTCTGCATTGATGTATCTTTTAGCGATTGTCTGTTTGCTTTCTTTTGAACCCGAAAATTGTATTTCTTTTCGTTTGGATTCTATCAGATTGAATAGTTTGTTATAACGGCACAGAGCCTTTTTACTGGTAAATAAGTCCTCATTATTGGAAATCAATTCCTCAAATCTATTTAGCCAAACAATCGGCTCTTTAACCAAACTGGTTTGATAATTTAGAAAAATGGGGTAATCGGAGTAGTGCAATTCAAAAATCTTATTAATGAGTGCGGTACAATAATCGTGTACCGTAACTTTTTTATCGAGAATAATGTCAAAATCGTGATTGGAATTTTTTGCAGAATGCGCCACTACCATTTCGAGAAACGAGGTAGTTTGAAAATTTTGCTCCATAGAATTTAATGCTACAATTAGGGTTATGCTTCTGCATTTTCTTTGAAATGGCAATTTTAAATTTATCCCTGAATTTAATTTGTTTTGAAAGCCCTGCTTATGGCTGTAAATACAGTTTTTCTATGGAATATTTATTTAAAAGAACTTCTTTCTTTTGCGCTAAAATAGAGGAAAAAAAATCCTTTTTTCAAAAGGATTTCATAATTTTTTATTAAATATTTAGCAATATTTTAGCTACGTTAATGATTATTTCACAAGAACGTGATTTATAACATTTTAGTATTCCTATTTTTTTACATAATTTAATAAATATAGTTATCTACTGCTTTATCCAATTCCTCACCCAAGATTTTTGCATAGACCTGTGTGGTTCTAATATCCTGATGATCCATTAACTTTGAAACGTGTTCTATTCGCATTCCGTTGTTTAGTGCATTGGTAGCAAAACTATGTCGGCTTAAATGAAAAGAAACGTGGATTGGGAAGTCTAAAGCCTTTGAAATTCTTTGAATTTGAAAATTAGCGGCTTTATTTGTCTTTTGGGTTATCTCGTAACGATATTCGTCATTCTTTAAAAACATATCTCTATTGGTTACAATCGGAAAAATAAAGTCGTCAGGCTGTGGATTCGGTTTTTGATATTTCTTGATTATGTCCAAAGCTACTTTACCGATTTTAAACTGGTGTAATCTTCCTGTTTTGCGAATCACTTTTTTAATTCGCTGTTCTTCCTCGTTAAAATGCAGATTTTGAATTTCCAAAGCATCACTAAATCGTAGCCCTCCTGCGTAAATGGAAAATATGAACATATCCCTGTAAATGTCTCCCTTTGTTCCCTCGGTTACTTTATAATTAATCATTGCTTCGATTTGTTCCTTGTTCAAAAACAATCGTTTGCCAGTTTCTTTTTTTAAGGTCAATTTACTGATTGGGTACATATATTCGGGAATAATATCTTCTTTAATGGCTTGCTTGAACATTATTGCCAATATCATAATAGAATAGCGTTGTGTGGTTAATCCATTGCCTAATTCATTGCTCATATATGCCATATAATCCGTTAAGAGCAAAACGGTAATATCATCAAAGAAAACATCTTTTGTCCCTAACCAGTTTTCAAACTTTTCTAAATACAGCACATAATTTTTATACGTTCCAACCGAAACGCTCCCTCTTATCTTTGTACAATACTTATAGGAGTATTCAAAAAAGTTAGGCACTTCTTTACCCTTAATAGCTTCTTTGAGTTTCTTTGCCGAAACCGTTTTTACCTTTCTTTCCAAATCCGCAACTTGTCCTTCTGCATCGGCAACTTTTTGAGCAATGGAAGCGTTCATTCTGGCGCTATTGGGGTGGTTCTTTTTTACCCTCTGTTTTGCTTCGTCCCATTCACTCTCTTTCAGCTTCACGCCAACAGAAATAAATTTGGCTTTCCTATCTTTAATAACTCTTATATATAATGGGGAATGTCCTGTTTGGTCTTCCTGATGCGTTCTTAAAATCAACTTGATTGAAGCCATAAATTGCAAAAATTAAAAAGTTGTACTATATTTACAAAAGGAAGCAAACGGGTGAAGTCTTTGGAAATAAAGCGTTTCATTTGGGCGCAACCTGAAACGAAAGTACAACATTTGGTACAACAAAGCAAACATTATGTTGCTTTTTTTTGCGTCAATTTACGTCGTTAAAAATAATAAAGTCAATAAATACAGTACTTTAGAAGCAATACAAAACACAGAATATTATAATCGTACTAACAGCGGTTTTGTGAAAGCGGGGTTTTAGGTTTTATCGGTGGTGGTAAGTATTTGCACTTCTCTACTCAACTTCAAGTTTTTTCTTTTAAACTTTTCGGTATATTTGTGATTTCAGCAATAAAATTCAGTTACTTTTTAAAGCCATCGGCACGATAGCGGTGATTTTGACATTCCCTTACATTTTACACAAAACATGAATAAATTACTTTTTATCACACTGACGCTTTTAACTCTTAATTGTTATTCCCAAGATAATATTAATATTGAAATGACCGAGAGTTATGAATTGTCTAATATCATTTTAGCATTAACTGAATATGGAAGAACAGACAAATGGGATGTCCAAAAAGTAAATCCATATTATGACGAAGTTTTAAAGTATTTTGAGCCTGTAAAAAACCACCCACTTTTGGATAGTGTTAATTATTCACGACCTAAATGGGAAAAATTTCTTGGTTTTAGAACGGATATGTATGCTTTTTCATTTGATCATAACGGAAAATTGAAAAGAGACTATCCTTTCAATTCTTTTGGACCTGTTGAAGTGGATAAAAATATTGATTTGATTAATGATTTTGTGTTGAAATCAAATTATAGACAATTTTATAAAGACCATAAAAACTTTTATGACAAAATAGTGAATAATTACAAGGAGTATTATTTTGTGACCAAATCAAAACAGTTTCTTGATAAAGTTGCTGAAAAGCCCATAAGTAAAAATAAAAAAAGATATATCGTTGCAGTTTCGCCATTAGTTGGAGGTCAAAATTGCCATAGAGATACCGATAGCTCTACTACAGTTGATTTTCCAAATATCAACAAAGACTTAATTTTAGGTAATTTGGAAACCAAATATAATACGAGAATTGTTGAAAATCATTCCCTTTTTACAGAAATGGACCATGGTTACATTAATCCAATTTCTGATAAATATAAAAAGCTAATTAATTCTAATTTTAATCTAACACATTGGGACAATAAATCAGGTTATTCTGGCATTAATAGTTTTAATGAATACATGACTTGGGCAATTTACGATGTATTTATAAAAGAGAATTTTCCAAAAGTTGCAGATTCAATTGCTTTGCAATGGCAATATCAAAATGTTTCTCGTGGATTTATTGCACAAAATGTATTTTCAAAAAAAGTATCGGAGCTTTACTTCAAACAAAAAGGAAATAGAAAAATTGAAAATGTTTATAAACCATTATTAAAATGGTGTAAGAAGATGGAAAATAAAATAGTTCAACCAACATTATTGAATATCAACACACAGAATTTTGTTAAGGTAGATACTTCAAATTTTGTGATTGAATTTTCTGAAGAGATGAGTAATAGCCCTTTTAATTTTAAAATTTATGAGTTTAAAAATAGCAACCAAACAGGAAAAGAGAAATTAATTGAAATTAAAAATGCTGTTTGGACAAATAACGGAAAAAAAATGTCGATGAAACTTGATACAGATTTTGAGGAGTTTGCTATAGAATTTAATTGGTGGGGAATGGATAAACCACTCGTATCAAAAAATGGTATATTGCTTAAACCTCAAAGCTACATATTGGCAAAAAATAATTAGTTTCAAGTCTCTCAGCCTCACCAAGCTAGAGAACATTCACACAACCAAATTCTAACTCTAAAAACAAAAGCAATGCAAAAATTACAATTTAAAAAAGAGATAAACGCATCAGCACAAAAAGTATATGAAACGATGCTGGGTTTAAAAGACAAATCTACATACGAATATTGGACTGCTACTTTCAACCCAACTTCTACTTATGAAGGCAGCTGGAACAAAGGAAGCAAAATACTTTTTGTAGGTGTCGATGAAAATGGCAAAAAAGGTGGAATGGTCTCAGAAATTGTAGAACACAAACCTGCCGATTTTATTTCGATTCGTCATTACGGATTTTTAGACGGTGATACCGAAGTAACAACCGGTGAAATTGTAGAAAAATGGGCTGGCGGACATGAAAATTACAGCTTTCAGGAAAATAATGGCATCACGACCGTAACTGTTGAAATAGATACTATCGATGATTATTTGGATTACTTCAAAGAAACCTATCCAAGAGCTTTAGATAAACTAAAAGAAATTTCTGAAAATCAAAAATAGTAACGGGTAATAATTCTCATAAAATTTAGAGAAACCGCATCCAATTGAGATTTAAAAATTGTTTAATCAAACTCGCATTAAGAATCATTAAATTCAACAACAATTCCCAAGCAAACTAGTTAGGAATTTTGTAAATTAGTACTTCTTAAAATAAATCATCATGGCTAATAACAGCGTCTCCTTACATCGCGTAATGACAGCATCTCCGGAGAAAATATATCGTGCGTTTACCGATGCGAATGCCATAGCTTCTTGGTTCCCACCCTACGGTTTTTTATGTGTGGTTCATCAAATGGATGTAAAAGTTAACGGTAATTTCAAAATGTCGTTTATTAACTTCACTACTGGTAACAGTCATTCTTTTGGCGGCCATTATATCGAACTCAAAACCAATGAATTAATCAAATATACAGATACATTCGATGATCCTAATTTACCCGGTGAAATGATAACTTCCGTTTGGTTAAAAAAAGTTTCGTGTGGCACCGAAATTAAAATACTTCAAGAAAATATACCTTCGGTTATTCCAACAGAAATGTGTTATCTTGGTTGGCAGGAATCTCTCGAAAAATTAAAAAAATTGGTCGAACCGGAAATACCAGATGCCTAAATGAGCTTTGAGTAAATGACAAAAAAACTAGCCTTTATATTTTCAATACTAATTTTTTCAATTTCTGTTGGATGTATTGTCTATTCTGAAAATAACGAAGACGATCGTTTTGTTAGTTACACCATAAATCCAAAAAAACAAAACATAGATTTTTTCTGGAAAAACGAAAAAGATCAAAACTTCAAAAATGCAGAAAATCTTAAGCTTTGGCTAAAAAACCAGAACAAAGAACTGATATTCGCTACTAATGGCGGCATGTATAAAAAAGACCATTCTCCCCAAGGTTTATACATTGAGAATTCGATTACCAAAATTAAAATAGACACTACAAAAGGCAATGGCAATTTTTACCTTGAACCCAATGGGGTATTCTACTTAACATCCGATAAAACTGCTCACATCTGCTTAACTAAGGATTTTATTCCGAATAAAAGTATAAAGTACACTACTCAATCTGGACCATTACTGGTAATCAATGGCAAGATTCACAAAGCATTCAATCAAAATTCTACAAATCTTAATATTCGTAATGGCGTTGGAATTTTACCAAACAATAAAATACTCTTTGCGATGTCGAAAAAAGAAATCAACTTTTACGAATTTGCAGCATATTTCAAAAAACTTGGCTGCAAAAATGCCATATATCTTGACGGATTTGTTTCCAGAACCTATTTACCCGAAAAAAAATGGATTCAAACCGATGGAGATTTTGGAGTCATAATTGGGGTAACAAAATAATGTAACCATGAAAGTAGAAGAACAAATTAAGGAATATATTACTGCTCAATCTGAAGCCAAAAGTAGTGAAATGCAAGAGTTGCATCGTGTGGTATTGGAGATTAACCCAACTGCTAAACTATGGTTTTTAGACGGCAAGAACAGCGATAACAAAACCGTTTCAAACCCAAATATTGGATACGGAGAACAAACTATTAAATATGCAGACGGCTCCTCAAAAGCTTTTTATCAAATTGGTATCAGTGCAAACACCACTGGAATTTCTGTCTATATCCTTGGGTTAAACGATAAAACATACCTGGCTAAAACCTATGGTAGCACAATTGGCAAAGCATCTGTAACGGGATATTGCATTAAGTTTAAAACTATAAAAGACATCGATTTAGCATCGCTCAAAGCGGCTATACAAGACGGATTTAAATCTTAAATAGAACATCAGTAACAAAATCAACCACTTAAAAAAAGACAACATCATGAAAAAAATATTATTCCTTAGGATAATTGGTCTAACTTTAGTCACATCTCCCTTAATTTTGTCCAATAAAATTGAATCGGATTTAATGAAAGGATTAATTGCCGGAATTGGAATTGGTCTTCTATTACTTTCTTTGTTCAGTAAGCAAAATAAAATTACCTAAATAACCATATATGATTATTAGCATTGCAAAAATCACCATCATACTATTTGGTATATTTTTTATTTGTGTTGGAGGACTTATGATTATTAATCCCAATAAAGCAAGATCAATTATACGTAAAGCCGGAAGTACAAATTGGATTAATTATGGTGAAATTACACTTCGTATGATTCCTGCCACAGCTTTAATTCTTTATGCCGAATATTCAAAATTTCCAGATATTTTAAAGCTCATCGGATGGTTTATGCTTAGCACATCATTCGTATTGTATTTTGTACCAAAAAAATTGCACCACACATTTTCAAACAAATGCGTCGACTTTTTAAAACCTCTTTATTTTCAATTAATTGCACCTTTTTCAATTATAATTGGGTTGCTAATTATTTTTTCAGTAACATAAACAGTGTTAAGTATGAACAAACAACTAACATCTGAAGAACAAAACAAAATCCTTCAAACACTTAAAGATCGATTCGAAAAAAACAAAGTCCGCCATGAAAATCTAGCATGGGCCAACATTGAAGCTAAACTAACTTCCAATGAAAAAAAGCTTTGGTCTCTAAATGAAATGGAAAAAACTGGAGGAGAACCCGATGTAGTAGCTTACGACAGCAAAACCAATGAATATTTATTTTTTGATTGTTCAGCTGAAAGTCCCAAAGATCGTAGAAGTTGTTGTTATGATAGAGATGCGCTCGAATCAAGAAAACAATTCAAACCCGAAACCAATGCCGTTGAAATGGCAGAAACCATGGGCATAGAAATTCTCAACGAAGAACAATACCGTTACTTACAACAACTTGGAAAATTTGATTTAAAAACATCGTCTTGGGTACAAACTCCTTCCGAAATTAGAAAATTGGGTGGTGCACTTTTTTGTGACCGAAGATACAATACCGTTTTTCTATACCATAATGGTGCCGAATCGTACTATGCTGCTAGAGGTTTTCGTGCTTGTCTAAAAGTTTAAATACAATATCAAAACTATAGTGCCATTGGAACCAAAAAGCTAATTCAATAAAATAAGTACTTTTGTGTATTATTTCAAGTTATGAACATACGACTTTTAGCCATTGGTAAAACCGACAACAAAGCGCTCCAAACGCTAATAGACGACTATACCAAACGTCTTTCTTTTTATATTAAATTCGAATTGGAGATTATTCCGGATATTAAAAATGTAAAAAACTTGTCCGAAAACCAACAAAAAGAAAAAGAGGGCGAGCTTATTTTAGCCAAGTTGTCTCCAACAGATCAGCTAATTTTGTTAGATGAAAATGGAAAAACATTTTCGAGTGTAGGATTTTCGGAAGAATTACAAAAAAAAATGAATTCGGGTGTTAAAACTTTAGTGTTCGTTATTGGTGGTCCCTACGGATTTAGTGAAGAAGTTTATAAAAAAGCCCAAGGTAAAATATCGCTTTCGCCAATGACATTTTCACATCAAATGGTACGCTTATTTTTCATTGAACAATTGTATCGCGGATTTACCATTTTACGAAACGAACCTTATCATCATCAGTAATATTAACCATTCATTTGTTGAAAAAGACGGATACATTCTACGGCTTCTTTTACATCATGAACCCGTAAAATTTTTGCCCCTTTAACCAATGAAATGGTATTTAAAACTGTTGTTCCATTAAGCGCTTCTTCAGGATTTGAATCCAATACTTTATAAATCATAGATTTTCTTGAAACCGCCGAAAGTAAAGGCAAATCAAGCATTTTAAAAAGTTCCAACTTCTGTAAAACTTCATAATTCTGATCTAATGTTTTGGCAAACCCGAAACCAGGATCGATAATTAAATCATTGATTCCAAGTTTCCTTGCTTCAGCTACACGTTCCGAAAAATAAAAAATCATTTCTTTTACAATATCATCGTATTGTGTTAAAGTTGTCATGGTTTGTGGAGTGCCACGCATATGCATCATAATGTATGGAACATGAGCATTGGCAACAACTTCCATCATTTTAGCATCCAATAAACCGGCGGAAATATCATTTATAACAGCAGCGCCATGTTCTATAGCTTGCTTAGCTACTTCAGCTCTAAAAGTATCAATCGAAAGTATTGCATCAGGAAATTTATTAAGTATCAAATCGATAACCGGCAATACCCTTGAAATTTCTTCTTCTTCCGAAACAAAAACCGCATTAGGCCGAGAAGAATAAGCGCCAATATCAATAAAAGTAGCTCCATCAACAATCATTTTTTCAACTTGATTCAGAAAATCAGCATCCGATTTATACCGACCTCCATCAAAAAATGAATCGGGAGTCGTATTCAAAATGCCCATAACCCTAGGCGTAGATAAATCGATTAATTTTCCTTTACAGTTCATGTTCATGTTTATGAATTTCCGGTTTACTACTTACTAATCATTACTTACTAATCGCTACACTTTGTACTTCGTTGTAATTTCTTTACATTTGAAAAATCAAGTAACAAAGATAGACACAAATGAGTAATACCTCACAAGAATTTGATAAAGTAATCGCAATCTGCCGCGATTTATATAGTAAAAAAATGAAGGATTATGGAAGTGCATGGCGCATATTAAGACTTCCATCGTTAACCGATCAAATTTTCATAAAAGCACAAAGAATAAGAAGTTTACAAGAGAATGAAGTTCGTAAAGTTGATGAAGACGAAACCAGCGAATTTATTGGCATAATCAATTATTGCATCATGGCTTTAATTCAGTTGGATATGGGTGTAGCCGATCAACCAGATTTAGACTGGGAAACTGCAGTTCGATTGTACGATGAAAAAGTATTGCTAACCAAAACCTTAATGGAAGCTAAAAACCATGATTATGGCGAAGCTTGGAGAGACATGCGCGTAAGCTCACTAACCGATTTAATTTTACAAAAACTTTTACGCGTAAAACAAATTGAAAATAACAAAGGGAAAACTTTAGTTTCCGAAGGTATCGACGCAAATTATCAGGATATGATAAACTATTCTGTTTTTGCTCTTATTTTAATGGAATTCACCAAAAATTAAACGCTAATAGTTTAAAAATGAAATATCTAGTACACATATCACGATTTTTAGTTGGGGTCTTATTTATAATTTCCGGTCTGATTAAACTAAACGATCCTACAGGATTTTCGTTTAAGTTGGAAGAATACTTTTCAGAAACCGTTTTAAATTTACCCTTTTTAGTGCCATTTGCACTTGCAATTGCTGTTTTTGTAGTAGTTTTCGAAGTAGTTCTTGGAGTTGCCCTTTTAGTTGGTTTCAAACCTAAACTAACCATGTGGAGCTTGCTGCTAATGATTGTATTCTTCACATTCTTAACATTTTACTCGGCTTATTACAATAAAGTAACCGACTGTGGGTGTTTTGGTGATGCACTTAAATTAAAGCCTTGGGAATCGTTTTGGAAAGATGTCACATTGCTATTTTTTATTCTGATTTTATTTTTCAATCAGAAACACATTACGAGTTTATTCTCTAAAAAAGTAAATAGTTTAATCGTGATCACCTCACTTGGTCTATGCTTTTTCATGGGATTCTGGGTGTTAAATCATTTACCATTAAAAGATTTCAGAGCTTATAAAGTTGGAACAAACATCCAAAAAGGAATGGAATTTCCAAAAGGTGCTCCACAATCGGTATATGAATTAAACTTTGTGTACAATGTTAATGGAAAAGAACAAAATTTTGGTGAAAAGGATTTGATGAAACTACCTCCAGGAGCTAAATTTGTACGCAGAGATGACAAGTTGATTTCGCAAGGTTACGTACCTCCAATCCATGATTTTACAGTAGAATTGGATGGTGAAGATTTTACCCACGAAATACTAAACGCTCCAAAAGTGGTTATGTTGATTTCTTATGATTTGAAAAAAGCAAGTCCGAATGGTTTAGCAAAACTAGCAGACTTTGCAAAAAAAGCCGAAGCTAAAGGATACAAAGTTATAGGAATGACAGCCTCGGATATCGAGGAAATTGCTAAATGCAGAAAAGAAAACAATATTACTTTCGATTATTATTTCTGTGATGCAACCACGTTAAAAACTATCGAACGTGCTAACCCAAGTATTGTTGTGCTTCATAATGGCACCATTTTCGATAAAAAACACTGGAACGACATCGATAATGTTAACTTATAATTCTGAAGTATGAAAAAAATAATCAGCCTAGCTATTTTTGTTGTTGTTGCTTTCGTAGTGTATTCATACACCCAAAAAAAAGAAGATACACAGTTTAACAAAGAAGCTCTTGAAAACAAAATGATAGCTTTAGATGACTCCGAAATTACTTTTCAAGACATTTTAAGCAAATACAAAGGAAAAACAATAGTAATCGATGTTTGGGCTTCTTGGTGTTCCGATTGTATTAAAGGAATGCCAAAAGTTAAAGCACTTCAAAATGACTTTCCAGAGGCTACCTACCTTTTCATTTCTATGGATAAAACCTCAAAAAATTGGAAAAGAGGCATTGAAAAATATAACGTTACCGGCGAACATTTTATGGCTACAGACGGGATGAAAGGTATCTTCGGAAAAGCTATAAAATTAGATTGGATTCCGCGTTATATGATTGTGGATAAAACGGGTAAAATAGCTCTTTTCAGAGCTGTAGAAGCTGACGATGCCAAATTAATTGAAACACTAAAAACACTAAACTAATGAGACATAATATAGTTGCCGGAAATTGGAAAATGAATAAAAACGCTGGCGAAACAGCACAATTACTTTCCGATATTTTAAATGAATTACCATCGGGGAAAGAAGTTGAAGTAATCGTTGCGCCTTCATTTGTAAACTTATCACAAGCCGTTCATATTCTGGAACATACCAATATTGGTGTTGCAGCTCAAAATATGCATCAAGCTGAAGGTGGTGCTTTTACTGGAGAAGTTTCGGCAGATATGCTAACATCTATCGGGGTTCATAATGTAATTATTGGACATTCCGAAAGACGCCAGTATTTCAAAGAAACCGATGCCGTTTTAGCAAATAAAGTTGATACGGCACTTAAACACGAAATGCGTGTTATTTTTTGTATTGGAGAAGAATTAAAAGATCGTCAAAACAAACAACATTTTAATGTTGTTGATTATCAATTACGCGATGGTTTATTTCATTTAGAAGCCAATGCATGGGTAAATCTAGTAATAGCTTACGAACCGGTTTGGGCTATTGGAACAGGTGAAACAGCTTCACCGGAGCAAGCACAAGAAATGCATAAATTCATTCGTGAAACCATTCAGCATCAGTACGGTAGTAGTGTAGCCGAAAATGTATCAATTCTATACGGAGGTAGCGTTAAACCTGATAATGCTAAAGAAATTTTTTCTCAACCCGATGTAGATGGTGGACTAATTGGAGGGGCAGCTCTAAAAACAGAAGATTTTGTAGCGATAGTGGATTCGTTTTAATATGATTTCAGTAAACATTATCGGTTCTGGAAATGTAGCCTTGCATTTGATTTCTGTTTTACAACAAACAGATGCTATCAATTTGCAACAGGTTTTTGCACGCAAAAAAGAAAACCTAACAAACCTTGTTTCCGACGAAAAAATAGTCACTGAATTAACCGATTTAAAACCTGCAGACATCACCATCATTGCTGTGTCGGATGATGCTATTACAACCGTATCAAACCAAATTCCTTTTGAAAACAATTTGGTGGTTCATACATCTGGAAGCTTCGATTTAAAGGCATTAAACCCTAAAAACAGAAAAGGGGTTTTTTATCCCTTACAAACATTTTCCAAATCTAAGAAAGTCGATTTTAGTGAAATTCCACTTTGTTTAGAAACGGAGACTGAAAATGATTTTAAGACATTAGAACTTCTAGGCAAATCAATCACTAAAAAAGTATTCGCAATTAACTCTTCACAAAGACAAAGTTTACATGTAGCTGCTGTGTTTTCATGCAATTTTGTAAATCATCTTTACCAACTTGGCAATGAAATTTGCGAAGAAAACAAAGTGCCCTTTGAAATACTTTTTCCATTAATACAGGAAACCGCAGATAAAATAAAAACGCTATCACCCAAAGAAGCGCAAACTGGTCCTGCCATACGTCACGATCAAAAAACCATTGAAAAACATCTTGCTTTTTTAACCGATGAAAACAAAAAAGCAATTTATACATTACTAACACAATCGATACAAAACAATAATGACTAAGAGTTATAAAGAAATAATGAACGACATCACCACCTTCGTTTTTGATGTTGATGGCGTACTAACCGACGGAACTGTGCATGTAACTCCAACGGGAGAAATGCTCCGAGAAATGAATATTCGCGATGGATATGCCATGAAAGCTGCTGTAGAAAACGGATATACTGTTTGTATTATTTCGGGTGGAAGTAACGAAGGCGTAAGAGTGCGATTGCGTAATTTAGGAATTACCGATATTCATTTAGGTGTTCCAAATAAAGTAGACACTTTCAAAGAATTTACCGACATCTACTCTATTAAACCCGAACAGGTATTATATATGGGTGATGATATTCCCGATTATCATGTAATGCAATTGGTTGGCTTACCAACTTGTCCGCAAGATGCTGTTCCAGAAATCAAAAACATAAGTAAATACATTTCACATAGAAATGGTGGAAAAGGAGCTGTTCGTGATGTAATTGAACAAGTAATGAAAGTACAAGGGAAATGGATGGAACATTTCGATGCTAAATTTGATTAATAGTTAACCATGAAAATTTTAAAACTAATTCGATTCCAAAATTTATTAATGCTGGCTTTAATGCAGCTGGTTTTTCATTTTGTCTTCTTTAAAAATCAAGGCGATTTGTTATTTGCGCTATCCGATTGGCAATTTATATTATTGGTTTTATCTACTGTTTCTATTGCAGCAGGTGGTTATGTAATTAATAACATCATTGATCAAGAAACCGACGAAGTTTCTAAACCGGAAAACGTAATTGTAGGCAAGTACATTTCTGAAACGAATGCCTACAACCTCTATATCGCTTTAAATATAATTGGCGTTGGTATTGGCTTTTACTTGTCTAATGTTATTCAAAGGCCTATGTTTTCAGCAATTTTTATTGCGATTGCAGGAACCTTATACATGTACGCAAACAGTTTAAAACAAAGCTTACTCATTGGAAATATTATTGTTGCGCTATTATTAGGTTTCAGTGTGGTTATCGTTGGGGTATTCGATATTTTTCCAGCCACTGATGCCGCAAACAGACCTCAAATGGCGGTAATTTTCAGTATTCTTATGGATTATGCCATTTTTGCTTTTATCATCAATTTTATCCGTGAAATTGTTAAAGATATAGAAGATATAGACGGCGATTATAATTCTGGAATGAGCACACTTCCTATTGTTCTAGGAAAAGAACGTACCGCAAAAGTGGTATTCGGATTAACATTTGTACCAATAGTTTTATTAGTTACCTATATTAACAATAATCTTTTAGAGTTAAGTTGGGTTTTATACTATATGCTATTATTTGTATTGGCTCCACTACTCTATTTTCTCATTAAAATTTGGACAGCAAAAACCAAAAAAGATTTTGCCCATCTAAGTACAGTTTTAAAATTCGTTCTTTTATTTGGTATTCTTTCTATCATTGTAATTACCATAAATATGAAACTCAATGCTTAAAGAAAAATTAAAAGAGTATACAATCATACTGGCTTCGGGTTCACCTAGACGTCAACAATTTTTACGCGAATTAGATTTGGATTTCGAAATTCGTCTAAAAGAAGTTGAAGAAATATTTTCACCCGAGTTAAAAGCCGAAGCGATTACAAATTACCTAGCCGAATTAAAGGCTGATGCTTTTGCAGATGATATCACTGAAAAAGATATACTTATTACAAGCGACACTATTGTTTGGCATGAAGGACAAGCGCTGGGAAAGCCAAAAGACTACCAAGATGCTTTTAAAATGCTTCAATCATTATCCGGAAAAACGCACGAAGTAATCACTTCCGTTTGTATTAAAACAAAATACAAGACCGATGTATTCTTCGAAAAAACAAAAGTTACTTTCAACCCCATTTCCGATGAAGCCATTACTTATTATTTAGAGCATTACAAACCTTTTGACAAAGCTGGTTCTTATGGTATTCAAGAGTGGATTGGTCTTGTTGCAATAGCACGAATTGATGGTTCATACGCAAATGTGGTAGGACTTCCCGTAGACAAACTTTATCCGCATTTACTAGCGTTCGCATTACAATCTAAATAAATATCCCAATCAAAAAATAGAGTTTGGCACGATACTTGGTTTTAATCAATCAGAAATCGATAGTAATGTTTAATAAAATTATAAAGCCATGAGAACAATTCAATTATTTTTAGTCGGATTATTTTTAATGACATTCAATTCACAAGCACAAGTAAATGTGAATGTAAACATAGGAACACCTCCGGCATGGGGACCATCGGGTTATACAGAAGTACGTTATTACTATTTACCTGATATTGAAGTATATTATGATATTCCAACCTCAATGTTTATTTATTTCCACAATGGTGGTTGGGTTAGAACAACATATTTACCAAGACGATACAGACATTATGATTTGTGGGATGCTTATAAAGTTTGTTTGAACGATTACGGACCAAACCCTTATATCTACTACAAACAACACAAAGTAAAATATCACCCAGGTTATAGAGGTCCAGCACAACATAGTATTGGAGTTCGTCCAGCAGTAGTAAATAGCGGCCCTAGAGGCGGATATTATAGAGAAGGTAACCAAGGAAACTACCGAGGAAGAGAAGGTAACCAAAATGGTTACAGAAGAGAAAACGGTAATAACGACTACAGATCAGAATTCCGAGGCAACCGTGGTAATGGAAATGGCAAAGGGCATGAGCCAAAACACGGAAACGGAAGAGGAAACGGAAAACGAGGATAACAAAACCGTTTTTTAACAAAAAGCAAAGACAAATGTCTTTGCTTTTTCTGTTTCAAAAATATACGAAATGCTTATATTTGAACTATTCGCAAAATAACACAATGAACAAGTTTTACACTACATTACTATTTACTTTTATACTGTTTTCAAACTGTTTTTCTCAGCAAAATCAAAAATTCACACCTTCAGAAATTTATGATCAACTGGAAAAATTAAATTTCTTTGGTTCTGTTTTATATATAGCAGCACATCCCGATGATGAAAACACCAAACTAATTACCTATTTTGCTAACCATCAAAATGCTCGTACAGCTTACCTTTCATTGACACGAGGTGACGGAGGGCAAAACCTCATCGGAAACGAAATGAGTGAGCAATTGGGCGTTTTAAGAACACAAGAATTATTAGCTGCAAGAAGAATTGATGGTGGAGAACAATTTTTTAGTCGCGCGAATGATTTTGGTTTTTCAAAAAATCCTGAGGAAACCTTCGCGATTTGGAACAAACCTGAAATTCTAAGCGATGTAGTTTTAGCCATACGGAAATTTCAACCCGATATTATTATTAACCGTTTCGACCATCGAACTCCAGGTACAACACACGGCCACCATACTGCTTCGGCAATGGCTAGTTATGAAGCTTTTTCATTAGCAAACGACAGTAATGCATTTCCAGAACAGCTCAAATCAGCATCAACATTTCAACCTAAAAGATTGTTTTTCAACACATCTTGGTGGTTCTATGGCAGCGAAGAAAACTTCAAAAAAGCAAACAAAACCGATCTCTTTACTATTAATACCGGGGTGTATTATGTTTTGCGAGGAAAAAGCAATGGTGAAATTGCAGCTTTAAGCAGAAGTCAGCATAAATGCCAAGGTTTTGGTACAACTGGAACTAGAGGTGAAGAAACCGAATACCTAGAATTTTTAAAAGGTGAACTACCACAAAATAAATTCAATATTTTTGAAGGTATTAACACAACTTGGACACGCGTTCGTGGTGGAGAAGAAATTGGAAAGATACTGACTGAAATTCAAACCAATTTCAATTTTAATAATCCATCCTCACATCTACCAAAATTATTACATGCATATAGTTTAATATGTAAATTGGATGACGATCACTGGAAAGACATCAAAAAAGAACAAATTGAAAATATTATTGTAGGATGTGCCGGACTGTATTTTGAAGCTGTAACATCCGAGCAAAACACAAACCCAGGAGGCCACGTAAATCTAAAAATTGAAGCAACAAACCGAAGCAATTTCGATATTGCACTAAAGGCTATTTCATTCCAAGAAAACAATATATTGCCAGAAGAAATTCACCTGGAACAAGATCGTCCGTATAAAACAGAACAGGAAATTACTATTCCAAGCAATACATCTTTTACATCGCCATATTGGTTAAATGAAAAAGGAACTTTAGGCTTATATACCGTAAAATCAAAAGCTGAAATAGGAAATCCGGAATCGCAACGACCTCAGTTAACTTGGAAGTTACAAATTTGTGAAACGCCATTCCAAATCACCAGAGAAATTAGTTATAAGTTTAACAATCCTGCTAAAGGCGAAGTGTATCAACCTTTCGATATATTACCCAAAGTAACCACAGAAATAGTTAATAAAGTTCATTTATTTCCAAACAAATCAAAGCAAGTTATTACTGTAAAAGTAGCTGCGGGTGGCGATAATTGTGAAGGAAAAGTTGTTTTGGATTTACCCGCAGACTGGGTTATTTTTCCAAAATCACAACCTTTTAACTTAACTAAAAAAGGTAGCGAAGCAAATGTACAGTTTGAAGTCACACCTCCACCCTACGCTACGGAAGCAATTGGAAAAAGTTTTGCTATTATAGATAATATTAAATACGATAAAAAACTCATTACTATTGATTACGACCACATACCGGTTCAAAAAGTTTTATTGCCTTCGGAAGCTCGTTTTAACAAAGTTGATTTGGCTATAAAAGGAAAAAATATTGGCTATATTATGGGAGCTGGAGACATGGTGCCAGAAAGTTTAAGACAAATGGGCTATCAGGTAACTTTATTGCCTATTGAAAAAATAAATCCTGAGACCATCTCTAAATTTGACGCTATTATTACAGGAATTAGAGCATACAACACCCTAGATTTATTGAAATTCAAACAAAACATTCTTTTCGATTATGTTAAAAATGGTGGAAATCTAATTGTACAATACAATACCAATCAGAATTTAATCACAAAAGAATTAGCGCCTTTCGAAATACAACTTTCACGCGATCGTGTTACCGAAGAAGATGCTTCTATTTCATTTATTTCTAAGAAGCATCCTATTTTAACATCGCCAAATCAAATTTCGGAAAAAGACTTTGAATGCTGGATTCAGGAACGTGGATTATATTATCCAGATAAATGGGCTAAAGAATTTACACCGGTTATTTCTTCTAACGATACTAACGAAACGGCAAAAGATAGTGGCATTTTAGTAGCCAAATACGGAAAAGGTTATTATATTTATACATGCTTGAGTTTTTTCAGAGAATTACCCGAAGGTGTTCCTGGAGCATACCGCCTTATGGCAAACATGATTGCAATTGGAAAATAAATCAGTATGGAAACAAAAGATGTTAAATGGAAAAAAAGTTATACTGCAGTATTATTGCTTAATGCTTTTTACATATTGATTTTTTATTTTTTAATGGAAATTTTTGCTTAAGCCATGCAACTAATCGACTGGATTGTACTATCTGTAACGCTACTCTTCATCGTTTTTTACGGAGTTTGGAAAACCAAAGGAAGTAAAAACGTAGAAGAATTTATCCTTGCTAACAATGAAACTCCTTGGTGGACAGTGGGTCTTTCTGTAATGGCTACTCAGGCAAGTGCTATTACTTTTTTATCTACTCCAGGTCAAGCCTATCATGACGGTATGGGATTTGTACAATTTTACTTTGGTCTGCCTATAGCCATGGTTGTTATTTGTATAACCTTCATCCCATTATATCATAAACTCAAAGTATTTACAGCCTACGAATTTCTAGAACAACGTTTTGATGTAAAAACCAGATCGCTAGCTGCTATGTTATTTTTGGTACAACGTGGTTTAGGAACCGGTTTAACCATATATGCCCCAGCAATTATTTTATCTGCTCTATTAGGATGGAATTTAACGTTCATGAACATAATCATTGGAATTCTAGTTATCATTTACACTTTTTCTGGTGGTACTAAAGCGGTTAATGTTACACAAAAGCAGCAAATGTTTGTGATAATGACCGGAATGTTCATTACTTTTTTTCTGATTTTAAGCTACTTGCCTGATGGTCTAAGTTTTGGAAATGCCTTAGGAATAGCCGGCGCAAACGATAAAATGAATATTGTTGATTTTTCTTTTGATCCAGAAACGCGATATACATTTTGGAGTGGAATTACCGGTGGTTTCTTTTTATCACTTTCTTATTTTGGAACGGATCAATCGCAGGTTGGGCGTTATTTAACCGGAAAATCCATTCGGGAAAGTCAGATGGGCTTAATCATGAACGGAATTTTAAAAGTTCCGATGCAATTCTTTATTCTACTCACTGGAGTAATGGTTTTTGTGTTTTTTCAATTTCATTCATCTCCCATCCATTTTAATCCAACCAATGATAAATTGGTAAAAAACTCTGTTTACAAAGCAGACTATGAGAAACTTGAACAAGAATTAGAATTGGTTCAAAAAGAGAAAAAGGAAATCAGTATGTTGTATGTTGGTCAATTAAACCAAGATTTTGACAACCCTATTCTACAGCAAAAAATGGTTTCACTTTCCGGTAAAGAAAAAGATTTACGGGAACGTGCCAAAGACATTATTTATAAAGCCGATAAAAAAACTGAAACCAATGATAAGGATTATGTTTTCCTTTATTTCATCCTTAACTTTCTTCCAACAGGACTAATCGGATTATTATTAGCTGTAATCTTTTCAGCTGCTATGTCTTCATCGGCATCGGGACTAAGTGCACTAGCCTCCACTACGGCTATAGATATTTATAAGCGAAACATCAAGGATGAAAAATCAGACAAACACTTTGTTTCGGCAACACGTTTGTTCACACTATTTTGGGGAATAATTGCAATTGGTTTTGCCTGTATTGGAACTTTATTCGAAAATTTAATCCAATTGGTAAATATTATTGGTTCTATTTTTTACGGAACTGTTCTGGGTATATTTTTAGTCGCTTTTTATATCAAATATGTGAAAGCAAAAGCCGTCTTTATAGCCGCAATTATTAGTCAGTTAGCCATCTTTTATATCTATTATTTAGATGTTGTGAGCTTTTTATGGCTGAATTTTATTGGCGCTGTTCTCACTTGTTTACTGTCTGTATTGTTTCAATATTTATTCACACAAATAAAAAAATAAGGGTAACCTTCCGATTACCCTTACTATTTTATAGATTTTGAATTATTATTTTCTAGACCATTCTGATATAGAATCTTTATTCATTTTCACATAATCCTGATTGTTTGCTTTTTCTGCACCAGCCAATGATAACTTAGCCGATTCAATAGCACCTGCTTTATCTCCTTTTTTAGCTTGGATTAACGATTTCAAACGCAAATACCAAAACGGCGTTTCTTTTTCCATTTCAATCGCTTTATTCACCCAAACTAAAGCTTTACTCATATCACCATTCGATTGGTAAAAATATTGAGCCGAAGAAAAGTAATCGTTTGAAGAAGGCCCTGCTAACACTTTTTCGATACTTTTTGTAGCAACGCGATCAGTAGGTACTTCAAATTTAACAGCTACAACTGTTTTTTCCCATAAAAGCTCCAATACTGCGAAATTGTTTTCAATATTGTTAATGTCTATCGTAAACGTTTCGATTTTTCTTGAACTTGTTTCTGGTTTAACTACAGTTCGTAAAGCAACATTGCTTTCTTCCCATTTTTCGGGTAATCCCCAATTGTCTGTACTACTGTAGAAAATCACTTCCCAATTGTCTGCTTTTGGAAGCGTATATAATGCGTATTTTCCTTTTTTAAGAGTTTTGCCATCAATAACAACATCATCACTAAAGTTAACCGTTGTATTTTCATTAGCTCCAGTTCTCCATAACTTTCCGTAAGGAACCAATTCTCCAAATACTGTTCTTCCTTTAATACTTGGTCTGGAATACTCTATCTCAACATTCGTCAAACCAACTGTTTGATCAAATTTAGAACTCGGACTAGCTTGTGGGGTTTTCACCTGCGCCTGCGTCATTAATGTTCCTAAAACAAAAAAAGCAGTAAGCATTATTTTTTTCATAACTTTTGTAATTTGATTAATTGAAACGAAAATAACAAAAATTAAACCTAACAAATGTTAAGAATAGTATAAATAGCCATTATAAATTAGTTTTTTTTCAAAGAAGTGAAACAATCAGTAATTTTACAGAAAAAGAATGCGAACAATTCATACAACACAAAAATTACCAATTTCGATTGAACAGGCGTGGGCATTTTTTTCCAATCCGAAAAATTTAAATGAAATCACTCCCGATTCTATGAATTTTAAAACCCTTTCGGGTGATGATAAAGAAATGTTTCCGGGGCAAATTATTCATTACAAAATTTCACCTTTCAAAGGAATTGAAATGGAATGGGTAACAGAAATAACTCATGTTGTTGAAAATAGGTATTTTGTTGATGAACAGCGTTTTGGTCCTTATGCCTTTTGGCATCATAAACATTTTTTCAAGAGCATTGATGGTGGCGTTGAAGTTGAGGATATTGTGCATTATAAATTACCTTTTGGATTTATAGGCAATCTTTTTCATCCCTTGCTCGTTAAGCCAAAACTGGACGAAATTTTTAAGTTTAGAAGAGAAAAATTAACGCAATTATTCGGAGAATTAAAATAACTATTTATGACAATTTTTTGGTTTCGACGTGATTTACGATTGGAAGATAACACCGCACTTTTTCATGCATTAAATGAAGGCAATGCTGTTTTACCAATATTTATTTTCGATACTACAATTCTTTCGCAATTAGACAAAGATGATGCTCGCGTTACTTTCATTTACGAACAGCTCGTTAAAATACAATCACAATTAGAAATTGCCGGTAAAAAACTAGCTGTATTTTATGGAACACCCGAAGAAATTTTCAAGAAACTACTAGTTGAAAATCAAATCACAACGGTTTATACCAATCATGATTACGAACCTAATGCCCGAAAAAGAGACAAACTCATTTATCAACTTCTAAAAGAAAATAATATTGCGTTTAAAACCTGTAAAGACCAGGTGATTTTTGAAAAAAGTGAAATCGTCAAAACTGACGAAACACCCTATGTTATATTTACTCCTTATTCCAAAAAATGGAAAGAGAAAATCCATCAACTAAAATTACCGCATTATCCTTCAGAAAATTTACTCCAAAACATAGTTTCACATGCATATCCTTTTTTGAATTTAAGTGATATAGGTTTCATAAAATCGACTATTAGCCCAAAACCTTTCAATCTGGATGGAGCATTAATAGATAACTATGAAAACACTAGAAATTTTCCAGAAATTGAAGGAACATCAATGTTGAGTGTTTATTTACGATTCGGTACGATTTCTATTCGTCAGATTGTCAACAAAGTTCTCGTATCGAAAAATGAAACCTTTTTAAATGAGCTGATTTGGAGAGAATTTTTCATGCAAATTTTATGGCATTATCCCCATACGGTAACTAGAAGTTTCAAAGAAAAATACGATGCAATCCAATGGAGCAATAACGAAAAATTGTTTCAAAAATGGTGTATGGGAGAAACCGGTTATCCCTTTGTAGATGCTGGCATGCGTGAACTAAACACCACTGGCCACATGCATAATCGTGTACGAATGATTGTTGCTAGTTTTCTGTGTAAACATTTACTAATCGACTGGCGTTGGGGCGAAACCTATTTTGCTCAAAAACTGTTGGATTACGAGCAATCAAGTAATGTAGGAAACTGGCAATGGGCTGCAGGAAGCGGTGTTGATGCGGCACCTTATTTTCGTATTTTCAATCCAACAGAACAAATAAAAAAATTTGATAGTAAATTACTATACATAAAAAAATGGGTTCCGGAATTGGAGACATTGCACTATCCAAAACCTATTGTTGATCATAAAAAAGCACGAGAAAAATGTTTGTCAACATATAAATCGGCTTTGAATAATTAGTTTGACGAGTAAACACCAATAAAGAAAATAATTATAACCGTGCTCAATACCGAAATTAATACCGAAACCAATACTGTTTTTAAAAACAACAGACTCTTTACGCTATAATAAAAAGAGAAAAACTGATAATAAAACACTATCATATAAATCAAAAACAGTAGCTGTAGAAAAGCATACAGTACACTTATTAAGTCTATATCTTTGATAAAAATACAAGACACTAAAAAAATGATTGTTAGCAAATACTCCGCAGAAGTTCTATAACAATTGAGTACCATGTTTTCAGCGAAATTCAATTTACTTTTTCTATAAAACAGAAAACTAAAAATTGAATAAATTGGGATAGAAACCAACAGATAACCTCTAGGATATTGGCTTTGAAAATTTTGGATTTCTGAGAAAACCCCTTGCCCATTTTTACGATAAATTTCGGCAATATTAATTGCTGCCAATTTACTCACAAAGAAAGACAGCGTAACCAAAATAATCAACAAACTGAAATAACTAAAATGTTTCGCTCTTTTACCGTTGATATAATCTCTGATACTATGACCCGGACGAATAAGTAATTCCTTTAAAGTGTAAAAAAAGCCTTTTTCCAAATGAAAAATACCATGCATAAAATCAGAAATTACCATCTCAGAAAGTGAAAACCTATGTGTAGATGCTTTTTGACCACAATTACCACAATACGTTGAGTTTACTTCCGAATCGCAATTAAGACAATGAATTGTATCCGCCATAAAACTTAGTTTTCACTAAGTTATGCTTTTTTCTTGATGTTTAAAATGGTTTCGAAATCAATTTCATTGAAATCGTGGATTACATAATTGGCCAGTGATAAGTCCTGATGTTTAGAATTGTCGCTATGATAACCAACACAAAATATTTCTGCTGCATTAGCCGCTTTAATTCCGTTAGTACTATCTTCTATAACAATGCAATGCTCTTTAGGAGCTAGTGATAACGATGCTGCATGCAAAAAAATAGCTGGATCGGGTTTCGATTTAGGGAAATCTTCACCACTTACAGTATGCGTAAAATAAGGATATAAATTGAAACGAGTAAAAACGCGATTAATAGTACTATTTGATGCCGACGAAGCCAAAATGAGTTGAATTCCGTTAGCATGAAGATTTTTGATTAACGATTCTACTCCAGAAATTAATTCTAAATCGGGTTTGGTGTCAAATGCTTCATTAAATAAATGTCGCTTACGAAGAATTAAATCTTCTACATCATGCTGAAGACCAAAAGTATCTTTTATTTTCTGGAAAACATTTCTGGTAGAATTTCCGGTAAATGAAGCATATAATTTTTCGGAAACTTCAATCCCTAATTCGTTAAAATGTTGGTCGTATGCATATTTGTGAACCGGTTCGGTATCTACAATTACACCATCCATATCGAAAATTACAGTTTTAATCATTTTTTTGAGTGCTAAGTTGCAAAGTTACAAAGATGCTTCTTTTTTTCTCTCTGCAAATAGGTAATTCGTTTCCATTTCAGCCCTGATGGAAGCGGCACCTTGTATAGCGAACAGCAGGAATTACGATTACAAATACAAAACAACTATTCGCTCCTACTCTTTAACTCAAAATTTATAACTCATGACTTATAACTCCATTAAACCTTTTCTATTATCTTTAGTCATATCTACAAAGCGAAACCCTTGCAGGACGAAAAAGCATTTATAGCCGAATTATTAAATCCGAAAACGCAAAATGAAGCGTTTCGAAAATTAGTACGTGAATATCAACGTCCGCTATACAATCATATCCGAAACATTGTGCTAAACCATGATGATACCGATGATGTGCTTCAAAATACTTTTGTGAAAGTATTCCAGAATTTAAAGAATTTTAAAGGTGAGAGCAAACTATTTTCCTGGATCTATCGCATTGCAACCAATGAAGCCATAACTTTTATTAATCAGCGGGCAAAAAAACAAGGGATTTCTAGTGAAGAAGTACAAGAAAAAATGATTAACAATCTTCAAGCCGATGTAGATTACGATGGCGATGAAATACAACTAAAACTACAAAAGGCAGTTTCATTGCTGCCAGAAAAACAGCAATTGGTATTTAAAATGAAGTATTTTGAAGAAATGAAATATGAAGAAATATCGGAAATATTAGAAACCTCCGTAGGTGGATTAAAAGCTTCTTATTTTCATGCCGTAAAAAAAATTGAAGAATTTTTAAATAGCAATTAAACCTTTAGGACTTAAATTTGTCAAATAAACATGAAAAAGTTTGATTTACATACCGATTCAAAAATAGAAACCGGATTTAAAGTTCCAGAAAATTATTTTGAGAATTTTGAAGAAAGGCTACTACAACAATTACCACAGGAAGAACCTAAAGTTATTTCGTTATGGCAACGCAAATACGTTTGGATATCCAGTATTGCAGCCGTTGTTGTGGTATCGCTAGGCATCTGGTTTGTTACTAATCAAAATACAACTGAAACCAATTTATCGTCTGGCGATTATTTGAGTTATCAAAAAGATATAACAACCGAAGATATTGCAACTTATTTATCGGATGAAGACGTGGCGGTATTAGAAAAAGAATTGAATTTATACGACAACAACGAGTCGGAAACCTATATTAACGAATATTTGAACTAAAATGAAACGATTAATTACACTACTGATAGTACTGTTTTCTGTGGTAACATTTGGGCAAGAAGTTGAAAAACGCGTAGAACGCATTAAAGCCTTAAAAGTAGCTTTTATTTCGGACCGATTAGATTTATCGCCGGAAGAAGCTCAAAAATTTTGGCCTATTTTCAACCAATTTGAAGCGCGTCAATTTGAGTTACACAAACAAAAAAGACAATTGATGCATAAACTTCGTCCAGAAAATGCTTCAACGTTATCCGACAAAGAAACATTGAAATTAATGGAAGAAGATGATCAATTGGAAACCGAAATGCAAAACAACCACCGTCAGCTGGTTAAAGATTTGCAAGGTGTTATTCCAAATCAGAAGATACTAATGCTGAAACAATTGGAAATTGAATTCAAGCAAAAGTTATTAGAACAAATGAGAAACAAAAGAGGACCACGAGGATAAAAAAAGGAGCAAATTTTGCTCCTTTTTTATTTAAAACGAATACGTATTATTTTTTTATTCCCAGCTGCGATTGCGGTTTTAGCATTAACAAATCGGATGGTAAACAAATCGGTATAGTCTGCAATTTTTTTCCATTTTTTTCCTTGATCGTAAGAATAATAAATTCCAGATGCCCCAACCGTAATTAATTCTTTTCCATGGCTTCCAGGTATAAACTGCACACAAGAACCATAACCAAAGCCTTCATTTTCAGCAATTCTATTCCAAGTTTTACCACCATCTACAGTTAATATTTTATTTCCGAAATTTTGCTGAGGCTTTTCATAATCACCACCCGTTGCAAACCCAATTGTGTCATTATAAAAATCTGCTGAAAAAACACCCGTCATAGCGCTTCCTTGAATGATTGGTATTTCAATAATTTCCCAAGAAATCCCTTTGTCGGCCGAATAAAAAACGCGGGAACGTTTACCACCAGACACAATCCAGGTTTTATCATCTTTAATTACAATATTGGTGTTACTGGCTGCAAAAAAAGCTTCACCGCTAGCCAATTTAGGCAATTGGTTGCAAGACGTTTTTTTCCATGTTTTGCCACCATCTCTAGTAATCAATAAAGAAAAGCAATCTTCGGTAGGATCACCAACGGCAATACCTTCATTATTATTCCAAAACTGAATGGCGTCGTAAAAAACCATATCCCCTCTTTCCTGATACACAAGTTCAGCTTCTTCTTCATTGTTTGGAACACGATATAGCAAGCCTGGATTACCGACCGAAAGCAAAAAAACATTCGTACTGGTCTTGGCCATACTTCTAAATTCAGGACGCAATGAATCTTTTACAATACTTCCAAAAAAGTGCTTTTTAGTGATGAATTCAATATTACCATAACGTCCATTACTCGCTGCATACCAAACCTTATTAGTATCAACAACTAAAGCACGAATACTCAAATTATCAATCAATAGCGTATCTATTTCAATAGTTGAAAAACTGGGAGCCGAACTATCAATTACTTTTTCCACGACAACCTCGTGCGAAGTATCTTTATGAAAAAAAGGCATTCGGCTACAAGACAAAAACAAACCAACCCATAGTAATACAATGGCTACTCTCATTCTAATGAATTTAGAATAGCAAGATACTAAATTGAGTTTATATTTTTTTTTCTTTACCATCCAGCATGTAAATCCAAATCATTCTGGAAAACCTAAAATTAAATGTACTGAGCATAATGGATAGAAAAGCGATTAAAATTACAATGGTTAAATAACTTTCTATAAACTGATTGGCAATCAGAAAAAAAACAACCATTTCTAAAACAGCCACACCATAACTTACAAACATGGAACCAAAAAAATACCCAGGTTCTTTTTCAAATTTATGGTTGCAATGTGCACAATTTGAATGCATTTTTGGCATTCGTAATAAAAATATATTTCCTTTTTCTGCAAACACTTTTCCTTGTTCACATTTTGGACATTTTTCCGTAAGAATATTAAATAATACTGACATAACTTATTTTTATACAAATTTCATGAGTTTTTCTTAAAGTTTACATTTACAATTCACGCTAAAATTTGTACTTTTAAGACATTATTGAATTTTCTCCTTATGAAAAACCTCAAAGTTTTAGACATTCAACAATTTGATTCGGTGAAACAGAAAAAAGACTTTTACACCAATACAATTGAAAACCACATTATTACAGCACATAAAAACATTCACAAACCTCATAAGCACAATTTTTACCTAACAGTACTTTTTACTCATGGTAGCGGAGTTCATGAAATTGATTTTATCAAATACAATATTCAACCCGGAACACTTTTTTTCTTAAATCCCGGACAAATGCATCATTGGAATTTATCTGAAGACATTAAAGGGTACATTTTTTTTCATACCCAGTCTTTCTACGATATTCACTATACAAAAAACCGACTAACTAACTTCCCATTTTTTTACAGTTTACAAAATGAATCGGTTCTATATTTAAAAAAGGAACAGTCAACAGAATTTAAAAAAGCATTCCAACAGATTTATATTGAAAATCAATTAGATACATTTTTTAAAACGCAAAAAATAATATCTCTTGTAGATTTAATTTACATTGAAAGTACACGCTTATATATTGAAAAGAAAGATTCGGAAATAATCACGCCAAACTCCTATTCAACGACTTTCCAAAAATTAGAAACATTAATAGATGCCCATTATAAAACTGAAAAATCGGCTTCAAAATATGCCAATTGGTTAAATATTTCTACCAAACATCTTAACAGAATAACCCAAAACATGGTAGCAAAAACCACTACAGATTTGATTTTAGAACGTGTTTTTCTCGAAGCCAAAAGAGAATTAATAAATCGGAAGTTAAATTTTAATGAGATTGCAACTGACTTAGGATACTTTGATTACGCTTATTTTTCAAGGATTTTCAAGAAAAAAACGGGTGAAACACCGTCCGATTTTATAAAACGCTATAAATAAAGTTTTGCAAATAATTCACTATCTTTGCAAGCTTATTTTTATACAATGCGATTACACAGAAATTTAGTTTTTACCGTTATTGATTCGCTTATGGCGATATTCAATGAAGGACAATATGCCGACAAAGTTGTTGCTTTGGCACTAAAAAAAGACAAACGCTGGGGAAGCCATGACCGTAAGTTTGTTGCTGAAACCATATACGAAATTGTTCGTTGGAAACGCCTATATGCCGAAATTGCAGAAGTTAAGGAACCTTATGACCGTGATAACATTTGGCGTATGTTTGCCGTTTGGGCCGTTTTACGTGGCTATATCTTACCCGATTGGAAATATTTTGAATCTACGCCGGTTCGTAAAATTAAAGGCCGTTTTGATGAATTATCTAAAATTAGAAAATTCAGAGAATCTATCCCGGATTGGATGGATGAGCTTGGGATTCAGGAATTAGGTGAAGAGCTTTGGAATAAAGAAATTGCAGCACAAAACGAACAAGCAAAAGTAATTTTACGGGTGAATACTTTAAAAATCACAAAAGAAAAATTACGTTCCATTTTAATGGATTTGAATATTGAAACCGAATTCCATACTAATTATCCTGATGCGTTAATTTTAAAAGAGCGTGCCAATGTATTTTTAACTGATGCTTTTAAAGAAGGCTACTTTGAAGTACAAGATGCATCTTCGCAATTGGTTGCGCGATTTTTAGATGTTAAGCCAGGTATGCGTGTTGTAGATACTTGTGCCGGTGCGGGTGGTAAAACCTTGCATATTGCTTCTTTAATGGAAAACAAAGGACAATTAATTGCTATGGATTTATACGAAAGTAAACTAAAGCAATTAAAACTCCGAGCAAAACGAAATGGTGCGTTTAACATCGAACCACGCGTAATAGAAAGCACAAAAACAATCAAAAAATTACACGAAAAAGCAGATCGTGTTTTAATTGATGCTCCATGTAGTGGTTTAGGTGTTTTAAAACGTAATCCAGACAGCAAATGGAAATTACAACCAGAGTTCATCGATAATATTAAAAAAGTACAAGCGGAGGTTTTAGAAAGTTATTCTAAAATTGTAAAACCTGGCGGAAAACTTGTATATGCAACCTGTTCAGTGTTACCATCTGAAAATCAGGAACAAATTAAGAAATTCTTAAGCACAGAAAGCGGAAAAAACTTTAACTTTGTCAGAGACGAGAAAGTATTGGCTTCAGAATCCGGATTTGACGGTTTCTATATGGCCTTGTTAGAACGAAAACCTTAAACCCAAATTAAAAAATGAAAAAACTTTACACAATATTTTCAATATTGAGCTTTGTTGTCGGCTTTGCTCAAATTCCAACTGGATATTATAATACGGCAACTGGTACAGGATATACCTTGAAAACGCAGTTGAAAAAAATCATTGACAATGTAAATGACGGAATACCTTCCGAACATTTAGCTGGTGATAACGGATATTCTGGTTTATATACTACATATCTAACATCAGACAAGGATTTTTACTATGAAAATGATGGAACATTATTAGATATGTATACCGAAAATCCAACTGGATCGGAATGTGAATTTACTTATGGTGTTAATCAGGATGATGGAACTGGTGGTACTGCTGAATGCCAAAAATACAACCGTGAACATATCATACCACAATCCGTTTTTAGTTCGGCTACCCCAATGTATTCTGATGCTCACTTTGTTGTACCATCAGACAAATACGTAAATGCACAACGTGGTGACTTCCCGTTTGGTAGAACTAGTGCTCCAACAAATACTTACTCAAATGGTTCAAGAAAAGGTCCAAATCTAAATTCAGGGTACTCTGCAGGTTATACAGGAACTATCTTTGAGCCAATTGATGAATTTAAAGGAGATATTGCTCGTATGATTTTATACTTTGCAACGCGCTACGAAGACCAGGTTGCTGGCTGGTCCTTTCCAATGTTTAATGGCACGAGTGATCAAGTTTTCACAAATACCCATTTAGAAATTTTAAAACAATGGCATATTCTTGATCCAGTTAGTCAAAGAGAAATTGACAGAAACAATGCGATTTATGCTCGTCAAAACAATAGAAATCCTTATATAGATCACCCAGAATGGGTTGCTGTAATTTGGGGTCCAACTTTACAAACTGATTCGTTTAACGCTTTAAATAATGTTTCTGTTTATCCAAACCCAAGTTTAAACAGCAGAATCAACATTACTTCTAAAGTAGAATTAGACGATATTCAGCTTATCAATATTAACGGACAAATTATTAAAGAGATTAAAAATCCGGTACGAATTCAAAATGAATACACTTTAGAAAACTTACCACAAGGATTTTATTTCGTAAAATTATCTTCGGATAACCAAACAACCACCAAGAAAGTATTAGTGAATTAAATTTCACCAATGCAAACAAATAAAAAATCCACCATAAAGGTGGATTTTTTATTTTATATCAACGAAGTATTAATCATTCATAGAGATTAAAAACTCTTCATTATTTCTAGTTTTCTTAAAACGATCATTAATAAATTCCATAGCTTCAACCGGATTCATATCTGCCAAATACTTACGCATAATCCACATACGTTGAATGGTTTTTTCATCTAATAATAAATCATCTCTTCGCGTACTCGATGACGTTAAATCGATAGCAGGGAAAATACGTCGATTAGCAATACGTCGATCCAACTGCAACTCCATGTTGCCCGTACCTTTAAATTCTTCAAAGATAACCTCATCCATTTTAGAGCCCGTTTCCGTAAGTGCTGTAGCAATAATACTTAACGAACCACCATTTTCGATATTACGAGCCGCACCAAAAAAACGTTTTGGTTTTTGAAGCGCATTGGCATCCACACCTCCACTCAATACTTTACCAGAAGCTGGCTGAACCGTATTGTATGCTCTAGCTAAACGCGTAATAGAATCTAATAGAATAACCACATCGTGACCACATTCAACTAGGCGCTTTGCTTTTTCTAATACAATGTTAGCCACTTTCACATGACGTTCTGCCGGTTCATCAAAAGTAGAAGCAATAACCTCTCCACGCACACTACGTTGCATATCGGTTACCTCTTCCGGACGCTCATCAATCAATAAAACAATTAAATACACTTCAGGATGGTTTGCCGCAATTGAATTGGCAATATCCTTAAGTAACATAGTTTTACCGGTTTTAGGTTGTGCTACAATCATACCTCTTTGTCCTTTTCCAATTGGCGAAAACAAATCGATAATTCGTGTAGATATAGAACTTTGACGTTCTGCTAAATTGAATTTTTCTTCTGGGAATAATGGGGTTAAATGTTCAAAAGAAATTCGGTCGCGAACCACTTGCGGGTCATGACCATTAATTTTCAAAACTTTAACCAAAGGAAAATACTTCTCTCCTTCTTTAGGAGGTCGAACCACGCCTTTTACAGTATCACCCGTTTTCAATCCGAATAAACGAATTTGAGATTGTGACAAATAAATATCATCCGGTGAAGCCAAATAATTATAATCTGATGAACGCAAAAAACCATATCCATCTGGCATCATTTCTAAAACACCTTCACTTTCAATAATTCCATCAAACTCGTAATCCGGTTCTCTGAAATTTTGTTTTTTATGCTTTTGATTTGGATTCTGGTTTTGATTTGGATTTGGATTAGCTTGCTGCGGCTGGTTTTGTACTGGTGCAGCGGCCTGAGTTTTTTCAACAACTGCTTCTTCAGTATTTTCTAAAGGCAACTTCCCTTGATTTTGAGGTTTTGCTTGAAAATTTTGGCTATTCTCTTTGTTGAATTTTTGCTTAGGCTGAAATTCTTTCTTTTTATTGAACGGCTCCTTTTTTGCTTCTTTTTCAGTAGTTTCTTTAGGCTCAAAAGTAGCTTTCTCTGTATTTTGTGGAACACTTGGTGCTTCCGATTGTTCTTTAGCTTCAGCTTTTGGAGCAATACGAGCTCTTTTCGGCTTATCGTCTTTAGATTCCTTGCTAGGTTTCACAGGTTCGATTATAGCCGGATCTGCAGCTTGAAGATCTAAAATCTGATAAATAAGCTCTTCTTTTTTAAGATTTCGGTATTTATTGATTTTAGCAACTTTTGCAATTTCTTGAAGCTCAGGTAGCTTCATTTCTTTTAACACATCAATATCAAACATGTATGTTCTTTGTAGTTTAATTAACGTAATTGGGTAGTTCTAAAAATTGTAGTGATTTTTTTTTTGACTTGAAACAATCGTAGAATGAAGTACTTACGATTTTACTATGCAATAGTACGAATTTAATTTAAAAAACAATAGCTTTTTTATGAAAAAGACGCTATTTTTGTCCAAATCTTAAGAATAAGTTTTACCAATGATTCAAAGAATTCAAACCGTTTATCTTTTCCTTGTTTTTGTTTGCTCAGGGATTTTACCGTTTGTTTTTCCTTTATGGAAAGATGCGGAAGGAAACGATTTCTTTTTCATGAAACAAATGATCTTTTCAGTATTGTTTGGTTTAAGTACAACCTTAGCTTTGGTAAGCATTTTAGGATACAAAAAAAGACAAAATCAGTTTGTGATGAACAGACTGAACATAATATTAAACGTTATATTACTAGGATTTTTTGTGTATCGATCGCTAAATTTATCCGGAGAAACGCAAGTTTCGGAGAAGGGTATTGGGATGTTTCTTCCTATTGTTTCTATCGTTTTGTTGGTTCTTGCCAATAAAGCCATCAAGAAGGACGAAGATCTTGTAAAATCTGTTGACCGATTACGATAAACCTATCATCTTAGTTTATTAGTGCGAAAAAAAATCCGAATCATAACCGATTCGGATTTTTTGTTTCTTGCAATATCACTAAATTTAGTGATACAAAATCACTAAATATGGTGAGCTAAAGTCTTATTTTTTGTCATATATTTGGATAACTGAGATTCCACCAATGACAGAAAAAATACGCATATACCTTGCAGACGACCATCAAGTACTTATTGATGGCCTAATTGCTGTTTTAAAATCGAATAAAGCATTTGAAGTAGTTGGATTTTCACTTTCCGGTGAAAACTTATATGAAAAAGTACTATCCAAAAAAACAGATGTACTTATCATGGACATTAATATGCCCGAAATAGACGGCTTAGATGTTTTACGAGAGTTTAAACAAAAAGGGTATCCGTGTGATGTTATTGTGTTTTCAAGCTTTGATGACATTAAACTTATTAAAGAAGTACTACAACTTGGCGCTAAAGGTTACTTAACCAAACAATCTGCGGGTGAACATCTTACCGAAGCCATTACTTCAGTATATAACGGTGAGGAATACTATTCTAAATCGGTTCGTGAAAAAATATTCTTATCTTTTGCAGGAAAAGGAAACGAAACGGAAACTATAAATGAAGAAGAAATCCTCCAAAACATTACAGACAGAGAGCTTGAAATTTTAAAACTTATTTCATTAGAGTACAGCGGCAAAGAAATAAGTGAAGCATTGTACATCAGTTCCAATACCGTTGAAACTCACAGAAAAAACTTGATAAAAAAACTAAATGTAAAAACCACAATAGGGCTTGTAAAATTTGCTTACAAGCACAATCTTATCAAATAACAATTAACCTCAAAAACAAAAAAAATATGGCATTAATCAGAAATTATGGTTTTCAAACCAATTATTTAGATGGTGAATTTGAATTTAATTTTGAGATTCCAGACAATTGTAATTATACTACTCATTATGATGCTGTGAAAAAAAATTACACTGTTACCATCCAACTAAATTCGGGGCAAACGATACCCTCTACAACCTTCGAAATGCAGTCCTATAATTTTAGCTCAGACGACGGTGTATTAGACCTAACTTTTGATCAAAAGTTAAATGGTACATCTAATAAAAAACCAATTATAAAAATTTACGAGTAATTCAAAATATGAAAAACTTATTTTTCATATTTATAATAACATCTTTCACGGGATTTGCACAGCAAAATGCCGTGAAAGATTCTTTTTTACTATACAAAAACAATAAAAAATATCTCAAAGCTTTAAGCTACATTGACAACAAAGCCAATTCCTATTTATTAAAGAAAGATTATACCAATTATGCCTATGCTATAGACAGCAAAGCCAAGTTACTTACATTAAATATAAAAGATTACAAACGAGTATTAAAAGTATCCTACGATGCTTTAAATAAAGTTGACAATAAGATAAGTGGAACACCCAAAATTTTACTTCAAAAAAATATTGTTGTAGCCTATATGCGGCTAAAAAAATACCCAAAAGCTATTGAAGAGGCTGAAAAAATACTTAAAACAAGTAATTTCCCAAAGAAAGATTCAATATACTACAGATTAAACAACCATATTCTAATCAGCTACTTGATAATGTCTCAAACCGATAGTGCCTTCAAGTATTTGGAACCTGATTTAAAATATTATAAAAGTACAAACGATTACAAAGAAATTTCTAGAGCGTACAACCTCCACAATTTTTTTTATGCTGTCATTAATGAGCGGGAAATCGCTGGAAAATATCTCGACTCTTCCTATATTTTTGCTTTAAAAAGTGGTCATAAAGAAATAATAGCTACTGCAGAAAGTAATTTAGGAGTACATTATTTAACTGTTGAAAAAAACTATAAAAAGGCAGAAAAAATATACCTTAAATTAGTTGATCGATACAAAAATGATACTTTAGATAATTCCTATGCAATTGCTGTTTCAAACTTATCGTATACGTATGATAAATTAGGGGATTACAAAAATGCATACAAATACAACTCTAAATACACTGACTATTTAGATTATCTCGTTAATGAAAAAAACGACAGTGAAATTGAACGGTTACAAATTCAATATGAATTAGACAAAGCCGAAAGTAAATTCTATGAAAAAGAATTACTATTAAAGCAAAAACAACTAAAAAGTGAAAAATTAATGTATTTGCTAATTGCTATACTTACCTTTTTAGGGGTATTGTTTTATTTCTTCTATCAAAATTTAAAACTAAAACAAAAGAGTAAACTAAAAGACATTTCCCAAAAACAACAACAAAAAATAGTTAACGCTACTATCGATGGTCAGGAAGAAGAACGTAAGCGTCTTTCGGGTGTTTTACACGATAACATTAGTGCTTTATTATCATCTGCTAGTTTACACTTAACCGCTTTTGAAACCGATCATCCCGAATTAAAACAAGAGCTTGTAAAAACCCGTGGAATTATACAAGACGCTCATGATAAAGTTCGTGATTTGTCGCATAATCTAATACCTCCTGCTCTTGAAAAATTAGGCCTTGTAAGTGCACTGCAAGATTTATGTGAAAAAAACTCTAACTCCTTAATCGAATTTAAGTTCAATAATTTCATTCCTAGCGAATATCGCTTTCCAAAAGAATTTGAATTAAAAATTTATTTTATAGTAGCAGAGCTATTCAATAATATTATGAAGCACAGTAAAGCAAACGAAGCTTCATTAACTTTAGATAAAACCGACAACCAATTATCCATAAACATAGAAGATAACGGTCATGGTTTTTCAAATAAGAAGACTACCGAAAAAGAAGGATTTGGCCTTTCGCAAATTAAAACACGTATTAAAAGCATGAAAGGATCCATAACCATAAATTCTAAAGAAAACTCAGGAACATTGGTTTACATCAAAGTAGAAATTCCCGAAGGAAAATCAAACTCGGGTTCCCAATTCCACAACGCATAAATTTTCAATTTTAGCTCCGTTTATTTCAAACTGTAACATTGTTCGTACTTGATGAAAACCATGTTTTCCAGCAGCACCTGGATTCATATGCAGCAGTTTTAAATCGTTGTCGTACTGAACTTTTAAAATATGCGAATGACCACAAATAAACAATTTTGGTGGATTTGATTTTATTTCATTCCGAATATCAAGATTGTATTTCCCAGGATATCCTCCAATATGTGTAATCCACACTTCAACTTCTTCACACATAAAACGATTATGAAGTGGAAATTCTATTCGGGCTTTAGCATCATCAATATTTCCATAAACGGCTCGCAAAGGCTTTAATTGTTTAATAGAATCGGTTACAGCCAAATCTCCAATATCGCCAGCATGCCAAACTTCATCGGCAAGCTTAACGTATTTTAAAATCGTTTCGTCAATATGACTGTGTGTATCGGAAAGCAGTAAAATTTTTTTCATTGATAAACTGAAACTATCAGTTGGCTAAGATACTTTTATTTTAATGTACAGCAATAACCACTTCCCTTTAACCTTTTCCCACACAACTTTAACCTTTTCACAACACAAAAACTTCGTAACTTTGCTTCTCCAAAACTTTGACGCTTTATACCTTGAGATATTTTATTGAATTTGCATACAACGGAAAAAACTACCACGGCTGGCAATACCAACCTCAATCGGTTTCGGTACAAGAAACTTTAAACAAAGCTTTAAGTGTTTTACTGAAAAAAGAAATAGATGTTGTAGGAGCCGGACGAACCGATACTGGAGTACATGCAAAACAAATGTATGCTCATTTTGATTATGAAGATTCTTTAGATTCGGCGTATTGGACAAAAAAATTAAATTCGTTTTTACCAAAAGATATTGTTGTGTATCGAATAATTGCCTTACACGATGATGCACATGCGCGATTTGATGCGGTAAGTCGTACTTACGAATACCATATTCATACTTTTAAAGATGCATTTCAAAACGATGGAAGCTGGTATCATCATTATCCTCTTAATGTGGAACAAATGAACAAAGCAGCCAAAATACTTTTTGACTATACCGATTTTGAATGTTTTTCGAAAGTTAACACCGATGTTAAAACATTCAATTGTATCATTAAAGAAGCCCATTGGAAACAAAATGACAACGAACTTATTTTTACTGTTTCGGCAGATCGTTTTCTTCGTAACATGGTACGAGCCATTGTTGGCACATTAATTGGCGTTGGTTTAGGCAAAATTTCTTTAGATGATTTTAGAAAAATAATTGAAAGTAAAGATCGCGGTAAAGCTGGTTTTTCAGTTCCCGCACACGGATTGTATTTAACCAAAGTAATTTATCCTTATCTTCACAACTTGTAATGAAAGTAATTCAATCCATATCATTAAGAAAGGTAATGCAGTTTGCCCAACCCTACAAAAGTAGGCTGTATTGGGTAGTTGTTTTTGCTGTAAGTCTTTCCATTTTTGCTGCTCTTCGCCCCTATTTACTAAAGCAAACAGTAGATACTTATCTAAAAAATCATGACGGCACAGGTTTGTTATGGTATATTTTATTAATGGGGTTAATTTTGGTTTTGGAAGTTGTCTCACAATTTCTTTTTACCTATTGGGCTAGTTGGTTAGGACAAGACATTGTAAAAGATATTCGGGAGAAACTTTTCAAACATATTACAGCTTTTCGAATGAAATATTTCGATCAGGAGCCTGTTGGTAAATTAGTTACTCGTTCGGTTTCTGATATCGAATCGATTGCCAGTATATTCAGTCAAGGATTATTCATGATTGTTAGCGACTTATT
This sequence comes from Flavobacterium sp. IC2-16, assembly GCF_055521455.1. Taxonomy (NCBI): domain Bacteria; kingdom Pseudomonadati; phylum Bacteroidota; class Flavobacteriia; order Flavobacteriales; family Flavobacteriaceae; genus Flavobacterium; species Flavobacterium sp. IC2-16. Next base: position 2,295,648 of record NZ_CM145480.1, on the reverse strand, counting down.
AAAAATGTTGGTTGTTTTAGGCATCATGTTTTATATGAACTGGAAACTGAGCTGTATTGTAGTTTTAGGAATGCCTATTCTACTCTATGCCACTCGAATTTTTCAGCAAAAAATGAAAATTGCTTTTGAAGAAGTTCGTACACAAGTAGCCAACTTAAATACGTTTGTTCAGGAACGCGTTACCGGAATGAAGATTGTACAATTATTCAACCGCGAAGAAATCGAACTGGAAAAGTTTAAAGAAATCAACCAATTACACAACAAAGCTTGGTTGAAAAACATTTTATACAACTCCATTTTCTTTCCAATTGCCGATATTTTATCATCGTTAACCTTAGGACTTGTAGTTTGGTATGGCGGGTGGAATATTAGCCATGGAGATACCATGACAACTTTTGGGGATTTATTTGCTTACACCATGCTAATTGGTATGTTATTCAATCCTTTACGTCAAATTGCCGATAAATTTAACGTGATGCAAATGGGAATTATCGCAGCCGAACGTGTTTTCGAAGTGCTGGATAAAGAAGAACAGGTACAAGAATCCGGAACAACAATACCAGGACATTTTCAAGGTAACATCGATTTCCAAAAGGTACACTTCAGTTACATTAAAGATGAAGAAGTACTAAAAGGTATTAATCTAAAAATTAAAGCTGGCGAAACTATCGCTATTGTTGGTGCAACGGGCGCGGGTAAATCAACCATTATCAATTTGTTGAATCGTTTTTACGAAATCGATAGCGGAACAATTTTAGTAGACGATACAGACATTAACGAGTTCGATTTAGATAGTCTACGAAGACAAATTGCCATTGTACTTCAAGATGTTTTTCTTTTTGCAGATACTATTCTAAACAACATCACACTAAACAATCCAGAAATTTCGAAAGATGATGTTATTCAAGCAGCAAAAAAAATTGGAGTGCATGAGTTCATTATGAGTTTACCTAATGGTTACGAATATAATGTAAAAGAACGTGGTGTAATGCTATCATCAGGTCAGCGTCAATTGATTGCTTTTTTAAGAGCTTATGTCAGTAATCCGAGTATTCTAATATTAGATGAAGCAACGTCTTCTATAGATACGTATTCAGAAGAATTAATTCAAAAAGCAACTGAAACCATAACACAAGGCAGAACATCAATTGTTATTGCGCATAGACTGGCAACAGTTATTAATGCTGATAAGATTATTGTTATGGATAAAGGTCAGATTGTGGAAGAAGGCAAACATTTCGATTTAATCAACAAAGCAGAAGGCTTCTACAAAAATTTATACGAATCACAATTTGCCGTTGAGAATAATTGATAATTATTTAATTATTGTTTATTTTCGTGCACTGAAATTAAAACAAAATTTTATTTAAAAAATGACACGAAGCTTTGCTGAATGCATTTTGTACAAATAATAAATAAACACAAACAAAATGACTCGAAGGCCTGCCGACTGCATTTTGTACAAATAATAAATAAACACAAACAAAATGACTCGAAGGCCTGCCGACTGCATTTTGTACAAATAATAAATAAACACAAACAAAATGAAATACGATATTATTGTTTTAGGAAGTGGCCCTGGAGGATATGTAACAGCCATCAGAGCATCACAGTTAGGCTTTAAAGTAGCCGTTATCGAGAAAGAAAATCTTGGCGGAATTTGTTTAAACTGGGGATGTATTCCAACCAAAGCATTACTTAAATCGGCTCAAGTTTTCGATTACCTAAAACATGCTTCAGATTACGGATTGAAAGTGGAAAATGCCGATAAAGATTTCGGAGCTGTAATTGCGCGTTCTCGTGGTGTTGCAGAAGGAATGAGTAAAGGTGTTCAATTCCTAATGAAGAAAAACAAAATCGACGTTATTGATGGATTCGGTAAAGTAAAACCTGGTAAAAAAGTTGATGTTACAGCTGCCGATGGAAAAGTAACTGAATATAGTGCAGACCATATTATCATTGCAACTGGAGCTCGTTCACGCGAATTACCAAACTTACCTCAAGATGGTAAAAAAGTAATTGGGTACCGCCAAGCTATGGTATTACCAGAACAACCTAAGAAAATGATTGTTGTAGGATCAGGGGCTATTGGTGTTGAGTTCGCTCATTTTTACAATGCAATGGGTACAGAAGTTACTATTGTAGAATTCATGCCAAATGTTGTACCTGTAGAAGATGAAGATATCTCAAAACAATTTGAGCGTTCTTTGAAAAAAGCTGGTATCAACATCATGACCAATGCTTCTGTAGAAAAAGTAGATACTTCTGGAAAAGGGGTTAAAGCAACCGTTAAGACTTCTAAAGGTGAAGAAATCCTTGAAGCTGATATTGTGCTTTCTGCAGTTGGAATTAAAACTAACATCGAAAACATCGGATTAGAAGAAACCGGTATTGCTACCGATAGAGATAAAATTTTAGTAAACGCATACTACCAAACTAATGTTCCGGGTTATTACGCTATTGGTGATGTAACTCCAGGACAAGCTTTAGCGCACGTTGCTTCGGCTGAAGGAATTTTGTGTGTTGAAAAAATTGCTGGTTTACATGTTGAACCTTTAGATTATGGTAACATTCCAGGTTGTACTTATGCCACTCCAGAAATTGCTTCTGTTGGTTTAACAGAAAAAGCAGCTAAAGAAAAAGGATACGAATTAAAAATTGGTAAATTCCCATTCTCAGCCTCTGGAAAAGCAAAAGCTGCAGGTACTCCAGACGGATTTGTAAAAGTAATTTTCGATGCTAAATACGGAGAATGGTTAGGTTGCCACATGATTGGTGCTGGTGTTACCGATATGATTGCCGAAGCTGTTGTAGCTCGTAAATTAGAAACTACAGGTCACGAAATCTTAAAAGCAGTTCACCCTCACCCTACTATGAGTGAAGCGGTTATGGAAGCTGTTGCAGATGCATATGGTGAAGTAATTCACTTATAGTTTAGGCATAACATAATTAAAATAAAAAGTCCGTATTGGTTATTCAATACGGACTTTTTATTTATCATATTATCAGTGATTTACATATTTACTGAAAATATTTTAATGATTTCCTGTAACTTTTAAAATATCCTCACGTATAATTACTGATTTTAAAATAATTTCAGACCAAAAATGACACATAAGTGTTGTAACTTCTAAACGTCTATCGAAGACATTTATTTCGACCCAAGGTTCCTTCGACCTGAGATTTTACCCGGAAACTTTTTCTGGTTGAATTCTATCTTAAAATCAACATTCGTTTTTTTATTAATTATATTTATATGACAACAATTTTATCTTTTTGGTGGTTAATCCTGTTGGTATTATCCATTGTATTTTACAAATTCGTTTTAAGGGTTTTCTTTGGAATGGTGATTGTTCCGGAAGACAAAATCGGTTTGGTAACCAAAAAATTCGTGCTTTTTGGTGCAAATAAATCATTACCTGATGGTAGAATTATAGCAACCAAAGGAGAAGCTGGTTTTCAAGCACAAACATTAGCACCTGGATTGTATTGGGCGATGTGGATTTGGCAATATTCGGTAGACATGACTTCCTTTACTATTATTCCTGAAGGAAAAATTGGTTTAGTACTAAGTAAAGATGGTAAAGAAATCCCTATTGGACGAATCTTAGCTCGAAAAGTCGAAAGCGACAACTTTCAAGATGCTACTGCTTTTTTAAATAATGGTGGACAAAAAGGACGTCAAACAGCTTTTATTACTACGGGTTCCTATCGTATTAACACATTCCTTTTCGAAATTGTAATTGCCGATCAGGTAAAAATATTCGAGAACATGGTTGGTATTGTAACCGCATTAGATGGAGAGCCAATTCCATTAGGCCAAATTGCAGGTAAGTTTGTTGAAGGCCATAACAATTTTCAGGATTTTGATGAATTCTTGGAGAAAAATGGAAACAGAGGATTACAACCTCAAGTGATGTTAGCTGGTTCATATTACATCAATACTTGGGCAATTCAAATTGAACAAAACCCAATGACAGATGTACCTATTGGTTATGTAGGTGTAGTAATTTCTTATATTGGTGAAGACGGGCAAGATGTTACAGGTGAAACATTTAAACACGGTAATATCGTATCTAAAGGGCAACGTGGAGTGTGGATGGAACCATTTGGACCTGGTAAATATGCGTTGAATAAATACACCACTAAATTAGAAGCAGTTCCTACAACAAACTTAGTTTTAAACTGGGCAAATGCACGTAGTGAATCGCATGATTTAGATAAAAATTTATCAACAATTACAGTACGTTCAAAAGACGGTTTCCCTTTTAATTTGGATGTTGCTCAAATTATTCACGTTCCGGCAAACGAAGCGCCAAAAGTAATTGCCCGTTTTGGAAGTATGACTAACTTAGTTTCTCAAGTATTAGAACCAACAATTGGTAACTACTTTAGAAACTCCGCTCAAGATAGCGATGTAATTTCATTCTTAAGCACGCGTAAAGAACGTCAAGAATCAGCTAAAAATCATATTAAAACCGTTTTAGACGAGTATAATGTGAACGCAGTTGATACATTAATTGGAGATATTGTTCCGCCAGATTCGTTAATGAAAACTTTAACCGACAGAAAGATTGCGGAAGAAGAACAAAAAACGTATCAAACGCAAAAATTAGCGCAAGAACAACGTCAAGGTGTTGAAAAAGAAACAGCTATTGCCGATATGCAAAAAGAAATAGTGCGTGCTTCACAAAGTGTTGAAATTGCGCAACGTACTGCAGATGCAACGGTTAAAAAAGCAGAAGGTGATGCAACCAGTTTAAAATTGAATGTAAACGCAGAAGCAGAAGCTACAAAAATGAGAGCAAACGCTGAGGCAGAGGCTACTAAAGCAAGAGCTGGTGCTCAAGCAGAGGCTACTCGTTTAAATGCAAGTGCAGAAGCTGAAAAAATCTCTAAAACCGGTTTAGCAGAAGCTGAAAAAATTATGGCCATTGGTAAATCAACAGCAGAAGCATATCAATTACAAGTTTCTGCAATGGGTGGCGATAACTTTACCAAATATAAAATTACAGAAGAAATTGGTAAAGGAAACATTAAGGTTATTCCAGATGTGTTGATTTCAGGAGCAAATGGTTCTGATGGCAGCATAAGCGGTTTACTTGGAATGAAACTTATGGAAATGATGGATGCAAAACCTTCATCAAAAGATAATCCAAAAAAGTAGTTTAATTTCGGTTTATAAAACTAATCCGTTCTGTGTATTCAGAACGGATTTTTTATTTCAAATTTTCTAAAGAAACTAGCATTAAGCTACAAATTAAAAAACTGACATTCTTACTATTTCGTAAAAAGAAAAACCGTAAAATCCTTTATATTTGCTATTCAATTTAATTTAATTACTATGCAACATATTATTGATCGTTTCATTAGTTATGTAACGGTAGACACCGAATCCGATCCAAATTCAAATACAACTCCAAGTTCAGCGAAACAATGGGATTTAGCCAACAAATTGGTAGATGAACTTAAGGCAATCGGGCTTCAAGATGTTAGCATAGACGATAAATCGTATATTCAAGCTACACTTCCAAGTAATTTAGATTACGAAGTTCCAACCATTGGTTTTGTTTCTCATTTCGATACTACACCCGATTTTACTGGTGCAAACGTAAAACCTCAAATTGTTCCAAATTATGATGGTGGTGATATTATACTGAACAAAGAACAAAACATTGTTTTATCGCCGAGTTATTTTGAAGACTTACTGCTATATAAAGGTCAGACACTTATTACCACTGACGGTACAACTTTATTAGGAGCTGATGATAAAGCCGGTATTACTGAAATAATTACCGCCATGGAATACTTAATCCAAAATCCGCATATCAAACACGGAACTTTAAAAGTTGGATTTACCCCTGATGAAGAAATTGGTCGTGGAGCTGACTTTTTTGATGTAGAAAAATTTGGTTGCGAATGGGCTTATACCATGGATGGAAGTCAGATTGGTGAATTAGAATACGAAAACTTTAATGCAGCCGGTGTGAAACTTAAATTCAAAGGGAAAAGCGTTCACCCAGGATATGCAAAAGGTAAAATGATTAACTCAATGCTTTTAGCCACTAAATTCATTTCTAAACTACCTAAAAAAGAAGTTCCGGAAAGAACAAAAGGGTATGAAGGCTTTTTTCATGTGGTTCATTTAGACGGAAGTATCGAAGAAAGTAATGTTCAACTTATCATTCGTGATCATAACAGAAAGAAATTTGAAGAACGAAAAAAACTAGTTCAAAAGCTTGCCGATAAATTGAATAAAAAATATGCAAAACAATTTGGCGCTAATATTGTTGAAATTGAAATCAAAGACCAATATTACAACATGCGTGAAAAAGTTGAACCGGTTAAGCATATTGTAGACATTGCAGAACAAGCTATGAAAGAACTAGGCATAAAACCCCTTATCAAACCAATTCGTGGTGGTACTGACGGTTCTCGTTTATCGTTTATGGGATTACCTTGTCCTAATATATTTGCTGGCGGACATAATTTTCATGGTAAATATGAATATGTTCCTGTAGAAAGTATGCAAAAAGCGGTTGATGTAATTATTAAAATTGCTGAAATTACAGCGACAAAGTACAAGAAATAATTTTTATACCGAGATGAGTGAATCAAAAAATCCATGGAACAAAACCAATCAATGGGCTGAAGAACTAGACTATCTTAAATCGCTCATTTCACAAACCGAATTGGAAGAAATGACCAAATGGGGAGGTCCGGTTTACACTATAAATAAAAAAAACGTTGTTGGTATTGGAGGCTTTAAATCGTACGTAGGAATATGGTTCTTCAACGGTGTTTTCATGAAAGATGAGAAAAAAGTGCTCGTCAATGCCCAAGAAGGAGTTACAAAAGCGCTTCGACAGTGGCGTTTCAATTCTAAAGAAGAAATCATTAAAAACGAGAAAACGATTCTTCTGTACTTAAAAGAATCTATTGCAAATGAAAAAGCTGGATTGTCTAAAAAACCGGAGAAAAAAGAAGAAATAATTTCAGAATTATTAAACTCCGAATTTAAAAATGACAGTGCTTTGAAAAAGGCCTTTGAAAGTTTCTCCCCCTACAAACAGCGCGAATTTTTAGAGTATATTGAATCGGCTAAACAGGAAAAAACAAAGCTCACCCGATTAGAAAAAATTAAACCTCTAATTTTAAGCAATACTGGTTTAAATGATAAGTATAGATAATAAAAAAGTCCCTTTTGGGGACTTTTTTATTACTGTAAAAGTAATATTATTTTGCTGCGTTTACTTTTTGGCTTAATTCTAATGAAATAGCAGAACGCTCCATTTTAATTTTTCCAGCCATAGTTTCAATTACTACAGAATCTTCATAAAGCTCTGCAATTTTACCATGAATACCAGACTTTGTTATAATCTTATCACCAACTTTTAAAGCTGCTTCAAATTCTTTTTCTTTTTTAGCACGTTGTTGTTGTGGGCGTATCATTAAAAAATACACAACAACAAACATTAAAAGTAACGGCAACATTGAACCTAATTGTCCCATAATTTATTTTATATATTAATGCATTGAAGGAGTTGAATCTCCTGCTTTTGGTGTTACACTTGCTTTAATAGTAACTTTTTCAGTACCTTCTTTTGTGTTGGTCGTTAAAGTAACCGTTTTTTGTTGCTGACCCGATTTTCCAGCTGAACTGAACGTAACTTTCATATCGGCAGTTTCTCCTGGTTTAACAGGCTCTTTTGGCCATTCAGGAACTGTACATCCACAACTTCCTTGAGCATTGATAATAATTAAATCGGCTTCACCTTCATTGGTGATTTTAAAAACCGTTTCAACTTTATCACCTTCATTAATTGTTCCAAAATCATGTTCTTCTTCATTGAACTTAATTTTTGGAAGTTTTCCAGAAGCAGCATTTTCAGCCATTACTTTTTTAACGTTCTCAGGATCAATTTTATCTGAGGCATTGTCATTTTTACAAGAAGTTGACAAGATTAATGTTGCAATTGCCAACAACCCTAAAGATTTTCTAATCATACTTAAAAATTTAATTACATTAAACCTCTACCGGTTTTGATTAATTTTTTTTCGTTTTGATAATCTTTTACAAGATTATCTAAAATTCCGTTGATAAAAATACTACTTTTTGGAGTAGAATACTCCTTAGCTAATTCTAAATATTCGTTAATTGTAACTTTCACCGGAATTGAAGGAAATTTTAAAAATTCGCAAATAGCCATTTTTAAAATGATAGTATCTATTTCGGCTATACGCTCTGTATCCCAATTAGGTGTTTTGTCTATAAACTCTTTAGCCAACATATCGTTATTCAATACCGTTTTACGGAAAAGATCGCGAACAAAATCTTTATCGTCAGCATCTTTATATAACTTCGGCACAAAGAACGAAGTATCATCTGCCGGTTCGATATGTTTAAGCTGTTTTGCAATCATGGTATTCACCAATGGAATATCATCAACCCAAGTCAATTTATTGTCTTCCAAATAATCGTATAATTTTTCATTTGGCGCAATAATATCTGTAAACAACGATACAACAAACTGCTTATCTTCTTCAAAATTATTTACAGAAGATGTCATATACTCATTATATAAATTGCTGTTTTTTATTTCTTCCAAAAGCAATAAAATATAATCGTCGTTATTTTTCCAGTTTGTAATTTTTCGATTTTCTAATGCGTTTTGCAACGATAGATTTTCATCTAACTGAACTAGAACCTTATTACCGATAAACTTTTTATTGGGATTGCGTTCTTCTTTTGTTGCGAGATGCTTTTTACTTGATTTTTCGATAAAATCTTCTTCCGATTTACGAATTTCTACCAATGCAGAAATCATAATCAAATATAAATCCTGGATATTTTCGATACTTTGATAAAGAAATTTTTCTTCCTTTTCTAAATTATCGGAATTGTTTTGATGCATAGCATAAATGGACTGCATCACTTTTACACGGATATGTCTTCTGTTTAACATCTTGCTGAAAGAACTTTAAATTAAAGGAGCGAAAGATTACTCTTTCGCTCCGCAAAATTAGAAAATATTTTTTAGAGAAATTTACTTTCCTGCATTTTCTTTTTTTCTAGCATCAATACGCTCTTGAGCCATTCGCATAGCAGCTTGATGTGTAGTGATGTTATTTTCTTTAGCATAATTGAAAATATCTAAGGTTGTGTTATAGATATTTTGCGTTCTTTTCATCGCTTCATCTTTTCCGTAACCTGCAATTTCACCATATACATTAATGATTCCACCCGCGTTGATTAAGAAATCTGGAGCATATAAAATTCCTTTTTCTTGAAGTCTAGCACCGTGAATTTGCTCTACCGCCAATTGGTTGTTTGCAGCACCAGCAATTACTTTAGCTTTTAATTTTTCGATAGTATCATCGTTAATTGTAGCACCTAAAGCACATGGCGCATAAATATCAACATCAGCACTGTATAAATCATTACCGTTATATACTTTAGCACCATATTTAGCTCCTACTTCTTGTAAACGAGCCTCGTTAATATCTGCAATTTGAACTAAAGCGCCTTCTTTAGAAATTAATTCTACTAAAGTTTCACCTACGTGACCAATACCTTGAACCAAAACCTTCTTACCTTCAAGATTGTCTGATCCGAATTGGTATTTAGCAGCCGCTTTCATTCCCATATAAACCCCATAAGCGGTTACTGGTGAAGGGTTTCCTGAACCCCCAATAGCTTCAGAAATTCCAGTTACATAAGGTGTATGCTTACGAATTAAATCCATATCTGGAGTGGTAGTACCTACGTCTTCAGCAGTAATATAACGTCCACTTAACGAGTGAACATACTGACCAAATTTTACGATTAATTCTGGTGTTTTATCTAATTTAGAATCGCCAATAATTACCGCTTTTCCTCCTCCTAAATTTAATCCTGAAATCGCCGATTTATAAGTCATCCCTCTAGATAAACGAAGTACATCGTTTAAAGCCTCCCATTCATTTGTATATTTCCACATTCTGGTACCACCTAAAGCGGGTCCTAAAACTGTGTTATGAATTCCAATAATTGCTTTTAATCCAGTATCTTTGTCGTGACAGAACACGACTTGCTCATGATTATCAAATGAAACTTGACCAAAAACGGGGTCAATTTTGTGAAGCTCATTAGCGTTAGTAACCTCTGTTATCATGTTTAAATTGTTTTTATAGGTTGAAAATAATTCAAAAACAGAGTGTAAAATTACATTTTTATTCAGAATATTTCAACATAAATCGCATATTTTAATTTTTTATTAATAATACTTTCTACTGTAATTACAATACATGTAGCGTGTAAAAATCAAAAAATTAACAAATTATCTAAATATATTTTTGTAATTAGAAAAAATCATGAAAGAACTTCAATATTTAAACAAATATTTCATAAAATATAAATATCATTTTTTACTCGGAATTATCATCACGATTGTTGCTCAATTCTTTACTTTATTTACGCCTAAATTAATTGGGGATTCCATTAAAGTACTGGAACACAACAAAACAAACTCTGCCTTTGTTCAGGAAACCTTACTGCATAATATTCTTATGATTCTTGTTACAACTTTAATTGCAGGATTCTTGACATTCTTAATGCGTCAGACACTTATCGTTATGTCTCGCCACATAGAATTCGATTTAAAAAATGAAATTTTCCTCCAGTACGAACGCCTGTCGCAAAATTTCTACAAAAAGAACCGCACCGGTGATTTAATGAACCGAATTAGTGAAGATGTTGGAAAAGTTCGTCAGTATGTTGGCCCTGCACTAATGTACTCTTTAAATACCGTAATACGATTTGCTGTAGTTACAGTACAAATGTATTTAGTGTCGCCAAAATTAACAATGTACTCATTATTACCACTTCCCATTTTAGCGTATAGTATTTTTAAAATAAGTACAGCAATTAATATTCGTAGCACAGCATACCAACAAAATCTCTCAAAGCTTTCTACGTTTACCCAAGAAATGTTTTCGGGAATTAGAGTGATTAAAGCCTATGCTTTAGAGGAGCAAAAACAAAATGATTTCATTGATTTATCGAACGAAAGCAAAACTAAAAATTTGGATTTGGCTAGAGTTCAATCGATGTTCGGACCTTTTATGATTTTACTAATTGGCTTAAGCAACCTTGTTGTGATTTATGTTGGCGGTATGATGTATATAAATGGAGGAATAACCGATATTGGTGTTATCGCTCAGTTTATTCTTTATATAAACATGCTAACATGGCCGGTAGCATCGTTAGGTTGGGTATCTTCTATGGTACAAGAAGCTGAAGCATCTCAAAAACGAATTAACGAATTCTTACATGTTGTGCCGGAAATTCAAAATGAAGTACAAGAACAATCAATCTTACAAGGAAAAATTAGTTTTGAAAATGTTTCTTTTACTTATGAAGACACTAATATTGAAGCTTTAAAAAATGTTTCATTTACCATAAACAAAGGAGAAACCCTTGCGATATTAGGTAAAACCGGTTCTGGAAAATCGACTATATTATCACTTATTAGCCGTTTGTATGATGTTAAAGATGGAGCTCTAAACATCGACAACACTCCTATTAAAAAATTAAATCTTTTTGATTTACGAAATCAGATTGGATTTGTGCCACAAGATGCTTTTTTGTTTTCCGATACCATAAAAAACAATATTAAGTTCGGAAAAGAAAATGCTACCGATGAAGAAGTAATAGAATTTGCTAAAAAAGCCGTAGTTCACAACAACATCATTCATTTTAAAAATCAATACGATACCATATTAGGAGAACGCGGAATTACGCTTTCAGGCGGCCAAAAACAACGCGTTTCTATTGCTCGCGCCATGATTAAAAATGCGCCTATTCTCTTGTTAGACGATTGCTTGTCGGCTGTAGACACCGAAACCGAAGAAGCAATTCTAAACAATCTAATGGAGTTCTGCCAAGACAAAACAACCATCATAGTGAGTCATCGTGTATCATCCGCTAAAAACGCCGATCAAATAATAATTTTAGAGGACGGTAAAATCATTCAACAAGGCACTCATAATCAATTAGTAAACCAAGAAGGTTATTACAAAGAGTTATATTTCAAACAACTTTCGGAAAAAGAATTACAATAATTTGTTGCTAATCTTACTTTTTTTTTAGATTTTTGGTTTCAACTAAACACAATTAATTTTTTGAAAGAAGGATTATGAGAGAAAATGATTTATTAGAAAAAGAAGAAATTTTTTCTAAGGTATTACGAGCAGGTAGAAGAACGTACTTCTTTGATGTAAGAGCAACAAAAGCTGACGATTACTACATTACAATTACAGAAAGTAAAAAATTCACAGAAGAAGACGGTTCATTCCACTTTAAAAAACACAAAATTTATTTATACAAAGAAGATTTTGCTGCTTTTAAAGAAATTTTAGATGAAATGACATCGTTTGTTTTAAACCAAAAAGGTGAAGAGGTAATCTCTGAAAGACATCAAAGAGATTTCAAAAAAGAATTCGCTTCTGAAATGATGGAAGAAACAAAATCATCAGGAAGTTTTACCGATATTGATTTCGACGATATTTAATCTTTATCATAACAATCTAAAGCCCGTTTTCAATTTGAAAACGGGCTTTTTTTGTACCTTTAATATGCAAATGGTCTTGACAAAATCTAAACACAATAAAATGACAACAGCAGATTTAAAAAAATTACAGGCTCCATTAAAAGAAAAATATAACGCAAATCCAGAATCCGCTTTAATTACCCTTAAAGCTTCAGGAGAAATTGGAGAGGGAATCTCATGTAAAGTAGATACCGGAAAGCAAATGATAGAAGCGGGACTACATCCAGCTACAGGAGGAACCGGCTTACAAGCTTGCTCAGGCGATATGCTATTAGAAGCTCTTATTGCTTGTGCCGGAGTAACATTACAAGCTGTTGCAACGGCTATGGAAATAACCATCAAAAGTGGCACCATTAGAGCAGAAGGTGATCTTGATTTTAGGGGAACATTAAGTGTTTCTAAAGAAGCACCGGTTGGATTTCAAAAAATTAGATTGTTTTTTGAGATTGATTGTGATGAAGATTCAGAAAAAATACAGACCCTTTTAAAATTAACCGAACGTTATTGTGTGGTTTATCAAACCTTAACATCTGCAGTTACTGTGAACGCTTCAATTTCAACAAAATAAAGGCATTTCGAATACTAACCAATTCGTAAACCATTATCAATTTTAAAATCGGGTGAGAGTAACACAATATCGTTATTTTCACCAACAGCCCCCAATACCAAACATTCGCTCATAAATTTTCCTATTTGTTTTTTAGGAAAATTGACTACAGCAACTATTTGCCTATTCACTAATTCTTCTTTCGAATAACGTTTTGTGATTTGAGCAGACGATTTTCGAACGCCTATTTCTGGTCCAAAATCAATCAACAATTGATAGGCTGGTTTTTTTGCCTCAGGAAAGTCAAACACTTCCAAAATTGTCCCAACGCGCATTTCAACTTTTTCAAATTCTTCCCAAGTCAACATTATTCTTTGTTTTTAGACGGAAATACGTTTTCAATTACCCAAGCCGGACCAATCAATAAAAATTGAATATCTTTTAAAAACGAAGGCTTTTTCCCTTCCAATTTATGTCCGTAAAACTGACCAATCCATGCCAAAGCAAAAATAAGCAGCGAAACTTTCCACAAAGAAAACTGCAAGCCAATGACATAGTTAACCGAAATACACAATGCCGAAAATACAGCCACTTTAATAGCCATCATGATTGACAAGCGTGAATAAAAAAACAACACAAAAAACAATGCTACAACAGCCCAATTATCGATTAACGGTTCATGAAATGGAGAAATTTGCTCTAAAAATGAAGTTGGAACACTCATCAATAACCCAACAATAGAGAAAAAAATGGCTGGCACACACACATAATGAATGGCTTTATTTGTAGGGTTCTGATGACTTACAGCATAATCATCGAACCATTGTTGTAACGTTTTCATGATAAAAGGTTTAACTATACTAAGGTAATACTTATTTTTTTATTGTAATTTGGTACAAATCAATTTCAAAAAATGGCACGAACAGCTTCTAATATGTTACCTCTTGGTACTCAGGCTCCAGATTTTAGCTTAAAAGATACTTTTTCAAATAACACGTATACCTTTTCTGAATTAAAAGGAGAAAAAGGCACATTAGTATTCTTCATCTGTAACCACTGCCCTTTTGTTCATCATGTTATTGATGAAATCGTACGAATTGCTAACGATTACAGAGTTCAAGGTTTCGGAATTATTGCGATTTCAAGCAACGATGTTAGTCAATATCCCGAAGATTCACCAGAATTAATGTATGAATTTGCATTAAAAAACAATTTTGAGTTTCCATATCTGTATGATGAAACACAAGAAATAGCTAAAGCATTCGATGCCGCATGTACTCCCGATTTTTATGTTTTCAACAAACAGAATGAATTGGTTTACAGAGGACAAATTGATGATAGCAGACCCGGAAATGGAATTCCTTTAAGTGGTAGTGATTTACGAGGAGCTATAGATGGTGTTATTTACAACCGAAGTATTAATCCTACTCAAAAGCCTAGTATTGGATGTAATATTAAGTGGAAAAACTAAATATTATTTTTTTTCCAAAACGATATCAATTGGACGGTTTTGTTTTTTTCCAAACTGAACTGCTTTTTCTGCTTGAGAGGCACACAAAACATACATATTGAATGCATATAATTGCACAAATTGTTCCTTATACTTTCCAGATTCGTCTTTTATTTTAATTCGAAAATCGTCTGCGGGAAATGTATTGGAAATTGACAACAAATAATCATCTTTTGCATATGGAAAATACCAACGAGCTGTAGCATTGGCTTCAGTTAAGCGATTTCCGTTTTCGTCGATTTGATAGTTTAGTGAAAACACCATGGGTTTATTACTATTTTTCCAGCTATATGCATTATTCACATTCAATACATTATTACCTAAACTATCAACAACGGTAATGGTTAAGCCTGTTACATTTTCTTTCTTCCCATCTTCATGAACGTGCAAAACCAAATACGATGTGAAATCATACCCACAATGCATTGTACTAATTTGAGCTTTACTCAAAAAACATTGAATCAGAAGAAAAAAAACAAATGGTAATCTCATAAGCATTATTAAAACTAAATCCCAAGTAACTTACCTGGGATTTAAATTTATTTCTTTTTTTATTGCATTCCGGCAGTTACATAATTGTATACAGCTGCAGCATCTTCATCCGATATTTTTGCTTTACGTTGCATTCTACCTACAATTGGTTTCCATTCTTCGGCAGTGTGACTAGAAGGCTCAAACAATTTATGGCATTTTGCACAATTGTTTTCATACACTTCTTTTCCGTGCAATTGATCTGCAGTTAACGTAGCAACTTTTGCAGTCGATTTAACTTCGGTTGTTTCTACTACTTTTTTTGTTGCACACGAAAACACAAATAACGAGGCAACCGCAAGACCTACTATTCTAAATTTCATATTCTATAATTTATAGTTTTTGGATTGTAAATCTAATAAAAAAAGCTCTCAAATTGGAGAGCTTTATATTTTTTTAAAAGATTATGAATTATTTCACATCCATTAATTCTACATCGAAAATCAAAGTAGCATCAGGCGGAATAACACCACCAGCTCCTCTTGAACCGTAACCTAAATATGAAGGAATTACAAAACGGGCTTTATCACCAACTTTTAAAAGAGCAATACCTTCATCCCATCCTTCAATTACATGTCCTTTTCCTAAAGGAAATTCAATAGGTTGTTTTCTTTTGTAAGAAGAATCGAAAACCATCCCGTTATCTAAAGAACCTTGGTAGTGAACAGAAACCGTTTTACCTTTTTCCGCTTGCTTACCATTTCCTTTTTGAATGATTTGATAACGTAATCCGCTGTCTGTTTTTTGAAAACCAGCAGCTAATTTCTCTAATGCTTCTTCAGCTAATCTTTTTTGCTCAGCTAATCTTTTTTCGCGAGAACCTTCAAATGTTCTGAAAGCCTCTACCGCGTTCCATTTTTGAGCTTCATCACCTACTCTAACAATCTCGATACTTTCAATAATATCACCTTGAGCAATTTCATTTACAATATCCTGTCCTTCTACTACATGTCCAAAAACAGTATGTTTGTTATCCAACCAATCTGTTGGCACATGAGTAATGAAAAACTGAGATCCATTAGTACCTGGTCCAGCATTAGCCATAGACAAAACACCTGGAGTATTGTGTCGTAATTCTGGGTGAAATTCATCATCAAATTGATAACCCGGTCCACCAACACCACTACCTAATGGGCAACCCCCTTGAATCATGAAATCAGGAATAACACGGTGAAATTTTAATCCGTCGTAATATGGTTTTCCTTGAGGTTTTACATCATTTTCTAATTTCCCTTCAGCTAAGCCAACAAAGTTCCCAACTGTTCCCGGAGTTTTATCATGTGTCAATTTTACTAAAATAACACCTTTTGTAGTATTGAATTTTGCGTAAATTCCGTCTTGCATCTTACTTTAATTTTAAATTTTTGAGTAGCAAAATTACGAATATTAAATGTAAAAACTTTCATAAATAATAGACAAGTCTACAGAAGTAAAAAGGAATCTGTTTAAATTTGTTATCGACATACAATCATCAATGGAACCAAAAATAATAACGTATCAACCAAAATACAAACAGCAATTTATCGATTTAAACAAAGCTTGGCTTGAAGAATATTTTTTTGTTGAGCAACACGATATAGAGGTATTTGAAAACATTGAAGAGGTGATTTTAAAACCCGGCGGACAAATTTTCTTTTGCTTATTAAATAACGAGGTTGCGGGAACTGTTGCGTTGCAAAAAGTAAACGATTCCGTTATTGAAATGGCCAAACTCGCTGTCGATAAAAAGTACCAAGGAAAAAAATTGGGAAATTTATTGGTTGAAGCTTGTATTGATTTCGCTAAATCCAATTCATACAAAACAGTAATGTTGGTATCGAGCACAAAGCTTAGCACAGCATTAAACTTATATAAAAAATACAATTTTAAAGAAGTACCTTTGGACGAAACCGACTATCATCGTGCTGATATTCAAATGGAATTATATTTATAACCATGGAAACACCAAAAGACTATCTCGAAATCAATAAAGCCTCGTGGAATAAAAAAACAGAAGTTCATATCCAGTCTGAGTTTTACAACATGGAAAGTTTCATGAATGGAAAATCGACTTTAAATCCTATTGAACTTTCGCTTTTAGGCAATATTGAAGGCAAGAAAATTTTACACTTGCAATGTCATTTCGGGCAGGACACTATCTCGTTAGCTCGAATGGGAGCTATTACAACCGGCGTGGATTTATCGGATATTGCAATCAATAAAGCAACAGAACTAGCGAATCAACTACAGGCCAATGCAAAATTTATTTGTTCGGATGTGTACGATTTACCCAACCATTTAAATGAAACGTTCGACATTGTTTTTACAAGCTATGGTACTATTGGCTGGCTACCCGATTTAAACCAATGGGCTAACGTAATCGCTCATTTTTTAAAACCGAACGGTAAATTGGTTTTTGCTGAATTTCACCCTGTAGTTTGGATGTTCGATTATGATTTCAAAAAAATAGAATACAATTATTTCAATTCTGAAGCCATCATTGAAACTGAAGAAGGAACTTATGCAGATAAACAAGCAGCAATTACCAATAAAACTGTAAGTTGGAATCATCCGCTTTCAGAAGTTTTCTCTTCATTGATAAACAACAATTTAGAAATTAAAACTTTTGAAGAATTCGACTATTCCCCATATAATTGCTTCAACAATACCGAAGAATTTGAACCAAATAAATTTAGAGTTCAACATATAGGAAATAAAATTCCAATGGTGTACTCCTTAACCGCAATTAAAAAACCGTAACTCGTATGGAAAGTTTATTTACACAAGAAGGTAATCAAAACATTGTAGAACGAATTAACAAATTAGAACCTACTACACTTTCGGAATGGGGAAAAATGACCGTTGACCAAATGATGTCACATTGCATTGCTCCATTTGATGTTGCTTATGGGGATCTTCAACTGAAAGCCAATCCGATTATTGCTCTATTGGGCAGAATGATGAAAAACAAAATAATTAACTCACCACGTTTTAAAAAAGACAGCCCGACTGCACCAGCTTTCATTCGAACAGGTACATATGATTTTGAAACTACAAAATCTGAACTAATTGAAAAAGTAAAAAAATTTAGTAAAGGAACCGAAGTAATTAAATCATACAAGCATCCTTTTTTTGGAACAATGACTGCAAAAGAGTGGGACACATTACAATGGAAACATTTAGATCACCATTTAAGACAGTTTGGAGTTTGATTTTTAGTTATAAGTAAATAAGCAAAAAGGGATAAGGAAGTTCAAAGCCTTTTCCCTTTTCTCTTTTCCCTCTTAACTTTTCCCTCAAAACTCTTACCTTTGCGCTTTGCAAACAACAAAACCATGCGCATCGATATCATTACCGTTTTACCTGAATTAATCCGTAGTCCATTTGAAGCTTCAATCTTAAAAAGAGCTATAGCCAAAGGTTTAGTAGAAGTTCACATGCATAACCTTCGCGATTACAGCACTAATAAACATAAAAACGTAGATGATTATCAATTTGGTGGTGGTGCCGGTATGGTTATGAGTATTGAACCTATAGCGGCTTGTATTGAGAAATTGAAAAATGAACGCGAGTACGACGAAGTAATCTATATGACTCCAGATGGCGAAACCTTAAACCAAAAAATGGCCAATTCAATGTCGTTGTTAAAAAACATCATTATGCTTTGTGGTCATTATAAAGGTGTAGACCAACGTGTTCGTGATTTATTCATAACCAAAGAAATATCAATAGGTGACTATGTGTTGTCGGGTGGTGAATTGGGTGCTGCCGTTTTATGCGACGCTATTATTAGATTGATCCCCGGAGTTTTAAGCAATGAAACCTCTGCCTTAACCGATAGTTTCCAAGACAATTTACTCTCTCCTCCTATTTACACACGACCGGCAGAATACAACGGTCATAAAGTCCCAGATGTACTCTTAAGTGGGAACTTTGCAGAAATTGAAAAATGGAGAGAAAATATGGCTTACGAACACACCAAAAACCGTAGACCCGATTTGTTGGAGGATTGATTTTTTATTCTAAATGATGAATTATAAATTTTAAATGAATTGAAAATCGTGTAATAATTCAAAATTTATAATTTAAAATTCAAAATATTTATTAAATTTGCAGCCACATTTAGATCAACCTCTGACGAAAGACGTGTATGTTGTTCTGATTCAATAGTTTAAATTAATAAATCATGTCGAATTTATTACAATTTGTTCAAGACGAATTCGTAGCGAAAAAAGATTTTCCAGAATTCAACGCAGGTGATACTATCACTGTATACTACGAAATTAAAGAGGGTGAAAAAACTCGTACTCAGTTCTTCAAAGGAGTTGTTATCCAAAAAAGAGGTGCTGGTGTTACTGAAACCTTCACAATCCGTAAAATGTCAGGTGCTGTAGGTGTAGAGCGTATCTTCCCTATCAACATGCCAGCTTTACAAAAAATTGAAGTTAACCAAAGAGGTAAAGTTCGTAGAGCTCGTATCTTCTACTTCAGAGAACTTACTGGTAAAAAAGCAAAAATCAAAGAAAGAAGAAGATAATCAACTTTCCGACATTTATAAAATTAGCTCCGATAATCTCGGGGCTTTTTTTATGCAAAAAAACAAATCGAAAATTATCATTTTGATAAATTAAAACCTTCATAATAACAATCTGATAATTCGTTCAATTCCGATAAAAACACCCATACTTTTTTGGTCTGATTTCCTTATATTTGCTACGCTTTTTCAAGCAATTATATTCAAACATAAAAAAACACAACGATAGATTTAAAATTCAACCCAATGGCACAAAAATCAAAAATTCATTACACCTTGACAGATGAAGCTCCAATGTTAGCTACTCATTCGTTCTTACCCATTGTACAAGCTTTTACTGCTCCCGCAAACATTGATATCGAATTACGCGATATTTCGTTAGCAGGACGTATTTTAGCTAACTTCCCTGAATTTTTAAAAGAAGATCAAAAAATTGCTGATGCACTTGCAGAACTAGGTCAGTTGGCAACAACTCCAGAAGCAAACATCATTAAATTACCAAATATCTCGGCTTCAGTTATCCAATTAAAAGAAGCAATCACCGAGCTGCAATCACACGGCTTTGCAATTCCTAACTATCCGGAAGAACCACAAACCGAGGATGAGAAAAACATCAAAACAAAATACGGAAAAGTATTAGGTTCTGCGGTAAACCCAGTTTTACGTGAAGGAAATTCAGACCGTCGTGCTCCAAAAGCTGTTAAAAACTATGCTAAAGAGAACCCGCACAGAATGGGCACTTGGACTTCAGACAGCAAAACTAACGTAGCGCATATGACTGCAGGTGATTTCTACGGAACGGAAACCTCAACTACAATTGCTAACGATGGTAAATTTAGAATTGTTTTCGCCGGAAATGATGGTTCTACTAAAGTTTTAAAAGACTATTCAAACCTAAAAGCTGGTGAAGTAATTGACAGCTCAGTAATGAACTTAAATGCTTTAAAAAAGTTTGTTGAAATTGCAATTGCTGAAGCGAAAGAGAAAAACGTTTTACTTTCTGCACACTTGAAAGCTACAATGATGAAAGTTTCCGACCCAATTATCTTCGGAGCTATTGTTGAAACTTTCTTCAAAGATGTATTCACAAAATATGCCGATTTATTCAAATCACTAGATATTAATGCGAATAACGGCTTACAGGATCTATTCGAGAAATTAGCTGGAAATGCTCAAGAAGCTGAAGTGAAAGCAGCAATCGACAGCGCTTTAGCTAACGGACCTCGTGTAGCCATGGTAAACTCAGACAAAGGTATTACTAACTTCCACGTTCCATCAGACATTATCGTAGATGCATCTATGGCTGCTTTGGCACGTAGTGGCGGTAAAATGTGGAACAAAGAAGGAAAAGAAGAAGATACCATCTGTATTATTCCAGATCGCTCGTATGCTGGTTTCTACCAAGCGGTTATCGACGATATGAGAAAAAATGGTGCTTTAGATCCAAAAACGATGGGTTCTGTACCTAACGTTGGTTTAATGGCACAAAAAGCGGAAGAATACGGTTCGCACGATAAAACATTCCAAATAACAGCAACAGGAAGTGTAAATGTGGAAGACGAAAACGGAAACGTTTTATTATCTCAAAAAGTAGAAGCAGGTGACATTTTCAGAATGTGTCAAACTAAAGATGCTCCTATTCAAGATTGGGTTAAATTGGCTGTTACAAGAGCCCGTTTATCGGATACGCCAGCTATTTTCTGGTTAGATAAAGACAGAGCACACGATAGAGAAATCATCAAAAAAGTAGAGAAATACTTGAAAGATTTCGATACTACAGGTCTTGACATTCGCATCATGGACGTGAAAGATGCAATGACAGAAACCTTACGAAGAATCCGCGAAGGAAAAGATACTATCTCAGTTTCAGGAAACGTATTACGTGATTATTTAACTGACTTGTTCCCTATTCTAGAGTTAGGAACTTCGGCTAAAATGTTATCTATTGTTCCATTAATGAACGGTGGTGGATTGTTCGAAACCGGTGCGGGTGGTTCTGCTCCAAAACACGTAGAGCAATTTGTAGAAGAAGGGTATTTGCGCTGGGATTCTCTAGGTGAATTTTTAGCATTACAAGCTTCTTTGGAGCATTTGGCACAAACACAAAACAATCCGAAAGCACAAGTTTTAGCTGATACTTTAGACGAAGCAAATGCGAAATTCTTGGCTACAGATAAATCTCCTGCACGTAAAGTTGGAGAAATCGACAACAGAGGTTCTCACTTCTATCTAGCTTTATATTGGGCTCAAGCTTTAGCAAACCAAACTAAAGATGCTGAATTACAAGCTAAATTTAGTCCAATTGCTACCGAATTGACTGCCAATGAAGCTACAATCAATTCCGAATTAATTGGTGCTCAAGGCAAACCTCAAAACATTGGAGGGTATTACCAACCGTCTAACGAGCTTACCAATAAAGCTATGCGCCCTAGCAGTACTTTAAATGCTACATTAGCAAAATTAGTTTAATCCAATTTATATAGTATGAAAAGACGATTCGAAAGAGTCGTCTTTTTGCTTTCATATATTTTAGCAATCCTTATCTTTACACTAACACTTAATAAATTACTACTCAAGTTATGTCATCTCACCACATTGTTCGGGACGATCAAGAACCAGCTTTAATTATTGCCAACGGAGCAGAGTGTAATCCTGAATTGTTAGGGCAACTCTTAGAATGGTCACCATTTGTTGTGGTTTTAGATTCTGCAATGAAACGCGTTGTCGATCTGGAAATAAAAGTTGATGTCTTATTAGGTGATTTCGATAGAGATTTCAATCCGAACGAGTACCTCGAAAAACAATATCCATTAGAAATAATTCACACTCCTGATCAAAACAAAACCGATTTGGAGAAAGCTTTCGATTTTTTAATAGAGCGTGGTCATAAAGCCGTCAATGTGGTCTGGGCCACTGGAAAAAGAGCCGATCACACAATCACCAACATTACCAATATCGTAAGGTATCGAAACCTACTTAAAATTGTAGTGTTAGACGATCATTCTAGGATTTTCCTATTGCCTAATCATTTTCAAAAATGGTATACTAAAGACAGCATCATCTCGTTAATACCAATTGGTGATGTGCATGGAATTTATTCTGAAAATTTATTTTACCCGTTACAAGGCGATTCACTAAAAATCGGCTATCGAACCGGAAGCAGCAATCATGTAACCGAAGACGGAATAGTTACCATCAATCACGAGAAAGGAGACTTGATTTTAATCGAATCTTTAGATTAATTTAAAGCTTAAAAATAATTTTACACCTATCTTTATTTTAGAATTGATTTTTTTTCAAAACATAAATTGATATGAAACTGAAAGTCGCAATCCTTACCTTTTTCTTTTCCACAGTACTATTTGCTCAAGAAACGAAACTATTAAATTTTGAAGAATCGCTTGAAAAAGCCAAAACCGAACAAAAAAATGTTCTGCTCTATTTTTCAGGATCCGATTGGTGTGCGCCTTGTGTTAAATTTAAAAAGCACTTTGTCGAATCCGATGCTTTCAAATCATTTAGCGATGAAAACTTAATTGTATACAATGCTGATTTTCCAAGACTGAAAAAGAACAAACTGGATGATACTTTGATTTCGCAAAATGAAAAATTAGCCGAAAAATATAACTCAAAAGGATTTTTTCCGATGATTCTGCTTTTAAAATCAGATGGCAGCATACTCAAAAAATGGGAACAACTCCCTTCGGAAACTTTAGAAGAATTTATAGCAAAATTAAAGCTTTAGATTAATGCTCCACAAAAGAGTTGAAAAATTAATGGGAAATCGGTTTGAGTTATCAGTTCTCGGACCAAACGAGCAGTGGTGCGTTGAAAAAATCGATTTAGCTATTGAAGAAATCAAACGAATTGAGCGTCTTTTAACTACCTTTTCTACCGATAGTGTAACTTATAAAATTAACGAAAATGCTGGCATTAAACCGGTAAAAGTTACTGATGAAGTTTTTCAATTGATTAAACGATGTCAATTTATTTCGAAGATAACCCAGGGTGCTTTTGATATCAGTTACGGAAGTTTAGACAAACGTTTTTGGAATTTCGATTTAAACATGACATCGCTTCCCGATGCTGAAACCGCAAAAAAAACAGTCGCTCTTATCAATTACGAAAACATTATTTTGGACGATATCGGAAAAACTGTTTTCTTAAAAAACAAAGGCATGCGCGTTGGTTTTGGTGGAATAGGGAAAGGATATGCGGCAGAAATGGCAAAAAAAGTTTTGATTCAAAATGGCGTAGAAAGTGGAATTGTGAATGCGTCTGGAGATTTATCGGCTTGGGGCTTTCAAGAAAACGGAAAACCTTGGACAATTGGTATTGCAAACCCAAACTTGAAAGATGACATTTTTTCTGCTTTACAAATTACCAATACCGCTGTGGCAACATCTGGAAACTATGAAAAGTTTGTTATGATAAAAGGAAAAAAATATTCACACACTATAGATCCAAAAACGGGGTTCCCAGTAAGCGGTATTAAAAGTGTGACTATAATTGCGGAAAATGCAGAAATTGCAGATGCTTTGGCCACACCTGTTACGGTAATGGGGATAGAAGTAGGATTGGATTTTATCAACCAACTCAAAACCATTGGCTGTATTATTATTGATGATAATGATGCTAAATATTTTTCTAAAAACATTAAACTTACGTAAACTATGAAATATTTAATTTGTTGTTTGCTGTTAACTTTAAGTTTCAGCTGCAAATCGGTTAAAGAGTATCAAAAGTCAAAAATTAACGATTCCGAAATGGAATTAGCTGCAAAAAAAACAGAAAAATTCGAAAACACTTTTCAACTGTATCGCGAAGGTAGTTCGGGTGCTAACGGAGGAAAAACAGGTGGAGGCTGCGGCTGTAATTAATTGGCTATAGATGAAAAAGAGACTCATTACCGCATCGCTACTGGCTTTTTTCTTTGGAAATAATTTAAAAGCACAAAACACCAATTCTTCAGACAGTTCAGCTTATAAAAAACAAAAGCTAAAAATTGAAGAAGTAAACTTCATATCCAGTTATTATAGTCAAGACGGAAACAATTCTGCCGTAACTGGTGGAAAAGGAACAGAAAAACTTACGGATGTAGCCACTACTTTTGAATTAAAAGTTTCAAGAAGAGATAAAAACAACAACAAACACAACATCAA
Organism: Flavobacterium sp. IC2-16; assembly: GCF_055521455.1. NCBI lineage: Bacteria > Pseudomonadati > Bacteroidota > Flavobacteriia > Flavobacteriales > Flavobacteriaceae > Flavobacterium > Flavobacterium sp. IC2-16. The sequence goes on along the minus strand of NZ_CM145480.1, from coordinate 2,270,795 downwards.
TTTTGAATTGGGTGTTGATGCTTATACCTCGGCATCATCGGATAAAATTGATCCAAGTACTGTTTCTTCTGCTTCGTACCAAGATGTACGTGTATATCCGTCAGCCAATTACAGTTACCAGAATGAAGAAAAGAACTACATCCTTAACGGAGGACTTTCATTTTCAACAGAATTTGATTATACTTCTGTTGGTGGAAATGTTGGGTTTACTAAAATTTCAAAAGATCACAATAGAGAATTTTCAGTTAAAGGAATGGCATTCTTCGATACCTGGAAAATTATTTTACCGGTAGAATTACGTGCCACCCCTTCAGATAACGAAGCCAAACAAGGTGATTTAAAACCTCGGACATCTTATAACCTCGGATTAACATTTTCGCAGGTAATGACTAAAAATTTCCAAATCGCAATTTTGTCGGATATTGGATACCAACAAGGTATGCTGGCTACCAAATTCAACCGTGTATATTTCAATGATTTAGCTACTGTAAAATCTGAGAAATTACCTGACACTCGATTTAAATTACCTGTTGGTATGAGAGCTAACTATTTCTTGGGAGACAATATTGTTTTAAGAGCCTTTTACCGTTATTATTGGGATGACTGGAATATTAGTTCCCACACAATCAGTTTGGAACCAAGTTATAAGCTTTCGGCATTTTCATCGATTTCATTGCCTTATCGTTTCTATACCCAAACGGCAGCAAAATACTTTCAACCAATTGCACTTCACGGTTTAGCCGAAGAATACTACACTAGTGACTACGATTTGTCTAAATTTAGCAGTCACATGATTGGAGCAAGTTATAAAGTTATTGATTCCGATAAAGGAATTTTCCACATAAAACGAATGAATAGTCTTGAAATACGATACGGCTATTATACTCGAAATAACGGTTTAGACTCACATATTTTAACACTCGCAGCGCGTTTTAAATAATCGAACAAACCCTAAATATCCATCAGGCTAAGTGATAAATTCTTACTTAGCCTGATTTTTCATATCTTTAAAAAAAAGATTACCAACTATGATTAAAAAAATTCTTGATTACTTAAATCTGGATAGTGAAGTGGATAATTTTGATCTTATTCACGAAAAGATTGAAAAAGATATCACCTTCAAAGGAACCAATCTGTGGATTTTAGTATTTGCTATTTTTGTTGCTTCCATTGGATTAAACATGAATTCAACAGCCGTAATTATAGGTGCCATGTTAATTTCCCCATTAATGGGACCAATTAACGGTATGGGCTACAGCATTGCAACATACGATTTTTACATGTTCCAAAAAGCCTTAAAAAACTTTGGTTTTGCCGTTATTGCCAGTTTAATTGCTTCTACCTTATACTTTGCCATCAGTCCGGTTGCCACTGCGCATTCCGAATTATTAGCCAGAACCAGTCCGACAATCTATGACGTTTTAATTGCTTTTTTTGGTGGACTTGCCGGTATTGTAGCCATTAGTAGCAAGCAAAAAGGGAATGTTATTCCCGGAGTAGCAATTGCCACGGCCTTAATGCCACCGCTTTGTACTGCTGGTTATGGATTGTCTTCCGGTAACCTAAGTTATTTCTCTGGTGCTTTTTATCTTTTTACTATAAATACCGTTTTCATTGCGCTCTCTTCAGTTTTGGTGTGCAAGCTTTTAAAATTTCCGAACAGAACCATTATCGATGAAAAGAAAAAAACACGTGTAAACAATTGGGTTTCTTTCATCATTTTTATAACAATTGCCCCTAGCATTTATTTTGGATACGGATTGGTACAAAATGAAAAGTTTACCGAACGCTCGAAAAAATTCATTGAAAGCATTAATGTTTTTGAAGACAACTATCTTATTAAAAGTAAAATTGATGCAAACAAAAAACAGATAACTTTAGGATTTGCAGGAAAGTCGTTAGATAAAAAATATCAGGAGAAAGTTTACCAAAAAGCAGCCGATTTTGATATTGACAGTACCAATATTATTTTCCAAAAAGCACTAACCTTTAGCAGCAACACTAATATTCAGGATAAAAGCGACAAAATGCAAAGTGAAATAAATCGCTTAAAAGCAATTATCAATACCAACCAGCAAACAAACGACAGTTTAAAACGCTTCAGTAGCGTTTTATTAAAAGAAATAAACCCTATTTTCCCTTCATTAACTGAATGTTCCTATGCTACATCGGAATCGTTTTCGATAAAAGACAGTACAACAACATTCAAAATCGTTTCTTTTGAATGTAAAACTGAAATCTCATCGGAAGAAAAATCAAAAATTAAAGAATGGTTACGTTACCGATTAAATTCGAATTCGATTAAAGTATTCTTCGAAAAAAAGGAAACCGAATAATCTTTTTACCTTTGCAAAACCTGTGAAAAAACAGTATAATCCTTTTTCTTTATCATGAAATTTCAAGTCGTATCCGATTACAAACCCATGGGTGATCAGCCCCAAGCTATAGACAAATTAGCTAAAGGAATTATCAATGAGGAGAAATATCAAACTCTACTGGGTGTAACAGGTTCGGGAAAAACTTTTACGGTTGCCAATGTAATTCAGGAAGTACAAAAGCCTACATTGGTATTGGCACACAATAAAACTTTGGCTGCACAGTTGTACTCGGAGTTTAAACAATTTTTTCCAAATAATTCGGTTCAGTATTTCGTATCGTATTACGACTATTATCAACCCGAAGCTTTCATACCCGTAACCGGAACGTATATTGAAAAAGATTTATCTATCAATGACGAACTCGAAAAACTTCGTTTGAGTACAACTTCTGCCCTACTTTCTGGCCGAAGAGATGTTTTAGTTGTTGCCTCAGTATCGTGTTTATATGGTATTGGAAATCCTGTAGAATTTCAAAAAAATGTAATTTCTATAGAACGCGATCAAACCATCTCAAGAACAAAATTATTACACCGTTTAGTACAAAGTTTATATTCCAGAACTGAAGCTGAATTTACTCCAGGTTCATTCCGAATTAAAGGGGATACTGTTGAAGTTTTTCCAAGTTATGCAGATGAACCGTTCCGCATACATTTTTTTGGCGATGATATCGAAGAAATTGAAGCTTTTGATGCTAAAACCGCTCAGGTTATTGAAAAATACGAAAAACTGAACATCTACCCTGCCAACATGTTTGTAACTTCTCCCGATGTATTACAAAATGCCATTTGGGAAATACAGCAAGATTTGGTAAAACAAGTTGATTATTTCAAAGAAATAGGAAAACATCTCGAAGCCAAACGTTTGGAAGAACGCACAAACTTCGATTTGGAAATGATTCGAGAATTGGGATATTGCTCCGGAATAGAAAATTACTCGCGTTATTTAGATGGTAGGCAGCCTGGAACACGTCCGTTCTGTTTATTGGACTATTTTCCAGATGATTATTTAATGGTAGTAGACGAAAGTCATGTTACCATTTCGCAGGTCCATGCAATGTATGGAGGAGATAGAAGTCGTAAAGAAAACTTAGTTGAATACGGATTCCGATTACCGGCTGCAATGGATAATCGTCCGCTTAAATTTGAAGAATTCGAAAGCTTACAAAATCAGGTAATATATGTTTCGGCAACTCCCGCGGATTACGAATTGCAAAAATCGGAAGGAATCTATGTAGAACAAGTCATTCGCCCAACAGGTTTACTGGATCCAATAATTGAAATTCGACCAAGTTTAAATCAGATTGATGATTTAATTGAAGAGATTCAACAACGTTGTGAAGCCGATGAAAGAGTACTGGTTACAACTCTTACTAAGCGTATGGCAGAGGAACTGACAAAATATTTAACAAAAGTAGCCATCCGATGCCGTTATATTCATAGTGATGTGGATACCTTAGAGCGTGTAGAAATCATGCAAGATTTACGTAAAGGAATATTTGATGTTCTTATTGGAGTAAACTTACTTCGTGAAGGTTTAGATTTACCCGAAGTATCATTAGTAGCCATATTAGATGCCGACAAAGAAGGTTTCTTAAGAAGTCATCGTTCCTTAACACAAACTGTGGGACGTGCTGCACGAAATGTAAATGGTAAAGCCATTATGTATGCCGATAAAATAACGGCTTCAATGCAGAAAACCATAGATGAAACCAATTACAGAAGAGAAAAACAAATCGATTTTAATACGAAAAACGGTGTTGTTCCAAAAGCTTTAAATAAAAGTTTAGGAAATGCATTGGCAGGCAATTCTGTTTCAACACAGTATTATGAAAATCAAATACTAAAAGCTGCGGAACCAGAAAGCCTGTATCTTTCAAAACCTGAAATTGAAAAGAAAATCAGAGAGCTCAGAAAAGCTATGGAAAAAGCAGCTAAAGACTTAGATTTCATGCAAGCAGCTAAATTACGTGACGAAATAAAAGTACTACAGGATAAAATTTAATTATGCTGCTCCATAAAAGCACATAGTAAAAATTCGGGTTCAACCATTCGGCTTGGTGAACTTTGCATGGCTTTTAAAGTTTTCTTTATACCCATAGGATTTAATCCCATGTTAATACCAATCTCGTTAATTGCTTTTATTTCTCTATCGTGCATTACACCATCACAGTGCATCAATAAAGCCAATCTGTAAAACTGCATAATTCTGTTATGCTCGTCTTTTATGACTTGAGTTTTGTCTCTTTTGGAAAATAATTCCATGAAAACATTTTTTTCTATTTCAAGTTCTTGTGCTACTATCCAAAGAAAATCATATTCGCGATCATGCAATTCTCCATCAACAATTGCAAATGCAATCATTTCGGACAGTAGACTAATTTTTTCTTTATAAGTATCCATCTATTGAAATTTTGGCTAATTTAAAATTAAATTCTCATTTCTGAAAACAGTATCTTTGCTTAAATATAAAATGAATTATGACTAACAACGATATTTTCAAAAAACTACGTGTTGCCTTACAACTTAGAGACGATCAAATTGTAGAGATTTTAGAATTGGTTGATTTCAGAATTTCGAAAGGCGAAATAGGTAATTTTTTCAGAAATGAAGAACATCCAAAATATATGGAATGTGGCGATCAGGTTTTGCGTAATTTTCTAAATGGTTTGGTAATCCATTTGCGTGGAACTAAAGAAAATCCTAAAAATCCAATGGATGTTATTCAGAAACATAAAGCGGATGAATCTAAAAATGTTTCAGAAAAAAAAGAACCTACAAAGCCTACATTTTCAAATGAAAAACCAAAGGCAAAAACGGAATCGAAAAGACCAGCTCTAAAAGGAAAATTTAAGCCCGTTCCTAAAAAAGAACCTATTGTTCAGCCTGTAAAATTTAAAAACGGTAAGAAAAAAGAATAACTTATTAAAATAAAAAAATCCCGAGTTAAACTCGGGATTTTTTTATATGATAATCTTTATTATTAAGATAAAGCCGCTTTTACTTGATCTGCAGCTTCTTGGAATTGAACTGCTGATAAAATTGGCATTCCTGAATTATCGATTAATTCTTTAGCGATTTCTGCATTAGTTCCTTGTAAACGAACAATAATTGGAACTTTAATAGCATCACCCATATTTTTGTAGGCATCAACAACACCTTGAGCTACACGGTCACAACGAACGATACCCCCAAAAATGTTGATTAAAATTGCTTTTACGTTTGGATCTTTCAAGATAATACGGAAAGCAGTTTCCACACGTTTTGCATCAGCTGTTCCTCCCACATCTAAGAAGTTAGCCGGCTCGTAACCTGCATACTTAATTAAATCCATAGTAGCCATTGCTAAACCAGCTCCGTTAACCATACATCCAACTGTACCATCAAGATCTACATAGTTTAACCCAGCTTCTTTAGCTTCAACTTCAATTGGACGCTCTTCCGAAATATCACGCATTTCAGCTAAATCTGTATGACGGTATAATGCATTGTCATCTAACGTAACTTTAGCATCTACAGCCATGATTTTGTTGTCTGATGTTTTCAACACAGGGTTGATTTCAAACATAGACGAATCAGAACCGATATAAGCTTTATATAAAGCGTCAACAAATTTCACCATTTCTTTGAATGCTTCACCAGATAACCCTAAGTTGAAAGCAATTCTTCTTGCTTGGAAACCTTGCAATCCTACAGCAGGATCGATTTCTTCAGTAAAAATTAAATGTGGCGTATGCTCAGCTACTTCTTCAATATCCATTCCACCTTCAGTAGAATACATAATCATATTACGACCTTTACCACGGTTTAATAAAACCGACATATAAAACTCTTTTGTTTCACTTTCACCTGGATAGTAAACATCTTCAGCAACTAAAACTTTATGTACTCTTTTTCCAGTTGGAGGAGTTTGAGGTGTAATTAAGTCCATACCGATGATTTGACCAGCAATTTCCTGAACTTGATCTAAGTTCTTTGCTAATTTTACACCGCCACCTTTTCCACGCCCACCAGCATGAATTTGAGCTTTAATTACATGCCAACCTGTTCCGGTTTCTGCTGTTAATTGTTTTGCTTTAGCAACTGCTTCTTCAGCATTGTTTGCTACATAACCACGTTGAATACGTACTCCGTAGCTTGCTAATATCTGTTTTCCTTGATACTCGTGTAAGTTCATAATAGATGTGTTTCTTTAAATAAAAAGTGTCACAAAAATAACAAAGTATATTGAATGTGCCTAATGTTTTTTGTTTTAAAATAACGATTATTCATTAGAAAAAGTAGTTCTTTTAAATTGTAAATCTTATTTTGTTTTAATTATCGATTTCGCATATTCCCAATATAAATCTTTGTTATTTTTACGAAAAATTAATTTAATCATGGAATCCAATCAATTACTCTCAGTAGCAGAAGAGTTCGGCTGTCCACTTTATGTGTATGATGCCGCAAAAATCGAATCACAGTTTAATCGTTTAACCAATGCATTTTCCAAGGTAGAAAAGCTGCGTATCAATTATGCAGTCAAGGCATTGTCGAATCTATCTGTTCTTAAGCTACTGAAGAAGATGGGTTCCGGGCTTGATACTGTATCTATAGAAGAAGTTCAACTCGGACTTCATGCTGGATTTTCTCCTGACAAAATTATCTATACACCTAATGGGGTTTCAATGGATGAAATTGAAGAAGTAGCCGCTTTAGGAGTACAAATCAATATTGATAATTTATCTATTTTAGAACAATTTGGCGCAAAACACCCTAAAACACCAGTTTGTATTAGAATAAATCCTCATGTCATGGCAGGTGGAAATTCTAATATTTCCGTTGGACATATCGACAGTAAATTTGGAATTTCGATACACCAGCTGCCGCATTTACTTCGAATTGTAGAAAACACGAATATGCACATCAACGGTATTCACATGCATACCGGTTCGGATATCTTAGACATCGAAGTGTTTTTATATGCTGCAGAAATTTTATTTGACACAGCAATTCATTTTAAAGAGTTGGATTTTATCGATTTTGGAAGTGGTTTTAAAGTACCTTATAGAAAAGATGATATTGAAACCAATGTAGAAGAACTAGGCAAAAAACTAACCAAACGTTTTTTGGCATTCGAGAAAGAATATGGTCGTGAATTAACCTTGACATTTGAACCTGGTAAATTTCTGGTAAGTGAAGCGGGTTATTTTTTAGCGAAAGTTAATGTTGTAAAACAAACAACTTCAACGGTTTTTGCCGGAATTGACAGCGGATTCAACCATTTAATCCGACCGATGTTTTATGGTTCACAACATTACATCGAAAACATTTCGCATCCAAAAGGAAAAGAACGTTTCTATTCGGTGGTTGGCTATATATGCGAAACCGACACTTTTGCTACCAACCGTCGTATCAGTGAAATTAAAGAAGGTGATATTTTAAGTTTTCGAAATGCGGGAGCCTATTGTTTTTCAATGTCGTCCAACTATAATTCACGAGTAAAACCTGCAGAAGTATTATGGAAAGACGGTAAAGCACAATTAATTCGTAAACGTGAAACGTTTGAAGATATTTTGAGAAATCAAATTGAAATTGATTTGTAATAGCACTAACAAATTTAACAATAAAGGCATATCAGTAATGGTAAGCCTTTTTTTCTGTTTTCTATTTAGCTAGAATATCCTCAAAAAATAAATTCATCTGTAACATTTTAAGTTCAACATCGTTTTATATATACAGCCAAACTTAAAAGAAACAACAATGACGAAATTTAGAATTTTTTCAGGTGTACTACTGCTTGTTTTACTATTTTCCTCACAAAAAGCTCTTTCATGCAGTATGTACAAAGTCACTGTAAACGGAAAAACCATTGTAGGTTGTAATGAAGATGCTTGGCGAACGACTTCACGAATTTGGTTTGAAACTGCAAACACAACGTATCGATATGGTGCTGCTTTTACGGGATCTCGTTTTGATGGCACAAATGGTTTCGCGCCACAGTCTGGTATGAATGAACACGGACTTTGCTTTTCCAGATTAGCTAGTAGCATTACAAAAAAAGAGGTTTCAGGATTTGAAAATCGGTTGAAAATAACAAACCCTACAGCCTATCTTAAGAATATCTTACACAATTGCAAAACTATAGATGAAGTTAAAAAGTTTATCAGCCAATATGACTATAGCTATTTTCTTGATGATGTTTTTATTTATGTTGAACCATCAGGAAAATATTTGGTAGTAGAACCTTATCTAATGACTGTTGGTTATAATCCAAACTATGTTTTATCAAATTTTTGTCCATCTGAAACTAGCAAAAATAAAGCCATGCAACTGAAGCGTTACAGCAATGGTGTTACATTTTTAAAAGACAAATCCGATACGTCACTTGACTTTTGCACGCGTTTATCCGATACAATGCATGTATGCAGAGAAAAAATCGGAGATGGCACTTTACTTACTTCAATATGGAATCCAAAAGATGGCATTGTTAATTTATATTTTTATCATAACTATAAAGAAACTGTTCTATTTAACATTCATGATGAGCTTGCAAAAGGGAATCATATTCTTGAAATCCCTATGCTTTTTCAGAAAAATGAAGAATTTGAGAAGCTGAGTGTGTATCAAACGCCTCAAAACAATGACAAGATACGATTAGTTCTAATTGGAATTGGACTACTTTCACTACTGTCTGCTTTTTATTTTACGATTCAATACATTCGAAATAAAAAACAGTATGCCAAATACATACTGTTCTTTTTACCTATTGGTATAGTCCTTTTTTACTATATGTATGTTTTATCCACACATATCAATATTTTTTATATGAAAGCCCCGTATCAGGATTATTATTCCAACTTGGTTTCCATAACTTCATATTATCCTTTTCTACAATTAGTTGCGTTAATTTTTATAATCCGACTTACAATAGAAGCTTTTTACAAAAAAACTTTCAGTAGACTAACAAAATCAATTTTAATTACAAACACAATAAGCTATATCGTGCTCATTTCTTTTTTTGTGTATTGGAAGCTTTATAATGTTTTATAAAATTTATTTATTCAAAACTTCATCTAAAACCTGAGCTTCTGTTCCACTAGGAAATGGAATTTTAAGCATTTGTGCTAAAGTTGGTGCTATTTGTGGGATTACTTTTTTATCATGACTTTCACCTTTTTTAATCTCCCATCCGTAAAAAAGTAATGGCACATGAGTATCATATGAATAAGGTGAACCGTGTGTGGTTCCTGTGGCAGAATATTCGACGTAACCTGGTTTAAAAACTAGTATTAATTCGCCATTTTGTGTTGCATCGTATCCTTTGGCAATACAATTCAGATAATAGTTGTTTCCGGAAGCGTTTTGAATTTCTTCTTCTGTATAAACATTTTTAATCGCTTTTTGTTCTAATAAAAATTGTTTAAAATCTTGTTTAACAGTATTCAGATTCAAACCTTTTTCTTTAATAAGCGCTTTATTGAAAAACAAATTAAAGTTAGAATAATTCAGTAGTAAATCGGCTCCATATCTTTTCTCTGAAAACGCGTGAAGTGCATTTGAAAAGTTATTCGAAACAATGTTATCTACATCGTATTTATTATCTTTTAAAAAGGTTACATTTTCAGCTCCGGCATGATCTGCAGTTAAGAAAATTAAATAGTTGTTCTTCCCTACTTTTTTATCTAAAAAAGCGAGAAACTGAGCAATTGTCTCATCCAAACGCAAGTAAGTATCTTGCAACTCTATTGAACGCGGACCAAGTAAATGTCCGACATAATCGGTTGATGAGAAACTAACCGTAAGAAAATCGGTAATTGCATCTTTGCCAAGTTCTTCTTTTTCAATGGCACGCATGGCAAAATCAGCAATAAGATTGTTACCAAATGGCGTAGAACGTAAAACTCCAGCATCGTTAGATTCGTACATCTCTTTCAAACTGTACGGAAAAAAAGGCGCTTTTTTAAAAAGTTTACCTTCGTAGGGATTATTATCGTTTAAGCTTTCGTTATAAACTTCTTTCGGTTTTAACAAATTCCAACCTTGAGCTATGTATTTCAAATAGTTCTTTTCGTTATTGAAATCGTTAACCCAATTTGGTAGTTGTTCCGCATAATACGTACTCGAAATAAACGAACCCGTTTTACTGTACCAATACGCGTTATTTGCAAAATGACCCGCTGGTAAAATTGCACCACGATCTTTTAAACTAATTCCAATTACTTTACCTTTAAAATTAGTTGCCAAACGTAATTCATCTGTAATAGTGGTTGATTGAAGATTTCTTGGAGACATTTTCCCTTCACTTTCTGATCCATTTCCAATTGTTTTAACTGAAGCATCGTCTGTACAATACACTTCTTTTCCTTCAGCTTTGCTAAACCATTCGTTGCCAACTATTCCGTGTGTTGCTGGCGTTGTACCCGTATACACAGAAGCATGTCCTGGTGCTGTATACGTTGGCATATAATTATAATGCATGTTATGAAAAGTGAATCCGTTTTGCATTAATCGTTTAAATCCGTTTTCGGAAAAATCATTAGAAAAACGGTACAAATATTCCATTTTCATTTGATCCACTACAATTCCTATTACTAATTTTGGTCGTTCTTGAGCCATTACAGCTGTTGACAATAGTAAGCCAAAAAGTTGAAGCGTTTTTTTCATTATACTTTTTCACATAAAAAATCCCGAAAACCGGGACTTTATTTAACATAATTCATATTGTAAACCAACACCATACTATCTTCTTTAATATAGAGTTGTTTTTGCTTGCTTTTTTTATCCGTACGAATAACCAATACACATTTTTCGCCGTCGTTGTTTACACATTGAAAGCTATCAATACTACCTTCTTCGTTTGTTTTTGGGTCGTCATAACCTAAAATAGTGTACAATTGAATTACTTCCGAATAAACTACAATTCTATCTTTTGTTGGATCTAAAACCACTACCACTTTAGCGGGTTTAAAATCGGTATACTGGCTCCAAACACCTCTAGCACTTTTAATACTCATACTTACGCCCGTTGTTTCAAAACGATACGTTTGAGCCGAAGCTGTTATTCCTAGCAACAAAAGAAAAACAAAACAGATTTTTTTTATGAAATTCATAGCTTTTTTAATTCAAAATTTACAATAATGATGCCACTTGTTTACTGGCTGTTTCAAATTCGGATACCATATCCTCCACAATTTGTTGAACCGATTTTACATCGTGAATCAATCCGGCAATTTGACCAATTTCTAATTCACCATCTTCCAAATCACCTTCAAACATACCACGCTTAGCACGCGCTCTTCCTAAAAGAGTTTTTAATTCCTCTGGTGTTGGACATTTTGTATACAATTCTTGTACTTCGTTATAAAATTTATTCTTTATCAAACGAACCGGAGCCAATTCTTTTAAAGTCAACTGAGTATCTCCTTCTTTTACACTTACAATAGTTTGTTTAAAATTATCGTGAGAAGAACTTTCAAACGAGGCAGCGAATCTACTTCCCACTTGAACACCATCAGCACCTAAAACCATAGCTGCCAACATTCCTCTTCCAGTAGCTATACCTCCTGCCGCAATTAACGGAATAGTAATATTTTCACGAACCATTGGAATTAAAGTCATAGTTGTAGTTTCTTCACGTCCGTTATGTCCTCCAGCTTCAAAACCTTCCGCAACCACGGCATCTACACCGGCTTCCTGAGCTTTTAATGCAAATTTAGAACTACTCACTACATGTACAACAGTAATTCCCTTTTCTTTAAGAAAACCTGTCCATGTTTTAGGATTTCCAGCCGAAGTAAAAACAATCTTCACCCCTTCTTCAACTATGATATCCATAATTTCTTCGATGTTGGGATAAAGCATGGGTACATTAACTCCGAAAGGTTTATCGGTAGCTGCTTTACATTTTTGAATATGTTCACGTAAAACATTTGGATACATTGAACCGGCACCAATAAGCCCTAAACCACCAGCATTACTAACGGCACTAGCTAACTTATAGCCGCTATTCCAAATCATTCCCCCTTGAACAATAGGGTATTTAATATTAAAAAGTTCTGTTATTTTATTCATATTAATTTGAGCACTACTTCTTAATCAATTTTCCAGTTTGAGAAGTATTGTTAAGCGTAATTTTATAAAAATACATTCCAGGCGCTAAATTATCCAAATCTACATAATGATTTGCATCAACCTTTGTTTGAAAAATACGCTGACCTAAATTCGTAAACAATTCTAAATTAGCATTATCCAGAAAATCTTTTGATGAAATTGTTATTCCATTGCGAAACGGATTTGGAAAAACTTTAAATGATTGGTTTTCGAAATCTGTAGTAGACAATAAAGCATTGTTGTATGCCAATTGAAAATCGGGTATTCCGTAGCCATAATTATTATCGGGAGTCGTAAACCTGTCGGCAGAAGCCTTAACAAACTGTATAATTTCGGCATTGGTTGTATTAGGGAACGCACTCCAAAATGATGTTACAGCACCAGCCATAATTGGCGAAGAAAATGATGTACCGCTATTTACTGATATACTTCCGGTTTCTGTTGCTACGGTGGCCGAAACTCCCATAGCCATAACATCGGGTTTTATTCGCCCATCTGCCGTTGGCCCTATTGAACTAAAATTTGGTCGTACTTCACTACTATTAACAGCCCCTACTGTGAGTACCGTTGCGGCATCGGCAGGAACACTAATATAAGGATTGGAAGAACTTCCTGAATTACCTGCAGAAACAACACAAATCATTCCTTTATTAAACGCTATATCGGCAGCTCGAGATGCAAACGATGTTTGTCCGTCTAAATCGGCATATGTATAATTATAAGAAGGCTCATCATAAGTAAAATATCCTAAGGAAGTATTTACTACGTCTACACCTAAACTATCCGCCATTTCCAATGCTTCAACCCAATTACTTTCTTCAATCGGATTTTCACTATTGATATCTTCGGTTACAAATAAATAATATTTTGCATCAGGAGCAGTCCCCACTAACTGTCCGTCAACAAATCCGCCCATATCCGAAAGCACTTGTGTACCATGCTCGAACAATGAGGGATTGTAAAAATCAACACTTCGATTCACAAAATCGTAACCTCCAAGTATTTGATTGTTATCACGTAATCTTTGAAATGCCGGCTGAATATCTACACCCGGAAAACCGGCGTCCATAATAGCTACAACTTTACCATTTCCAGTATAATCTTGTTGATGCAAATAATGCGCATTAAGCATTTGTATTTGCGTTGCCGAACTTCCGTAATTATAGTTTACCTGTGTTTCTAAAAACTTATTGCTGGAATAGGCTTTTTGTTTTTCTTTTGGCTTTTTCCCAAAAGGATTTAAACTTCTATTAGCAAAGAAAACATGATCTACAAACGCTAAGTTTTCTAAATTTTGAATATCGGTTTGCGTACCTCTTACATGCAGTGCATTAAGCCACTTTGATTTTGATTTTACAGTAATTCCAGTTGCGTTAGTAACAGCGTCTATATAATTTTGAAATATAGGAGCATCCTGCTCGCTTAAAGCAATACCTTGAGTTGCTCTCCTATCTAAAGCCCGTTGACTAAGCATCGTTAAAGGGCTATCTAGGTAGCTTTGTGCATCTGGCTTATCGGTAAAATAAACCCAAGCATCTTCCTGAGAAAAAGAAACCGCACTGAAAAATAACACAAATAATAGTAGCCTTTTTTTCATATTGCTTTTTTTGGAAAACGCTAATTTATGAAATTACTCCCGAACCAACTAATTCATCATCAATATGCCAAGATACAAATTGCCCTTCGGTTATTGCAGATTGAGGTTCGTCGAATACTACATATAAATCGGATGCAAACTGATACAATTTAGCTTTTTGCAATGCTTGACGGTAACGAATTCTGGCCATTACCTCCATTTGCTCACCAGGATTTAAACGTAAATCTTCACGAATCCAGTGAATTTCGTTGCTTTTTACTCGTAATGCTTTTTTAAACAACCCGGGATGATTAGATCCTTGTCCGGTATAAATGGCATTGGTTTTAACATCGGTTGCAATGATAAAAAGAGGTTCTTTTGTTCCTCCTACATTTAATCCTTTACGTTGGCCTATGGTAAAATAATGAGCTCCTTGATGTTTTCCAACCATTTTTCCCATTTCGGGAGCATATTCTTTGTTTTGAGCTGCAAATGACAATTCTTCTTCTAGCGAATTAAATTTTGGTGTTTCGTTAGTGTAAATTGAATTATCCGAAGTAATCTCGTAAATATTACCTTCTTTAGGTTGTAATTGCTGTTGTAAAAATTCTGGCAAACGAACTTTTCCAATAAAACATAATCCTTGCGAATCTTTTTTCTCGGCAGTTACCAATTCCATTTTTGCAGCAATTTCACGAACCTGAGGCTTGGTTAATGCTCCAATCGGGAATAAAGCTTTGGCTAATTGTTCTTGAGATAGCTGACAAAGAAAATACGATTGATCTTTGTTTCCATCAATACCTGCTAACAATTGATAAACTTCTTTTCCTTCTTTTTCTATAGTTCCTTTACGACAATAATGTCCTGTTGCCACATAATCGGCACCAAGACTTAAGGCGATTTTCATGAAAACATCGAACTTAATTTCGCGATTGCATAAAACATCGGGATTGGGCGTTCTTCCGTTTTCATATTCTTTGAACATATAATCGACGATACGTTCTTTATATTGCTCGCTTAAGTCGACTGTTTGAAAGGGAATACCCAACTTTTCAGCAACCAAAAGCGCATCATTACTATCTTCCAACCAAGGACATTCGTTTGAAATAGTTACAGAATCGTCATGCCAATTCTTCATAAAAAGTCCGATTACCTCATAACCTTGCTCTTTTAAAAGATACGCTGCAACACTGGAATCTACTCCACCGGAAAGTCCTACTACTACTCGTTTCATCAATACTTATTTTCCTTGGTAATCTTCAATTGGTTTTTTTCTTTTTTCGAATTTTTTACCTTGAAGGTTCATGTTAACATTTTTAAGTTTTCCTTTTTCCATCATCTTCCACATGCCAACTTTTTTTCCTTTTTTGAACATGCCTTGACCTTGAATTTGACCTTCGGCATTTTTAAAAGTAGCCAAACCGTCGTATTCATCATTTTTATAAATAGATTCTTCTAAAAGCACTCCATTTTCGGCGTAACTCTTATACACTCCATTTTTTACACCATTAACATAAGTCGTTTCTTCAGCAATTTTATCGCTATTGTAAAACACCTTTCGGACACCATTTAACTTACCGTTTACGTAATTTTCTAACGTCATTATTTTTGGAGAATCCAAATGGTAATATTTCCACTCTCCAACATACGTATCTTTTCCAACCACTTTTCCTTCGCTAACTTTAAACCCTTTTTGATTGTAAAATACGGTATAATGCGAACCGTCGTTTGCAGAAAAATCGCGGGTTGCAATTACTACTAATTTTTTGGTATTGTCGAAATATTTAAAAACACCTACTTCTTTACCGTGATCGAAAGTTCCTTCATATCTAGGATTTTTGGTGTCCTCGTATACCCCTTTCCACACACCATGACGTTTTCCATTTTCATCAAATTTGTTAACTTCTTGGGCAGATGCCATAAAAGAAAGCAACAAGAAAAACAGTCCGAATATTTTTTTCATAGTCAAAAATTATTTCTCAAAATTAAATTTTATTCTTCAATTATTGTTCCAAAATTACAAACCTAATTCTAATGCTCTATCATTAGCCGCCAAAACAGCATTTCCAATAACTTTGTTTGTAGACGAATTTTGAAAAACTTCCAAAGCTCTCTCGGTAGTTCCACCTTTAGAAGCCACTTTTGCAATCCATTCTTCGTTGGACAAAGAACTACCATTTTGCAGATTTATTGCACCAATGAATGTTTGATTCACTAATAATTCTGCTTCCGATAATGAAAAACCAAGTTCAATAGCCGAATCAATCATCGATTTCATAAAATAGAATACATAAGCTGGGCCACTTCCCGAAACAGCTGTTGCAGCATCTATGAGCTTTTCATCTTCAACATAAACTGATTTCCCTGTTGTATTGATGAGATTTTGAACAATAAAAAGCTCTTTTCTATCAATATTTGATGATGCAGAAAATACAGTCATTCCCATTCCTATTTGTGTAGCAATATTTGGCATGGAACGCACAATTTTAGAACATCTCAAGTAGTCCTGAATAGTTGCAATGGTTACCCCTGCCATCACAGATAAAATTATTTGACGGTCTGATAAATATCCGTTCAAAGTATTTGACAGTTGCTTAAAATCCTGAGGTTTAACTGCTAAGATAACAATGTCTGCCTCGGATATAGAAGTGTTTGGTTCGATAGTAAAATTACTCTCGGGAATTCCGAAAGCATCTTTATCAACACTACAATTTCTACTTAAAACAAAAATATCATCTGCTTTAATAAATCTCGAATGAATAAAACTACCTGCATAGGTTTTACCCATATTTCCGTATCCTAAAATAACTATTTTCATAGAACCATAAATAAAAAACCCTGCTTAAGTTGTTTTCTAATGCAGGGTTTAAGTATTATTAATTAAGAATTACTTCTTTTGATTCGCGTTTTTTTGCGCTTCAGCTTGTTCCATCATTTCCTGCATTTTACGTTGGAACTTGCTTTGCGGTTTATCTTTTGTTTTATTCTCCTGGATTTGAGCGTGAATCTTTTTATCATCAATAATGTAATTCTTGATTACCAACATAATTCCGATAGTAATTGCATTGGAAATGAAGTAGTACAAACTTAATCCTGAAGCATAATTATTAAAGAAGAACAACATCATGATTGGCGAAATATAAATCATAACTTTCATGATTTTCCCCATATCCGGCATACCTTCTTGTGGTGGTGCACTCATAGCCTGATCACCAGTTGTCATTCTCATGTAGAAGAAAATAGCAACAGAGGCTAAAATTGGAAACAAACTCACGTGATCACCATAAAATGGAATACGGAAAGGCAATTTCAAAACGGCATCGTATGATGACAAATCGTCTGCCCATAAGAAACTTTTTTGTCTCAAATCGAACATTGACGGGAAGAATTGAAACAACGAGTAAAATATTGGAATTTGTGCTAAAGCCGGTAAACATCCCGCCATTGGGCTAACACCAGCTTTCGAATACAACTTCATTGTTTCTTGTTGTTTCTTCATTGGATCCTTTGAAAACTTTGCATTTATTTCTGAAATCTCAGGACGTAACACTTTCATTTTTGCTTGTGACAAATACGATTTATATGTAACTGGCGACATGAACAAACGCACTAAAATCGTGAAAATGATAATCGCAATACCATGAGGAATAAATCCGCTTAAAAACGTGTACGATGGAATGAAAACATAACGGTTAATCCAACCAAAAATCCCCCATCCTAAAGGCATTACTTCATCAAGATTTTTATCGTAAGCATTTAAGATTTTATAATCTGCCGGCCCGTAGTACCAATTCATGTTATAAGTCAGTTCTCCACCTTTAAAAGCCAATGGTAATTTAGCTTCAAATTTTTTGGTGAATACTGTATCGATAGCTTCATCATGAACTAAGTTCTCCGATTTTAATTGAGCTGTTTTAATAGGTGTTTCTGTTAATAAAATAGAAGTAAAAAAATCTTGCTTAAACGCCACATACGTTAAATCTTCAACCGTTTTTTCATCTAATTTACTTGCAGCACTTAGACTATTATCTTTACCACCTTCATATTCATAACGTAAATCGGTATAGCGATTTTCATACGAAACACTTTTCTCGGTTCGGTAGGTTTTTAAATTCCAATCCAACTCAACTGGTTTGGCTGTATTTACAACACTTAATAAACCTTGAGAGCGAACTGTAAAATCTAACATATAATCGTTTGGTTTTAACACATAACGATATTCTAGAAACTGATTTTCGGAAGCTTTTAAACGCATTGTTAAAACCTGATTTTCACCTTCTTTGCTTAAAGTAGGCTCAAAATACATGTCTTTCGTATTTAAAATACGATTATCTGCCGTTAGAAACTGTAAATTTAAGTCGGCATTATTAGCTTTAATAAGTTCGATTGGTTTTTTAGACCCTTTGTGAAACTGTTCGAAGTTATTTACAACAAGATTAGAAATATAACCTCCTCGGTTTGCAATTTTAATAGTTAAAAGCTCATTTTTCAATTCAGAAAAAGAATCTTTAGCTGAAGGCAAAGAAGCAGAATATGCAAATTTCCCAAGAACACCTTCAAGTTCTTTAGCTTTTGTTGAATCGGAAACTGCCGCAACAGCATTTTGAACTTCAATTCGTTTGGCTTGTTCAACTTTTTCGGTTTCTGCCTTTTTAGCATCAGCTTCAATTGATTTTTTTTCTTCAGACATGTTGTTGAACATCATCCAAACCATTAATCCGAAAATCAAAACAAATCCTAAAATCGTTTTACCGTCTAACTTTTTTTCTTCCATTATTAATTGCTTTAAGCCAAATATTTTTCTTTAAAATTGGCTATTTATTCTCTATTTATTTTTTGTTTTTTACTGCCGCAGCAACAAAGCTAACAAATATAGGATGCGGATTAGCTACCGTACTCTTGTATTCGGGATGGTATTGAACCCCAATAAAAAACGGATGGTTCTCTAACTCTACCACTTCAACTAAACCAGTGTCTGGATTGATCCCTGTTGCTTTTAATCCTGCATTTTCTAGAGCATTCAAATAATCGCCATTAAATTCATAACGATGACGGTGACGCTCTAAGATATCGGTTTTACCATAAATTTTATGCGCTAAAGAATTGTCTTTCAACTGACATTTCCAAGCCCCTAAACGCATAGTTCCACCTTTATCGGTAATATTTTTTTGCTCTTCCATTAAACTAATAACCGGATGAGCAGTACTTTCATTCATTTCTATTGAATTGGCATCGGCATATCCTAAAACATTTCTTGAATATTCAATAACAGCCATTTGCATTCCTAAACAAATTCCGAAAAATGGAATATTGTTTTCGCGAGCATAACGAACAGTTTGGATTTTACCCTCAATTCCGCGCTCGCCAAATCCTGGAGCAACTAATATGCCATCCAGCCCTTTTAATTGATTTTCTGCCGTTTTGGCATCTAAATGCTCCGAATGAATGCTAACTACATTAACTTTTGTTTCATTGGCAGCACCTGCATGAATAAAAGCTTCTAAAATTGATTTATATGAATCTTGCAATTCTACATACTTACCAACCAATCCTATATTAACTTCGTGTTTTGGATTTTTCAGTTTATGAAGAAACTCATTCCATTGTGATAAATCGGGTGAATTTTTTTCAGGTAGGTCCAAACTTTTTAAAGCTACTTTATCAAGCCCTTCTTCCAACATCAAATTAGGAACATCGTATATTGTTGAGGCGTCTATAGACTGAATAACCGCTTCTTTCTTAACATTACAAAACAATGCTAACTTCTGACGTAAATCTTGAGATAATTCATGTTCTGTACGACAAACCAAAATATCAGCTTTAATTCCGCTTTCCATTAATGTTTTTACAGAGTGCTGTGTTGGCTTCGTCTTTAATTCGCCCGCAGCAGCTAAATATGGTACTAATGTTAAGTGAATAACAATACCATTATTTTCACCTAATTCCCATACCAATTGACGAACCGATTCGATATAAGGCAACGATTCGATATCTCCGACTGTTCCTCCAATTTCAGTAATAACAATATCAAAATCACCTGATTTACCAAGTAACTGCATACGTTCCTTGATTTCGTTGGTAATATGAGGAACGACCTGAACTGTTTTTCCTAAAAATTCTCCGCGACGTTCTTTTTCGATTACGGAAAGATAAACACGCCCTGTAGTAACATTATTTGCTTGTGACGTAGGTACATTTAGAAATCTTTCGTAATGACCTAAATCCAAATCGGTTTCCGCGCCATCATCTGTTACATAACATTCCCCGTGTTCATAAGGATTTAATGTACCCGGATCTACATTAATATACGGGTCAAATTTTTGAATTGTCGTTCTGTACCCTCTAGCTTGCAATAATTTTGCTAAAGAAGCTGCAATAATACCTTTTCCTAAAGAAGAGGTCACACCTCCAGTAACAAAAATATACTTTGTTTGATTCATTGTGTTATGCTTATGTTGTGTTGTTGCTTAAAAAAACGAGGCAAAAATACGATTATAATTCGATTATTAGATTGTTAGATAATTAGATTTGTATAAAATAACTAATTATTAACTAATCCTCTTAGATTATTAAACTACTTAGACCTTTTAGACTTTCTTAGACTCCTAAAAATCTGATTTCATTAAAGATTTACAATATATAAAATCTAAAATCCCAGTATGTTCTAAAGAATCTAACTATCAAAGCGACCTAAGAAAGCTACCTCGGTTTCGGAAAGTTTCGTCTGATATTTCTCACGAGTTCTTCAAGACCATTGAGTTTAAGCTCGTATACCAATTGAAGTTGTTCGCCCAATTGCCCTTTTGGAAATCCTTTATTATGATACCAAACCACATAATATTCAGGTAGGTCAATAAGAAAATACCCTTCGTATTTTCCGAAGGGCATTTTAGTATGTGCGAGTTTAATTAAAAGTTCCTGTTGTGTATTCAATTTACTTCCAATTAAATGTGATTTCTTTTTTAATATCTGGATGTAAACTGTAAAAAACAGGACAAGTCATTGCTGTTCTTTCTAGTATAGTTTTTGTCTTTTCATCGGCAGATAAATTCATGGCAAATACGATATGTATTTCGGTAATACGTCTGGGATCTGTACCCATAATTTTAGTCACTTCTGCAGTAGACCCAATAAAATCCACTTCTAAATCTCTAGCTTTAATTCCCATAACCGTAAGCATACAAGTAGCTAAAGCATTGGCAACAGAATCGGTTGGAGAAAAAGCTTCCCCTTTACCATGATTATCTGTAGGTGCATCGGTAATAATTGTATTACCTGATTGCAAATGAACAGACGATGTACGTAAATCGCCTATATATGTTACCTTAGATGTTGGCATTATTTTGCTTCTTTTAAGGTTAAATCTTCATCATAATACAATAAATAAACACCTTTATTGTAATATCCACCACCTATGTTAACATAGTTGAATTTACTCTCAATTTGTTCTGATGCATTTTCATTAACCGATTCTTTAAATCCACCTTCTTGGAACATGCGTAAAATCACATCGAAAGTTACATCGAAACCTCTGGTTGCAAATCGGTTAGGATAAATATTATTTTTCTTTTTGAAAACTTTAGAAAAGATATCGGCTTCTGGCGTTTCGTTATCTCTAGAAACTGAAGGATACAATAATTTCAACTTGGTTAACTTACTTAAAGGAATTTCTTCAAAATCTAAAGTTTCGTTTTTCTCCAACGTTACCAATTGTACATCAAAATCCGCCATAGCAGTAGCCAGCACATTACATGAACTTAACACAAGTCCAGTTCGCTCACTTTCCAAAATCACATAGTTGGTTTTTCCAGCTTCCATTAAACTTTTAATATTTTCAATGGTTGGAACTCCTTTATCATTGATTTCGGCAATTTTTACTGTAGGATAGTTTTCAGTAATATATTGTCTAACGCTACCTTTTTTAGGATCAATGATGGCAATAATATTCCCGCCTTTACTTTGCATGAAATCGAACATTTTACGTTTCACATCAATAGTATTTGGCATGGCTTGAAATAAATTGGTATACGGTTTACCACGCTCATTAGATAGCGGCGAAATAATTGGCGTATTGTATTTTTCTAATAAAGCAGCAGCAGTTTCTACATGATTTTGAAAAAACGGACCTATAATAGCCTCTGTATTAGAAAAATCATTTTTTGTAATTAAAGTAGCTACGGCCGATGAGTTTTTAGATTCTTCGGAGTCCAAAATTTTAACCTTTAATGGGAAACCTAAAGTTTTAGCCGAATCGATTGCCATTAAAGCACCTGCATAAAAATCTAAAGTCATGTTTAGAAATTTATCTTTTTTCAAGCGTTCTTGAACTGATCGCGCTGAATCAGATTCGATTCGTTCCATATTAAAAGGCAAAAACATTACCAATTCTTTGCTTTGTTTTTTATCTACTTTAGAGGATAAATCTACATATTCTTTATTTTGAACAATCTGATTAAACTGAGAATTAGCAGGCATTCTAATTGTCATACCCGTTTTTACACCATTAGCCAATTCTGGATTTAATTTTAATAATTCATCTTGAGAAAGACTTGCCGATTTAGACAAACTATATAAAGTTTCCTTAGGTTGTACGGTGTAATCCATATATCCGAAACTTTGGCTAGTTCCTTTTACTTCTTCTTTAACAGCTGGAGTAATTGTAGCTACCGGCGTATTTTTATTTAGACGTAAACTTTGTCCGATTTGTAATCCATCTTTAATTTCCGGATTTAAATCTTCCAAATCATTTACCGTTAAGCTATATTTTTTAGCAATACCGAATTTTGTTTCTTTTGGTTCAACCAAATGGTATTTTGGAGTTTTTGATGCCGTAGTTTTAACTTGAGTTATGGTTTGAGCATTTCCTTTTTTAGTAAAAACCGTCACTGTTTGACCTACACGAAGTCCGTCTCTAACAACATCAGGATTATTTGCATTAATAGATTCTACGGTAGTATCGTATTTTTTGGCAATACTGTACAATGTTTCTTTGGGTTCTACAGTATGGTACACACGAACTTCATTGCCACCAGTTTTCACAACAGTATTTGTACTGTTTTTAGTTGGCTGACCTACATTTGTTGGAATTAACAAAATAGCATTTTCATTGATGCCGTTTTTGGCTTCAGGATTTAGTCTGTAAATATCTTCAGGAGATATACTATATTTTTTAGCAATAGAGTATGCTGTCTCCCCTTTTGCGACCTTATGTTCTTTATAATTTTTGGTTTGCGCATAGGCAGACACCGACATTAATAAAGTCGCACAAAATCCAATAAAAAAATGCTTCATCATGTTACTTTTAAATAAACAAGTCGTTACAAATTTAACCATTGTAACGACTTATTCATAATTTTCTTAATATTTTATTCCCATTCAATAGTGGCGGGTGGTTTCGAGCTAATATCGTACACTACTCGATTCACTCCTTTCACCTTATTAATAATTTCATTCGAAATTTTCATTAAGAAATCATACGGTAAATGTACCCAATCGGCAGTCATACCATCTGTAGATTCTACGGCACGTAATGCTACAACTTTTTCGTAAGTTCTTTCATCACCCATTACACCTACACTATTAACCGGCAGTAAAATTGCACCTGCTTGCCATACTTTGTTGTACAAACCATGCTCTTTTAATCCGTTAATAAAAATAGCATCTACGTCTTGAAGAATACGAACCTTTTCTGGTGTAATATCTCCTAAAATTCGAATAGACAATCCTGGACCTGGAAACGGATGACGACCTAATAATTCGTCGTCAATACCTAAAGTTTTACCTACTCTACGAACTTCATCTTTAAATAACATTCGCAATGGCTCAACAATTTGCAGTTTCATAAAATCCGGCAATCCACCTACATTGTGATGTGATTTGATTGTTGCTGAAGGGCCTTTTACCGAAACAGACTCAATAACATCCGGATAAATAGTCCCTTGAGCTAAAAATTTCACATCTTCAATTTTATGAGCTTCGTCGTCAAAAACTTCAATGAACACGCGACCAATGATCTTTCGTTTTGTTTCTGGATCATCTACACCAGCTAATTCAGTCAAAAAGCGTGCCGAAGCATCAACACCTTTAACATTTAAGCCCATTCCTTTATACTGATCCAAAACGCTTTCAAATTCATTTTTACGCAATAAACCATTGTTTACAAAGATGCAATATAAATTTTCTCCAATTGCTTTATTCAATAAAACTGCAGCTACTGTAGAATCTACACCTCCAGAAAGTCCTAAAACAACTTTTTCGTCTTGGATTTTATCCTTCATTTCTTGAACAATTTCCTCAACAAAGGCATTAGGTGTAAAATTTTGAGGAACCTCGGCAATTTTAACTAAAAAGTTCTCCAACATCTGTTTACCATCTGTTGAATGATATACTTCTGGATGAAACTGGATAGCATAAGTAGTTTCGCCGTCAATTCGATACGCTGCATTTTCTACATCTTTAGTAGAAGCTAAACGAACACCTCCAGAAGGCAATTGTTTGATTGTATCACTATGACTCATCCAAACCTGGCTGTTTAGTGCTACTTCATCAAAAAAGACTTCATCATCTTTTATAAATGACAAATTTGCTCTTCCATATTCTCTAATGTTAGATGGAGCTACTTCACCGCCACTAAAATGCGCTAAATACTGCGCTCCATAACATACCGCCAATAAAGGCATTTTACCTCTAATTTGAGATAAATCTGGATGTGGAGCATCTTCAGCTCGAACTGAAAACGGGCTACCTGAAAGAATTACTGCTTTGTAACTCGATAAATCGGTTGGAACATTGTTAAAAGGAAAAATTTCGCAGAATATGTTTAATTCGCGAACACGGCGCGCAATCAACTGAGTGTATTGCGATCCGAAATCTAAAATAAGTACGTTGTGTTGCATGTGCAAAAATAGACATTTCTTGAAAATTCAAAAATTAAAAAAATGAAAGATTTAAGTCGTGGAATTTTTCAACAAAAAATGTAATTTCGCAATATGATGAAAACCAATGAAATTGATGCGCTGAAAGAACTTTTAGCAACTCCAAAAAAAATAACTATTGTACCACATCGCAATCCAGATGGAGATGCAATGGGCTCAACATTAGGGTTATACCAAATTCTTTCCCAACTTCAACATGATGTTGTGGTTATCTCACCAAACGAATTTCCAGAATTTTTAGCCTGGTTACCCAATTCGGAAAAGGTTTTAATTTTTGAAAAAGATATTCATCATTGTACCAACCGGATTAATGAATCGGAACTTATTTTTACTTTAGACTTCAATGCAGTTCATCGTGTTGGAGAACAAATGCAGAAAGCGCTGGAAAATGTTTCCACAACTTTTGTGATGATTGATCATCATCAATTACCCGATTCGTACGCAAAATTTACCTATTCGGATACAAAAATGGGATCAACCTGTGAAATGGTTTATCATTTTATTCATCAGCTCAATCTGGAAAAGTACATTGACAAAATAACAGCTACTTGTATTTATACCGGTATAGTTACCGATTCCGGCTCTTTTCGCTTTCCTTTAACCACAAGCACAACCCATAGAGTTGTTGCCGATTTACTTGAACGAGGTGTTGAAAACTCAAAAATTCACAATTTACTTTTCGATACAAGTTCGTACAATCGTTTGCAACTATTAGGAAGAGCGCTCCAAAATATGAAGTTACTTCCGCAATACAAAACATCGTATATTACCCTAACACAAGATGAACTTGATTCATTTGGTTATGAAAAAGGAGATACTGAAGGAATTGTGAACTACGGTTTATCATTAAAAGGCTACGACTTTACCGCAATTTTTATCGAAAATAAAGACGAAGGAATAATTAAAATATCGTTCCGCTCACAAGGTGCTTTCGATGTAAATCAATTTGCGAGAAACCATTTTAATGGCGGCGGACATATTAATGCGGCTGGAGGAAAATCTTTTAACAATATGGAAGATACCTTAAAGCAATTTATAGCTATTTTAGCAACTGAAAAGAACACGTAAAATGAAAAGAATACACATTATTGGCGCAATGCTTTCCGGAATGCTATTGGCTTGTTGCTCACAACAAGAAGCTCGACGTCCAATTTCTCATTCTTCTGGAACTTTTATTAAAGAGTCGATTAAGCGAAATAAAAAATTAATTGATAATGAAGAGTCCCAAATTAGTGAGATTATAAAAAAAGATTCCTCAAAAAGTTATATTGCTTCTTCAAAAGGGTATTGGTATCGTTATGAACAAAAAAACAGTACCGATTCACCAACTCCTATAAAAGGTGATATTGCATATTTTGATTATTACATTACCAATCTTAAAGGTGAGATAATTTATTCTGCTGAAGAGTTAAAACCTCAAACTTACACTGTTGATAGACAAAATATCATGATGGGATTACGCGATGGAATTAAGCTTATGAAAAAAGGAGAAAAAATCACTTTTCTTTTCCCTTCCCACATGGCATATGGCTACCATGGTGATGATAACAAAATAAGTACTAACGAACCTTTAATGTGTACCGTTACGTTGAACGATATTAAAAAAGATCCTAACCCTAAAAAAGAAAAACCAACAACAGCAGAATAACCCAATATGAAAAAGATATTTTTCCTTTTTGCTTTAATAACAAGCTCATTATTTACTTCTTGTGAAAAACAATACGACAAGTTACCTGATGGCATTTATGCCGAAATCGAAACCGTTAAAGGAACAATACTGGTTGAATTAGAATACAAAAAAACTCCGGTAACTGTAGCTAATTTTATTTCACTTGCCGAAGGAAAAAACCCTTTTGTAAGTCCGAAATACAAAGGAAAACCTTTTTATAACGGTTTAACTTTTCATCGTGTTGAAAATCATTTTATGATACAAGGAGGAGATCCTGATGGAAATGGAAGCGGCAACCCTGGTTATAAATTTAAAGATGAATTTGACAGTAGCCTGAAACACAATTCGGCAGGTATTTTATCTATGGCTAATGCAGGACCAAACACCAATGGCTCTCAGTTTTTCATCACACACAACGAAACTCCTTTTTTAGATGGAAAACATACTGTTTTTGGTAAAGTAATCGAAGGCATGGATGTTGTTAATGCTATTGAAGTTAGTGATGAAATCAACGAAATAACAATTATTCGTCGTGGTAAAGAAGCTAATAAATTTGATGCTCCAAAAGTATTCAAAAACTACTACGACAAAGAAGCCTCTGAATTGAAAAAAATCGCAGATGAAACAGCCAAAATAAAAACAGATAAAGTAGTAGAATTTGCTGAACTAAAATCAAAAGCTATCAAAACAGAATCTGGCTTACAATATGCCTTCATCAAAAAAAGTAATAATCCAAAAACAACCCCAGGTACAACCATTTTCTTTAGTTATGCAGGGTATTTTGAAAATGGCGAGCTTTTTGATACCAATTATAGCGATGTTGCCAAACAGTTTGATAAATTCAACCCTATGCGTGAAAAACAAGGCGGATATTCACCCGTTCCTTTTCAATATGGAAGAAAAGAAGGTTTAATTACCGGTTTTATTGAAGGCATGGAAAAAATGACTGTAGGTGATAAAATAATTTTATTTATTCCATCCTATTTAGGTTATGGAGAAAGAGGTGCTGGTGAAATACCCCCAAACACCGATTTAATTTTTGAACTTGAATTATCTAATACAAAATAATTGGGAAAAACCCGGAAAATCCCAGCGAAATGCAAAAAAAGTACGGATTATATTATGAATCGATGAGAACAAAAATTTTGCTTTTATTGTTTTTAGGAATAATGAGCGGCTATGCTCAAAACAAAAAAACAACAAAAAATGCTCATAAAACAAAAACTGTTGCAGCAAAGTCTAATGAAGGAATTTTTGCAGAAATGGAAACTTCCAAAGGAAAAATTATGCTTCAGCTTAATTATAAACAAACTCCAGTAACAGTAGCTAATTTTATTTCGTTGGCTGAAGGCACAAACACGAACTTAACCGATGAAAAATTAAAAGGAAAACACTTTTATGATGGATTAAAGTTTCATCGTGTTATTAAAGATTTCATGATACAAGGTGGTGATCCAGAAGGTACCGGTGGTGGTGGACCTGGATATAAGTTTAAAGACGAAATTGTACCTGAGTTGAAACATGCTAAAGGAGGAATTTTATCTATGGCTAATGCAGGACCTGGAACAAATGGGAGTCAGTTTTTCATTACCCACAAAGAAACACCGTGGTTAGATGGCAAACATACTGTGTTTGGAGAAGTAACTCAAGGAATGGATGTTGTGAACAAAATTGAACAAGACGACCAAATAGTTAAAGTTACAATTATCCGTAAAGGTAAAGAAGCTAAAAAGTTTAATGCTGCCAAAGTGTTTTCTGATTACTTTGCAAACAAAGCTGAAGACGACAAAAAAATGGCTGCTTTAGAAGAAGAAAAAAGAAAGAAACAAGCCGAACTTGAGGCATCGAAAAATAAAGAATACAACGATAAATACGCTCCTGTAATGGAAGCAAAAAAAGCTGAGTTCGCCAAACTTAAAGCTACAGCAAAAACAACAGCTAGCGGTTTAAAATATGTTATCATTAAAAAAGGATTGGATAAAAAACCAGCTGAAGGAGCACCAGTTCAAATTGGTTACGCCGGATATTTTGAAGATGGTAAACTATTCGATACTAGTTTTGAAGACGTAGCTAAACAATACGGAAAACATGATCCAATGCGTGCACAACAAGGTGGATACAACGGATTTGCTTTTACATACGGTAATAAATCAGGTTTAATTCCTGGATTCATTGAAGGTTTAGAAAACATGAATTCTGGTGACCGTGCTTTAATTTACATTCCGTCAAAATTAGGTTATGGTGAAAGAGGTGCTGGAAATGTAATTCCACCAAACACCGATTTAATTTTCGAAATCGAAATGACCGAACCAGCTAAATAATACAAAAATAAAAAAGGCACTGTAAAGTGCCTTTTTTTTATTTCTTATAAACCCAATGAAATTCGTCGTTAATAAGTAATGCTCCTATTTCGACCTTAGTTACTTCATTAAACTCTGAAACTAAAATTATCCAATTAGCTTCATTAAAATACGTTTCAATTCCTTCTTCTTCGGCTTCCTCCCAATCTTTAAAATCTTTTTGATTCAAAGAACCAATTACTTCTTTAGGCGTAACACCAATTACCTTTTTATCATAAAGCACAATATCGGGATGCGATGCAACAATATAGCCTAATTTAAAATCTTCATCTTCATAAAACGTCAATTTTAACTTAGCTCCATTATACAAATAAACACGATTATCATCTTCATCTTCATACTGTTTATTAGGCTTACCTAAAAGCGCTTCAACATGTTGCTGTTTCATTCCGAACAACAAACCTCCTACTCCATTTTTTGGATTAATTTGCATAATGTTAGATTGATTTCAAATTATCGATTAATATATCAACATCTTCTTTCGTATTATAATGACTGAAAGAAATTCTAATACTTGGCTTATTAATGTCTTCTGGTGCTAAAATTTCAGCTAAAACGTGCGATGGCTTTGTACTTCCGCTTTGACAAGCACTTCCTCGTGAAACTGCAATTCCTTTCATATCTATATGAAATAAAAGCATGGCTGTTTTATCTTCAGAAAGAGGCAAAATCACATTTAAAATATTATAGAACGTATTTTCTCCATTTACTTTAAACTCCGGAAATTCAATTTCCATACGCTCAATCGCGTAGGCTTTTAATTCG
Organism: Flavobacterium sp. IC2-16; assembly: GCF_055521455.1. Taxonomy (NCBI): domain Bacteria; kingdom Pseudomonadati; phylum Bacteroidota; class Flavobacteriia; order Flavobacteriales; family Flavobacteriaceae; genus Flavobacterium; species Flavobacterium sp. IC2-16. The sequence continues at coordinate 2,241,025 of NZ_CM145480.1, read as the reverse complement.
GAAATATACTTTCTTTCGGCATCCAAATTCGAATAGCTAATTTCGAGTGCTTTTGCCATTCCAACGATTTGATGAACCGCTTCTGTTCCGGCACGAAAACCTTTTTCTTGCTCACCACCTAAAAACAAAGGCTGCAATATGGTATTTTTACGAACGAAAGCAAAACCTGCTCCTTTTGGTCCATGAAACTTGTGTGCGCTAGCTACAAGAAAATCTACAGGTAATTTTTGCAAATCCAACTCGGTTTTTCCAACCGATTGCACTGTATCGGTGTGAAAGTAGGCATTGTTATCTTTACAAAGTTGTGCAACTTTATCTAAATTGAGTACTGTTCCAATTTCATTATTCACATGCATTAAACTCACTAAAGTTTTTTGTTCTTGAGCGAGTAAATCGGATAAATCGTTATAATCAATTTCACCATTGGGCTTCACGTTTACATAATCCACTTGAATTCCGAACTCAACCTGTAAAGCCTGAACAACATACAAAACCGCATGATGTTCAATTTTACTCGTAATAATGCGCTTCACTTTTAAATTATGAACGGCTGAGCGCAAAATCCAATTGTTTGCTTCTGTTCCACACGATGTAAATATAATTTCGCCTGCAGTTGCATTTAATTGTTTTGCGATGGTTTTACGCGCCTGCTCCATAACAGCTTTTGAACTTCTACCAAAACTATGTGTTGAAGAAGGATTACCGTACTCTTCGGCAAGCACTTGCGTTATCGTTTGAATTACTTCAGGACGTAATGGTGTTGTAGAAGCATTATCTAGATATACTTTTTTCATTTTATTCGGAAACGGGAATTTCTTTCAATTTTCGGTTAAAGATAAGCTTTTGATTGAAAACAAGAATGGATATCAATATCAGAGAATACGAAACCAACTGAATATCAGTTACTTTTTCCTTATAATATGTTACCGCTAATACAAAATTTAAAATCGGATTGATATACAACAATATTCCAACTGTAGCAGAATCGACTCCTTTTAACGCAAATAAATTCAGAAACAACGGAATTATTGTAAAAAGAACAACAATAAAGATCAAACAGATATAAAAAAGATTTTCCTGAGGTACTGCTCCACTAAAAGACGGATAAAATGGTAAAAGTAAAATGCCCGAAGTAAGCAATTGAATATTTAAAGCTATGAATTTGTCAATTTCTGTATTTCGACGCTGTGTAACCAAATAAAAAGCATACGTTAACGCCACTATCAAACTATAGAAAATATCCTTAAAACTATTAAATGACAGTAAAACACAGCCCAAAACACTAATTGAAACGGCTATCCATTGCCATTTGCTTAATCTTTCTTTTAAAATAATAAAAGCCAAAACGGTTGTTAAAATTGGGCAAACCAAATACGCAAACGAAGCCGCTTTTACGCTAATATGATTCATAACATAAATGAAAATGAACCAATTGGCTGTTAATAACAATCCGCCTCCAATATTAACCTTGACTATTGCTCTTTTTTCTTGCTTGGATTTCGATTTGAAATACGTCCAATCTTTTTTTAGAATATCTTTTCTGAAAATCAAGTTAATTGCAGAAATCAGTATAACACTTAAAAAAACCCTATAGAATAAAATATCCAAAGACGGATAATTATGCAATGGTTTCAGTGCTAAACTGAAAAACCCCCAAATTACAAATGCCGTTAATGCAGCGAGGTAATATTTATTGATACGCATAAAAAAGAAATTCGGAACAAAGGTAATAGATTTACCCTGCTCCGAATTCAATATTATCAATTTCTTAAGAATTATACGTTAATGAGAACCTTCGGTTTCAATTTCATCCACATCAATATTTTGTTTTTTCAAAATAGCCTTAACCGTAATTGCAAAAAACAACAAATAAGCAAAACAAATTACAGGAATTATATACGATTGATGAATACCAATAATATCTGATAATTTCCCTTGAATTGGAGGGATAATTCCACCTCCTAAAATCATCATAACCAAAAATGCAGAACCTTGTGAGGTATATTTCCCTAATCCAATAATAGATAAACTGAAAATAGCCGGCCACATAATACTACAGGCTAAACCTCCTGCAAGAAAAGCATAAATAGCAACTGTTCCCGTAGAAAACAAACCAATTAACATCGCTAAAACCCCAAATATTGAAAATACAGTTAAGGTTCTCGCGGGTTTATCTTTACTTATAAAAAAGGCAAGAATTTGTATTCCTACACAAATAATATAATAATAAAGTGGTGTCATGTCTTTTTGTGCCAACATGTTTACACTTATGATAACTGTAAAAGCTAACATAGGGACCAAAAACATCGCTAAATTTTTCATTGATTTTTTAAGATGAAAAACGCTAATAGCACCGGCCCAACGACCAATCATTAAACTTCCCCAGTACATTGAAATATAAGGCGCTATGGCTGACGATTGATGACCACCAAAATCCTTAAGTTTTAACAATTCCCCTAAATTACTTCCTATGGCCACTTCAACCCCAACATAAGTAAAAATAGCAAGCATACCTAACACCAATTGCGGGTATTGTAACGCTCCCCAACCTTCACTATTTTTTTTAGCCGATTGATACGAATAAAGCAATCCGCCCACAACTACAACCAATGCACCAAAAAGACACAACATACGCTGTTGATCTAATGCCGATTTTAACTCGGTTATTTGTGCTGTTTTAGTTTCGGTTACATCGTCGGCAAGTACTTTATCTTCTTTGCCAGCAACAACAGCTAAATTAATATTTTCAACTTCTTTGGTTAACGTTTCTATACGTTGTGCCTCCTGACTTTTATAACTATTAAAAACCGGAGTAAAACAAATTGCCAATAAACCTGTCATGATTAACAAGGTTTTTAATGCTTTATTTGCTTTTTCCATTGGTTCATTTGAAACGCCTGCCGGAACTTTTTTAGAAAAATAAAACAATCCGGCTGCGGCTACAAACAACAAGCCTACACATATGTACAATAAAATAACTTTATTTAAATCGAGATGCTTAATTTGATCATCGGTAACTGCCGCTGTAGTTCCAAAAAGAGCAAAGGCAACCACTAAAGGTCCGATTGTGGTTCCAAAAGAATTTATTCCGCCACCTAAATTCACGCGATCTGCTCCCGTTTTAGGATTTCCTAACGAAATGGCAAACGGATTAGCCGCAGTTTGCTGTAACGAAAAACCAAGAGCCACAATAAACAAACCAGATAACATCCCTGCATATAGATTCGCTTCAACGGCAATAATCATAGCACCTGCTCCAAGAGCCGAAAATAACAACCCGAAAATGATACTTTTTTTATAGCCCCAACCACTTACAATATCTTTATTTTTAAAAGTTCCAAAAATAAATAACAACAGTGCTCCAATATAATATGCTGTATAAAAAGCAAAATCAACTAACTGTGATTGAAACTGATCTAGCGAAAAATAACTTTTACAAAAAGGAATAAAAATGCTGTTTCCAGCTGCAATAAAACCCCAAAAAAAGAATACGGTAATAAGAGTATATAATGCTGGATAATTGGTTTGATGTTTAGATGACATAATTAGTTTTTGGTTTGGTTTTCAAATATAGGAATATTGATGAATTTCATCACGTGAAATATTGGCTTTTACAACCTAAAAATACTACTTTTGTCTCAAAACCAATCTGAAAGTAAAATTATGAAAAAGTTTTTCGGGATATTAATTTGTCTTTTCGTTTTGAATTCGTGCGATGATGGCGATATTGTTTTAGAGTCGTTCAATTTCGGTTCGGCTTCCATTCAAAAATGTAGCGACAAAGATTTACTTTTCAAAACCCATAAAGAAGAGCTTTTATTAATAGACATACCTCCTTCATCATTTGTAAATGAAGTAACACCCGATGGTGAGCCTCGCATAGTTACCATTGGTGATGCCAACAAAGTTTTGTATCGTAAATATAGTGGCAATGCTTCTAATGCCGTAATTTGTTCAGACATTCCTCCTGCTTCACCAACTGTAACAAAACAATGGAGCGCAGCATCTGGCGGAACAGTACAAATCGTAACAACCGAAAAAACTACAACAGACCCAAATACTAACGAAGTTACCTTAGTAGGGTACAACCATCAAATTAAATTGATTAATGTTCAGTTTGTAGGAAACGATAATTCTTTCGTTTTTGAAGAATATCTTTTTGGAACTTACACGACTAATTTATAATTATCTGGAAGGATTTTGTTTGATATAAACTTCTGTAGCTCCTAATCCATATTTTTGATAATTAGCATCTTGAAAAGATATTCCGTCGTAACGACCTAATAGAAAATCAAGTTCGGCTTTCAAAACCCCTTCTCCAACTCCGTGAATAAAAACCACTTTTGGCATTCTGTTTTTGATGGCAAAATCGAGTTGACGTTTAGCAGTATCCATTTGAAGAGTTAGGATATCATAATTAGACATTCCGCGTTTAGATGGGACTAATTTTTCAATATGCAAATCGACTTCCAGAACAAACTCATCTTTTCTGGATTTTTTTTCTTTAACAAACGAGCGTTTAACCGGTATTTCTTTTTCTTTGAGTACCTGTTGTAATGATGTAGAAGCAAACGATTTTAAATCGGCTGAATCTCCAATCTTCACAAGCTCATTAGAAGCAAATGTCATTGTAAAACCATCTGGAGTTTCAATAACTACTGCGTTTTTCTCAAAACCTATTACAATGCCGTTTATTACATCGTCTAAAACCGAAACCGAATCACCAATATTAAGACTCATGCTCATCGTCATCATTAGAATTACTTGAAGTTTTAGCCATGAGTTTCATCATTCCGTAAAAGAAAATCAAAATCCCCACGACTTTAATCCATACATTTCCTTCTGGTTTAGATTGTTCGTAAAAAACAAGACTAATAACTAGAATCATTAATAAAATATAGATAGGCTTCATAACTCGAATTTATTTGAACAAAGGTAAGGAAGAAAAAATATCTTTCTATAATTTAAAAACTATGCAGTATTTTTAGTAAAATTGTCCTACAGATTTAATTTATGGAAGAATATATGATTCCTTGCATGAGCAAGAAATTTTTAGGGATAGAATGCTTCGGCTGCGGAACTCAACGTGCGTTAGTTTTATTATGTCAAGGAGAATTTGTGGCAGCATTTAAAATGTTTCCTGCCATTTTCACCTTAATTCTTTTTGTTGGATTTGTAGCGTTGAACTTCATAGACAAATCCAGAAACTATCATAAAATCATATTACCCTTAGGAATTTTAAATGCGGTAATTATGGTAGTATCATATTTCATTAAACATTTTATTATTTAATACAAACCAAAATCAAGTAATTATGAAAGAAAGCAATTTCAACAATTTTGAAAAAAATCAAAAACTACCTAACGCTACGGCTGTAATGATTTTAGGTGTTGGCTCTATTTTAGTTTGCTGCTGTTACGGAATTTTCAGTATCCTTTTAGGAGCAGTTGGTATCTATTTGGCTAAAAAAGATACCGCATTATATAACGAAAATCCATCCGTTTATACCAACTACAAAAACGTTAAAACCGGTAAAGTTCTTTGTATTATCGGAATAGTTTTAGGAGTTCTAACAATTGCTTACTTTGCTGTTGTAATTAGTGTTGTTGGAATGGATGCATTACAAAACCCAGAATTAATGCAAGAAAGAATTCGCGAAGTTCTTGGTCAATAAATACTAGACATAAAAAAATCCGCTTTTAAGCGGATTTTTTTTTATTTCTTATTTTTCGAAATCTTTTAAGGTCTTGGTGATAATGGAAACGCAATCCAACAATTGTTCTTCATTCATAACCAATGGTGGTGCAAAACGAATGATATTTCCATGTGTTGGTTTAGCCAACAAGCCGTTTTCGGCTAACTTCATACAAATATTCCAAGCCGTATCGCTTTCTTCTGTATCATTAATAACCACCGCATTTAACAAGCCTTTACCACGAACTAAAGTAGCGATATTAGACGTTTCAATATATTTTCCAATTTCCGAACGGAATAATTTTCCTAAATGTTCAGCATTTTCTGCTAAACTTTCATCGGTTACTACTTCAAGTGCAGCAATTGCAACAGCAGCAGCTACAGGATTACCTCCAAAGGTAGAACCGTGTTGTCCAGGTTTTATCACATTCATGATAGCATCGTTTGCTAATACTGCAGAAACAGGATAAACTCCACCCGAAATAGCTTTTCCAAGAATTAAAATATCCGGAGTAACATTTTCATGATTCACTGCTAATAATTTTCCAGTACGAGCAATACCTGTTTGAACCTCATCCGCAATAAACAATACATTATGCTTTTCACATAGTGCTTTTGCTTTGGCTAAATATCCCTCTGTAGGAACATAAACACCCGCTTCTCCTTGAATTGGCTCAACTAAAAATCCTGCAATATTTGGTGATGATGTGATTGCTTTTTCCAGCGCCTCAATGTCATCGTATGCTATTTTAATAAATCCAGCTGTATACGGACCGAAGTTTTTACGTGCGTTTTCATCGTTTGAAAATGATATAATAGTTGTAGTACGCCCGTGGAAATTATTTTCACAAACAATTATCTTAGCTTCATTTTCATGAATTCCTTTTTTCTCATAAGCCCATTTACGGCATAGCTTTAATGCCGTTTCAACAGCTTCAGCTCCAGTATTCATTGGCAAAACTTTATCGAAACCAAAATAGTTCGTTACGAATTGCTCATAAACACCTAATTTGTCATTATAGAAAGCTCTTGAAGTTAAGGTTAACGTTTGCGCTTGATTAATCATAGCGCCAACAATTTTAGGATGGCAATGCCCTTGATTTACTGCAGAATACGCCGATAAGAAATCGTAGTATTTTTTCCCTTCAGTATCCCAAACATACACTCCCTCACCTTTACTCAACACAACTGGTAGTGGGTGATAATTGTGTGCACCATACTTGTTTTCCAGTTGAATTGCTTCTGCAGAATTCATTTTTTCTAACACTTGCATTATAATTATTTTAGTAGTTACAGTTATAAAATTGACTTGGGGTAAATTTGTAGCGCAATTTAACAAATTTTATTCACAAAAATAACATTTTACCCTCTATTTTATGTTTTTTGTAACAATCAATTCTATTCGAAATCAAAAATATAACAATAATCCAAAGCATTTGTAACAATACAGTTTACTAACAAAATGAACACATCTTGTTAAATTGCTATTCAAACATTTCTAACAATTTGGTTATCGTATTCATGTTTCGCATAGTAGCAATAACATTCAATTTTTTTTCGATATACTTTTGATCTAATCTGGTTTTTCCAGCTCCAACAGCATATTTAATATAAATTCTGTTTTTATCGATGTAAGCTTCATCAGGTTTAACCTGGCTCATTTTAAGTTCATGAATGCTGTTTTCGTGTAATTCTTTAGAAAGAAACGTAAAATATAGCTTCTTAGTATCAACTTCTTTCTCCTTTAGATAAGGATTATTACGAAAACAATTTTCTAAATCTTCTTTTGCAACAACCACTACTGGAACATCATATCCCCATTCCTTATAGATTTCCTGTTTGATTTTAAATCCAACTGTAGCGCCATGCTCTTCCTCGGAATCCACAAAAACATTACCCGATTGAATGTAGGTTCTAACATTAGAATAATTCATTCCTTCCAATAACTTTTTCAAGTCTTCCATTTTTATCATGTTATGACCCGAAACATTAATACCGCGAAGTAGTGCCAAATGTGTTTTCATTTTGAAAAATATTTACTACAAAGGAACAATTTTTTTTTAAAGATGACTTTAAACGAGTTTTAATTCAATCACAACGATTTTAAAATTGTTTTAAATCATTAATGATTAATTTCATAGTGATGTCTAACCATAAAACTCAATATTATGAAAAGGATACTACTATTTTTAATGATTACTTCATTAATTTCACTGTCATCATGTTCGAAAGACGATAATAATTCAAGTTCGTCAACACCATCAAAAATAATTACTGCAAAAATTAACGGTGTCACTAAAAAATTTACTGTGGTAAGTGTAACTCAAATTCCTTATGAAGATTATACTGACTTAGAAATCACTGCCGCTGTGGCTAACCAACCTAATGTTTATTTCGAAATGAACATGGAAAAAGCATCCGATGGGCAAATTTACTTTATGCAATACTCTGAAAATGGCGAGTTTTATGAAACTACTGCTTCATTCTCATCATTTGTATCCGAAAACTCAAGCAATAGAGTGACAGGAACATTTTCTGGAACTATGTCTACCGATACAGATCCTGTTAACACGGTTACCATAACTGATGGAACTTTCGACATCAAGTATTAAAAGAATATGAGCTACTATTTTAGCAAAACTTTGACAGGCATCTCTTTTGATGATGCCATTGAAAAAGCTACGGCCGAATTAAAAAATGAAGGTTTTGGAGTATTAACCGAAATTGATGTCAAAGAAACTTTAAAAAAGAAAATTGATGTTGACTTTAAAAAATATAAAATTCTCGGGGCTTGTAACCCCCATTTTGCCCATAAAGCTTTAACGCATGAAGATAAAATTGGCGTTTTTCTTCCTTGCAACGTTGTAGTCGAAGAGCACGAAAACGGTTCTATTGAAATTTCTGCTGTAGACCCAATTGCTTCAATGAGTAGCATCAAAAACCCTGCACTAGAAACACTTGCCATAGAAGTTCAACAAAAACTTTTAAATGTAATTGCTAAGTTATAAAAAGGCAAAACCAAAAGTTTTTTTTCAGAAAATAAAAAACAGCACAACTAAAAAATACGTTATTCTAAAAATGACGTATTTTTTTTTACATAACTCAAATTAAATGAAGTTACATTATGATTGAATGCTTATTTTTGCCCCATGGGAAGAAAAAAAACAGACAAAATCGTATTCGAAAACGTAAAAGTCCTTGATGCAGGAGCTAAAGGCGTATCGGTAGCTAAAGCACCCGATGGAAAAGTAATTTTTATTCCGAATGTAGTGCCGGGCGACGTGGTGGATGTACAAACGTTCAAAAAACGCAAAGCCTATTACGAAGGAAAAGCCATAAACTTTCATGAGCTATCCGAGCACCGCATTGACCCGATTTGTGAGCATTTCGGAGTTTGTGGTGGCTGTAAATGGCAAAACATGAAGTACGAACAGCAATTGTTCTACAAAAACCAGGAAGTTTACAATCATTTGAAAAGAATCGGTAAAGTAGAATTACCGGAATTTGAACCGATTTTAGGTTCCAAAGAACAATTCTTCTATCGTAATAAAATGGAGTTTGGTTTCTCGTCTTCAAGATGGATGACACAAGAAGAAATCGACTCTGAAGTAGAATTAGACAACAAAAACGCCGTTGGTTTCCATATCCCAAAAATGTGGGATAAGATTTTAGACATCAAAAAATGTCATTTACAACAAGATCCTTCCAACGATATCCGTAACGAAATCAGACGTTTTGCCAATGAAAATGGTTTGACGTTTTTCAATCCGAGAGAAAACCACGGTTTATTACGTACCCTAATGATTCGTACGGCTTCAACGGGAGAAATCATGGTATTGATTCAGTTTTACGACAACAATAAAAAAGGCATTGAATTGATGATGAATTTCTTAGCGGAACGTTTCCCGGAAATCACTTCGTTACAATATGTTATCAATCAGAAAGCGAACGATACCATATACGACCAGGACATTATTCTTTTCAAAGGAAGAGATTACATTTTGGAAGAAATGGAAGGTTTGAACTTCAGCATCAATGCAAAATCGTTCTACCAAACAAATTCCGCGCAAGCTTATGAATTATACTCAATTACAAGAGAATTTGCTGGTTTAACTGGAAACGAATTGGTTTACGATTTATATACCGGAACCGGAACCATTGCGCAATTCGTATCTAAAAAAGCGAAAAAAGTAATTGGTGTAGAAGCCGTTCCAGAAGCTATTGCCGATGCGAAAGAAAATGCCAAACGAAACAATATTACCAATTGTGAGTTTTTTGTTGGTGATATGAAAAATGTATTCAACGACGAATTCATCAAAACGCATGGTCATCCGGATGTTATTATTACCGATCCACCTCGCGACGGAATGCATGCCGATGTGGTTGGACAGATTTTAAAAATCGCTCCAGAAAAAGTAGTTTATGTTAGCTGTAACTCGGCAACACAAGCACGTGATTTGGCCTTAATGGACGAAATGTACAAAGTAACTCGTGTACGACCGGTAGATATGTTTCCACAAACGCATCATGTGGAAAATGTTGTACTTTTGGAAAAACGCTAATTGAATTTGAAGGTTTACAAATTTGAAAATTTGAAAATGAAAAAACTAAAGCTAATCGGCTTATCACTGATACTCGCTAATTCTTTTTGGGGTTGTGAAAAAGATGATATTTGTGCAGAAGGAACACCTACAACACCAAATGTAATTATAGAATTTTATGATGCTACCAATCCAACTACATTGAAAAGTGTTAGTAATCTTGGTGTTATTGCTCCGGGATTTACAGAAGGTATAGGATATACTGGTGTAAGTAAAATTAGTGTTCCACTAAAAACAAATGAAGACATAACCACACTTCAATTTATTCAAAACGGTTCTGATGCTGATACGGGTAATGACAATATTGATGTGCTGACATTCAATTATACACGTTCTGATGTTTTTATTTCCAGAGCTTGTGGTTATAAAACTTTATTTTTACTGAACGACAACAATCCTGAATTAACTGACGGTGATACCTCCTTATGGATTTCATCAATTGAAGTTGTACAACCAAACATTCAAAATGAAAATGAAACACACATTAAAATCTATTTTTAGTATGGCTTTAATGTTGGTTTCTTTATCAACATTTTCCCAAAAACAAACTACCGATTCTGTTTCAAATGGAAAAACACAACGCTATGGTGTTCGGGTTGGTGTAGATTTACATCGATTAACAAAATCCTTTTACGATAAAGATTATAAAGGATTTGAAATTGTTGGAGATTATCGTATCTCTAAAAAATTCTATGTTGCGGGTGAGTTGGGTAACGAAAACAAAACTGTAGATGACGACCAAGTAAATTTTACAACAAAAGGAAGTTATTTTAAAGTTGGCTTCGATTACAACTCCTATGAAAACTGGCTTGATATGCAAAACATGATTTATGTTGGTATGCGATATGGTGTAAGTTCCTTTTCACAAAACCTTAATAGCTACGCTATATACAACACCAGTACGTATTTTGGAGAAACAGTAGTATATCCAAATCAGAAATTTGATGGTCTTACAGCAAGTTGGGTTGAAGTAATTGGTGGCGTAAAAGCCGAATTGTTCAACAATGTCTTTTTAGGATTTTCGGTTCGACTGAATTATTTAGCCTCAAACAAAAAACCAGAGAATTTCGACAATCTTTTCATTCCTGGTTTTAATAGAACGTATGAAGGAAATTTTGGCGTAGGATTTAATTACACATTGAGTTATCTTATACCACTGTATAAATCTCAAAAATAATTTTTACCATTTAACTTCCTTAACTCCTTTTATAAACAACCATTTCATGTATATTTTCTCTCCTTCTGGAGTTGGAACTGCTTGAAATTTTGGTGCTAAAATAGAGGCTACTACTGCCGAGGTTAATGGCAACCATAAACCGTTTAAATTGGTAAATGTTTGAGCAACAATTCGTGCTAAAACAAAAAATACTGCAAAACCAATAAAATTATACAACAATGCTTTCGTTTTTAAAGTCATTTTTTGAAGTTATGAGTTATAAATTATGAGTAAATGGTTGAAATCGAGACGACTACTCTTTATTTTGAAATTTCATTCGTTTACTTCCTTCATACATTTCGTATTTCACCAAACGAGTTTCTAATTTTCCGTTAAAGAGCTTTATTTTACGTGATGGTTTTAAACCTACAAATTTCAAAGCTTCAAGATTTGCAGTAATAAACCAAGCATTTGTTCCTGGATAACTTTGCTTTAACGTATCGCCAATTTCTCTGTAAAAACGTTCCATTTCAATATCCAAACGTTCACCGTAAGGCGGATTAAAAACCATATGCAACGGACCTCGTGTTTCTTTTTCCGTATCGAAAAAATTACGTTCCGAAATTTTCACATATTCTTCCAAATTAGCATTTCGAATGTTGTCTTTCGCTTTCATAACAGCCGATGGCGCTTTATCGTAACCTGTTATGGTATAATGAAATTCTTTAACTTTTTTCATTAATGAATCCATAATCTGATCAAACAATGCATTGTCCCAATCGTTCCAACGCTCAAAAGCAAACTCTTTTCTATTGATGTTCGCCGGAATATTGCAGGCAATCATGGCAGCTTCAGCTAAGATAGTCCCAGAACCACACATTGGATCAATAAAATCGCCTTGTCCATCCCAACCAGAAAGCAACAACATTCCTGCTGCTAAAACCTCGTTGATAGGTGCAATATTAGTTGCTGTTTTATACCCACGATGGTGTAATGAATCGCCAGAACTATCCAGTGAAATTGAACATTGATCGCGATCGATATGCACATTAATACGCAAATCTGGAAAATCTTTATCGACGTTAGGACGCTTACCAAATTTATCTCGAAACTGGTCAACAATAGCGTCTTTAGTTTTTAAAGCAACAAATTGTGAATGATTAAAATGATCGGAATGTAGCGTTACATCAACCACAAACGATTGATGAGCCGACAAATACTTAGACCAATCAACACCTTGTACGCCACGATATAAACTTTGCTCATTAAACGCGCGAAAATGATAAATGGGTTTAAGAATTTTTAAAGCAGTACGCAAAGCCAAATTCGCTTTATACATAAAGCCTTTATCACCGTAAAAGCTAACCATACGGGTCCCTTGCTCAATTTTTTGCGCCCCTAATTGAGCTAATTCTTTTGCTAATATTTCTTCGAAGCCAAATAATGTTTTGGCAATCATTTTAAAATTCTCCATTTTTATCAAAATCCATTATCAAAATTCCAAATCCCAAAAAATCTTAAATCTTACATTTCAAATTTTAAACATGGAATTAGTCAGCAAAAATACGTTAAATTTGCAAGATTAATTATCCTCCAATAAAAGAATACATGTCAGATACACAAAATCATCTAACAAAAAACTGGTTTGCCTCTTGGTTCGACACATCTTACTATCATATTTTATACAAAGACCGTGATTATGCCGAAGCGCAACATTTCATGGATAATTTAACGCAGTATTTAAACTTACCTGATGATGCTAAAATTTTAGATTTAGCCTGTGGTAAAGGGCGTCACTCTGTCTATTTGAATCAATTGGGATTTGATGTAACAGGTGCCGATTTATCCGAAAATAGCATCGCAGCCGCATCGGAATATTCAAATGAAAAACTTCATTTTAAAGTTCACGACATGCGCGAACCCTTTGATGAAAAATTTGATGCTGTTTTTAATTTATTTACCAGTTTTGGGTATTTTGAAAGTGATGATGACAACATAACGACCTTAAAAGCAATCAAAAATTCTTTAACCGAATATGGTTTTGCTGTAATTGACTTTATGAATGTTGATTATATAATTGAAAACCTTGTGCCGGAAGAAGTTAAAACAGTTGAAGGAATAGATTTTCATATTAAACGTTATGTAAAAGACAACCATATTTTTAAAGAAATAGATTTTGAAGATAACGGTGAAAAATTTCATTTCACAGAAAAAGTAAAAGCCTTAACTTTAGAAGATTTTGAACAAATGATGGAAGAAGCCGAGATTTTCCTTTTAGATGTTTTCGGCGACTATAAATTACGCAAGTTTTACAAGAAAGAATCGGAACGTTTAATCATGATTTTTAAATAGTTATGATCTATTTATTGCCATTATTTTCAGTTATTTTTGGCTATATTATAGCTACTTTTTTTAGACCAAAAAGTAAAAAAAACTTAAAGCTTCTTTTGGCTTTTAGCGGTTCTTTCTTATTGGCTTTAACGGTATCTCATTTGCTTCCTGAGGTTTATACAACTTATGAAACTTCAAAAAGCTCAGCACACCTACACGATAATGCAGGAATGTTTATCATGTTTGGTATTGTCTTTCAGATTATTTTGGAATATTTCTCAAAAGGCGCAGAACACGGGCATGTTCATGGGCACGATACCATGCATCATATACCTTGGGCTCTTTTCTTAAGTCTATGTTTGCATGCTCTTTTAGAAGGATTACCCGTGAGTCAGCATAACGATTTAGCCTGGGGAATTGCCATACATCATTTTCCTATAGCTATTATATTAACTACTTTTTTCAGCACTTCACATCTGAACAGAACATCGATTTTAATTTTCATGCTTGTTTTCGCAATTATGACGCCATTAGGAACTTTAACTTCCGAAAAGCTTTCATTCATTACAAACTATTACGCGGAAATCACGGCATTTGTTATTGGGATATTGTTTCACATTTCATCAACTATTATTTTTGAAACCAGTGAAGGACATAAATTCAATATGGCAAAACTTTCGGCTATTTTACTTGGAATTCTATTTGCCTATTTCATGTAGTTTTATGGCGTTACCAAAGGCTCGGTCTGTGCGTTGCAAACGAAGTTCACTGAACACAAATTAAAAGAAGTAATCTTTTCTAGTAACTTCGAGAGCCTCAGTCCCAAAAAGGATTTTCTCTACCATCCCTCACACACGCTCAATTTCATTACTGATTTTATGTAAAAAATAGAATAGCAATTCAAAACAAAACTTTGTAACTTAGCAACTTTGCCAGTTAGCAACTTACTTTTATGTCATTTACCAAAACCACCGAACAATCTTCTAAATACGAACATCTAGAAAAAATGTCCGTTCATGACTTGTTAAGCAACATCAATAATGAAGACAAAACAGTTCCCTTGGCTGTAGAAAAAGCATTACCACAAATTGAAGCTTTGGTTGCTACTATTGTAGAAAAAATGAAAGTTGGAGGTCGGTTATTTTATATTGGTGCTGGTACTTCGGGAAGACTTGGTATTGTTGATGCGTCTGAATGCCCACCTACTTTTGGGGTTCCATTTGATATGGTTATCGGATTAATTGCCGGTGGAGATCAAGCAATCAGAAAAGCTGTTGAATTTGCCGAAGATGATACCACACAAGCCTGGAAAGATTTATCGGATTGGGATATAAAACCTAATGATGTAGTTATAGGAATTGCTGCATCAGGAACAACGCCATATGTAATTGGTGGTTTAGAACGATGCAATGAAAACAATATTACAACGGGATGCATCACTTGCAATGCGGGAAGTCCGTTAGCAGTAACTGCAAAATTTCCAATTGAAGTTGTTGTGGGACCTGAATTTGTAACTGGAAGCTCTCGAATGAAAGCCGGAACGGCACAAAAATTAGTTTTAAACATGATTTCAACTGCAACTATGATTCAGCTTGGCCGTGTGAAAGGCAACAAAATGGTGGATATGCAGTTAAGTAATGTAAAACTTATTGATAGAGGAACCCGTATGATTATGAATGAAATTAATATTCCGTACGATCAAGCCAAAGAACTATTAGAAAAACACGGAAGTGTTCGCAAAGCCATTGAAAACTATACAAACAAACCATAAGCTATTTAACATGAAAAAACTATTTGCTTTACTATCTCTGTTTTTTGTTTTTGTACTATCTGCTCAAGAAATAAAAATGGAAAAAGGAAAATTTTACACCAACGGAGAACAAATTTCATCTCGAGAAACAAAACAATTACTAATGACGAATCCCGAAGCCTTGAAACTATTCAAAGCTGGACAAAACAAGGAATCTATCGGAGGTGCTCTAATTGGTATTGGTTCGGCTTTTATTGTGGGTGATTTAGTTGTTGGTTTGGTATCGGATGTTCGATATCCTTCTCCTATGACTTATATTGGCGCTGCGGCTATCATAACTTCAATTCCAGTTATGTCTGGTAGAACAAAAAAAATTCAAAAAGGAATTAAATTGTACAACAGTGGTTTAAAAAACTCGGTTGGGTATTACGAAAAACCGGCTATCAATATGAATATTATTGCCAATAATTATGGCTATGGACTCCAAATTGTTTTTTAATGGCTACTAACAAACAACTTTTAGTAAAAGGAGTACGCTATTTAGCATTTGCTTTACCGTTGCTATTTATTGGTCCTTCGGTAATTCATAGCTCCTTTAAAAATCAGGGGCATCCTTTTTACATTCCTATTTTAGGACTTGGAATTATTTTTTGTTTAGGTGCTATGTTTTTAATTTTCAAAGGGATTCAAACCATAATGAAAAGTTTATTCGATGGAGACACCAATCAATAATCAATATTTAGAGAGTATTAAAAAGCAGTTTCTGTATTATAAAACCATTGGTGAAAAAGCAATGAACCAACTGGAACCTGAACAGCTTTTTAAAATGGTTAATGAAGACAGTAATTCTATTGCGATTATAGTCAAACATTTATCCGGCAACATGATTTCCCGATGGACCGATTTTCTTACTTCCGATGGCGAAAAGGAATGGCGAAATCGCGACGGAGAATTTGAAAACACCATTCAAACAAAAGAAAAACTATTTGCCGTTTGGGATAAAGGATGGTCTTGTTTTTTCAACACTATTAATGCCTTAAAACCGGAACAACTCACCCAAATTATTTACATCCGAAACGAAGGCCATACCGTTATGGAAGCAATAAACCGACAATTGGCTCACTATCCCTATCATGTAGGTCAAATTGTTTTCTTTGCTAAACTGATGAAACAAACGCCTTGGGAAAGCTTATCCATCCCAAAAAACCAATCGAACCAATACAATTCTGATAAATTTTCTAAAGAAAAAGGGTTGCGCCATTTTACCGATGACGAATTAGACAAGCTGAAATAAAAAATGATACATTTTTAAAATCCATGCTTTACTATTTTTTTGTTAAAAATCGTATATTTATAGACAATCATATTTAAAAATAGAAAAACTTATGAGATTGTCAACATATAAAAAATACATTTTATTAACGATAATTTCCAGTTGCTTCTTTTTGTTGCTATTTCTTGGCTTGTATTTTTACACGATTCAGCAGGAAAAAAATGATTATGACATTACTACTACCAATTTCAAAAAAGAAATTGACGCGCTTTTAGAATCGAGTTGGGCGCCATTCGAAAACCAAATAATCGACATGTCGTTTTGGGATGAATTCGTAACCTACGTTCATACAAAAGATGAAAAATGGTTCGATTTTTATGTAGGAACAGCCATTAATGTCTATGAATTAGATTTGGTATCTGTATATGATTTAAATGAAAACTTAATTCATGCTCGTACACGAGGAAAATACGAACAGGATATAATTCCGAAAGAAGTCTTTCAAGAACTCTACAAAAAAAAGTACATGACTTTTTTTATAAATAAAAACAATGTTTTTTATAAAATACACGCTTCAACCATACATCCATCTAACGACCCTACTAAAACAAAAAGTTCTCCAAAAGGATATTTTTTTATGGGTTTGCGTTTAGATAAAAATTACTTTAATAAAATTCGCAAAATTAGTAGTGCAACAAAATGTTCGATTTCAAATACCGAAATAGCTTCAGATAAAAACACAATCCATTTTTCAAAAAACCTATACGGTTGGAGAGGCAACCTCATTGGTAAATTTCAATTTGAGAAAAACTATACTAAAGATTTCTTTGTCTCTAAAATTGTTCTTGAAATAATTCTCCTATTCGGTTTGTTATATCTAATCGTTAATATCTATTTTTCTAAAAAGTGGATTTTCAAGCCACTGAAAACCATTACAAAAATTTTAGAGTCCAATCATAATTCAAATGAAATAAAGGAACTAAAAAAAGTGCAAGGCGAATTTGGTCATATTGGAGATTTGTTCGAAGAAAACAACAATCAGAAAATAAACCTAATAAATGCTAAACAACAAGCGGAAAAAAGCGACAACTTAAAATCTGTTTTCTTGGCCAATCTTTCCCATGAAATTAGAACTCCGATAAACGCAATTAATGGTTTTTCGGAATTACTATTACATTCGAAAACCAATGCAGAAGAGAAAACAGAGTATTTAAACATCATCAATCAGAGTGGAAAAAACTTAGTCAACATTATTGACGATTTAATTGAGATGTCTAAAATTGATTCCAATTTGGTGCAACCAACTTTTAAAAGTTTCAATTTAGAAAAAGCAATACAAGAGCTTTATGAAAGTGTAAAAATCACTATTCCTAGCAATAAAAAACTAGAATTCCTTTTAATTCCTCCTGCACAATCGTATGAAGAAAATATAATTACAGACGAAACCAAACTAAAACAAATCATTACAAATTTGGTCAATAACGCGGTGAAATTTACCGAAAAAGGGAAAGTTGAACTTAGTTATGCTATCGACCAAGAAAGTAAAAAATTATTATTTACCATTAATGATACTGGAGTTGGAATAACCAATGAAAATTTAGATAAAATATTTGAACGATTTGGGAGGATTGAAAACGATTTATCGATAAAAGTTGGAGGATTAGGTTTGGGATTATCAATAACTAAAGCCTATGTAGAACTTTTAAATGGTACGATTGAAATTTCATCTGAAGTTGGTATCGGAACTTCTTTTAAAATTGAAATACCGTTTAAAACCGAAGAAAATCAGCAAATTCCTCCGCTTGAAATTGCCAAAAAACTAAAAAAGAACAATGCGAATGTTACCATTCTTATAGCTGAAGACGACAACATCAACTTTTTATTATTTCAAAAAATTGTTCAAAATTGTAATTTTAAAATATTAAGAGCTGTAAATGGTGAAGAAGCTATCGAAATATGTTTTTCAAATCCAAATATAAATTTAATTTTGATGGATATTAAAATGCCTATCTGTTCTGGTTATGATGCCATCGCTAAAATTAGACCTGCATTTCCGAATTTAACTATTATCGCACAAACTGCCTATGCCGCAGATGAAGATAAACATAAAATTTTGAATTCAGGTTTTAATGATTACATTGCTAAACCACTCGACAGAACTAAACTTTTAAACCTGATTGCTAAATATTTAAACGAATAATGAAAGTATACCTATTACTCGCCTTTTTTGTACTTACCGCATGTTATAATCAAGAACGCAATTGTACCGATTTTAAAACTGGTAAATTCGAATTCACACAAACTATCGATGGTGTGGAAAAAAAATCGGTTTTTGAACGAACTGCAGAACTTCAAATTGAAACTTTCAATGGCAAAACAGATACGGCATCGATTCGTTGGGTAAACGACTGTGAATTTGTGCTTCAAAAACTTCATCCCAAAAGTATGCAGGAGAAAAAAGCTATCAGCATGAAAATTATAACTACGCATAAAAATGGTTATACTTTTGAATATGCATTTGTTGGTGAAGCAAAAAAACAACGCGGAACTGTAACAAAAATCAATTAATTTACGTTTAACAGCAGAATTATAAAACTAAAATACTAAATGGAACTTTTATTCAACCCAGATGCTTGGATTGCTTTATTAACATTAACCTTTCTTGAAATCATTCTTGGTATAGACAATATTGTTTTTCTATCGATTGTATCTGGAAAACTAGAAGAAAAAGATCAGCCAAAAGCCAGACGAGTTGGTTTATTATTAGCAATGGCTTTCCGAATTGTATTGCTATTTGGAATTACTTGGGTTTTAAGCTTACAAGATGTACTATTTCATATCGATTTAAGTTTCTTTAGTGCTGGAGTTACTGGACAAAGCATTATTATATTTGGAGGAGGATTATTTCTTTTATACAAATCAGTTACCGAAATTCATCACAAATTAGAAGGTGAAGAAGAATCTGAAAAAGGAAAATCAAGCAATACCTTATCTGGTGCTATTATCCAAATTGCGCTACTAAACTTAGTTTTTTCATTCGACAGTATACTAACTGCCGTTGGGTTAATTAGTATGAAAGAACCTTCTCAAGGTGGATTTGGCTACGAAGGCGCTTTAATTATTATGATTCTTTCAATTATCATATCAATTGTCATTATGATGATTTTTGCAGGGCCGGTAAGTAAATTTGTAAACAATCATCCAACCATTCAAATACTTGGTCTTTCGTTCTTGATTTTAATTGGGGTAATGCTTTTAGCAGAAGGTTCGCATTTAGCACACTTTAAATTCTTTGGAGGAACTGAAGTAAACAGTATTCCGAAAGGGTACTTATATTTCTCTATATTCTTCTCTTTATTTGTGGAGTTCCTCA
Organism: Flavobacterium sp. IC2-16; assembly: GCF_055521455.1. NCBI lineage: Bacteria > Pseudomonadati > Bacteroidota > Flavobacteriia > Flavobacteriales > Flavobacteriaceae > Flavobacterium > Flavobacterium sp. IC2-16. Next base: position 2,220,847 of record NZ_CM145480.1, on the reverse strand, counting down.
ATTTAAAAATGAAGAAAAGTAAAAATCCGGTCAAACTTCACAACAATACCATTGCTGATGAGAAACTGGAAGACACAGATATTACTAATTAAATCTCATAAAAAAAGCTCTCAAAATTTGAGAGCTTTTTATTAAATAATAGATAGTATCATATAGGCACTCATACCTATCATCAATACATCTTCAATAATAGTCACTGTACTCATTGGCAAATTAAACACCGCGCCCAAACAAGCACACTGAATTTTTCTTTTATTTAAAACTGACTGTAAAACTCCAACAACACTCACAGTCATCACAATAAACGTTATTCCATTAATAAGCAATGGTTGAAAATCGGTTAAATAAGCAAGTCCTAAAAACAGTTCCATAAAAGCATAGATATAAGCCCATATTGGAAAGCGTTTTGCAACAACATCATACATAACGTAACTTTCTGAAAACCCTTTTAAATCCAATAGTTTAAAAAAAGAAAAAACTAGAAAGAAACCGGACATAAAATGGCGCATCCATACTTCAAAAACAAACTTTTCACTATTCAATTGAATTAAAACTGTTACCAGAGTAATTAACGCAAAAATCAATATAATAGGCTTATAAGTAACAAATAGTGATTTGGTTTGCTCTATAGTTTCATTATGTTGCATAGCCGAAATGCTATACTTTTTATCTTTTTGAGACAAGGCTTCTTGCAATACATCTAACGGTATATGTTTATCCATAGTAATGGTAGCAGTATTATTCTCTTTTGAAACTATTACATTGCTAACATTATCGACCATCGACAAGGCTTGCTGCACTTTATTTTCGCAGTTGGAACATGTCATTCCTGATATTTTATATTCGTGTGTCATTTGTAAACTATTTATAATTACTAACAACAAAGTTCTAAAGAAAATCAGGAAATAAATTGTAGAATTTTAGATATGATTTGTAACTTTTACAAGTCTTCTATTTGCTTGCGTTTCTTTTCCTTCAATTTTTTATAATAACTAGGTGTAAAACCAGTTATCTTTTTAAACTGATTACTCAAATAAGCAACACTACTGTAATTTAAGGCATCGGCTATTTCAGACAAACTCAATTCGTCATACATTAAAAGCTCTTTAACCTTCTCAATCCGCTGTAAAATATAATATTTTTCGATAGTTATTCCTTCAACTTCAGAAAACAGATTGCTAATAGTATTATAATCGGAAGCAAGTTTTTCGCTTATAAAATCTGAAAGATTAATTTTATCGTTTCCTTTATTATAATGAACAAACTCAATAACAACTGTTTTAACCTGTTCTATTAAACGACTTTTTTTATCATTAATCAATTCAAAACCAAATTGTTTCAGTTTAGTAGCGATTTTTGCTTTTTGTTCATCCGATAATGTTTCTGTTAATGCAACTTCACCTAACTCTATTGCAGCTATATGAAATCCTAATTTTTCCAATTCCGATTGAACCACAAACTTACATCGGCTGCATACCATATTTTTAATGAAAATTTTCATTTCAAAGTATTTAGTGTTAAAACAAAAAAAGTAACGCTAATCGTTACTTTTTTGTTTGTTATATTATTCTAATGTTAGCGTAATCTGTCCGTCATCATCCAGACTAATATTATAATCGGTTAAATCGGTTCCATCGCCATCAGTGGATTGGGTAACTTCCATTTCTTCTGGAACTAATTCTATCGGCTCTTCATACACTAAAGGTTCTAACAAATTCACTTGTTTAAGTTTATCGGCAGTTAATTGATTCCCTAATGCTTTGATTCCTTTCACAGCAATAAACTGTTCCATGTCAATAGTTTGGTTTTCTTTTTGCACTCCTTTTACCTTTGCAAAAATCAGTTCTGCTACTGGACGCCAATCGGTAGAAACAATTTCTAACTGCGACTTTTCGTGTTCCGAAATGAATAGCTCTTCCTTGTTTTCGTTTTCGACTAAGAATCGTTTGATAAAATAACGCTCTTTTTCTCCATCGTAGTAAATTGCTGAAATTGGTTTTTTCGGATGCCATTTCTCAAGAATAATCATATCCTCATCAAAATGGGTAGTAAGTTCTGGAATAATCGTTTTTAATTTACCGGACTGATTGATAATTAACAAACGATCATTGGGTCTAAATTCGCCCAACAATTCCCCTCTTCCATCAACGTTTAAACGCTGAACGGTATCATCGAACCAAATCTTACGCGGACGTAATGTTGAAATACCTTTTTCTTTCAGTTCAATCTTCTTGATTGGATATTTAGAAACTGTATTCCCTTTAGACGCACGACCTTTAATGGCAATATCGGCGAAATCTAAATCCCACTTCAATTTTTTCACACTACCCACTTGGCGCAATAAAACGGTAACTACTTCCGCTTCCCCATTTGGATTATGCGAAAAATATAGTACTTGCGAACCTGCCTTTTCCTGTGTTAAATCGTAAGCTTTATCACGAGTAACACCAGATACATTAAAACGTTTTATGAATGACGACCCCGATTTACCATCGCGATAAATCATGTTGTAAATGGTACGTTTGTCGTTTTTATCAAAAACCGCAATGTGAATGATATCCTTTCCAACAAATTTTTTCTCATCAACTTTGGTTACCATCATGTTTCCATCGCGAAGAAATACAATTACGTCGTCAATATCGGAACAATCGGCCACATATTCATCTTTCTTTAAACCAGTTCCAATGAAACCTTCTTCCCTATTCACATATAGCTTAGTGTTTCGTAATACTACCTTAGTAGCTTCAATGGTATCGAAGTTTCTTATTTCGGTTTGACGTTCACGTCCTTTTCCGTATCTCTCTTTCAAACGGGTGAAATAATCTATCGCAAAATCAATCAAATGATCCAAATGATGTTTTACTTGAGCAATATCGCCTTCTAAAGCTTCAATCTTTTCTTGCGCCTTATCGATATCAAATTTAGAGATACGTTTGATTCGAATTTCTGTTAATCGATTGATGTCTTCAACGGTAACGTCACGCTTTAAGTGTTTGATATGTGGTTTCAACCCTGTATCGATAGCCGAAATAACGCCTTCCCAGGTTTCTTCCTCCTCAATCAAACGGTAAATTCTGTTTTCAATAAAAATACGTTCTAAAGAAGCAAAATGCCATTGTTCTTCTAACTCGTCCAATTGAATTTCCAACTCTCTTTTGAGCAATTGAACCGTTCGGTTCGTTGAAATCTTAAGCATATCAGACACGCCAATAAACAAAGGCTTATGATTTTCAATAACACAACCCAAAGGTGCTATAGACGATTCGCATGCTGTAAAGGCGTACAAAGCATCAATGGTTTTATCTGGCGACACACCTGGCGGCAAATGAATTAAAATTTCAACTTCCGCAGCGGTGTTGTCTTCAATCTTTTTAATCTTGATTTTTCCTTTTTCATTCGCCTTTAAAATACTGTCAATTAATGACGACGTATTGGTAGAAAACGGAATTTGAGTAATTACCAACGTTTGTTTGTCTAACTGCGAAATTTTAGCACGTACGCGTACACGACCACCACGCATCCCATCGTTGTAATTAGACATGTCGGCAATTCCTGCTGTTGGAAAATCTGGAAATATCGTAAACGGTTTTCCTTTTAATATTTTAACTGAAGCATCGATTAACTCGTTAAAATTATGCGGTAATATTTTTGTAGATAAACCAACGGCAATACCTTCTCCTCCTTGTGCTAAAAGCAATGGGAATTTTACCGGTAAATTGATTGGTTCTGCTCGACGTCCATCATAAGAAACGCCCCATTCTGTAATTTTTGGCGAATACAAAACATCGAGAGCGAATTTACTCAAACGCGCTTCTATGTATCGGGAAGCCGCTGCTCCATCACCTGTTAGGATGTTTCCCCAGTTCCCTTGACAATCAATCAGTAAATCTTTCTGACCGATTTGCACCATGGCATCTCCAATACTGGCATCTCCGTGTGGATGATACTGCATGGTGTGCCCTACTACATTCGCAACTTTATTATAACGTCCGTCATCCAACTCTTTCATAGAGTGCATAATACGACGCTGAACAGGTTTAAAACCATCTTCAATAGCAGGTACCGCACGTTCTAAAATTACATACGATGCATAATCCAGAAACCAATCTTTATACATACCTGTTACCTTGGTAATAGTATCTTCCGGATTACTTTCTTCGTTATTATAAAAATGTTCCCCTTCAAAATGACCGTCTTCAGATGTGCTTTCTTCGGACAAATTCTCGTCTTGAGGTGTCAATTCTTCTTCGTTAATATTTTCGTTTTCTTCGCTCATAAATTAGTTAACAATATTCAGTTAACAGTATTCAGTTGATAGTATTCATTTAATAGTACTCTATGGCAGCTAGATCTTGACCTTTTACCTTTCTTAACCCTAAAGTTCTTCCACCTTATCCAATTCCACTTTTAGGTTATTGATGATGAAATCCTGACGGTCTGGCGTATTTTTACCCATGTAGAATTCCAATAACGTTTCTATGGAAGTGGCTTTATCCAACATTACCGGATCTAAACGAATATCCTCGCCAATAAAATGTTTAAACTCGTCTGGAGAAATCTCACCCAATCCTTTAAATCGAGTAATTTCCGGTTTTGGTTTTAATTCTTCAATAGCATCAATACGTTCCTGATCGCTATAACAGTAAATTGTTTTCTTCTTGTTACGCACACGGAACAATGGTGTTTGTAAAATATACAAATGCCCTTCTTTGATAAGTTCAGGGAAAAACTGCAAGAAAAATGTAATTAATAATAAACGAATGTGCATACCATCGACATCGGCATCGGTTGCAATCACGATATTATTATATCGTAAATCTTCCATGCTTTCCTCAATATTCAAAGCCGCTTGAAGTAAATTAAATTCTTCGTTTTCGTACACAATCTTTTTAGTCATTCCATACGAATTCAAAGGCTTACCGCGTAAGCTAAAAACAGCTTGAGTGTTTACATCTCGTGATTTGGTAATTGACCCTGAAGCCGAATCCCCCTCGGTAATAAAAAGAGTACTTTCTAAACTTCGCGGATTTTTAGCATCGGTTAAATGTACACGACAATCTCTTAATTTTTTATTGTGTAAACTGGCTTTCTTAGCTCGATCTTTAGCTAGTTTACGTATTCCAGAAAGTTCTTTACGCTCCCGTTCCGCTTGCAAGATTTTACGAAGCAACGCATCGGCAACTTCTGGATTTTTATGAAGAAAGTTATCGAGATTGGTTTTAATGAAATCGTTGACAAAAGTACGAACAGAAGCTAAGCCTGGTCCCATTTCGGTAGAACCCAATTTGGTTTTGGTTTGCGATTCGAAAACCGGTTCTTCCACTTTTACAGAAATAGCCGAAACAATTGATTTTCGGATATCGGAAGCTTCAAAATTTTTATTGTAAAATTCTTTGATAGTTTTCACTATAGCTTCACGAAAGGCTCCCAAATGTGTCCCTCCTTGTGTAGTGTTTTGTCCGTTTACAAACGAATAATATTCTTCGGAGTATTGTGTTTTACTGTGAGTTAAAGCTACTTCAATATCATCGCCAATCAAATGGATGATAGGATAAACCATATCTTCATCTGAAATAGTCTCTTCCAACAAATCTTTTAAACCATTATCGGAATAAAATTTCTCGCCATTATAAATTATTGTCAATCCGGTATTCAGATAGCAATAATTTTTAAGCATCTTGATGATGTACTCGTTTCGGTATTTATAATGCTTGAAAATTGTTTCGTCGGCAACGAAAGTAACTTTAGTTCCTTTTCGTTTAGTGGTTTCTTGAACCTCTTCCTCTAATGTTAAATTTCCTGCAGAAAATTCGGCTGCTTTTTGCTGGTTATCACGAACCGATTCTACTCTAAAAAAAGTTGACAACGCATTAACCGCCTTGGTACCAACTCCATTTAAACCAACCGATTTTTTAAATGCTTTCGAATCGTACTTACCACCGGTGTTCATTTTGGAAACTACATCAACCACTTTCCCTAACGGAATACCACGTCCATAATCACGAACGGTAACCGTTTTATCTTTTACAGTGACTTCAATGGTTTTGCCGGCACCCATTACAAATTCGTCGATACAGTTATCCAACACCTCTTTCAAAAGGATGTAGATACCGTCATCGGGAGAAGAACCGTCACCCAACTTTCCGATATACATTCCGGGACGCATACGAATATGCTCTTTCCAATCGAGGGAACGTATGTTGTCTTCGGTGTACTGATTTTGCTCTAGCATATAAAATTTTTGGAATTTTTGCTAAAATAAGAGAAATCAGTCGGATTTAAAAGTGGTTTAGCGCAAAGTTATTGACAAAGAAAGGATTAGTTTTCAGTCGCAGTCTCAGCTTTCAGTAAGAGTGACGTTAATAAACTAGGTGAATTGGAGAAGGGAAAAAGTTAAAAGGAAAAAGGGAGAAGGTTGCTGAATATTTTTTACTTTTAACTTAAAACTCATTCATAGTGACAAAATATTCCCTTATCATAAACAGTCCATAAACTCGCTTTCTGGTTAGCGGCTTTCAAGGCACTGTTTGCCCAAGTGTTACAGGTGTAAAACAAACTATAACTTCCGTTTGCCTCATAAAAGGTATCATGAGTCCCATAAACAGCTTCGGTTTCAATCTTTATAAATTTATTCCCTTGCTTTTGAAATGAATGCTGAATAAAATCGATTAAACCTTTGTAGTTTTCTTCCGAAACAACAATTTTACGACAACGTTCATCTTGTTTCATCTTCTTATAAAATGTGCAATGCATTGCTGATGTACTCAAACCAGATGCCGCATTAAATGCCGTTGAAAATTTTAAATCGGCCCATGTAGGTGTATTCAAATAAAAACCTTTATCACCCCAACCAAAAGCCAAATATTTTGCTGTAGTATCTTTTGCTTTTGTATATTGATAAGGCACCTTTTCAGACCAATCTATGAGCTCCGATTTAACCGGAACAACAATATCGGTATGCACACCATTGGATAGTAAATATATTTCAATGCCTTTTTTAGGTTGAGAAATTTCAGCATTTACAGTTATTTTAGACAACCCAAAAACTGCTACAACGTAAAGAAGCAGAAACAATACTATTCCTAATATCGTTTTTAAAAATATTTTAAGAAATTTCATCAAGTGTGTTTTTAAATACAACAGCAATTATTGAGCCAAAAAAAACAAATTATTTAAAAGAATTACACGGTTTAATGAAAGAATAAACTCAGTTATTTTACAATCCAAAGCAAAACATTTTTATTGGATTTTTTCAGCATCGCATCGATAAGTTTCATGCTAGAATTTGAAACCGCAGGACACCCCCAACCTTCTGGTGTTCCGTTTGGATAAACTTCGGAATCGGACACTTCTTCCCAAGAATGAAGAACAATTTGCCGCTGCAAGGCATTACTGTTGGAGGGATCTTGTCCGTAAAGAAGATAATTAACATTTATTCCCCAATTGCTGTATCCGCGTTTTCCAATAATATATTTTCCAACAGAAGAAGCATGCGAGCCATCCACATTACTTATTTCAGGATTTTCTTTTGACCAATCTCTACCCCACGGATTACTGCCACATCCATGACTTACCATAAAAGAATGGTATATTGAATCATTTTTAAAATCCCATACATAAAATCGTTTTAACCCAGAATGTTTTTTCAAATCGATTAAAAAGAAAATATCCGCATTTAATCCTTTTCTAATACAAAATTCCTTAGCCTCTTTAGACTTCTCCTTCAACAAATCACTTTCTGTTTCTTCTTCTAATTTTTCCTGAAATAAAGAGTTCGAATCACTTTTATTTGCCTCTTTTTGAAGAATAGTTTGTGCAAAATTATTTTCTTTTACGTTACAGGAAGTAACAAAAAGCATCACCACAAAACACACTATAATTTCACTTGATTTTCTCATAAAAACGACGCAAAAAAGCATTCTTATTTAACTATCTAACATTTCCGTTTAACGCTTTTTTTACTATTTTATTTCAATTAAAAACTAAGTCCTTTTACAATATCTTTAATTTGATTATCGAAAATTTGATTGGAAATTTCCATTTTTTCCACATCGAAATTATCGTTAAAACTTGGAAGTGAAAACGTTGCAACAATGGTAGCTCCATATCTTGGAAAAGCATTTTTTGCTATCTCTAAAACCGATGCCCCTCCTCTACCGCCGGGTGAAGTTGCCATAAGCAGCATTGCTTTTTGTTGAAAAACATCTTTTTGTTGCCGTGAAGCCCAGTCGAAAATATTTTTAAAAGCCACAGAATAATTCCCATTATTTTCTGCCATAGACACAACAAGAATTTCTGCTTCACCAATTTTATTTAGAAAATCGGTTGCTAGTTGTGGTTTCCCAATTTCTTTTTCCAAATCAACACTAAAAAGCGGTAAAGCATAGTCATTTAAATCTAAAACTTCAATCTCAGCATTTTCAAACAAATGAGACACATAGGTTGCTAATTTTTTATTGATTGAGTTTTTGCTGTTACTACCTCCAAAAGCGATTATTTTCATATTTAAAATCTTTTTTACTTGACTTAAAAGTAATAAAAAAGCGAAACATATTTGTTTCGCTTTTTTATTACTCTATCTATTCTATTATACATTAAAACGGAAATGCATTACATCACCATCTTTCACGATATATTCTTTACCTTCTACTCTTAATTTACCTGCTTCTTTTACTTTAGCTTCCGAACCGAAATTCGAATAATCATCAAAAGCAATTACTTCAGCACGAATGAATCCTTTTTCGAAGTCGGTGTGAATTACACCTGCTGCTTTTGGTGCTGTATCTCCAATATTAATTGTCCAAGCACGTACTTCTTTAATACCAGCAGTAAAATACGTTTGTAATTTCAATAGTTTATACGCTGCACGAATTAACACTGCCGAACCCGGTTCTGTTAACCCTAAATCCTGCAAAAACATTTGACGTTCTTCGTAGCTTTCCAATTCGTTAATATCGGCCTCAGCCCCTACAGAAAGTATAATAACTTCAGCATCTTCATCTTTTACCAATTCACGAACCTGGTCAACATATTTGTTACCATTAACCGCAGCACTTTCATCTACATTACATACATACAAAACCGGTTTAGAAGTAATTAATTGGAAGCTCTCCATTAATTCTTCTTCATCTTGATTTTGCAAGGTAACCGTACGCGCCGATTTAGCATTTAACAACGTTTCTTTAATTCGATTTAAAAGCGCTTGTTCAGCTAAAGCTTCTTTATTTCCAACTTTAGCAGCTTTGTTCGCTTTTTCTAAACGCTTATCAACTGTTTCCAAGTCTTTTAACTGCAATTCAATGTCGATAGTTTCTTTATCACGAATTGGATTCACATTACCATCTACGTGAACAATATTGTCGTTATCAAAACAACGCAACACGTGAATAATAGCATTACATTCTCTAATATTTCCCAAGAATTGATTCCCTAATCCTTCGCCTTTGCTAGCTCCTTTTACCAAACCTGCAATATCCACGATATCTACAGTTGCCGTTTGAACACGCTCTGGTTTTACCAATTCCTCCAAACGTGCAATTCTTGGATCGGGTACGTTTACTACACCAATGTTAGGTTCGATTGTACAAAACGGAAAATTTGCGCTTTGTGCTTTAGCATTGGACAAACAATTAAAAAGTGTTGATTTCCCTACGTTTGGTAATCCTACAATTCCTGCTTTCATATTTTACTATTTACTGCTATTTCTATACAGCAGAGGTTTGAATGTGATTCTAAAAAGTGTGCAAATATACCATTTAAAATGAAAAGAATAAACTCCTTTACAAACACACGACAAAGATTAGCAATAACAATGTTTTATGATTTTTTTAATATTTTACCAAAAATATTCCTATTAACTTTGTTAAATACGAATAATAAAATCAAAATATTATGAAAAAGTTAATTTTAAGTCTTATCGCGATTATTGCATTCAATTACGCACAGTCCCAAAACAAAAACGTACAACAGGAGGTAAAAACTACTGTAACAACCATAAAGGATTCTGATGGTGAACGAAAAATTATCAAAAAAGAAAAAATTAATGAAGTTCAGAATATTGAATTACAAGATGCGGAATCTAAAAAACTCAATAAAGATGTAAAACAAACACCGGTTCAAGTTACCTCAACAACAGAAGTTACCGTTGATGGTGTAACTCGTACTGTAGATGTTGACCGATCGGCTTATTATTTGCTAAATGGACAAAAATATCAGGTAGCTGTAGACAAAAGTGGATACACCATGACTTTACCTGATAGCAAAAAAATGGCTCTTTTACGAAAAACATCCAACAACAATTATTTGTACATCAATAAAAATAAAGTCTCTGTAGGTTATTTTGACAGTGATGGAAATTTAATTTTAGAAACCTACGACGATAAGAACGACAAGATGACTCTTGAAAAATTTGAATTGATAAAAGAATAAATTGACATAAAAAATCCCGGTTAAACCGGGATTTTTTTTTATTCGTTATGCAAAAACGATTGTCTGTTAAGCAACGTATCTTCCGTTTCAACATGATTATCATCTGGCACACAACAATCTACAGGACATACCGCAGCGCATTGAGGCTCTTCATGAAAACCTTTACATTCGGTACATTTCCCAGGAACAATATAATAAATATCATCCGAAATTGGGGTTTGTGCCGCATCGGCATCAACTTCGGTACCATCAGGCAAAACAATTTTACCACTTAATCGCGTACCATCTTTCCAGCGCCAATCATCGGCACCTTCATATATTGCTGTGTTTGGACACTCGGGTTCGCAAGCCCCGCAGTTTATACATTCATCCGTTATTACAATTGCCATATTTTATACTTTATGCCATAAGCTATTGCTATTTGGCCTTAATAATTTGATAAATAAACGAAGCTTAATGCGTAAAGCGTATCGCTTAATACAAAAAGACTTATTTTTGTGCAAAATTACAATGTAAACCATATATAAACAAGCATCCGATGTCACAAAAAGAAATTATTACAGCTTTTATTGAGTTAGGGAAGTTTTTGAATCAATTCTCTGAAAAGGAAAATGTTATAAATTCTGAAGTGAAAAACAACGCCCAATTTTTTGATGATTTTATTGCTTTAATCGAATTATCGCAATCTCACAACGGATGGTTTACACCAGAACAAGTATATTTTTCCATTAATTCTTGGGCTGAAGCTTTAACTGAAGCCAACTTAAATCAATGGCTCGCTAACTATAATTTTAATGTCGTAAAACCCAAAACTGTCGGGTTAATTCTTGCCGGAAACATTCCATTAGTTGGTTTTCATGATTTTTTATCGGTGTTGGTTTCCGGTCACAACGTATTGGTAAAATTATCATCTAACGACCAAAAGCTTTTGCCTTTTTTAGCGAAATACCTAATTAGCATTCAGCCCAATTTAGAAAACAAAATTATTTTCGCCGAAGGAAAACTAGAAAATTTCGATGCCGTTATAGCAACTGGAAGTAATAATACAGCACGTTATTTCGAATATTATTTTAAAGATAAACCTAGCATCATTCGCAAAAACAGAAATTCAGCAGCCATTTTAAACGGAAATGAATCTAAAGAAGATTTAACCAAATTAGGTGAAGATATTTTCCGTTATTTCGGATTAGGTTGTAGAAACGTTTCCAAACTGTTTGTTCCAAAAGGGTATGATTTTAAATTGTTTTTTGAAGCGATATACCCATATGGCGACATCATTCATTATGAAAAATATGCCAGCAATTACGATTATAATAAAGCTGTTTTTCTGATGAGTTTGTTTCCATTACTAGACAACGAATTCTTGACATTGAAAGAAGACAACGGTTATTCCTCACCTATTTCATCTGTTTTTTATGAATATTATACCGATTTAGAATTACTAAAATCGCGTTTAATTGAAGATGAAGATAAAATTCAGTGTTTGGTTTCCAACGGATTAACACATAACAGCATTCCATTCGGACAAACTCAAAAACCAAAACTTTGGGATTATGCCGATAATGTCGACACCCTTGCATTTCTTAACAAAATATAGCCGTTTATACCCAAATTCACATTTATTGTCCCTTTGTTGTTATTTTATTTCTGAAATCGTTTCTTTTTTTGGAAATTTGCTTGCATTAAACACACAACATAATGCAACTAGAACACAAAAACAATGTTAGTCCGATTTTAACTGATGGGACTAAAAATTACCTCATTGACATTGACGGTACAATTACGGAAGATGTTCCAAACGAACAACCCGAAAGAATGGTCACATGCCAGCCATTTCCCGATGCACTCGAAACCGTAAACAAGTGGTATGACGAAGGTCACCAAATTTGCTTTTTCACTTCCAGAACCGAAGAACATCGAGAAGTAACTACACAATGGCTAAACCAACACGGATTTAAATTTCACAGTATTTTATTTGGAAAACCTAGAGGTGGCAACTACCACTGGATTGACAATCACCTGGTAAAAGCTACCCGATATAATGGTAAATTTACCGACTTAGTAGAAAAAGAAGTAGTCATTCAAGTATTTAATGATTAAAGAATGAAAAAACATAATTTTAGTGCCGGACCCTGTATCTTGCCTCAAGAAGTTTTTGAAAAAGCTGCACAAGCTGTTTTAAATTTCAATGATTTAGGTTTATCAATTTTAGAAATTTCACATCGTGATAAATCGTTTGTTGCTGTAATGGAAGAAGCCAGAGCGCTTGCTTTGGAATTATTGGGATTAACCGATAAAGGTTATCAAGCATTATTTTTACAAGGTGGAGCAAGCATGGAGTTTTTACGAATTCCATATAACGTAATGCAAGCTAACGGAAAAGCAGCATACTTAGATACTGGAACTTGGGCTAGCGGTGCTATTAAAGAAGCCAAAGCGTTTGGAGAAACTGTAGTTGTTGCATCTTCAAAAAACGAAAACTACAATCATATCCCTAAAAATTTTGATATCCCGAGTGATGCAAATTACTTTCATTGCACCAGTAACAACACCATCTTCGGAACACAAATGAAAAGTTTTCCTGAAACAAATGTTCCAATGGTGTGTGATATGAGTTCCGATATCTTTTCAAGAACTTTAGACTTTTCAAAATTCGATTTGATTTACGCTGGAGCTCAAAAAAACATGGGCCCAGCTGGTGTAACTCTAATTGTAGTAAAAGAATCTTTTTTAGGAAAAACCGGAAGAACTATTCCGAATATCATGAATTACCAACAGCATATCGAGAAAGAAAGCATGTACAATACTCCGCCCGTTTTTGCAGTATACACGTCGCTTCTTACTATGCAATGGCTAAAAAATCTAGGAGGAATTCAAGCAATTGAAAAGCAAAACGAAGCCAAAGCAAAACTGCTATATGATGAAATCGACAGAAACCCACTTTTTGTCGGAACAACTGTAAAAGAAGACCGTTCCAACATGAATGCAACTTTTTTACTAGCAAACGAAAATCACAAAGAGCTTTTCGATTCGATGTGGAAAGCAGCCGGAATTTCAGGAATAAATGGACATCGCTCTGTAGGTGGTTATCGTGCTTCGATGTATAATGCATTACCTATCGAAAGTGTTCAAGCATTAGTAAATGTAATGAAGGAATTGGAAAATAAATTCTAGTTTTCAGTCGCAGTCACCGTAGTGAATTTAAATTTTAAATCGTTCAATTAATAAAAATAAATGAAAATATTAGCCAATGACGGACTTTCAGATAGCGGAATAAAAGCGCTCGAAAATGCCGGATATGAAGTAATTACAACTAAAGTAGCTCAAGAGCAAGTTGCCAATTACATAAACACTCACAAAATTGACGTTTTATTGGTTCGTAGTGCAACCAAAGTACGCCAAGATATTATAGACAATTGCCCTAGCCTTAAAATTATTGGTCGTGGCGGTGTTGGTATGGACAATATCGATGTTGATTATGCCATTCAAAAAGGAATCCACGTAATAAATACCCCAGCTTCATCTTCCGAATCGGTAGCCGAATTGGTATTTGCGCATTTGTTTACAGGTGTTCGTTTTTTACATGATTCTAATCGAAATATGCCATTAGACGGTGACACCCAGTTTAACGCACTAAAAAAAGCGTACGCTAATGGTATTGAACTTCGCGGAAAAACTATCGGAATTGTTGGTTTTGGACGAATTGGTCGTGAAGTAGCTCGTATTGCTTTAGGACTTGGCATGAAGGTTTTAGCATCCGATAAACATGTGGACGAAGCAACTATTAAGGTGGATTTTTACAACGGGCAATTTATCAATGTAAACATCGAAACAGAACCTATTGAAGACATCTTTAAACATTCTGATTTTATTACTTTACACACTCCTTTTTTAGGGAATCATTTAATTGGAAAAGAAGAATTCGACATGATGAAAACCGGAGTAGGAATTATTAACTGTGCTCGTGGAGGTATCATTAACGAAGTGGCATTATTAGAAGCTTTAGATGAAGGAAAAGTACTTTTTGCCGGTTTAGACGTTTTTGAAGAAGAGCCTACGCCTGCAGTTCAGGTTTTAATGCACCCTAAAGTTTCACTAACACCCCACATTGGCGCTGCAACATTAGAAGCTCAAGATCGTATTGGAACTGAACTTGCTGACCAAATCATTAGTTTATTGAAAAATGACTAATTTTTTTACAGAAATTCACTAAATTTGATACTTAACCTTAAAATTTAAATTCATGTTAGAACAAATATCAGAATTAGTAAAACAATTTGGTGGTGATGCTATTGTCAACAATCAAGCGGTTCCAAACGAGCACAATGATGCTGTAATGAACGAAACAAGTAATTCGATTTTATCCGGATTAAAAAATATGGTTTCTGAAGGAAACGTTGGAGACATTGCAGGTTTACTAAATAATGGTTCTATTGATTCTTCTAACCCTGTAGTTAAACAATTAACCGAACAACTGTCTGGGAATTTAGGACAAAAATACGGTTTAAGTAGTGATGCAGCTTCAGGAGTTGCTGGAAGCATGATACCGAAAGTATTGGGTTCATTAATCAAAAATGCAAAAGACCCTAATCATAAAGGATTTGAAATTTCCGACATCATCAATGCGATTGGAGGAGGAAATTCAGGTGGATTAATGGATGCAGTAACCAAGTACGGAGGTCAATTTGGTTTAGATCAAAACAATGATGGAAAAGTAGACATTAGCGATGCTGCTGCAGCAATGTCTGGAAAAAGCGGTGGCCTTTTTGGCGGCCTTCTAGGTAAGATTTTCGGGAAGTAAATCTCTAAAAAAACATATAAAAAGCCAAACAGTTTTGTTTGGCTTTTTTTGTTAAATCAATAATCCAACTTTAAAAAATTAAGTACCTTTATAAGAAAATAAGCGATGAAAAAAATCATGTTCATATTGACTTTAATGAGCTTAATCGTTTTTTTAAGTTGTAATTCTACTTCAAAACCATTAGCGTCAACAAACAAGGATCTGGCAGTTAACGACACGGTTCGAATTGCCAACGACTCGTTAGAATATGAAGTCTTAATAATAGATGGTGGCTTTAATTCATGGTTGCGCTCTACTGCAAAACCTAGAGGCTTTTATTCTCAAAATTATCTAGAAACACACAACATACCATGCGTAATCGAATGGAATAATCGCGCTCGCTTTCCAAGAACAGATAGAGACCGTGATTTATTTTTAAGTATTATAGATTATCAAAGTGGCACTAATTATGGCTATGAAGTAAATTATTTGCTTTATAACTATTTAGTTTATTTTCAAATGAAAAACAATATTCGCCTAAGCGGTTTCTTACCTCGCCCATAATTTGTATTTTTGACCATATTCTAGTATAAAATGTCAAATTTAAAAGAGCGTTGGGGTATAAAAAGTAATTGGCAAATGGTGATTATCATTACCGTTTTCGCTATTACAGGAACTACTGCTTCCTATCTTTCAAAACCTATACTTTTATGGCTTGGCATTACCCGCGATTCAATTCATCCTGTATTGTATTGGATGCTGTATATTTTAATTATACTTCCGGTATACAAAATTCTTTTAGTACTAATTGGTACTATTTTCGGACAACATACTTTCTTTAAAAATTTTGTTTTTAAAATGCTTCGCGGAATGAAACTAGGATGGATTGCCAATCTGTTTCAAAATAAAAAAGGAGCTTAAACGCTCCTATTTCATTTCAAACCTATATTTAATTATTGCTTTTTTTTATCCAATAAGTATACATCCAAGTTAGAGTAAATGTGGGAATAAAATCGGCACCGGGTAACAATTCTTCAATAAAAACTGTTATTCCTCCTACTGTTCCTACCGTTCCTTTGTACATTCTAGCCAATATAAAACCCGCTATTGGAGCCCAAATCACATCGACCAATTCCCCTAAACCAGGAATCAAATAAGAAGCAAACCCTATCAAATCAAAAACGATACTCAGTATCAATTTCTTTCTTTTTTCTTCTTCAAAAACTTTTACACTTACTTCATCCATGTTTACTATTTTCAGAATATCATGCAAATCCGATGCCAAACAAAAAAACTATTTTATTTCAACTTCGATTTATAATTTTTGCGAAGTTTATCTAACTTAGGGCTAATAACCGCTGAACAATAACCTTGATTTTTATTGCGGTTATAATAATTCTGATGGTAATCTTCGGCAGGATAAAACACGGAAGCCTTAGAAATTTTAGTAACCACTTTTTTTCCAAAAATATTTTGATCATTAAGTAACTTAATAAAATTTTCAGCTGCGTTCTTTTGTGCTTCCGAATGATAGAAAACTTCACTTCTGTATTGCGAACCTACATCAGCTCCTTGTCGGTTGATTGTAGTAGGATCATGGGTTGCGAAAAAAACTTCCAAAATATCTTCATAAGAGATTTCTTTGGGATCAAAAGTAATTTCAATAGCTTCAGCATGACCGGTATAACCCGAACACACTTCTTCGTAAGTAGGATTTTTTGTTTTACCTCCAGTATATCCCGATACTACTTTTTTCACACCCTTCAACTCTAAAAAAAGAGCTTCTGTACACCAAAAGCACCCACCGGCTACAGTAGCTACTTCTAAGCCTTTTTGTTCACTCATACTGTTACTGTTATTTTTATCTACAATCTTGTTTTTATCTTTCGATTGACATGAAATGGTAGACAATACTATTAAAAATACATAAAAGACTCTCATTTTCTTTTCTTTTTATCAAATTTAACCAATTCTAAAACGAAACTTTATTCGTTAACGAAACTTTATAATACTATACGAAACATTGACCGCTTTGGATTTCGTTTTACCAAAATTCTTTGTTTCTTTGTAAAAAGTCCAACAAATGATACAAGTTAAAAACATTCACAAATACTTTGACAAACTTCACGTTCTAAAAGGTGTCAATTTACATATTGAAAAAGGTGAAGTTGTTTCTATTGTTGGGGCTTCGGGTGCTGGAAAAACTACCCTATTACAAATATTAGGAACGCTTGATAAGCCCAGTACAGAAAAAAACATGGAACTTGTTATTAATGGTGTTGATGTTTTAAAAATGAACGACAAAACCTTATCAAAATTCAGAAATCTACAATTGGGTTTTATTTTTCAGTTCCATCAATTACTTCCAGAATTTACAGCTTTGGAAAATGTTTGTATCCCTGCTTTTATTGCTGGTAAAGACAAAAAAGAAACCGAAACAGAAGCCAAACGTCTTTTAGATTATTTAGGCCTTTCGCATCGATACGAGCATAAACCAGGAGAATTGTCTGGAGGAGAACAACAACGTGTAGCTGTTGCAAGAGCCTTAATCAACAAACCTGCAGTAATTTTTGCTGATGAACCTTCTGGAAATTTAGACACCCATTCGGCAGAAAACCTACACCAACTTTTCTTTAAACTTCGTGATGAATTTGGTCAAACATTTGTAATTGTAACACATAATGAAGAATTAGCCGATATGGCAGACCGCAAATTAGTAATGGTTGATGGTGATATTCGAAATGAAGTGATTAAGAAAACAGAAGTGTCTAACATTTAACTTCTCTGCATTTGGATTTTAATGAACTGAAATCATTTCTTGATGAAAAAGTAGATTTATATAATCATCCGAACTTCATTGAGACTGATCCAATACAAATACCACACTCTTTTACTGTAAAAGAAGATATTGAAATTTCAGGCTTTTTGGTAGCAACTATTGCTTGGGGAAACCGAAAAATGATTATCAATAATGCTAAAAAAATGATGGCATTAATGGGTAATGCTCCATACGATTTTGTGATGTCGCACCAAGAAAACGATTTAAAGCATTTAGAACATTTTGTACATCGCACTTTTAACGGACAAGATTTTATTGGTTTTATTAAAAACTTAAAAAACCTATATGTTAATTATGGCGGCTTGGAAACCGTTTTCAGTTCCAACCAAGAAGTAGATTCCATGCAAAAAAGCATATCCGAATTTAAGAAGCTTTTCTTATCTCACAATACATTACCTAGAACTGAAAAACACATCTCCGACCCGATGAAAGGCTCGGCAGCAAAACGTATCAATATGTATTTGCGTTGGATGTGCAGAAACGACAACAAGGGAGTTGATTTCGGGATATGGAATACCATTTCACCTTCAAAATTATCATGTCCGCTAGACGTTCATTCCGGTAATGTAGCTCGAAAACTAGAACTCCTTACCCGAAAACAAAATGATGGAAAAGCACTCTTAGAACTGGATACCAACCTACGCCTTTTAGACAAATCAGACCCTGTGAAATACGACTTTGCCTTATTTGGATTAGGAGTGTTTGAAGGTTTCTAGCAAGAGCTCTAAAATTCGAAATCTTCTACAACCGGTAAAAAAACGTATCTTTGCCCAAAATATCCAGATTATGAGCAGTTTTGAGCAATTTTCACTTCCAAAATCATTACAAAAAGCTATTGATGAACTTGGCCTAACAACACCTACCCCTATTCAGGAAAGGTCGTTTCCGGTAATTATGTCTGGCCGTGATGTTATGGGTATTGCTCAAACAGGAACAGGAAAAACCTATGCGTATTTACTTCCCATATTAAAACAGTGGAAATTTACACCAACACATACGCCAAAAGTGGTAATAATCGTTCCTACTCGTGAGTTGGTTGTTCAAGTTGCCGAAGAAGTAGAAAAACTTACCAAATATATGTCGGTTCGTGTACTTGGGGTTTATGGTGGCGTGAACATCAACACCCAAAAAACCTCTGTTTACCAAGGTGTCGATATTCTAGTTGGTACTCCAGGCCGTATGATGGATTTAGCATTGGATAATGTAGTTCGTTTTGATGAAATGCAAAAATTGGTTATTGATGAATTCGATGAAATCTTGAATTTAGGTTTCCGTTTTCAAATCACATCGATATTATCCATGATGCGACCTAAACGCCAAAATATTCTGTTTTCGGCGACAATGACTGATGAAGTGGATGAACTTTTGGAAGAATTCTTCGATTTTCCAGAAGAAGTATCATTGGCTCCTTCAGGAACACCACTAGAAAAGATAACTCAGTTGGCATATAATGTTCCTAATTTTCTAACAAAAGTAAATCTTCTAAAAAAATTACTTTCAGAAGAAGAAAATATGGAACGCCTTTTGGTTTTTGTGAACAATAAAAAGGTAGCCGATATTTTAATGGATCTTTTAGAAGAAGATTTCCCGGGGCAATTTGGTGTAATTCATTCCAACAAATCGCAAAATTATCGTTTAAACACGATGGAAAGCTTCCAAAATGGAGAAATTAGAGGAATAGTAACTACAGACATCATGGCGCGTGGATTGGATATTTCTGATATTAGTCACGTTATCAACATGCAGTTTCCAGAAGTACCGGAGCAATATATTCACCGAATTGGGCGAACCGGTCGTGCAGATAAAAATGGTATTGCAATTAGTTTCATTGATGCTAAAGAAGAAGAATACCAAGTGGAAGCTGAACTTTTAATGGAAAAAGAGCTTGAAATTCTTGAATTGCCTTCTTCTGTAAAAGTGGAAAAAAAAAGACTTGAATTCGAAAAAGAGAAGAAAAAAATAAAGTTCCTCTTAAAAAAACCAAAGTTAGAAGGTGGAGCTGCTTTTCATGAAAAATCGGATAAGAATAAAAAAGTGAATTTAGGCGGTCCTGGTAAAAGAAATCCAAGGAAAACCAAACCAACCAATCGTGGCGTAGAAAGGACTCGCGCCGCTAAGAGAAAGAAAAAATAGTCATAGTTGACAGTCATAGTTGACAGATACCAAAAACTGAACACTGTAACTACGACTGAAAACTAAAATTAATTATCTTTGAAAAATCTTTACAACTAAATGCAATTCAAACATCCTGAAATTCTGTATTCCCTTTTTCTATTGGTAATACCAATTTTAGTGCATTTATTTCAGTTACGACGTTTTAAAAAAGAATATTTTACCAACGTTAAACTTCTACAAGAACTTTCAATACAAACCCGAAAAAGCGCTACAATTAAAAAATGGTTGTTATTGGCAACACGTTTGTTACTATTAGCCTGTATAATTTTTGCCTTTGCACAGCCTTATTTTAAAGCAAAAGATAGTAAAAGTGCTTCAAATGAAATGGTTATTATTTTGGATAATTCATTTTCCATGCAAGCAAAAGGGAGCAATGGTGAACTTTTAAAAAGAGCCGTTCAGGATTTATTAGAAAACACACCCGAAAATCAACGGTTTTCCTTACTTACTAATACTGATAGTTTTTGGGATACCGATATCAAATCCATTCAAAAGGATTTACAAAATTTAAAATATAGTGCTACGCCTTTTCAACTGGATTTTCTATTAACTAAAATAGAAACTAAAAAAAGAAACACTCCAGTAGATATTGTTGTCATTACCGATGCTATTGCAACAAAACCCGAAGGAATTGAAAAACTAGCCAACTATTCGTCTGTTTATGCTTTAATTCCAAAAGCAGAAAACAAAAGCAATGTTAGTATTGACAATGTTACGATTAATCAACATTTAGACAATTTTTACGAAATTAAGGTTGATATTTCATCCTACGGCGACGTAAATCAAGAAGTTCCAACAGCCGTTTATAATGGTAAAAACTTAATAGCCAAAACCGTTATACTAATGTCGGGAGCAAAAAAATCGGTTACATTCACACTCCCTAAATCCGATTTTCACGGATATGTTTCTATAGAAGATAACAGTTTAGCGTACGACAACAACTATTACTTCAGTATTTCAAAACCAAAAAAAGGAGCTGTAACCATTATTGGAGATAAAACAAAAAGTGACTTTTTAAATCGAATTTACACTTCAGACGAATTTACAACAACCTTTTCCGAGTTAAAAGAATTAAACTACAACACAATTGAAAGTCAAGATGCTGTGGTTTTAAATGAATTAACAGATATTCCTCAAGCCTTAGGTACAACTTTAAAGGATTTTTATGCAAAAGGTGGAAATATCATTCTGATTCCTGCCGCAGATGATTCGGCACAAAACCTGAATAGCTTTCTAAGTAACTTTTCAAATTTAAAGGTAAATGGAAATCAGAGTCAGGAAAAACAAATCACGAAAATTGCATTCAATCACCCATTATATCAAACCGTTTTTGAGAAAAAAACCGATAACTTCCAATATCCTAAAACCAATAATACCTTTACTTTTAGTGGTTCAGTTTCTCCGGTTTTAAGTTATGCCGATCAAAGTTTTTTCCTTGGATCTACAACCAATAAAATTGGTAATTTTTATATTTTCTCGGCTCCAATAAACAAGTCAAATAGCAATTTTCAAAATTCACCATTAATTGTTCCAACGTTTTACAACATGGCACAGAACAACCAAAAAACAGGTATTTCTGCCTATACTATTGGCGAAAATCAAAATGTAATTTTGGATGTTATACTATCGAAAGATGAAGTGGTAACTGTTGCAAATTCCAGTTCCGATTTTATACCAATGCAACAAATTCTAAATAACAAAATTAAATTGTCGTTTGGAGAGTACCCAACTGAAGCCGGAAATTTTTCAGTTTTAAAAAACAAAGAAATTTTAAAAAATATAAGCTTTAACAATCCCCGAACAGAAAGTGATTTAACTAAAGTTAGCGCTAATTTATTTGACAATTTTACCTCGGCGGGATCTGTTTCAACCGTATTTAACGATATTCATTCAACACGAACTGGTAATGAAATATGGAAATATTTTGTTATCGCAACACTACTATTTTTAATACTTGAACTACTAATCCAAAAATTCGTAAAATGAACGTAATTTTTAAAAACGCAACTATAATCGATTCTGAAAGTCCTTTTCACAATCAGAAAAAAGACATAAAAATTGAAAACGGTCTAATAACCGAAATTGGCGAAAACATAACCTCTAATGAAACGTTTTCGGTTATCGAATTAGACAATTTACATGTATCGCAAGGCTGGTTTGACTCTTCAGTTTCATTCGGAGAACCCGGATTTGAAGATAGAGAGACTATTGCAAATGGATTGACAACTGCTGCCAAAAGCGGATTTACCAATGTTGCTTTGCAACCCAATTCGTATCCTGTAATTGATAATCAGTCTCAAATTAGTTTTGTATTAAATAAGGCTGCCGGTTATGCAACTCAGTTACACCCAATTGGAGCTTTTACAAAAAACAGTGACGGAAACGATTTAGCTGAAATGTTCGATATGAAAAATGCCGGAGCTGTAGCTTTTGGAGATTATAACAAAACTATCAACAATGCAAATTTATTAAAGATTGGATTGCAATATGTTCAGGATTTTAATGGTTTGCTCATAGCTTTTTGCCAAGACAAAACCATAAAAGGAAATGGTGTAGTTCATGAAGGATTAACCAGTACACGTATGGGATTAAAAGGAATTCCGGCATTAGCAGAAGAATTAGAAATAGCGCGAAACTTGTTTTTACTAGAATATACTGGAGGAAAACTACATATCCCAACCGTTTCATCGGCAAAATCGGTGGAATTGATTCGAGAAGCAAAAGCAAAAAAACTAAACGTAACTTGTTCGGTTGCTGTTCATAATTTGGTTTTAAATGATGATGTTTTAGAAGGTTTCGATTCTCGATTCAAAGTTGCTCCGCCTATTAGAGATGAAAAACACCGTAAAGCTTTATTAGAAGGCATTCTTGATGGCACTATAGACATGATTACTTCCGATCATAATCCGATTGATATTGAGTTCAAGAAAATGGAATTTGATAACGCAAAAAATGGAACAATAGGACTCGAAAGTGCTTTTGGTTCTTTGCAAAATGTGCTACCTTTGAATACAATTATTGGTTGTTTGACAAATGGAAAAATGGTTTTCGGAATAGAAAAACCTTCAATTAAAGAAGGAAACAAAGCCATATTAAGCCTTTTTAATCCAGATGAAACTTGGACGTTTACTAAATCTGATATACTGTCCAAATCTAAAAATTCAGCTTTTTTAAATCGAAACATGAAAGGAAAAGCATACGGTATATACAACAACAAACAATTAATTTTAAACTAATTAATTATGGAAAATACTACTCTCGATAACGGTAAAACAACTGCTATAATTAGTTACATTACTATTGTAGGAACCATTATCGCTTTGTTTATGAATAACGAGCCTAGAGATCGCTTTGCCGCTTTTCATATCCGACAAGCACTAGGTATCAACTTGATGTTTTGGATATTAGGCTATTTTGTTGGCTATTTTGATAACTGGATGGTTTCTTCAGGTTTTTATGTTTTCGGGTTTGTACTGTGGATTTACGGATTTGTTGGTGCAGTACAAAACGAACAAAAAGTAGTTCCGTTGGTAGGAACTTATTTCCAGGATTGGTTTAAAAATTTATAATACACAATGAGTTTATCATTATATCATCTCGTTAGAGAACCTAAAATAAAACTAGACAAAAACCCATTGTTACTATTACTTCATGGCTATGGTAGCAATGAAGAAGATTTGTTTTCTTTCGCCAGTGAATTACCCGATGAGTATTATGTGATTTCTACACGCGCTCCATATTCGTTACCTCCATATGGCAATGCTTGGTATGCAATCCATTTTGATGCCGATGAAAATAAGTTTTCAGATAACGACCAGGCAAAAGAATCACGTGATTTAATCGCTCAATTTATTGACGAATTAATTCACATCTACCCTATTGATGCTGAAAAAATAACATTAATCGGTTTTAGCCAAGGTGCTATTTTAAGTTACGCCGTTGCTCTATCCTATCCTGAAAAAATACAACAAGTTGTTGCTCTTAGCGGTTATTTAAATTTGGATATTGTAGCGGATGATTTCAAACAAAAAGATCTTTCTCATTTAAGATTTTTTACATCACATGGAACTGTCGATCAAGTGATTCCAGTAGATTGGGCAAGAAAAGCTCCCGAATTTATTAAAGAATTAGGATTAGATATAACGTTTAAAGAATATCCGGTTGGGCATGGTGTTGCTCCCCAAAACTTTTATGATTTCAAAAATTGGTTATAAAAAAAGCTCCTCTCGGAGCTTTTTTTATAATTATTCGGCGGTATCACTACCCACAATTTTTTTCTCTTCAGGAACTGCGGATACATATTGAATTTTATTTTCTTTTTTCAATACATAGCCTTTAGACGATTCCAACATCCAGACTCCATTCACATAAGGTTTTCCCTCAGTCTCTCTCCACAAAATAATAGATTTTGAATTATTGGGAAGGAAAAGTTCTGCTTTGTTTTTGGCTTCATTAAAAATCACATACGCATTTAAAGTAGCTTGTTCTGAATCTTCCTCAGCAACTTCAGAAGATTCTTTATAAGGCGTTAAACGATACCCTTCTTCAAATACTCTAATACAATTTTCACGCAATTCAGACCACATATAACCGGCCGATGTGACACAACCTTTTGCATCACGATCATTACCCAAAACTACAGTTTTAGCTGGAACAGCCTCATTAGGCTCCTTGTCATGCGGCTTCAAAATGAAGTCACACGAAACAAACAGGACTGCAAAAAAAGCGATGTAAATTATCTTTTTCATTGTTGCAAATTACGTAGATTTTAAGAACTGAAAAAGTTAATTTTTATTGTGTTATTTTTTCTTTTGGTAATAAAACACACTGGATGGTTTCAAAATCGGTTGGCTTATTATCGTTAACAAAATATTTAATTAAAATTTCGCCTCGAAGTTGACCTGCATAAAAATCGGCAATTAACCATCTATGATTGATAAACTTAATTTTATTGATGATAAATTTATTTCCATCAATTGGATCATAAGGAATTAATGAATTTCCTTTTTTGTCATCATTAAGCATCAACAAGTCGTTGGTTACTTTTTCCTTCAATTCTGGAATACTGTAGTTTTGAAAATATTCCAAGGCTTCATCATTCATTTCCAATGAAAAATAATTAGCATCAATCATTTGGTTGTACACAATATTGGAAGAATCACGAACCTCTTTTATTTTCTCTTTAGCGTTCTCAATCTCTTTATTTTGAGTTTTAAAGATTTTATTGGAATTCATGTATTGAAAAACATTCAATAACAATGATAAAATAAACAAGTATAAAATAATCTTTTTCATAAGTTACAATGTGATTTCTAAATTATCGTAAGCCAAAAATACATTTTCTGGCAATTTATTTTCAATTTCTTCGTGAAAACCTAATAAATGGCTAATATGGGTAAAGTAGGCTTTTTCAGGTTTAACCTTATTTACAAATTCCAGCGCTTCTCCCAAACTAAAATGTGTGGGATGAGCTTCTTCTCGTAACGCATTGACTACTAAAACTTTTAGACCTTTCAGTTTTTCAATTTCTTGTTCATCTATAGTTTTTACATCGGTTAAATAGGCAAAATCATCAATGCGAAACCCAAAAACATCTAAACTTCCATGCCAAACTTTTATAGGAATCGCCATTTTATTTCCAATAGCAAATGGTTCATTGTTATGAATTGTATGAATTTCTACGGCAGGAGCACCCGGATAACGATTTTCTGTTTCAAAAATATAATCAAAACGTTTCTTAAGGCTTGAAACAACACGTTCTTGTGCAAAAACAGCCATAGCGCCTTGTCTGTAATTAAACGGTCTTATGTCGTCAATTCCAGCGGTGTGATCAGCATGTTCATGAGTAAATAAAATTCCGTCAAGCTTTGTACAGCCGCAATTAAGCATTTGTTGACGAAAATCAGGTCCGCAATCAATCACATAAGAATAATCTTCCCAATGAATCCATGCAGAAACCCTTAAACGCTTGTCTTTTGGGTTGTTGCTTAAACAAACAGGATGATTACTCCCGATAACCGGAATTCCTTGTGATGTGCCTGTTCCTAAAAAATAAATTTTCAAACTAGAATGTTTTTTACAAAAATAGGATTATTTATCTTTTGTGAAAATAGGTAATTTGTTAACTTTGTCGATATTACACAAATTTGAACCTTACTGAAAAGGAAATCATGAAGAACATAGAAGGAGAACTTATTTTAAAAGGTGACAGGGTAATAGAACATGTTCCCGCCGTTGCAGACAAAGCCTTACGAATTAACCTCAACAAAAACATTTACGGAACTTTTGCTGAAATTGGAGCCGGACAGGAAACAGTTAGACATTTTTTCCGTTCTGGAGGATCGTCAGGAACTATTGCAAAAGCAATGTCGGCATATGATAAAGATTTTAGCGACGCTATTTATGGTGTGGAAGATGATGGACGTTATGTAACAGAAAGTCGATTACGTAAAATGTTGGCCCATGAAACCCGTTTAATCGAAGAACGACTAACCCGAAGCAAACATCCGGAAAAATTATTTTTCAGTTATGCCAATACCGTAGCCACCATAGATTTCGCAAAACAGTTTAAAGGTCACGGATGGGTTGGTATTAAGTTTCAAGTAGATCCGGGCGAAGATTACAATGAGATTATTCTTCACATTCGTTTCAAAGAGAACGATTCAAAACTTCAACAAGAAACCCTTGGAATATTAGGCGTTAATTTAATTTATGGTGCTTTTTACAAATACAAAGACCCTAAAAAATTACTTCGTTATTTATACGATCATATTGACAAAGACCAGTTAGAGATAGATACTATCAATTTTTCAGGACCAAGTTTTGAAGACGTAGACAATCGTTTAATGAGTCTTCAATTGGTTAAAAACGGCATGACTGAAGCCGTAATGTTTGGCCCTGATGGTAAAAACGTTTTGCCAGCTGCAATCTTATACAAAAAGAACATTTTAGCGCTTCGAGGTAGTTTTAGACCAGTTACCAAAGTAAACATGGATATGTTTGAAAAATCATTTGAAATGTTTATTCAAGAAAAGAAAGTGGAGCGAGAAAATGCTTTGGTGGTATTTGAAATTACACTTTCAAATCTTAGATCGGAAGGTGAAATTGACGAACGTGACTTTTTAGATCGTGCAGAACTTCTTTGTTCGTTAGGACAAACCGTAATGATATCGAACTTCCAGGAATACTACAAAGTTGTAGAATACTTCTCTGAATATACGAAAGCCCGTATGGGATTAGCTATGGGAGTTAGTAACCTTATTGATATTTTTGATGAGAAATACTACCGTCATTTAAGTGGTGGTATTTTAGAAGCTTTTGGAAAACTATTCTATCGCGACTTAAAAGTATTCTTGTATCCGATGGAAGGCGAAGAAAACGAAATTATCAATTCGCAAAACCTAAAAGTACACCCTCGTATGAAAGAACTTTACAAGTTTTTTGCCTACAATGGAAAAGTAATGGATATCACAGATTTCGATAAAGATCACCTAAAAATATTTTCTCGTGAAGTATTGAAAATGATTAGCAAAGGAAAAAAAGGCTGGGAAGAAATGCTTCCTGGTGGTATTGCCGAGTTAATCAAAAAGAACCACTTGTTTGGCTACGACGAAAGAAAATTATTAGAAGAACAAAATAAATAAAAAAAGGGTTGACTAAGTCAACCCTTTTTTTATCCAAGTATTTGAGCTGAATGCTCTTTGGTTTTCACTTTAGAAATAACCTCTTCAATAATACCTTTTTCATTTATCACAAAAGTAGTTCGATGAATACCGTCAAATTCACGTCCCATAAACTTTTTAGGGCCCCATACTCCAAAAGCCTCAATTACTTTTTTATCTACATCGGCCAACAAAGGAAAAGGTAAATCATATTTTGTTTTAAAATTCAATTGCTTTTTAGCAGTATCGGCACTAACTCCTAACAAAACATAACCTTTATCTATAAAACTACTATAATTATCTCGCAAATTGCAAGCTTCAATAGTACAACTAGGCGTATTTGCAGCCGGATAGAAAAATACCACCAATTTCTTTCCTGCATATTCTTGTAAAGAGTGTTCCTTTCCGTCTTGATCTACTGCAGTAAAATTTGGAGCCTTATCCCCTTTTTGAAGCATCTTCATTATATTTTTATTTAAAAGTTATATAGTTTAAATTTGTTCAAAGTTGCCACATTTTCTAAACATAAAAAAATGACTAAAGAAGAAAAAGTTCAATTTGTAATTGATACTTTAAACCAATTATACCCGGAAATCCCAATTCCGTTAGACCATAAAGATGCTTATACCCTTCTAATAGCGGTTTTGTTATCGGCTCAATGTACCGATGTGCGCGTAAATCAAATTACTCCATTATTGTTTGCAAAAGCAGATAATCCGTATGATATGGTTAAACTTTCTGTAGAAGAAATTAAAGAAATTATAAAACCTTGTGGATTGTCTCCAATGAAATCTAAAGGAATATACGGACTTTCGCAAATCTTAATTGAAAAACACAACGGTGAAGTACCTCAAAGTTTTGAAGCGCTAGAGGCATTGCCCGCAGTAGGTCATAAAACCGCCAGTGTTGTAATGAGTCAAGCTTTTGGTGTGCCAGCTTTTCCGGTTGACACCCATATACATAGACTGATGTACCGATGGAATCTAACTAACGGGAAAAATGTTCAGCAAACCGAGAAAGATGCCAAACGAATTTTTCCAAAAGAACTATGGAACGATCTACATTTACAAATTATATGGTATGGTAGAGAATATTCACCTGCAAGAGGCTGGAATCTGGATAAAGATATAATTACCAAAACTATCGGTCGGAAAAGTGTTCTAGACGAGTATTCTAAAAACAAATAAAAAAATGCCCCGAAATTATCATCTCAGGGCATTTTCCTAATTAGCAATATTCTCGAAAGTTAAGTCACCTGCTTTGGTTATACTCAACGCTTTTGAATAGCTGAGTAAAAAACGAACCGTTTCTTTTTTAGGTGACATTTTCAAAATTGCTTTTTTCTTAGTAGAGTAGAGTTTTGCCATTGCTTAACAATTAAATTATATAGCTATAACGTAACTCTAATTTAAATATTGTTTAATTGGTTAAAATAATTTGATTTTTTTCGATTACTTTGCGCAAGTTCATCAAAGCGTATCGCATACGTCCTAAAGCCGTATTAATACTCACTCCGGTTAAATCGGCAATTTCTTTAAAACTTAAATCATCGTAGATACGCATAACCAAAACCTCACGTTGATCATCTGGTAATTCATTGATAAGTTTTTGCAAATCCATTTCAACCTGATCGGTAATCATTTTACTTTCAATATTCGGAACATTATCCGACATAATTGAAAAAATTGAAAACTCTTCGGTTTCACGATAGTATGGCATCTTTTTCGATTTTCTAAAATAATCTACTACCAAATTATGGGCAATACGCATAACCCAAGGCAAGAACTTACCTTCTTCATTGTAATTTTTGGTTTTAAGCGTTTTTATTACTTTAATGAAGGTATCTTGAAATATATCTTCAGTAACATCTCTGTCATTTACTTTCGAATAAATAAACCCGTAAATTTTAGATTGATGCCTTTCAATTAATGTAGCTAAAGCATTTTCATCTCCACCTACATACTTTTTCACTAGGACTGCGTCCGGAAGTACAACATTAGCCATAATAATACCTTTTAGTTTTTGGTTTGGGAATAAGTTTTACAACTCTAAAAAGTATTTTTATACGATAGGCAAATGTTTAAATTGTGATAATAATTAAATCAAATGTAACGAAAATATTTTTTATCTTACAAATAAAAATCTAAATTTTAACACATTTTACAATAAAATAATCAGAAAACGAAAAATTAACCTATCAAAAAAGCAACTTTTTCGACAATGTATTACATTTATTTCCACAGCAAAAAGATTCATCTCAATTTATTAAAAGCGCTATTTTGCTTATCTTTGCGGTTCATCGACTTTTTCTATGAAAACCGACATCACAACACTAGAACCTAAAAAAAACATAATCATTAAAGGCGCACAGCTACACAATTTAAAAAATGTAGATGTTGCCATACCTAGAAACAAACTTGTAGTAGTTACCGGGCTTTCTGGTTCCGGGAAATCAAGTTTAGCTTTCGATACCTTATACGCAGAAGGTCAGCGCCGCTATGTAGAAAGTTTATCGTCGTATGCCCGACAATTTCTTGGCCGATTAGACAAACCAAAAGTAGAATACATCAAAGGAATTGCCCCTGCTATTGCCATCGAACAAAAGGTAAATACAACAAATGCGCGATCAACAGTTGGAACATCAACTGAAATATACGATTATTTAAAATTGTTGTATGCTCGTATTGGGAAGACTTTTTCTCCTGTTTCGGGTTTAGAAGTTAAAAAACATACCGTTAGCGATGTTATAAATCAAGTTAAGCAGTTAACACCTGATAGCAAATGGTTACTCCTATCGCCTATTCATTTAGAAGATGGCAGAAAACTTGAAGACAAACTTAAGGTGCTTTTGCAACAAGGTTTCTCTAGAATATTGGTTAACAACGAGATGATTCGTTTGGATGAAATCGACCAACATACTTTAGACCATAAAAACGTTCTTCTAATCATTGACCGAATTGTGGTAAAAGATGATGAAGAATTTTTTAACCGATTAGCCGATGCTGTTCAAACAGCTTTTTACGAAGGTAAAGGCGAATGTTATCTTCAGGAACTAAATACAGAAAACAAATTTACATTCAGTTCGAATTTTGAGTTGGACGGAATAACGTTTTTAGAGCCAAATATTCATTTATTCAGTTTCAACAATCCTTTTGGAGCTTGTCCAAAATGTGAAGGCTACGGAAACATCATAGGAATAGACGAAGAATTAGTTGTACCCAACACCGCACTTTCTGTCTATGAAAACGCTATTTATCCATGGCGAGGAGAAAGTATGGGATGGTACCGTGATCAATTGGTAAATAATAGCCATCATTTTGATTTCCCAATTCACAAACCTTATTTCGAATTAATACAAGAACACAAAGATTTAATCTGGAAAGGAAACAAATATTTTGTAGGATTAAATGCTTTCTTTCAGGAATTGGAAGAGAAAAATTATAAAATTCAAAATCGAGTAATGTTATCCCGTTACCGTGGAAAAACAAAATGTAATGTTTGCCGAGGAAAACGTTTGCGTCAAGAGGCCAACTATGTTTTTGTAGGTGGAAAAACCATTTCCGATTTAGTAGACCTACCGATAAAAAATCTGATTGGCTTCTTCAAAGAACTTTCGTTATCGGAATACGATGAAAAAGTTGCTAAACGTCTTTTATTAGAAATCAACAACCGCTTGCGATTTTTAGATGAAGTGGGTTTAAACTATCTTACCTTAAACAGAAATTCAGCAACACTTTCGGGTGGTGAATCGCAACGAATTAACTTAGCAACTTCACTGGGAAGTAGTCTAGTGGGTTCGATGTATATTCTCGATGAACCAAGTATTGGACTACACCCTAAGGACACCGAACGCCTTATTAAAGTTTTAGAAAACCTTCGCAATTTAGGCAATACCGTTATTGTAGTTGAACACGACGAAGACATTATGAAAGCTGCCGATATGATTATAGATATTGGTCCAGAAGCTGGTACATTAGGCGGTGAACTTGTTGCTCAAGGTACTTACGAAGAAATACTAAAAGCCGATACTTTAACTGCTAAATACCTTAATGGTAAAATGGAAATTGAAGTTCCTAAAAACAGAAGGAAATTCAAAAATCATATTGACATTATTGGTGCTCGTGAAAACAACTTAAAAAACATCGATGTCACATTCCCACTAGAATGCTTGACTGTGATTACAGGAGTTTCTGGAAGCGGAAAAAGTACTTTAGTTAAAAAAATATTATTCCCTGCCATACAGAAAAAACTGGAAGGTGTGGGTGAAAAAGCAGGTCAGTTTACAGATTTACGAGGAAATTATTCGCATATCAAACACATTGAATATGTAGATCAAAATCCAATTGGAAGAAGTTCGCGTTCTAATCCGGTTACGTATATTAAAGCGTATGACGATATCCGTGATTTATTTTCGAAACAACAAATTTCGAAAATGCGCGGTTACCAGCCTAAACACTTTTCTTTTAATGTAGATGGTGGCCGATGCGAAACTTGTAAAGGTGATGGTGAAGTTACCATCGAAATGCAATTCATGGCCGATGTACATTTGGAGTGTGAAACGTGCAACGGAAAACGTTTCAAAAAAGAAATTTTAGAAGTTAACTTCGAAGGAAAAAACATTGATGACATTCTCACCATGACAATAGATGAGGCTATCGTGTTTTTCAATACTCACAAACAAACAAAAATTACTCAAAAAATACAGCCTTTGCAGGATGTAGGTTTAGGGTATGTACAACTTGGACAGTCATCGTCTACCCTTTCAGGTGGTGAAGCACAACGCATTAAGCTAGCTTCATTTTTAGTAAAAGGAGCAACGAAAGAAAAAGCATTGTTTGTGTTTGATGAACCTACAACCGGATTGCATTTTCACGATATAAAAAAACTATTAGCTTCGTTTGACGCACTTCTCGATAAAGGACATTCGATTATTGTAATTGAACACAATCTTGATTTAATCAAATGTGCCGATTACATTATTGATATTGGACCGGAAGGCGGTGAAAATGGAGGTACTCTAATGGCTTTTGGAACTCCAGAAGAAATAGCAAAAAACAAAAAATCGGTTACCGGTTCTTATTTAAAAGAAAAACTATAAAACATTTAATTAAGTAAACGCTTTTATCTTGTTTCGACTGATTCAACTGAAAGAAAATATAAAAAAGGTAGCTGATTTTCAACTACCTTTTTTATTTAATTAACTATAATTTTTTTGGTTATATGCTTATCATCCGAATCCAAAACACCTAGATATATTCCAGAATTCAAATGTGAAATATCAATAGTTTCAAGTTGTTTTGCGTTTGATACTTCTTTTGTAAACACAACTTTACCAGTGCTGTCTACAATAGAAAATGTATAATCTGAAACCGATAACGTTCCTAAATCGATATTTAATTTACCTTTAACCGGATTTGGAAAAAAGCTCAATTGAAAATTCGCATTAAAATCCTCATTAGCTAAAGTTGTGCTGGCAATAGCAAAATGCATCGTAGCTCCTGTTGCTGCTTTAGAAACATTAAAAACATAAACTGGATCCATGTTAACCAACAAGTCATTTGATGTATGTGCATAAGGCGTTTGATTCACTTCGTAAAAACCAGTTATAATTTCGTTGTTGTCTTCAAAAGGCATATAATCTGATGCATACGCCACATTTAAAACTGGCGTTAAGGGTGAATACAAACTCACACAATTCATTAATTCTTGTGTTTTAGTCAACGATGCAGCATTGTTTGTACTGGGTGTACTACTATTATCTCTTTCACAATTTATAGAATTGTTTACCATTCCAGATCTTCCCCCAACCTCATCAATATTAAAAACCAAACGGATATCCATTTTAGGAGAAGTACCATTCACTACCGAGGATACAAAATGCTGACTCCCATAAAGGCCATCTTCTTCTCCACTAAAATTGATAAACTTAATGGAATATTCCGTTGGGATATTTTGAAGCAAACGAGCCATTTCTAATAAAATTGCCGTTCCACTTCCGTTGTCGTTAGTTCCTGTACCTACAATAGAATCATAATGACCACAAACAATTACATAAGTATTGGGATACAAAGTTCCTACTTTTGTTAGAACTAAATTTTTACAAGTATAGCCAGAGTATGAATACGAATCCTCCACCATTTGACCAGCACTGTATCCATAACTTAAATATTTTGCTTTCAACCAATCTAATGCATTTTGCAAAGCTGCAGTTCCTTTTCGCTTCACTCCTAATGCTTCAAATTCAGTTAAATTTGTTGTAATATTGGATTGCTGGGTTTGATTTACAACATCGGCGTATGCCTGAATAAATGTTTGCGAATTTATCATCTGAGTACAAAACAGCACAACAGATAACAACCAAAGTTTTTGGGTAGAAAACTTCATTTTTGTTAGCTTTTTAGTTAAGTTAGTTAGTTTGGTACACGAATGTAATATTTTTTAAAACATATCAATACATTTTTGTTTAATTTTTTAAATAATTCCTTATGAATCAAATTTTAGGCTCCGAATTTATATTATATGTAGATGACCAACATAAATCCTCTCGCTTTTACGAAGCATTATTTAGATGCAAACCCTCCCTAGAAGTTCCTGGAATGACCGAATTTCAATTATCCGATACTTTAAAAATAGGATTAATGCCTAACAGCGGAATTGCCAAAATTTTGATGAATAAAACACCCCATCCTGAAAAAGGAAACGGTATTCCAAGATGTGAACTTTATTTTTATGTAAAAGACATCCATTTTGAATTTACAAACGCAATTAAATCCGGAGCCACAGTAATTAGCCCTGTTGAAGATAGAAATTGGGGTGATCGTGTTTGTTATTTAAGTGATTTGGATGGTCATATAATTGCTTTCGCAGAAAAAATACAAATCTGAACATTTTAATTTTCCATCAACTCTTTTATAAATATTTTTTCGTAAATAACATATTAAAAATCAACAAGATACATTCATTGACATTAAATTATAAATGCTGTTTTATTTTTTTGGCACGCAAATTGGATAGTACTAATCAACAAGATAGTATTCAAGTTCGAGTAAGCTGAAAATCGAAAGAGTAAGCAAAAGATTTAAATTAAAATGTCATGAAAAAAATTACACTTGTAGTAGCCAGCATCTTCCTGGCAGGAAGTATGGCTTATGCGTCAGAAAATCCTGTTTTTTCTGACAACAACGGAAGAGGATACCATTACGATATTGATTATCGTAACGCAGAGCCTATCAAATTTATGGAACGAGGAATTGAGTTTTACGTTTTTCCAAATGGAGAATTCGATTTCAACACTAGACCTTCTGGACCCCGCAGAGGTGCTGTAAACGCAACTTACGGAGCCCCTGGAGTATATTCAACATATTACGGACCTTCTAACTATGGTGTTCGTGTAGAGCATGATAATTTCGGACGTGTACGTCGTGTTGGAAATGTATTCATCAACTACGATGGTTTCAACCGAGTTAAACGAGTAGGTTCTGTCTATATGAGCTATAACAGTTTTGCGCTGTCACAAGTTGGAGGACTACGTATTCTATACAACAGAAGAGGTCACATCATAGACATTATTGGTTTTGTAAATGCAGCAAATAATGGGTATACATACATGCCATACACTACAGGATACGGATCTGGTTATGGAAATGGAAACGGATATGGAAACGGATATGGAAATAACAATGGCTATAACGATTACGACTACGGTTACGATAGTGGATCAGGTTACAATGAAGACGATTACTACTATTACAAAGCCGATGGTACAAAGGCAAAAATGAGCAAAGAAGACATTGATGCCATTAAAAAAGACGAGAAATCTGTTGTTGAAAAAAACAAAAGATCATAAGTAAAATTAGGTTGGTTAGTTTGGTTAGAATCCCACGAAGCAGAAATGTTAGTGGGATTTTTTTATTTCATAATTGGTCCTAGTGTAAACACCCAAACTTCTTTTGTTCTATTCCCAAATTGCTTTTGCATTGGATAGAAAAAAACTTGTTGTTGAACATACTTTTTTTGTCCATCAACCAAAACAGAATACCCAAAAATAAAACTGTTTTCTTGTACATTTTTTTTCTCAATTCCTAAAAATTCTATTGTATGTTTCGATGTTTTAAGTTCTTGTAATAATGCATCTAGAGTAATTTTAGAATTGG
This sequence comes from Flavobacterium sp. IC2-16, assembly GCF_055521455.1. Classification (NCBI taxonomy): domain Bacteria; kingdom Pseudomonadati; phylum Bacteroidota; class Flavobacteriia; order Flavobacteriales; family Flavobacteriaceae; genus Flavobacterium; species Flavobacterium sp. IC2-16. The sequence goes on along the minus strand of NZ_CM145480.1, from coordinate 2,184,811 downwards.
ATTCTGTAACAATATTGTCCATCGCAACAGAAGCTGTTCCAAAAAGGGTTTTAATATTTCCAACAACTTCTGCTTTAAATGCTTCAGATTCATTGCCGGAAAGCAATTGCAAATAAGAGTATAAGTCTTTAATTTTCGTTTCAGCATTGTCTTGATATACGGAAACGGTAGCGCCAGTAAAAGCGTTCTGAATGGTTTGCTTTGCCATTTTTTTATTCACTGCCGTCTCGGTATTCACTTCCTTATTTGAAATATTCTGTCCGAAACTCACCACCGAAACCATTCCTAAAAGTATCGTAAAAACCTGTTTCATTTTATTGCTGAATTAATCGGATTAGTGAAATTTTATTTTCATTGTCTTTTTCCAAAACCACAATTTTAAGATTTTTAATAGATGGTGTTGGCACAATCAATTGTTGGGTAAATTCTTTTTTATCGAAATATTCCACGCCCAAATTATTTTTCAACATCACCATTACTTCAAGGTTATCCGATAAAATCATCTCCAATTGCTTTTTCCGAATCTCCCAGTCTTTAATGTCAGATTGCATGAATGCTTTTAACATCATCCCATAGTCATCGGGTTTCAGCTCAATAATCTGAGCTTCCGAATTGGAACTCATCGTAACTTTTTTACTTTCATAAAAAGGACTTTTCAAAACCACTTTTGCCTTTTTCGGAACTTCTAAAACACCATTATGCATCGGAATTGCTTTTTCAACAGAATCTTCTACTACAAATACTTTTATTTCATCGGTCGCAATTTTCTCTTTGGTAAATGTGTCTTGTAATTCAATTGCTTTCGTATCTGAACCAAAATTTTCAAGCAAGAAAATAGTAACTCCAATACCCAAAAGAAAAATGCCTACTGCATAATACATTTTATACTTGTTAGCCTTTGGCACTACCACCACCGATTTTTCTCCCGGCTTTTGAAGTTCCTGATGCTGAAATTTAAACTCGTCCCAACCTGAAAAACCTGCATATTGGCTTAGAATGTCCAACATGTCTTTTCGGGGTAGCTTTTCATTCTGTTCCGGTTTCAGATGCGTATAAACCCACTTCTCACTTACCGATTGTTTTGTTGACAACTGAATGGCATCTATCAAGTTAAAAATATCCTGAGAACTGAACGTTTTCCAACTTCCGGTAAAATACGGATGCTGTTTTTGGTACGTTTCCAAAACATTTTGTTTCAACTGAAAAAACATGTCCAATTCGGTCATAAATAACTGCTATAAAAGTAGTTGTGTCTTAGATTTTTTTACTGTAAAAGCACTGTAAATGTACTGAAAAAACATTACAGTAAGTTGAAAGCCGTTTTACAGCACGCCAAGCTACCTTCCAAAATACATTTGCCATACAAACCTTTAAAAGAAAATTTTATGAAATCAAAATGGCTAACCTTCGCATGCGTTATTACTTCTTTTTTGACTGTAACAGCACAACATTCTGGGAATGTAAATTCGGAAAATGCAAAAAAAGAAATGGGCAATTACAACTACAACAATCAGTATCAGAATCGGGAAGTAAACAGCATTCAGACCACCTATTCCAACGATTATGAAATGGTGATTAACATTAAAGGCATTTACAACGAAAAAGCAACCGCACAACGAGCCGTTTTCAGCGTGCTGCAAATTGGAAAATCGGCTGAAGAAGTTACTAATCTAATTGATGAGCGCATTGGCAAAGTGATTAAAGATCTACAGGAATTCAACAAAGATATTGAAGTTGTTGCTGACATCATCACCTTTATTCCGACCTACGAATACGAAGTAGAGAAAAAGATTTTCAATCCTAAAACCTACAACGAAAAACCATCCGGCTTTGAACTAAAGAAAAACCTCATCATCAAATATAAAAACACGAACGATTTGAACAAAATCATGAACATTTGCGCTAAACAAGAAATTTACGACATGGCAAAAGTGGATTATGTAACCAACAATTTAGATCAGATTCGAGATCTGCTCCAGGCAAAAGCTTTAGAAGAATACAAACAGATGCTTACCAATTATTCCGCCATTATGAATACCGATTTATTCAAAAAGGAAAAAACACTAACCGAGGGTTACAATACAATTTATCCTATGGAAAGTTACAAATCGTATTCGGCTTACAGTCAGGCTTCCATTAATTTTGATCCAAAAAGTCAAGTAAATCAGGTAAAGAAAAACACCACACAATTCTACGATGCTGCCTTGGCGAAATCACACACTTTTGTAGTGAATCCCGAAATCACCGAACCGACAATTCAGTTGTTTTACGATATGGTGATTAAAATCAAATTGAAAGAAGATCAGTTACCAAAGAATACCATCATCCGAAACAACCGTTACTATATTATTACAGCATCTGGTGATATCAAACCTTTAAACCTTTAATCTAAAAAATCCGCGGAACAATATTGCTCCGCGGATTTTTTTATAAGATTAATCGAACGCCTCCCAATTCGGCAACACGATAACTAAATCGGTCACCAGGCGAACTGATAAACATGAAATTTTTAGGTACATTCCACTCGGCGCTCAACTCTTCTATTAACTCGGGACCGAAAACACCAAGGCGAGTTACATATTCCATATCAATTCGCGGATAGGCACGGTCCAAAACTTTAAAATCTTTTAAGAATTCAACATCGGGTTCTTGTCCTTCCTTCAAGATGGTAACAATCTTAATTTTTTTAGTGATTTCATTTTCCTGAACATAAATCATTACCTTATTCAATGTTGCAATATCATCTCCTTTAGAAAAGAAAACAAATTCCTGCTCGTGAAGCTTGTTCACTTCTACTTGAATACGACGCTGGGTCACAATGGCTAATTTTCTATAACTGCTAGTCATACTTTGTATGGTTTCCATTATAAATTCCATAATATCTTTTCTGCCGAGCATAGCATAAATCAATAACATAGTAGGTGCAAAATACTGAAGGAATGTTACCAAATATTGCGGATTCGATTTTATGTTTCCATACAATGCAATTAAAACCGCAAATAATGCGACAATAACACTAAAATTACTGGCGTATTCCGGTCTGGGAAGCCTGCTTCTTCGTAACTTCAATAACATATTTCCAATTGCAAAAAAGGCCATAACCGTTAAAAACGACAATGTATACACTGCCGCCAATGGCCCAAGTTCTCCATTAGTTACAAACAATACAGACACACACATTAAAAAGAAAAGCGTTAAAATTCGGTAACTACTTCCTCGACTGTTTTCTTTAAGAAAAAACTGTGGCAAAATTCTATCTAGAGTCATACGTTTTATTAAACCGCCAACCCCAACAAAAGAAGTTAATACTGCCCCACTTAACACGGTAACCGCATTAATTGAAATTAACATCGATAACCTGCTTCCGCCTGTTAAAGTACCAATATGACTCAACAATGAATTTTGATGAGCACCAACGTCGCCAATAGGCAAAACACAAATAGCTAAAAATGCAATTAGCGGATTAAGCACAGAAACGGCTATCCACATGTTTCGAAGTGTTTTTGGAAAAACACCATGTTCTTGTTCTTCAACAAAATTGGCAGAACTTTCAAACCCAGAAATTCCAAGCATTGCAGCACTGAATCCCATAAATAAAGCCGTTAGAATTCCACCTCCGGCTACTGGGAGTGTAAAATTATCTTTCAAAACACCAAAACCATGTTCGCAAACAAAATAAATACTAAACCCTATTAAAAGTGTCATCGTAGCTAAATGGAATAAAAAGATAACCAATGCTACTATTGCGCTTTCGGAAATTCCTAAAATGGTTAAACAGAGAAAAAGCAACAACAACAAAAAAGTAGCAATATTTACGCTAAACTCTGGCCAAATATGATGTAAATAATGCATGGCTTCACTCGCAGAAATTACAGCTGTGGCCATATACGACAAAATAGTCAAACAAGCGGCCAATGATGCATTACTCTTACTGGAAGTATTTAAAAGCACATTGTATGCCCCTCCGTTTAAAGGTAATGCCCCTACAACTTCACCATAAATTTTACGAAACAAGTAAAGTACTACAGCAACAAACAATAAAGCAAGCCAAGCGTATTGACCTGCAGCAACAATTGTTAACGCTGAAACATACAAACAAGAAGAAGTGATATCATTACCGCAAATTGCGGTTGCATACCATACGTTTAGTTTTTTTGAAACCGACATAAATGAAATTTAATTATAAAGGAGTATACTTTACAATTTACAAATTTCTTTTAGAATAGCTAGTATTATGTAAGAAGAGTTGCCAAATGCTCCGTGAGCTTCTTTCGGCTATATTGCTGTAATCCAACAGGAAAGACCTTTAGGTTATTTTCTAAATACAAATTAAAATACTGAAGTAGTGTAGCTTTCACTTTATCTTTTTCTTGATAAAGGCAAAAAACACCTGTATTGGTTTGCTGAAGGAGTACTGAAAAATCGGCATCTTTAGGACCAATGGCTAAAATTGGTCTTTCGGAAACCATATATTCAAATAATTTTCCTGGAATAATGCTCTTGGTTTCATCGGAATCAATCTCAATCAAAAGTAAAACCTGTGATTTTCTTTGCTGAATAACCGCTTCTTCATGAGAAACATAACCCAAATTATTTACATAATCGGAAAGCTGAAATTTGGATATGGAATCTAAAATTTCCTGACTCACTGCTCCAAGTAATTTAAGTTCAAAATATTGACGAAATTTTTCATTTTCATCAAGAAGTTCACGAACAGCTTGCCAAAGTATGATTGGGTTTCGTTCCGAAAGAAATGAGCCAATGTGAGCTACCGAAAATTTTTCATCCAAGGTGGGTCGGCCAACATTTTCGACATCATAACCATTGGTAATAACATGAATTGGCTTTGTAGTAATTGCTTCGAATTCTTTTTTAGTTGTTGGACTAGTTACCAAAAGAAAATCGGCAGCATTCATCACTTTGTTTTCCATTTCTTTATGCTTTTTAGCTGAAGAATCAGAAAGTTTTAACGCCTTATGATAGCCAATGGTTGTCCAAGGATCACGAAAATCTGCAATCCATTTAATATTTAGGTTTTCTTTTAGTTGCAAACCGATTAGATGCAAACTATGTGGTGGACCGGTTGTAATTATAGTATCAATTCCGTTTTCTTGAATGTATCTTGAAAGATAGTTTACTGATGGCTTTACCCATAACACACGGGCATCGGGAATGAACAAATTACCGCGAACCCAAAGCATAGCTTTTTGTATAAACGATTGTTTTTTTTGATTCGGAATAATACCGGAACTTATTTTTTTGGTACTTTTTTTAGAAAAAACAGAAGCCCAAGCATAGGGCTCAATAATTTTATTTTTAAGAATCGTTACGTTAGAAGGCACTTCAGCAAGCAACTTTTCGTCTAGTAACGGATATGTAGGGTTTTCGGGAATATAAACAATAGGCTCGATATTAAAATCGGGTAAGTACTTTACGAATTTCAACCAACGTTGTACGCCAGGTCCGCCAGCCGGTGGCCAATAATACGTTATGATGAGTACTTTTTTCATTTATAATTTAGAAATCATTAATCCAGTCCAAGTTGCAGACAATCCTAGAATCACAGACAAACCAATATACAGTAATGCGGTTCCTATTTGGTTGGATTCCAGCAACTGAACATTTTCATTAGAAAACGTAGAAAAGGTTGTAAATCCACCACAAAACCCTGTGATTAAAAAGAATTTAAAATCGGAGTTGGTAATATTATTTCGTTCTAACAACCCAAGAAAAATACCAATCAACAAACAACCTAAAATATTAGCTGTAAAAGTAGCATACGGAAAAAAAAGCTGTGTGTATTTATTAATAAACTGGGCTGTTAGGTACCGAAAAACACTACCTAAGCCTCCGCCCAATGCTATTAACAAAAGTATTCGCATTATGCTTCGTTTTCTTTACGTTTTCTTATTTCCATATAAATCCCGACACCAATAAGTGCTAACATTCCTAAGAAGCTGACTAAGGAAATCATACTTCCGGTTTTTACCACTTGTGGCTCAAATTTGAATTCGATGGTGTGTTTTCCTGCCGGAATATTCAATCCTCTTAATACATAATCAACATTTAAAATGGTTGCTTCTTTACCGTCAATAGTAGCAATCCATCCTTTTGGATAATAGATTTCAGAGAAAACTCCAAAACCAGCATTGGTATTGTTTGATGTATATTTTATATAGTTTGGTTTGTATGAATTTAATTGAATTGTTGCTAGAGAATCTTTTTTGAAGTTAGCAGACATTGACTTTATTGTCATAGCATCGTTTGAAGCAAAACTAATAACAGCTTCTTCTTTAGACTTTAATTTATCCAATGCTTTCATTTCTTCATCAGCAGTGTTCACATCTTTCACTTTTGAAACAAACCAAGCATTACCATTTGCATTCGGATTTATCATAGGAACATCTTGTCCTTGTTGGTCTTTTTGAATAATGTATTTCACATTCAACATATTCAAAGCCTCAATATTATTTTTTGCAATTTGATAATCGAATAGCTGTTGCATTTTTCTAGGCTTTGCCGCATGATATCCTCCTATTGAATTGTGAAAATAAGAAGCTCTTGCACTAGTCATTCCGCCTTCAACTTCAAAAACCCGATAATGTGTGGTGTCTTTTAAAATGTGTTCATCAGCCGGAGTTGCTTCAAAAGGTAAATCTGCTTGGCGAGCTGAAACAAAGCTGTCGTTATTTACATAATTTTTATCAATGAAAAACAAATCACCAACCATTAAAACCCCAACAATAAGTATTGCATTTAATTCTGATACTTTATTTTTAAGGAACAACCATAATGTTCCAGCTGTAAGCAGTATTAAAATTCCTGAACGCATTAAATCGGAAGTATACATTTCCTGACGTTGTAGTTTTAAAGCATCTATAAATGGAGGTCCCATTTCACCATACATTTGCAAGTACATACGGTCGCTACCTCCGGTAAAATTAAACATGCCTTTAAAAACAAACAGTAAAACTATTATACCTAAACTTACTGCAGCCGTTTTCCATAAAGCAGCAAAACGTTCTTTTTCATCCGATTTAAAAAATGACTGTAATCCTAATATTGCCATAACTGGCATACACAATTCTAAAATTACTTGAATAGAAGAAACCGCTCTGAATTTATTGTACATCGGTACGTAATTAATAAAGAAGTCGGTTAATAAAGGGAAATATTTACCCCATGAAAGCAATAATGAAAGAATTGCTCCAGCTAGGAAAGCATATTTTACTTTACGTTTATCAATAAATAAGGATAACACAAACAAAAAGAAAACAATTGCACCAATATATGCAGGTGCGGCTACTATAGGCTGATCTCCCCAATAGGTTGGTACAGCCGAAGAAAAATCTTTTGCTTCAGATGGACTTGCTCCTTGCGACAGAACAAAATCATACATGGGAGAACCTTCTCCAACACTTTCATGATTTGAACCTCCAAACAATCGTGGCGCAATTAAATTTAAACTTTCAGCTATACCATAACTATACTCAGTAATATAGTCGTATGACATCGCATTCGTATTTTCGGCTTTTTTACCATCTGGTGCAAAACTAAGTTCACTATCGCTACGTGTTGAATACTTAGCGTATTCTGAAGTTGTCATTAAATTGGTTGCATTAACACCAACTGCCAAAATTCCAGCTACAAGAAAAACACCTGCGGCTTTCCATAGCCCTTTAAAATCTCTTTCTTTTAAATACTGAATTTTATAATACCCAACAATTGCCAAAAGTAAAAACAACAAATAATATGTCATTTGAAAATGGTTCGCGTTGATTTCGAGAGCTGCAGCCAGCATTGTAACCAAGCCACCAACCAAATATCTTTTTCGCATCACAAGAATTACCCCAGATACTACCATTGGCATATAGGCAATCGCATGGGCTTTTGCATTATGACCAACTCCGAGAATAATAATCATGTACGTAGAAAAACCAAAGGCTAAGGCTCCAAAAAAGGCTTTAAGCGTATCAACCCTTAGTACTCGCAATAAAACGAAAAAGCCAAGGAAATATAAAAATAAATAATCTGCCGGTCTAGGTAAAAACCTAAAAACTGCGTCTATTTTTTTGATGTAATTGTGTGGATAATTAGCCCCTAATTGATAGGTTGGCATCCCTCCAAAAGCACTGTCTGTCCAATACGGTTCTTCCCCGGTTGTTTTTCTAAAATCATTCTGTTCCTTAGCCATACCTGTGTATTGTGCAATATCACTTTGGTATATTTTTTTACCCTGCATTACCGGATAAAAATAAAGTAAGGAGATAACCGTGAAGCCTATAACGACTAATAAATAAGGATAAATCTTGTTCAGGTTTTTCATAAGATAGTGCTGAATTAGCTTAAAAATCAGGCTAAAATAACAATAAAAACCCTTTAAAAAAAGAAAACGAATAACTGGCTTGTTATTCGTTTTTATAATTTTTATTCAATTTCTTCAAAATCAATATACTCTCCTACTTTTTTCTTCTCTTTGGGCATTTCTGTAGTAGTAGATTGTTGGCTATATTGCTGTGATTGTTGCTGTTGATAATGCTGCTGTTGTTGCTTAAAATTTTCTTCAGCTTTTTTTACTACCTGCTGAAAAAGATAAGGAGCTAAAAGTCTCATTAAGAACTTCAGTGCATAATAAATAAAAAATAACCAAAGTAGTGTACGTATTAATCCTGTAAAAGATGCCGTTTCCATATTCAAACAAAAATTTCTCAAATTTAAGCAAAGCTAACTTTAAAAATTGGTTTGAATTCTTAAAATAATAATAAAAATGCTATTTTTGAAAGCATAATAATTCGAAACACATACCATCATGCGAAACATAAAATCAAAAGTACTTGCCTTTTTACTTTTTACATCCACAATCACCTACGCGCAATATACCGAAGAAATCAACACCAACCGTCCAGGAAAATCATTTGGAGCTTACTCAATTGGAAAAACGGTTATTCAGGCAGAATCGGGCTTGTATTTCACCAAAGAAAAACACGATTTATTGGATTATAGTGCTAAAGGATACGGATTAGATTTAGCGTTGCGTTATGGTGCATTTTTAGAACAGTTAGAATTTATTGCCGAAATGCAATACCAAAATTCGAAATACGAAACACCTTATGGTAATGAAACCCGAAGTGGATTTAAACAACTAATCGTAGGTGCCAAATATTTAATTTACGATCCGTGGAAAAATTACAAGGAAAAAGTAAACGTATACAGCTGGAAAGCCAACCACCGTATAAAGTGGCATAACTTCCTACCGGCCGTTGGAGTGTATGCAGGAGCTAATTTCAATCTGGGCGATAATCCGTTCACTTTTCCAACCGATCCAAGTTTTAGTCCGAAAGTAATGGCTATTTTACAAAATCACTTTGGTAATAAAACGGTACTTACCACCAATATTATAGCCGATAAATTTATAACCGATTATCCTTCTTATGGATATATTTTAACGTTAAGTCGTGCTGTTGGAGAACAATGGTCGGTTTATATCGAAAATCAAGGTTATAAAAGCGACTGGTATGCAGACAGTGTTTTACGCGGCGGTGGTGCATTCTTACTTAAGAAAAACATGCAAGTAGACGTATCTGTAAATACAAACTTCAAAAACACGCCTTCAATTATGGGGTTTGCTGCTGGTTTTTCATGGCGATTCGACAAAAATTACAAGCCTATAGAAATCAAAGAAGGAAAAGAAGTTAAAGGCGATTCTAAAGGAAAAGCTATGGAGAAAAAGAAAAAACGTACAGACGAAATTCAATAAAAAAATATGATTACCCTAAAAGAAGTTAGTTCTAAAAAAGAAATGAAAGATTTTGTAATGTTTCCTTTCGAACTATATAAAAACAATACTTACTGGGTTCCTCCAATAATTTCTGAAGAATTATCCAATTTTGATAAAAATACAAATCCGGTTTTTAAACACGCAGATGCGCATTTTTACTTAGCATATAAAAATGACAAAATTGTTGGCCGAATTGTGGCTATTATAAATTGGGAAGAAGTTAAAATACTCAAGAAAAACAAAGTGCGATTTGGGTGGTTTGATGTGATAGACGACATTGAAGTTACTAAAGCATTATTAGAAAAAGTTATCGCGTTTGGAAAAGAAAACAAAATGGACCACATGGAAGGTCCGATAGGTTTTTCAAATTTGGATAAAGTTGGGGTTTTAAGTGAAGGATTTGAAGAAATTGGAACCATGATTTCTTGGTATAGCAACCCTTATTACATTGATCATTTTGAGCAATTAGGCTTAACCGTTGACAAACAATTTATTGAAAGTGTTTTCCCGTTTGACAATGTAAAACCGGAAATGTTTTTGCGCGCTAGTAAAATGATAAAGGAACGTTATAAATTACGTGTAAAAACCTTCCAAAAATCTAGCGAAATAATGCCTTATGTAGATGAAATGTTTGATTTATTCAACACTACATACGCAAAACTACAATCGTTTGTGCCAGTTCCTCCTGAACAAATAGAATACATTAAAAAGAAAAATATTGGTTTTATAAATCCCGAATACATTAAATTTATTTTGGATGAAAACAATAAAATGATTGCGTTTTCTATTGTAATGCCCGATTTTGCAGAGGCACTTCAAAAAACAAAAGGAAAATTATTCCCATTTGGATTTTGGCATTTGTTAAACGCAAAAAATAATTCGAAGAATGTTGTATTCTATTTAATTGGAATCTTACCCGAATACCAAAGCAGGGGTTTAACTGCTTTAATATTTGAAGAATACTACCGCGTTTTTAAAGATAAGGGAATTAAAAACTGTATTAGAACTGCCGAATTAGAAGAAAATCATGCCATTCATAATTTGTGGAAAAACTTTAACCCAACCATTCACAAAAAAAGAAGAACATACCGAATGGATTTATAATATATTCTGAAAATAAAAAAGGCAGCTTAATAAGCTGCCTTTTTTATTTTATAATTCAAAAACTATTCTGCAGAAACATCTACTGTAGTTTTTTCAGCAATTGCTTTGTAGGTTCCGTTAACTAATTTCTCACGAATAGCCTCAAAAGCAGCTAACGTTTCGTCGATATCTTTTTGAGTATGAGAAGCTGTAGGAATCATACGCAATAAAATAATTCCTTTAGGAATAACTGGATACACTACTATAGACAAGAAGATTCCGTAGTTTTCACGCAAATCATTTACCATTACCATAGCTTCAGGAATAGATCCTTCAAGGTATACTGGAGTAATACAAGTATTGGTATCGCCAATATTAAATCCTCTAGCTTTTAATCCGCTTTGTAATGCATTTACATTAACCCATAATTTATCTTTAATTTCAGATGAATTACGCAACAATTCCAAACGTTTCAGTGAACCAATTGTTTGAATCATTGGCAATGCTTTAGCAAACATTTGTGAACGCAAATTGTATTTTAAATAATCAATTATATCTTTATCGGCAGCAACAAAAGCTCCAATATTTGCCATCGATTTAGCAAACGTAGAGAAATACACATCAATTCCGTCTTGACAACCTTGCTCTTCACCAGCACCAGCACCTGTTTTACCAAGTGTACCGAAACCATGTGCATCGTCAACCAATAAACGGAAATTGTATTTTTCTTTCATGGCAACAATCTCTTTTAATTTTCCTTGTTGACCACGCATTCCGAAAACACCTTCTGTAATGAATAAAATTCCACCACCTGTTTCCGTTGCCATTTTTGTAGCACGTTGCAGGTTTTTCTCCATACTTTCAAGGTCGTTGTGCTTGTAGGTAAAACGTTTTCCCATATGCAAACGAACCCCATCAATAATACAAGCATGAGAATCTACATCGTATACAATAATATCGTTTTTAGTAACCAATGCATCAATAATAGACACCATGCCTTGGTATCCAAAATTTAGCAAATAAGCTGATTCTTTCATTACAAAAGCAGCCAATTCTCTTTCTAATTGCTCATGATAATTGGTATGTCCAGACATCATACGTGCTCCCATTGGATAAGCTGCTCCGTATTTTTGTGCTGCTTCAACATCTGCTTTACGAACTTCAGGATGATTTGCCAATCCTAAATAGTCATTAATCGACCAGTTTAAAATCTCTTTACCATGAAATTGCATTCTTGGTCCCAACTCACCTTCCAACTTAGGAAACACATAATATCCTTCTGCTTGAGAAGCCCATTTTCCTAACGGACCTTTATTGTTTTGTATTCTTTCAAATAAATCTTTAACCATAATTCAAAAGTGTATATTTCTGATTTTTAATCGCTCCAAAAGTAATTATTTCTGTTTTGCTATCATAAATTTTTTAGATAGATTTTCTTTTATTTTTAAATTATTGTATTTATTAAGAAATACTTTATTTAAAAAACAGATTTCACGACTTTAAAACATCATAATTCTATTCAGAAACATACTAAAACAATACCAAACAACTTATGTGATGTTGCTATTTAAACCGTTGGGAGTTTCTCCATTTACTTTAAATTGAATGGAATACAAATCGGTACGTTTGTCCAATAAATTTTTAACACTTCCGTGAAAATGAAGATTTTCCAGCAAACCTAAATCAATATCCGAAATAAGAACCATCTCGGTATTAGCTGTGGCTTCACTTTTTATTCCGTTGAACGGAAAAGCAAAATCACAAGGTGTAAAAACTACAGCTTGCGAATAATGTAAATCCATAGCTTCAACTTGCGGCAGGTTTCCAACACTTCCTGTGATGGCAACAAAACATTCATTTTCAATGGCTCGTGCTGCAGCGCAATGACGAACTCTCATATACGCATTGTGCGTATCTGTTAAAAAAGGCACAAACAAAATTTGAATTCTATCTTCTGAAAGCAATCGGGCTAATTCCGGAAATTCCACATCATAACAAATTAATATACCTATTTTACCCGCGTCTGTATCGTATGCTTTTATCGTGTCTCCTCCTTTTAATCCCCAATATTTTTCTTCATCGGGAGTAATATGAATTTTTTCATATATATCGATCTTACCATTTCGATGACACAAAAAACCAACATTTTTAAGTCGGTTTCCTTCCATAAAAGGCATACTCCCTGTAATGATATTAACATTATATTTAATTGCCCATTCGCTAAATTGATCCCGAATTTGTTCGGTGTATTCCGATAATTGACGCATGGCATCGGCTTCATCTTTACTTTCTAGCAACGCCATCATAGGCGCATTAAAAAACTCAGGAAAAACAGCAAAATCCGACTTATACGACGATACTGAGTCAATAAAATACTCCGCCTGTGTAAACATTTGCTCCAACGAATTGTAATACCTCATCCCCCATTGTATCATCCCCAAACGAACGTTACGCGTAATTCGTTTAAGTTCGATTTCAACATCATCAAAATACACATTATCCCATTGTAGCAGGGTTGCATATTCGCGACTTTGAGCATCATCAGGCATATAATTGGTAAGCACTTTTTTCACATGAAAATCGTTACTTAATTGAAAACTCAAAACCGGATCATATATTTCTTTTCGTTTAACTTTTATAATATAATCTTTGGGACTCATTTCTTGAGCATGATGATGGTAATTCGGGATTCTTCCTCCAAAAACAACGGCTTTTAAGTTTAATTTTTCACATAACTCTTTACGAACATCATAAAGTCTTCTTCCTAATCGTTTTCCTCTGTAATCCGGATGAATAAAAACTTCTATGCCATAGAGCACATCCCCTTTTTCATCATGAGTAGAAAAAGTAAAATTTCCAGTAATATCTTTATAGGTGTGATTATCGCCAAATTTTTCGTAATTCACAATGATAGACAACGCACAACCAACAATTTGATCGTTAAAACAAACTACAAATTGCCCTTCTGGAAATTTTTTTATAAGTGTGTCTATCGAATTGAAAGACCAAATATTCCCGCGCCAATTTTTATAGGCGGCTTCCATGGTTTCAATAAGTTGTTTGTAATCGTCTAGTTGTAATTCTCTAATTTCAACAATATCGTTCATAAGTATGCTTTTTGGGATTCATAAATACTACGCAAATAACTATCGTGATGAACACAACATCATTGTAAAACATAAAAGGAGGAATAACAAATTTAAGAAATACCTGCCTCTTTACGAAGTAATTGGTGACTTTTTAGAGAAAAACCATTTTCATAAAAAACTATCAACCAATTGCTTACTCAAACCTGTATACTCACAAAAATCGTCAACACTAACTAGATTGAATTTTGATTTATTTTGCTCTTGCTTGATTTTTTGTAATAAACGTGCACTTTGTCTGTAACTCTTTCCTGTTATGCTTTGTACGTCTTTGGGATAAATGCATAATCTTTTTGGTGCTTTTTTCATACACTATCTACGGCTTATCTGTAAACTATCCTTTCTTAAACTATTTTACTTAATCTAAAATTGCTGCTAAAATATCTAAAATAGTCATCGGTTTTAGGTGATGCTTTGGAAATTGAGTTGACATTTATACTCACTTTGTCTTTATGTGCCATTTGTGTACAACTAGTACCGTTATGCTCTACATCACATGAAACTAAGCGGGATAATTTGAATTTTTGCCCTGGAATGAAATTAAAACCGTTGCAACAACTTTGATTTCAAAGCAAAATGAAGTTTCACTTAAAAATTAAAAATTATGGCCAGACAGAAAGGCATATTTAAAATTAAAGGTACCATAGGAGATGTTACTTTTTACAAATCCGGAGATGGTTATTTAGTACGTGAAAAAGGTGGTATTGATGCTAATCGAATTGCTAGCGATCCAGCTTTTCAAAGAACTCGTGAAAACGGTTCAGAATTTGGAAGAGCCGGAAAAGCCGGAAAGATTTTACGAACCGCTTTACGCCCTCTTCTACTTAACTCTGCAGATCACAGAATGGTAAGTCGATTAACACAAAGCATGATGAAGGTAATTCAAGCGGATGCCACCAGCCCGAGAGGACTTCGCAATGTAATTGATGGAGAAGCTGAATTACTTTTAGGATTTGAATTCAATATTCGCGGAAAATTAGGCACTACCCTATTTGCTCCTTTTGTACCAAATATTGACCGAGCAACCGGGGAACTTAAAATTGATATCCCTTCGTTTATTCCTACTAACATGGTCGTTGCCCCTAGTGGAACAACTCATTACAAAATTTTATCCGGAGGCGCGGAAATTGATTTTGAGAATGAAACCTATGTAATGAATCTCTCGGAAACTGCCATCTTACCTTGGAATGCTACAGCCACAGCGGCTATCAGTCAAACCAATATGGTTACTACAAACTCGACAAAACCTTTATTTTTAACATTAGGTATTGAATTTTATCAAGAGGTAAACGGACAGATGTATTCTTTAAAAAATGGTGCATTTAACCCGTTATCAATTGTAAAAGTAGACAGTGGTGTTTAATTTAAAATCTTGACATTTATGAATGTAATTGAAAGAGCAAAAGCTCCAACTCCAAAGTTTTTTAAACTGCTACGTAATGTAGGACTAGTATTATTGGCTGTAAGCGGTGCCATTGTTACTGCACCAGTTGCTTTACCTTTGACTATAGTAACTGCTGCTGGCTATGCTGCAGTTGCTGGTAGTGTATTATCTGCTGTAAGTCAGATTACAGTTGATGATGTAAAATTAAAAAATAATACTTCACAAAATAATGCCAATATATATGGAGACACCTAATACACACTATCCATGTACGATTGGAGGAACTTTGCTTTGCATTGCATCTACTATATCCTCTTCCGATATTCTAAAAACAATTGTTTTAGCAATCTTAGGAGCCATAATTAGTTTTGTTGTTTCCTTAGTAATGGAACTAATTATAGGTAAAAGAAAGAAATAACATTTTTAAAGTAAAGCCCAAACTATTCAAGTTTGGGCTTATTTTAATAATCAATATAAAGAGTCAAACAATTAAGTTTTATCTCTTTTATCCTTTGAATGGCAATCAAAACCTACAACATTAAACATTTCTCTCATACGAGAACGAACATTAGTCCCATAATTTTTTTCAATTTCAGATGCTGATAAATTTGTAGTTATATGTGTTATAATTTTATATTCATTAAATTTTTCATAACGGCATAAAAGTATTTCAGCCATTACATTACAATTGTTACCAAAATACTTTATTTGAGACTCTGCCCCTAAATCATCAAAACAATAACCTGATATACGATTACTACTTGTTGTATTTTGAATATAAGGCAGCAAAGAATCGAAACCATTTTTAGAAAATTCAAATGCTATTTCACGAGTCGTTTTAATTTTATAATCATATTTTGCTGTAAAAAAGGGTTTCATCAAGTGCATAATTGAAGTTTTCCCACAACCCATTGGACCTGATAATAAAATTCCTTTATTTAAATCGAGACCCAATTTTTCGGCATTTCTTTCATCTTTTATAGCATAAATAAGAAGCTTTAGAATTGTTACTTTGTCTTCTTCATAAATTTTAAAAGCCTGACCATAGGTTTGTTTACCCTGTTTTTCCAAATATTTAAAACAACGCTGTAAACTATATTCCCTAAAATTGTTTTCTACTTTATATGTATTACTGATATCAAAGTGGCTCTTCATAGTTTTTATGTGTTAGTTTATGCAAGTGATTAGATTGATTTTTAACATTTGATTTTATATTATTTGACAAGTTTGTTATGTTTCTATTGTTTATAGAAGGTACCATTACTTGTCCTACAGTTGTATCTCTATGTGACTCCAAGCTGTTCGGAAGATGGCCTATAGCTTGTCCTATTTTTGGACTAGTACTACTCTTGTATGCTTGCTTGTTAGGCTGTTCAAAATCGAGCATATGTACACTACTTCCTTTTAATGGATTATTAGAAGGATAGTAAATCAAGTATTTCTTGTCATGTAGCTCCTGCATGCATTTGTGATACGTTGACTTTGAGCCAATTTTACTAATTTGCATGACTTCATTTCGTGCAATACTTATTGGATTATGAAACCTATTGAGATTCCAAAACTGAAAAAGTGCCATGTAAAGACTTACGTGTGTTGCGTTAAGTGAATGGTCTTCTGATATCCTATAATAATAGGCTGTCATATGTTTTATGTAATTCATAATTATAAACTTTAAACTTATCTTGTTCGAACAGAGCAAAAATGTGAAGTAAATTTTTCATTTGTTCGTAGTGAAAAACGTAGTTACGAGAAAGTTTAACAGTTTATTTGCTTAATGCTTTGCTATTTAGTGTAGATATAAGATGCAAATAATTAGATTGTCTTTTCTTTTACCTTAGAAAGAAAAAGAAAAACCACATAAGAAAATAAGCCAAACCCTAATTTCCTGAACTTAACTATAATAAAACAGTTGTATATTCAAAAAGGATTTAGCTTATTATTTAAATCAAAAGACCTTCGTTTAATTTTGTAGATAGGATTAAAAAACCTAAAGTTAAATCCCTTCTTCTTTATGGATTTTTTTATGGAGATTAAGCATTAATTCTTCAAGAAATTTTGTTTTACTGCTCTTTCTTTCTTTTATTTCGTTGTATGTTTTATAAACATTATCGAGTTTGATGTTGAAAAAATCCTCGAATGAAGATGTTATTCGATTGATATCTGCAGCACCGTGATTTAGTGCTCCATTAGAGTAAAGCGCGTAAATCAATTCAATTAAAGCGGTTTTAGAAGCTGTCCAAACTAAAACCTTATGTGTTTTTTCTTCAAAAATTTCAGCATTGTTAACCTTTAGATTCTTTAATGCCTCCCTTATGTAATGCATAAAACGATACATAGCTTTCACTTTTGCCCAAAGCATATCCTGAGCTGTGGAAAACTCGGGAAACTGATAATAGTCTGTCATAGGTGTAAATGGAAAATTATCTCTTTGATTGCGCGTAAAAAACTGATGATCGAGATAACTGTAACCCTGTTCCATATAGTGTACAAAATCTGCATTTTTATAAAAGAACTTATTTACTTTTTTCAACTCTTTTTGAAGGTACTCAATTTTGTATGAAGTACCTGCCTTGGGCATTCTTAACTCGCACGAACGGACTTCGGTAAAATAAATGAGGTAACTCATTGGGACAGGCTTGTAATTTTTAAAAAAATCAATTTCATCTGGTACATTTTCAAAATCATGCTGTTCTACTTTATCTTTTAGCACCGAAAGTGTTCTGTTACATAACTGAATACCTTCGTTTGCTTTTTTTAAATGATTATCGTTTGTCTCTAAAATGGCATTGCATTTTTGATTGAAATCGTCAATGTGTGCTGTAATCGTTTTCATTTGTTGTGTTTGGCTAATAGTAAGCATTGTTGGTCTATTACTTTATTTCGTTTTGTATACTGTTTAATGCTTCGAATGCATAATTATCTTTGGCTTGTATGTAGGCTATTTTTGGCGTTATTTTCGCTCCGAGTTTTCGTTTTTCGAAGGTGGCCGAAAATCCAAAATCAATTTTTGAATACCCTAAAGAATTGGCTCTTTTAATAATCTGAAACAATAACTGACGGTATAAATTCAATTCCTGAACATAACTGTAATTCATACCTATTAATGTTGGAACATAAGTCCTATTTAAATTTTTGTATCCAAATACGACACCAACCATTTCAGGTTTTACGGATTCATTCTCTTTTAAGTACAGTACAATAAACTCCCATGAACTATAATTGTTCATTTTTTTGAAAACGCTCAATGGATTAGTGAAAGTGTTGATTGCAAAATTGTTCTCTTTTACATTAATGTATAACTTATAGGCTTTTTCTAACTCCAAATCTGATAAACTACTTTTGACCTGAATATCAAAGCAAGATTCAAAAGGAAAGATTTCTTTATTAAAGTGTTTTCTGGAACGGGGTGACAGTTTCTTAGTAAAATCTTCAATTGTTGACCAAGTATTATCTGTTACTGTGCAAGTTTCCGGCATATCTACTTTTATAAAGCCTTGATTGTGCAGCAAATCATTCCAACTATTATTTGATTCAAAATCTCTCAATACCAGCATATCTGCATTTATATCATGGTACACCTCCTCTACTTTTGAAAGCAACAATTTGATTGCTTCGTTATATAAAGGATGGTTGTTATTGCAATAATAATGTTGCCCTTCTGTAAAAAGCGAGCCCATACTCACTACTTTTGAGGTGTGGTATAATTGATTTGATTTCCGTTTTTCTTCTAATTGCTTTGAAACGGATTCCGGTAACAACATATCGTCTTTCCATAACGCACAAGTGAAGAAAGTGACTAAGACCGGAGTGTTCTTTTTATCTCTTACAATCAAATAGTAAAAATCCCAATTGTCTTGTGGAATAGGATTATTCTTGAAAGCATCTTCTAAATAGCACATTCCTTCCCAATCAAATACACTTTGACCTCCCAATACAATATTCCAAAACTCTTTATCTATGTTGTGAATTGATGTTTCAAACTGGAATTGCAACAACCCGGAATCAGCGGTTTCCTTTTTGATTTTATAACATGATTTTTCGAGTCGAAAACTTCTTTGAATTTTATCAAAACTGTTATCTGTTTCTTCCAAAGCTTTTGGCAAGTGAAATTGTAACGCATCTACTAAAGCTTTAATATCTTCTTTCTGATTGTGTCGTGATATCGTTATGCGAATACCTGTATTCTTAACCGGAACGGCAGGATATAAACCCGGATTCACAAAAAAACCTTCTTTGAAAAGCTTTTGAGTAAGATTGTAAGCAGTTACAGGCATACCCGTCCCAATGAAGAAAACCGGTGAATCATTCTTAACAATTAGCGGCACATTTGAATCTTCTAATAATGAATTGAAATAGATTATTCTTTCTGTTAATTCATTTTGCATTACTGTGATTTCAGGTGATAAATGAATATCAGCTGAACGAGATGCAGCTGCGAGTGAAGCCGGTTCCAGTTGTGCGGAAAATGTTAGCGGTCCACCAAAGTTTTTGATTTTCTCTCTTAGCTTCTCGTCTGAACAAATAAGCGTTGCTCCACTTGCTCCAAAAGTTTTGCTTAAAGTGGTGACGATTAAAACATTGTTTGGTAATTGATTAAATGAGTCGGATACATATCCTGTACCATTTTTACCTTTCCAACTCATGCCGTGAACATCATCAAAATACAAATGCAACTGAGGGTATTTCTGGGTTAGTTTTATCAATTCCGAGATTGGTGCGAAATCACCAAACATTGAATAAACACCATCAGCCATGTACCATATTTTTCCGCTTCTGTTGGTTAGTTCTTTTATTATGTCTTCTAACATATTGAGGTTATTATGGCGAACCATTTCTACAGGAATCCCTCTTAGTTTTAGCTGGTGACATGCATTTTGCACGCTCCAGTGTACTTGATGATCTAAGATAACCGCATCTTCATCGCGAACCACTGTTGGAATAACTGCCAAATGCCCTAGTGTACTGTTTTTTGTAATCACAGGTGTTATACCATACATCTTTTCAATTTTGGCTTCTAATTCGGCATACAATGGATTTGATATATACGTTTTGGAAAGCGGAAACTGTGTCCCGAATTTTTGAATTGCATTGATTGCAGCTTGCTTAATTCTTTCATCCTGCTCTAAACCGAGATACCCGGTTGTTCCGAAATGATACATTTGCTTTCCATGTATTTGCAATGTTCTGCCATTTAAGAAGGAATCTTCAGCATACAAATGAAGTACACCTTCATTTTTAGCACCCGAGATGACACCATTTACGGTGTCGATAAAGTTGTTGTGTTTAATTTTAGCCATTTTTGTTTTGATTAGTAGCGTGTTACGTTTGGGTTATTAAGGCGCCAAAATTGTAGATAAATTTTGACGTCTTTTATAGTAATTTGCGCTTACTCCTATTTTGACAACTCAAATTCCCGAATTGACAAACACTAATTGATTTTAGGGACAATTAGGTTGTTTTGTAAGTTTTTTAATCCATTATTATTTTTAATTTTGCAGTATTGTACCATTTTATCTGATACATCATGAATGCAGCTCATGATTGTTATGAAAATATGCATGCTCGATTTTGGATTTCGCATGGCATTCTCTATTTTGAATATAAGCCGGATACCGTTATTACTTTAACTGTAGCCCGTAAAGTCGTGTCTGACCGTATTCGATTTCAAAACGAAATGATTTATCCTGTTCTTTGTGATATTAGAGGTATAAAAGATTCAGACAAAGCCGGCAGGGATTATCTTGCCCAATTTGGTTCAGTACTCACCAAAGCGGTTGCTATTCTTGGCAATCCGCAAGTTTCTGAAACCATGAGTGATTTTTATCTGAAAGTGAATAAACCTACTATCCCCACTTCTTTTTTCACTAATGAAGAGATGGCATTGGCATTCTTGAAAACTTATTTATAATTAAATATCAGTGTTTTATGAATAGGGAAATCAACCAGAAACGGATTCACAGCATCCGGCAGATGTTGCTTGAAATGGCCAGTGGCAATTTTAGTCTGCGAATAGCACGAACCGATGAAGATGATGAATTGGAGTCTTTAACGGTGCTTATCAATATGGTGGCTGAGGAAATGCAGGAAACATTGTTTCCTAAAGGCTATATCAATACGCATCATTTACAGCAAAACCTGACTAGCGTGAGTTTTATTGTTGATGAGGAGTTTATTATTTTCAACAGTACACACGAAGCATACACTCTTCTAAAATACGATACAGTTTCTTTTGATGGATTGAAATTCACAAGGCTATTAACGGACACTTCAGCCCAAAACTTTGGTAGATTATTACCCACTATATTAGCCAATGCAAAGGTTTCTACTCTTTCATTAAGCTATCTTACTTCTGATCAAAAAGAAGTTGTATCACTATTTAGCAGTATATCGAGAATCTCAAATGATAACCGATTTATTATCCATTCTATTTTTATTGATTCAACGGAAAATGAAAACACTCAAGAGGATTTCAATTCTGCCTTACGATTACCCAAAACGAGACGTGACGATGCTAAACTAATGCAACAGCTTTATGATTATATTTTATCGAATTTAGAAAACCCACTCCCCTCACTAAAAGAGCTTTCCAAAATTTTTGGAACCAATGAACACAAACTAAAAGAAGCTTTTAAATACTTCTTTAATACAAGTATCTACCAATTCTATAATGATGAACGGCTGAAAAGAGTTCATTTACTTATTGAGAAAACTAATATGCCTTTGAAGAGCATTGCCTATATGAATGGTTTTAATACGTATCCTAATTTTTCAAAGGCTTTTAAGAAGAAGTATGGGTACCCGCCTACTGATTTGAAAAGGGATTTCAGTAAATGATTTTGATTTACTAATTACTTGATGTATCAGTATTCTAAATATAAATTTTCTTTTGTCTTGACACAAAAGAAACAAAAAGTCAAGACTTGAACGCTCCACCTAAAAAATAAAACCGACTCCTAAATTATCCGAACTCGCTAACGCTCAAACAGCGGATAATTCTTAACGGAATCGGCTTTATTTTTCTTAACGGCTGCGCGTTCTAAGGTCTGGTTTTACCAAAGACGTTTAATGTTATTCGTATTTCATAATTTTCTATCTTGATTCAATTTCTCCTTTTTGGACAAATCATTGTCCCGAATTGAAAAGCCTTTATTAATTGTATTTCAGAATTTTACATCATTAAATCAAATGAATTAATGTTATGAAACTGAATGCAACTTTTAGAACCATATTGCTTGAAAGTATTTGTTTACTGTATGTTATTTTGTTTGTTTACGCGGCTTTAAGTAAACTACTTGAATTTGACAACTTTCAGGCGCAGCTTGGACAATCCCCTCTTTTAAGTGCTTTTACGGGGTTTGTGTCTTACAGCGTACTTGGGACTGAGCTTATCATTGCACTACTACTTTGTTTTCCTAAAACCCGGTACCTTGGTTTGCTATCTGCTTTAGGGCTGATGGTTCTTTTTACTGCTTATATCGTAATCATTTTGAATTACTCCTATTTTGTACCGTGTTCCTGTGGTGGTATTTTGGAATCGCTTGGATGGAAGGAACATCTTGCTTTTAATATCGGTTTTGTGGTTTTGGCATTGATTGGTTTGTTTCTTGTTACAACTAATGCACGCAAAACAATCCTTCAGCTCTCTATTATTTTTCCCTCTTGTATTGCAATTATGGTTGGGCTTTATATGGCTTCGGAGCGGACCATGCATCAGGAAAATCCCTTTATCCGTAGGTTTATCCAAGGTTCGGCATTTAAGACTGATGAAGCAAAGTTGATTAATAACTCGCAATACTTTGCCGGTTCTGATAATGAAACTGTTTACTTAGCCGATCATTTAGCTCCTTTGCACATTACCGCTTATGACACCACGTTAAAAACCAAGAAACGATTTAAAATTGAGCTGGAACGTGAAGATTTTCCTTTTCACACTGTTCAAGTGAAAGTATTCCCTCCTTATTTTTATTTGATGGATGGTACCGTTCCGATTATCTATCGCGGTTTGCTATTGGATTGGAAAGGAAAAATCCTGATGAAGCCGAATGGATATTATTTCTCGAAAGCGGAAGTTACTACACCGACAACTGTCGTATTCCGAGCTCAAAATATAAATAACGGGAACAATGTATTAGGAACATTTCAATTTGATGATTCTTTGAAAGTTACTTATGCTCCTAAACTTTTAGAAAAACAAGTTGACGGTTTTTTTGATACTGACGGGACTATGACATTTGACAACTTAACCAAAAAATTTATATACACTTACTATTACCGAAATCAGTTTATTGTATCTGACCCGAGTTTAAAACTTGATTATCGTGGTAAGACCATTGATACTATTAGTCATGTAAACTTTAAAACTGCCTACATAAAGGAAACCAAACAACGAAAAATGGCTTCACCTCCTCTTACAGTAAATCAATTGACTGCTTTTTCAAACGGTTTGTTGTTTGTAAATTCTAAAATTATTGGTCGCTATGAAGCTAAAGAAATGTGGCAGCAAGCTTCTATCGTGGATATTTATAACACACAGAACAATTCTTATTTATCAAGCATTTACATCTATCATGTGGGAAAAGCAAGGCTACAATCGATGTATGTTATAGGGGATAACCTATATGCCATTATTGGCTCCAACTTGCACCGATACCATCTGAATACAAATCTTATTCGTAAAAAGACTTAAAAGTATACCGGCCGGTACCAGGACTGAGATCGAAAACCTGTAGAAAAGAGTAGATCAAAAAACCATATCTAAATTTTATTATTATGAAAACAATTGCAAAAGTGATTTTGCCAGTTTTGGCATTCACCATGGCCAGCGCAGGTGCTATCAGTACTAATGACGCAAAAGTTAAGAAAGCTAAAAAACCTGTTTTAATTACGGGATTCATTCAAAATCCTTCCCCATCAAATTGTTTGGAAGTTGCTATTGATTGTACTCCCGTAAACACCGGACAGTTTTGTATGTCGAGCGAGGCAACTCCTAGACGTGTTTGGTTAAAAAACGCAGCTAATCAATGTAGTTTGAACCTGTATAAAGTGATTCACTAATACAGAAAAAACAAAGTGCCTCCACAAAACAAGGGAGGCACTTTACATTTATTTTATTCCATTCTGAATCCAATTTGCTGCCGGTTCTTTCTTGAGAAAATGGTCGAACCATTCTTGGATGCGGTTGGATAAATCTATTTGATTATTAGTATTAACAAAGATGTGACCATCATTGGGATACCTGAGCATAATGTGCTTTTTGTTTAATCTTCGCAAGGCAATGTATAAAGTTAAGGCTTGTTCCGGTAGTACGTTTTCGTCCTCTAAACCAGCCCAAGTTAATAAAGGGGTATTTATCCCAGCTGCCTGCATTAAGGGTGAATTATTGAGATAACCTTGCGGATCATCAAAAAATGATTTTCCCATACGGTATTGCTGGCTTTCATAACGCCAAGCGTCTATTTTATTGTCTTCTTTATTAAGTGTGAAATAATGTCTTGCAACATCGGAAACTCCAGCACCGCTAACAGCGGCGGAAAACAAATTGGTTTGGGATATAATGTAGTTGGTTTCGTAAGCCCCGAAGGATTGCCCCTTTAATCCTATTTTCCCCTGTTCTGTAAACCCCATTTCTATTACTTTATTAACCGCCGTAGTTACACAATCTAAAGCTGATTTTCCCGGACTTCCTTTTTGAAATTCAATATCCGGCAACAATACAAAATATCCTTTTGAAGTAAAGTTGGTAATGTTTAAACCAATGGGGTTGCTGAGTGTTGGGTTTACATATTGGTTTAGTTCCCGTGATACCGTATCGTAAATCCAGACTATCATGGGATATTTTTGACCCAGCTTGTAATTTGCCGGATAAAACAATGCTCCGTTTAGTTGATTTCCTGAGGGCGCTTTGAAGTGTATCATTTCTGACTTACCCCACTGGTAACGAAAATGTTGTGGATTACTTATAAACAGTTCTTTATCTTTATCTTTCGCATTTTTTCTGAATATGATTGTTGGTGGATTATCAAACTTTTGTTTTTCGTATACAAACGCTTCACTTCTTTTGGATTCAATAATACGACTGGACAATGATTCGTCTATAACCAATTCAGAAAGTCTTTTATCAGGGCTTAGTCTATAGTATCCCGAATTGCCATTATGATGATTAAATGCTGTGAGGATAATACTTTTTGTACTATCTATGTTATTATCTACCAAACCTGAATAATTTCCCTGTCCTACAACCTGCTTTTTTTGGAACCTGAAGCGGGTATTATTTTCCTTACCTTGGGTAAGTCTTTCTCTTTTTTTACCATCTGCTGCAATACACCAAATATCATAATAGTCGTAAAGTAAAACTGCTTGATTATCCTGTGTCCATCCTGCCAAACCCCAAACATTTAATTGTGCTCCCGGATCTGTTTTACTGTTGTCCCAATCTGCATTCAATCCCTTTGTTAGATTAGTGTGGGTTCTTTTTAGAATATCATAACACCACCAATTTCCTTGTTTGAAATAAATGATATATTTACCATCAGGTGAAACTCTAATCATTTCCTCTTGACCTGATTGTTTTTCCAAGAGCTTTATTTTATTTCCGGTTGCCAGTTCCGTGAGGTAAAAGTCTCTGTCTGCAAAAAGTTTGTATTCGGGTTCGTACTGCATTGGATTGGCAGTTATGACGTATCGTTGATTTCCGGTTAACATTACCCATGATTCTTTCTCTGAAGTAATTGTCCTTACTATTCCAGATTTTGGCCACCATACTGCCAATAATTGCGGATTGCCTACTGACGCTCTTAATTTTCTTTCAGGGTATATCATCTTGTCGTTCGCATTCCATATTTCAACATCCTCGAAGTTTTCTTTATCAGGTTTTTCGAGTGTGCTTTGTATTCCGAAAAACACTTTGCTCCCATCGGTTGAAAGTTTTAATACAATGTTAGAATTGGTATCTATTCTAAAGTCTTTTGGAAAACCTGAACTTGTTTCATTTAAGCTGTAGCACTTATTTTCTTTACTATTGAAATACACTACTTCGGATTGTTTATCGCCTTTAGTACTTGTTTGATACAGCACTACATCTTCCCCATTTTCCTGCCAAGTTAAAGCGCTGTAAACTGTATTTGCATTTTTATAAACCAATTTAGTTTGTGGCTTTGCAACAAGACTGATTATAGTAACCGAAGGTATACTATCTGTTGTTGTGTACAAGATTTTTGTCTTGGCCTCATTCCAAACATAAAGACTAATTTCATCGATGGCTTGCAATAGTTTCCCCTGAATATTTCTAATGCCAAGCGTTTTACTTCCAGTTGGTGTTGGTTCTTCAGTAATGATATAATTCCCATTAGAGGTTATCTCGTAATTGGAAACATTTGTTATGCCGGTTTCTGTTCCTTTTGAAAGGTTAAGCAGTATCAGGTTGTTGTTTTTGCGGTATGCAAAAATGTTATCCTGTATGAACCTGCCGTCAAAGGATTTGGCCAGTATATATTTTTTTTCGATTTGGGTGTTTGAGACAAAAAGGGTATCAGCGCCTGATGGGTAGGACATAGTATAACTTACCCATTGGCCGTTATCTGAAATAGCATGGGTTTGTAACGTGCCCCATAAGTGATAGTCTTTTTCGGTAAGCGGGATTTTGGTTGCTACCTGCCCCATTACAGGGCAGGGCACCAACCCAAATATGAATACAGCTACTATACTGCAAACAACTTGTAAATATGTTTTTTTCATTAGTATCCCGGGTTTTGTGTCATGTTCGGGTTTGCCAGTAATTCGGTTTCGGGAATTGGCCAATGAGCATCTGTAGTATTCCAACCGGGTTTGTTTGGACTTAGTTCTGTGTTTAAACGTCCTGTTCGTTTGAGGTCGAAAAAACGGTGACCATATTCGGTAAAAAATTCTAAACGGCGTTGTGCCATGATTTCATCGAATAACGATGCTTCGGTGGTTGCTGGCGTATCTGGTAAGCCTGCAGTATTTCGAATTAGGTTTACATCTGATTTTGCCCCAATCTCGTTTCCTTGTTTTAACCTTGCTTCTGCCCTAATTAAATACTGTTCTGCCAGACGGAAGATTACCGAATATTCTAAAGACGTTCCGGTATTAGTGTTTTGCTTGTACTTGTAGGCGTGATACCAAGTATTTGTTCCGTCTGTTATTGTGTTTATCCAGTGGGACTTTCGAAGGTCTGTTGGTTCAAAAACTGTAACTAAGTTTGGATTTAACCCGACAAATGGCGGTGGACCGCTTGTGAAAATAAAAACCGAGGCTTCGTCTGTATTGTTACCAGCCAGTTTTGGAGCGAACTGCCAAATGGTTGCTGTGCTTTCTTTGAGGAAGATTCTATCTAAATCAGGTTCCCAAATGTAATCGGGATTATCGATAACTTCTGTTGCCATGGTTTCGGCAAGCAACCAATTTTCCTGATACAAAAATACTCTTGCCAGTAATGCTTTGGCGGTGGCTTTATTCGGGCGGACGCGCTCCGAGGTTAGATAACTCTGCGGTAAGAGTTCCGCAGCCTGAAGTAAATCTGAAACTACCTGTTCATATACCTGTGCTTTTGAAATACGCGTCGCTAAACTATTTTGCTGATAATCTGTAGTGGTAATATAAGGCACATCGTTAAAGAGATTAACCAAATAAAAATGTACCAGTGCTCTTATAAAAAGTGCTTCGCCAATAAACAGATTTTTATCTGATTGCGAAAGTTTAACCGATTGCTGGCAACCTTCTATAACCGCATTGGCACAATAAATTTGATGGTAGCCATCATTCCAGAATTGTCTTGCGGTTGGATTGGACGCCATTAGGCTGTTGTTGAAAATATGGGATACATTCTCGTCGGCGGTGCCATAGTACAATAACTCGTCTGTGTACAAACCAAGGTTTACAGAAGTACCGAGTGATGAACCCGTAATTAATCCGTTATCACGGAGTTTGGCGAAGATATCCGATACGGCGGCGTTGGCTGTATTTCGGTCTTCGAAAACCACTACGCCGGTAAGTTGGTTTTTTGGTGTGTCGACTTCGACAAAATTCTCGCAAGCCGTTGTTACTATTAACACCATCAATAAACAGTAAATTATAATTGATTTTTGCATGATGATTCGATTTTGTTATAAGGTTACTTTTACTCCGGTAGTGAAAACTCTTAGCGGAGGCAGATAGCCTGAGAATTTGAACTCGGGATCTCCGCTGTTGTAGGATGTGAATGTTAGCAGGTTTTGCCCCTGGAAATACAACTGGCATTTTAAGTTCTTTGCCTTTAAAGGAATATCATACATTAGAGACACGTTTTTAAGCCTTACAAATGAAGCATCCTGTAGCGCAGCATCGCTTAGGCCGTAACGGTAATAGGCTGAAATAACAGCTCCGTTTGCTCCCGATGTGAACGGTAATTGCTGGTTACTTACTTCTGAAAGCTGGTTTACCGCAGTACCGGTAACGCCCGGCATGTAGCCAAAGCTTTGCTGCTTAACAAAATGAAACAAGAAATCCAGTTGCAGGTTTTTGTAACGGAAATTGTTTTGTACCCCTCCAAAATATTTAGGACTTAGATTGGCGGTTGTTTGCCTGTCTGCCAATGAAGTAATCTGACCGTCGTTATTTACATCTTCAAACTCGTATAGGTTTGTTACTGGATTAAAACCTGTGTAATGGTACAATTTTACAATGTTGACCGACTGCCCTACTACATACGTATTTGCATAAGACGACGTTTCCAAGCCCGGATATGACAGTAACTTGTTTCTGTTGAATGAAATATTGAAATTGGTTGTCCAAGAAAAATTATTCCCTGTAACGTTTTTGGTAGCGAGTGTGAACTCTACACCAGTGTTCTGTACCGTAGCATCGAGATTACCCTGTAAAGTTTGAAAACCTGTAGTCCCCGGAAGCGGGATGCCTACCAATTGGTTAGTGGAGCGGTTATTATAATAGGCTGAGGTTAGTAAAATACGATCCTGAAAAAATCCCGTCTCTAATGCTGCTTCAAACTTTTTATTGGTTTCCCAACCGAACTCAGGATTGAATAATCGTACAGGTTGTAAACCGATTGTACCATTGTAGGTATTGCCGGAAGACACATACGTATCTAAAAACTGGTAATCGCCGATTTGGTCGTTACCTGTAGTACCGTAACTGGTGCGAAGTTTTCCGAAACTTAGGATATTGTTGCCTTGTAAAAACTTTTCTTCGGAGAAAACCCAAGCGGCACCAACTGCCCCAAAGTTAGCGAACTGTTTGCCGGGACCGAAACGGCTTGAACCATCGCGTCTGCCTGTAACGTTTATGATGTAACGTCCATCATAATTATAGTTGATACGTGCAAAAACTGCCTGATATTTATAAACCGTTTCGTCGCTTAGGTCGATGGTTTTTAGGTTTGCTGAAGCTAAGTCGTGAATTAGGCTGTTGCTGGAAAAACCAAAACCGGATTGAAACAAACGATTGGTGGTTTGGCTTTGAAAAGTAGTACCCAGCAATGTTTCCATTTTAGATTTACCAAGATTCCAGTTCCAATTGATTTGTGGTTCGGCTATCCACGATGTTCTGGATGTGATGTTATTGCTGATTCCTGAAATTTCACTGCCCAAACCATACGCAGGATTGTACATGGTTGAGGGTTGGGTGTTACTTTCGTTACTGCGCAAATCGGTATACCCTAAACTGGTTTTGAGTTGTAGGTTGGGTAACACGTTATAAGACAAAACCGTATTCGCGTTGAAATCTTTAATCTTAGAAAGAAACTCAGATTCCAGTAATGCCAAAGGATTGTCCCAAGTGCTGTTTTCCCAATTTAGGTTTCCGTAGGCATCATATAAAGCCGGTGCGTTTGGTGCCAATGTTCTGGAAACAGCCGTTAAATCTGTAGCGGGTTGGTTGTTGTTCTGAGCCGTGTAATTGGCTGAAAAGTTTAGTTTGAAGCGGTTATCATCTGCCGCGTGATTCATACTGAAATGTGCTGCGCTTTTCTTGTATTTGAAAGCTTTTGGATATACCGTAGTTTCCAAGCGGGTATTACCGCTTAGCAAGTATTGTGTGTTTTTTGAACCACCGGAAACGGAAGCTTGCAGGTTGTTGATTTCGGCAGTTCCTCCTATTAATTCCTCCTGCCAATCAGTATATCGGTTTTTATCCCAGGTGCCGTTGATATCGTAAGCATAATCAGGATACGTTGTGATGCCGTCGTTTGCGAAAGCTTGGGCTCGCATTGTTAGATACTGCTGTGTATTCATTAGGTCTAATTTTTTTGTGACAGAAGCTACACCAGTAGTCGCATTAACACTAAAAACCGTTTTACCCGACTTCCCTTTTTTGGTAGTAATAAGCACTACCCCATTTGCTCCTCGTGAACCGTAAATAGCAGTGGCATCTGCATCTTTGAGGATTTCAATGCTTTCGATATCGGAAGGGTTTATGCTGTTTAGTGGGCTTGTCATGGTGGGCATCATCCCTGAGGTATTGATAGAACCAATGGTTTCGGAAGAATAAGGCACACCATCTATAATATACAACGGTTGATTACCGTCTGCCCGAAGGCTGTTTTGCCCACGGATTTTGATTTGGAAAGCACCTCCGGGAGCGCCGCTGTCCTGTGTTACCTCTACCCCAGCCATGCGGCCTTGCATGACTGCCAGTACATTTGTGACTGGTTGCTTTTCGATGTCTTTTGCAGCGATTTTGGCAATACTGCCCGTGCGTTCTTTTTCCTTAACGGAATAGTAGCCGGCATTTACCCTTACTTCCTGCAATTGGGTAGCATCTTCCTTAAGGATTACGTTAATTTTTGTTTGATTGTTTACGGCAATAAACTGGGTTTTGTACCCGATGAAAGAAAACACCAAAGTATCTGTAGGTTGAGCCTCGATACTGTATGCACCGTTACCGTTTGAAATGGTTGCTGTCTGGCTGTTTTTAATAGTGATACTTACCCCAGGCAGAACACCACTATTGTCTGACACGGTGCCAGTTATTTTATGTGGTTGGGATTGCGCCTGAATGGCGAGTGGCAAGGCAGAAAAAATAAGGCAAAATATTTCCAGCCTATACCTACTGAATGAAAAATTTTTCATAGTATTGGATTGGTTAATGAAACGTTAGTTTTGTTTACTTGGGCCTTCTGTACTTATGCGCCAACACGAGGCAGAAGGCTCTTTTTATTTAAAAATTATTTCATCATAGGCATTACTGTTATGGTTTGACATTGTTTAAAACAATGCCACTACACGCTTAATGCAGCTAAGCCATAGTGGCATATAACGGCAAGGTAAACCCAGCCGGTTTTATTATGATTTTGCGAGCCTGTTAAAGAGAAGTTTTGCTTTGAAAAAGGAAAGTTTAGCGCATAAAAAAGCGTGGAACTCAACTTAAATGCCTTAGAGGTACTGGTATACCCGCACACAGATAAGAGAGCCCACGCCATGGTCGTGAGCTTCATGCTTATCCTCTCGTGTGCCAAAAAATTACCAGTTTTCTAAGACGAGATTCAAAGCGAGAGCTTCAAATGTTTTATTTAAAGAATCGCAAAAATATGTATTTCAAAGCAAATGTAAGAAATATTTTTAATTGTAGGCTTTTAAGCCCACAATATTTTTTAAAAATGTATTGAAATTGCCACTAGATACTAGAAAGTTAAATTTTGACAAAAGACGATTTTAAAATACTATTTGGTAAAAAGTTAGAGTTTCTTAGGACTCAACAAGATCTGTCTTATCGTTCAATGGCAGAAAGATGTGATGTAGATTATAGTGATATAAGTAAAATCGAAAAAGGAAAAGTAGATATACAATTAAAAACAATTTTTGAATTAGCTAAGGGGTTGAATAAGCATCCAAAAGAATTATTTGATTTTGAAATCGATTTTGATGAAAACTAAAAGATGCTTAAAAGCATCTTTTTTTATTTACGGGAAACCGTAATGGCAGATTTAAGATTATTCTTATTTTTGATAGAAACTTCATGTATTTAGAAGTTACAATAAGTCTCAAAAAATAAAGAAATCAAAATGAGTGAAATAAATTCCCACATACTTAATATTGATAAAGCTATTTGTAAAAATATTGAGAAATTTGACATTGAGGAAAGAGGGCTATTGTCACAAAACATTTTATCTCAACTTAGAAATTTTGTTGAGCATATTTCTTTAAAAGTTCTGGAAGAATCACAAAACACAGAATTAAGTAACGATTATGAAAAAATCACAGAAGCTATTGAGTACATAAAAGCTAGAGGAGACTTAAAATTTCTATCAAGATTTCATAAACTTTTACAAATAACTGCTTCTCATTATACTTTAAACGAAGAAGGTTCAGAAAGATTAATACTGAAATACTATGAGTTCCTTATAAGAATAAAATCTTTTCTAAAAAACACATATAATTTAGAAGTTCTGTATAACCTTGAAGATTTTCCTATTAAAACAGATTCAAATCTAAAAGAATATTATGAGACAATTTCTGCCATAATTGAACAACCTAGAGAAAATCGAACAAAAAGCAATTACAAAGACAGATATTATATTCAAAAAATAAAACCATTTTTTGTAAAGAATAAAATATATTATGAAATAACCTTTAGAAGAGCAAACGATTATACCAGTAAGTTTGATAGAATTATTGCATTTACAAAACATGAAATCCTTGGTAATTATGCTGTTAATCTAAATATAAGTATTGATTACATAGAAATTTTAGATAAAAAAATGCCAATCCAAATCATTGATGGTTGGGATGTTTCAATACGACCTTGTGAGATTAATAATTTTGCAAAAATATTTGGAATAAAATCAAATATTACTAGTGGTCAGGAGTTTTACGAGATAATGAAATACTTAACAAGTTCTGGAATAAATTTAATCGAAATAATTGACTTAAATGACTGGTATTACGACTATGTAAAAAGGACGATAACAGAAAAAGCGAGAGCTTCTCATATATTTAATTTGTTAAACAAATGTAGAGAGATGAGTAAATCAAAGAGCAATGGTCATAACGTTCTTAGGTATTTGCTTCTAAGACTTAATAATAAAATAATCAAAAAACAATATAACAATTCTGCATGTGAAAAATTATCAAATCTAAATTTAGAATATGGTTGTGTCCCATTTGACCAAATGCCTTTTAATTCTTCTTTAATTAATCACAATCCTAAACTTAATGACCTATTCTCGTCTATCACCACTGAAGATAGACAACATGAAATATTAGCAAGACATATCAAAAATAATACTGAACAAAAAGGTCAATTATATACTCCTATCAAAGAAATTGAAAACTTTGAAAATGTTGAAAATCTCATTGAACAATGGAATGGAAATCTATATTGGAAACATCAAAATCGAAGACTAGAAGTTTATAAAAACCATGTTTACATAAAAAGCTATGAATCCGAGACATTTAGTATTATTGAAAAGCTAAAGAACATAGCCTCAGATGGAATCAAAAATTATAAAAACTCTATAAACTCATGGCTTGAATCATCTGCTTATAGTATTGACTGTGAAGAAAAAAAATCAGCTTTAAAAAATTTGTTTGAGCGTTCAAAAGTAGCTCTTATTTATGGAGCTGCAGGTACAGGAAAATCAACTATGATTAATCATATTTCAAACTTTTTTGATAAAGAAAGTAAACTATACTTAGCAAACACAAATCCAGCTGTCGACAATTTAAAACGTAACATCAAAGTTGCGAACAGTACATTTAAAACTATCACAAAATTTTCTTGGAGCCACGAAACCGAATATGATATATTAATTATTGATGAGTGTAGTACAGTAAGTAATTCAGATATGCTTAAAATACTTAATAAAACTAAATTCAGATTGCTAATACTTGTAGGTGACATTTTTCAGATTGAATCAATATTATTTGGTAATTGGTTCAGTCTAATAAAATATTTTATTCCTGAATCTTCTGTATTTGAATTAGAAAAACCTTATAGAAGTAATAATGAAAAGTTACTGAGACTTTGGGAAAGAGTAAGAAACATTGACGATAATATCTTAGAAACTCTAACCAAAAATCAATACTCTACAACCCTTGACAATACAATTTTTGAAAATACAGAGGAAGATGAAATCATACTTTGTTTGAATTATGACGGGCTTTACGGTATTAATAATATAAATACATTTTTACAAAGTAGTAATAACAATAAAGCATTCATTTGGGGTACTCATACTTATAAAGTTAATGACCCAATTATTTTTAATGAATCTGGAAGATTTTCACCTTTAATTTACAACAATCTTAAAGGTAGAATTACTCAAATACAGTTACTTGAAAGTAAAATACAATTTGACATTGAAATTAATCTTGTACTTAATGAATTCGAAACTGAATCGTACGATTTCGAACTATTAGATAATTCGGCAAATGGTAACTCAATAATTCGTTTTACAGTTGACAAATATAAAAGTACTGATGAAGACGATGATGATTCAAGCAATGTAATACCTTTCCAAGTTGCATATGCCGTTTCAATTCACAAAGCTCAAGGATTAGAGTATAATTCTGTAAAAATTGTTCTTACAGATGAAGTAGAAGAAATGATTTCACATAATATATTTTACACAGCAATCACAAGAACAAAGGAAAAATTAAAAATTTACTGGACACCAGAATCAGAAAATAAAATTCTTGGAAGTTTTGAAACTAAATTTAATAAAAAAGATTATTCATTGCTTAAATCGAAATATGATTTATAACAGATGTAAAAGGCCAGTTGCTTCTTAAATCGTTACCAAAAACCTTTTACCAAAAATAATATATAAGGCATCTTTTGTTTTTTGGCAATATGATGTAGATATCAATTCAGGATAAACTGTTATCCAAAACGGAGTATTTAACTTTACCATAAACACTACTAACCTACTTATTGTATTTTTGAGTTATGGAATGGTATGAAATTATAGGATTAGTTGTATTTGTGCTTGCCGGGGTTTGGTTGCGGGGGAAGGTTTATGATGGTAGGAAGTATCGTGGGTATAATGGTAGTTGGAGGAATAGGAAATAAAAAGTACTTGCAAATATTTTGTAAGAATATATTTCTTATTTTAGCACCTTAATTTATAAGCCAACTTATCATGAAATTCTTAAAAGCCTATTGGATGCTTATTTTAGCTGCTATAATTTTAATTGCTATGATTTACTATTGTTATGATTATGCACAAAAAGCCGCAGTATTAGAAGCCCGAATGAATGAGTTAAATGCCATGGGGTAATGAAATTGGAGACGCTTTGGGGCGTCTTTTTTGTTTACGGGAAACCGTAAGAACACATTTAGGATTATTTGTTACTTTGATTAAAGTAGCACACTTATAAGAATTGTGTACCTATATAAAAGCAATAATAATTAAAAAAAAAAGAAAATATGGCTTGGAATTATCGTCGTAGAATTAAAGTAATCCCAGGAGTTTACATGAATTTAAGTAAAAGTGGCGTAAGTACATCAATCGGAGTTCGTGGAGCCAGTTTAACCTTTGGAAAGTCAGGTACGTATGCTAACACATCTATTCCAGGAATTGGTCTTTATAACAGACAAAAAATATCTAATAATCTAAACTCGAATAACTATAACCCACAAAATATTGAAACTAACATTTTGGAGGACAATATTTTTAGCGCAGATGTTCAAGAGATTACAAGTCAAAACATGCAAGGTGTTAAGGAAGCAATAATTACTGCTCACGAACAAAGAAGAGATTTAAAAAATGACTTACTAAAAGTAAAAGCAACACTTGGAAGTTCAAAATTAAAGTTAACAGCAAGTTATGTATTACTATACGGCTTAATAAAAAAAGAAATATCTAATAATATTAAAACTGACATTGCCTCTAAAAAAGAGGCAATTAAACAAATTGAAGAACAAATTGATAATTGCTATGTTGGGTTAGAAATCGAATTTGACAATGAAATTAAAGTTCAATATGACAAAATTGTTGCTACTTTTAGAAATCTTATAACTTCACACAAGATATGGGATGTTACAAGTGCTCATGCTCATGACAGAAAAACAACTCGTTCAGCTGCTTCGACTGTTGTAAATAAACGAGATGTGAAATTTGGAATGAAATCAATTCCGGATATTAGAAGTCGCTTTGAAGCGTTATATTTCAACAATGCTAATGGAGCTGATTTGTATATATATCCAAATTTTATTGTAATGTATTCATCAAGATCTAAATTTGCGGTGATTGGGTTTGACGAGATTGATTTTAGTCAAAGTTATTGTAGATTTATTGAAAGTGGACCCATCCCAAGAGATACCAAAGTAATAGACAAAACTTGGTTCAAGGTTAATAAGAATGGTTCGCCAGATAAGAGATTTAAAGGCAATTATCAAATTCCCGTTGTAAAGTATGGTGTAATAACTTTAAGAACCAAAACTGGACTTAATGAAGAATACCAATTCAGTAATTATGAATTTACGGAAGAGTTTGGAAGAGCTTTTAATGAATATCAAGAGACAATTAAAGGACTATCTTCATTGAACTAATAAATTACTAACATCATTAGCTATAAGTAAATTTTGCTTTAGTTAAGACATCAAACATATTTTCTATTGATACAAAAGATGCTTTTAAGCATCTTTTTTGTTTACGGGAAACCGTAATGACGCATCTAAGATTATTCTTATTTTTGACAGAACTTCATCTATTAGAAATTAACGAACATTTTTAGAGAAGACATCATTAAAAAACAACAGTTATGTCAGATAAAATTCAAAGCAACTTTTACCTTTTGAAAGACACCATAAAAGTTTTAAGAAAATCAAAAGTATTAGTCGAAACAATTGACTTTAAATTTCTTCATACTCATCTAAAAAAACATGATTTCAAAGAACAAAAAGTTATTCCAAACCTAAGTTCAACTTACGAAATCAAAGTCTATTTCAAAAAGACTATCAATCCAATAAAGTGGAAAGGTTTTATGAATACAATTGTTCAGAAAGATGAGGAAATTTTAAAAAACAACAAATCAATTTCCGAAAGCTATGTTATACTTTTTCATAACACAAAATCTAAAAAATATTTTGCTTCAACTGGAGGCTTTGCCCATGTTGCAATTCAAGATGTTGCAACAAACGATTTTGGACTTGAAATTCTATCTCGAGTTTTAAAGGCTGAAGACAAAAATCTTCGATCCAGTAAAGAAAGGAACTTAACTGGCGGCATACAAGGTGCTATAAAGTTTTTTAGAAACGATTACAACCTTTATGAAAATGAATCTTTTGGGAATATTTATAATGAACTTAATGCTTCAATAAATAAAGACCAATTGAACAAAATATTTGGCTTTTCGAAAGCAGATCTTAAATCTGACAGTCTTTGTATTGCTAAAAATTCATTTTCAATTAAAAAATCGATTTCTTTCATTGAACTTTTAAATTTGATTGAAAAATGTGAAAAATTAATAAACCTTCCACCTGTCGTCGAAATTAATAGTGTTGAAAAAGTTAACAAGTCAAACTCAATATTAATAAATGACTTATGGGAAGAACTACTAAAAAAAACATACTCTAATTATCAAGACCCTACCAACTTCTTTAGCGTAGAAATAGCACATAAAGATTTTGAAAAATATTATTATGCTAATTCAGCTTCACTAACATTTAGTATAAAGCAAAAAAAGAGAATATCTCCTTTTGAAGAAGCTATTAAACAAATTCAAACTATTCTTGATGAAATCAGAAACATAGATTCCTCATTACCATATGATAAATTTAAAACGGTTTTAACAAACGGTTTAATTGAAACATTTGATGCTAACGGAGATACATTAACACGTGACACATTGACAAACCATTTTTGCACCGAAATTACATACGACGGTAAAAGCTACTTTTTAATTGAACGCGATTGGTACGTAATAGGTAAAACATTTATTGATAATATTAATGAACAGTCAGAACATTTTATTACTATTAACAAATATACTGGGCCTACAATGAATAAATGGACTTCTGGCAGTGAGAATGATTATAATAAATCTTATTTCACTAAGCCTGAATCACTTGTATTTGACAAATTCACCCCATTAAACATTGAAGCATGTGATATTTTTAGATGGGACCAAACAAATGCATATTTTTTTCATGTAAAAAAAGGTTTTGACAATTCAATGAGGGATTTGTGTAGTCAAGTTTTAATTGCTGCTAGAAAAGTAAAAGAAGATTCTAAAAATAATTTTATTTATCTAGAAAATTTATATGATACCGTTATTAACAATAATGGAACATCAGCTTATTCAATAGATGCAAAAAAACACTTAAAAAAGATTTCTAAAAAAGATTTTATAAATATTGTAAGAAATAGAAATATCGTTTTTGTGTTGGCTGTACTAGATACAGCTTCAAATGCTAGAAAACTAGAAACTGACATCGTAAATTTTGATTCTAATATTGCTAAATTTTCATTAAATGAGCTCTCTAAAAACTTGAGAAATTTAGAAGTAGATTTTAAAATACTACAATTAGAAAAATAAAAACTATCAAAATCAATTTTGAGCAAGTAGATTTATTTGTTAAAAAAAACTTTTTTTTAATAATTTACAAAAAAATGAAAGAAATTGATGAAAATTTATTCGTTGGTAATTTGACTGATTATGAAAATAATCAATTTAATAATGATTATTATTTCGTACAAGCCTGTAAAGAACCTTGCCATAGAAAAGCACTTGGATATACAGGAAGAACAGCAGATATAAATCACCCTGAATATTTAATTGCATATAGAGAAAGAAGAATTATCCTAAATATGATTGATCCTCCAACAGGAAAATATTTTGAAAATATAATGTTTGAGAGTTCATTAGCTTTTATAAACGAAAACTTAGAAAAGGGAAATAAAGTTTTAATTCATTGCAATCAAGGAATTTCACGTTCCCCGAGTATTGGGTTATTATATCTCGCTACTAAAGGAAAAATCAGAAATGAAAATTTTATTGTTGCAGAAGAAGATTTCAAAAAAATATACCCAAATTATGCTCCTAGTGGGATTAAGGAGTTTTTATCTTTAAACTGGCATAATTATTTTAAATAAAAAATTATGCCATTACAATAAATGTGGTTATCTCAACTCCATTTCCATTAATTCCTTAATACTTTTTGCACTTGAAAAATTGGGATTTTTCATGATTTCTCTATCCAAATCTTTAATTAATTCAGTAAAAATGTATTTAGGGTTTTGTTGCTTTTTTATCAAAGTTATTGCAGTAACATAGGTTTCCATGGCTTCATCTTCATTATTAAGCATAAGTTGTGCTAGCCCCTTGTTTGCATATACCCAGCCCAATTCATAATAGCTATTTGCCTTATCTGAATACTCTACACATTTTTGATAATTACCATTTTCGAATTGTTTCCAACCTAAGTTCGCATACAATTCTGCTTTTTTTATTTTCTCAGAATTATCAACTATTTCTTCTTTCTTTACCAATGCTACAACTTCAATAGTAATATTAATACCATCAATACCACTTGGGTTTCTTAAACCTAAAAAAACTGTACCTTTAGTTACATCATTAATCTGAACTACAGCTTGCTTAGTATTTTGAACGGTTCCTTCCATTGAATATCTAAAAGATCCCCCTAAAAGACTTTGATCTTCTTTGGCTAAAAATTTATCAATATTCGTTCTATCACATAAAAAAATATCTGCTGAATTTGACCCTTGAGGAATTTCAACTGTCTTCAAAACCTCTTTTGTTAAACCTGACGCCATCAAAGAAGCTCCAGTCGGATTCGCGTTTAGTGCCAAAGCAGCAGAAATTTGAGTTATTAAATTGAGATTTTTTGTACCACTTTGTCCAGGAGTTGTCGTAAAACTGTAATACCATTCCACTGTATTAGGAGGCAAATCAACTTTAATATACTCTCTAGACTTGCCGCCAAAAGCAGCTCTCGTTCCTCCATTTAAATAAATTTGCCTTTCCTTGATTATTTGAACGGCCTCTATTTTATTAATAACCTCTTGAGACATGGCAATAGCAGAAATCACTAAAGCAATAAATAAAAGTAATTGTTTCTTCATTGTTAAAATTTTGAATTATTTAAACCTTTAAAATATTAATGAAAGATGAAAATTTTTTATTCCTTTAACAATCACCATTTCTAATGATTTTTCTCTAACTATATTTAGTGAATAAGTCTTCATTTATTGACAAATTAAATTGAATGTATTTAAATTTCATTATGGAAAACCATAACTCAAAATTTATTACATAAAAAAGATGAGCCTCAGCTCATCTTCCACAATTAATCTTATATTCTCCCTACTCCGCTTCCAACTCATATTCATTCCCATCTTCATCCGTAGCCTTAAGCTTTCCGTAATCTATCCATTCGGCATCAACTTCAACCTCATCACCATCTGGTGTAGTAATAGTTCCGGTACCGTATTTCCCATTCATTGAGACATTTCCTGAAACGTCATCGCCATTACTATCATAGCCGACTACATCGTAATTATATTCGTAATCTCCTGATGTACCTGTACGGTATTCGTATTTATGTTCTTCGTCTACATGATACGTTGGGTCGTCCTGTGGTTCTTCGTATTCTATTTGCTTAGTTGATACAAAACCTTGAGCTTGGGAATCACCATTATCTTTATAATTTGCTTTGTTTTCTCTACAACTTAATAAGTTGATAAAAACAAATAAGTATACTAAAAAAGTAGTTTTGTTCATAAGCTATTTTATTTCTATTGTTACGAAAACTGGTGTGTGATCTGAAATTTCTCTTGCTTCCTTTATACTTTCGAAGTCTTTATAAAAGTGAATAACTCCTGAATATATTACTTCAACTTTTGAAGTATCTAAAAAGATATTATCGTATTCTGAAGCTAAACAATCTGAACCATTACATTGTTTTTTTAATGAAGTTTTCTGATTCTGTAATACTGGTTTATATCCCATGCTTTTTAATGGTCCAAAAACTGAATGCGATTGAGGGCAATTGAAATCGCCCAAAAAAATAATATTGAGTTCTTTATATTGATTCGGTAGAAACTTAAAATACTTAATTTCAGTTTCCGGCTGCAGCTTTTTGGTAATTGCGTGAAAATTGGAAAGAGTGAAGTTCTTGCCTTTATACTGGAAAGTACAATAGTAAGGTTCCCGGTCTATTTCAAGTTGATATTTTTCTTCAAGCCAGGCCTCTCCTATTTTTTTGAGGTGTGCTTTTTTCCATAGATAAGCATATCGCTCGGTTTTGTATTTACTACCTGTAGTAGGATTACTAACTACATAATCCCACTTAACCCCTTTTCTATTTAAAATATCTGCAAGTTTGGCTATTGTTTGAGCACCACCATTATTAGGAACGACTTCCTGAATTGCAACAATGTCAAATTTTTTTATTGTGTTAGCAATATACTCTAAATTTTCATTAGACTTTGAGAAGCCTATATTTTCAATGTTCCAAGTACATACCTTAATTTGTGCTTGAAAAAAA
The DNA here is from genome assembly GCF_055521455.1 of Flavobacterium sp. IC2-16. Lineage (NCBI taxonomy): Bacteria > Pseudomonadati > Bacteroidota > Flavobacteriia > Flavobacteriales > Flavobacteriaceae > Flavobacterium > Flavobacterium sp. IC2-16. Next base: position 2,142,960 of record NZ_CM145480.1, on the reverse strand, counting down.
CTTGAAAAAAAAATAAAAAGTATTACTAAGCTCTTTTTCAAATTATTCTTATTATTAATTAATCTTCCCACCCACAAAGCGTTAAGCCATAACCCTCTGCTTCTTTAAGAGTTACCTTTTTAACTCCATGTTTGCAAGAATTTAACCCTCGACAAGTTTCTTTGTAATGATATTTTTTTGCTCCTGTTGTACCACATATATAAACATCTGAACCTGTAGTATATGATGTCGTAGAAACAAAAATTAATGCTAAAGCTAATAGTTTCATAGTTCTGTTTTTCTTTTTTAAAGATAGTTTTTTTCTTAAAATTATGAGCCTGAAAATTTTTCTTTAAAATTAGGCTATAATCCTCTTACCTTTTTAATTCCTCTATTTTCATCTTAGCGGCATCAAATGATGCTTCTATAGTTTCTAAATCATTAACAAACATAGTATTGTCTGAACCATACTTTTCAAGTTTTAAATACCAAACAGCTTTACCTTTACTGATATAATATCCTACTTGAAAACCATCTACTGTTGTGAACTTATTTTCTAAATAATCAGGACCTGATTGAATGTCTTTTTCTAGATCGACCTTCAAACTCTTCAATGCTTTAATTACTTCTAATAAGTCTACATATTCTATAGAAGCTGTTGAATTACCATATTTTCCTTCTTTAACTATTTGGAAAAAATAAAGAGACGTTGTTCCACTTACTATTTTACGAACTCTTGTTTCTGAAAGCGTACTATATGGGCCTCTTATTTGCTGCAGATTATAATCAATAAATTTTGTTATTACACCTGTTTTAGATGCAAAAACATCCATTTTTGTTTTTGTGGTCTCTAACTCCTTTTTAGACTCCTGCGAAAATATTATAGAGTTAAAAAGAAGCATTGTTACTATTATATATTTTTTCATTGCATTAAATTGTTTTTAATATAATTACTATCACTCCTGACAATACAAAAAACAGTAAACATCCACCATTTTTTGCTTTACTAAAGTTCTTTTTGTAGGTTACACCCGTAATTCCTGTTTTTACAGAATATCCCCTTTTACTAACAGTTCCTGCTTTCGTACGTAAACTGGGAGAAACTCCAGACTTACTAATATTTAAGCCCAGACCTCCTCCAAGTTTTACCCTTTTTTGAAATCGTAATCCCATTACAATTAATTAACTGGTATGACAACTGTTTGAACAGGTTTTACAACCATTTGACTTCGAATAGGTTTTCTTCGCTTCTGCAACTGCCTCTTTGCAATTTGAAAAATCTCCTAGGTATTTCCTATTGGCACTACTAGGCAGGTAATTACAATTCTCTGTGTGCACCTCATGATCTCCATTAGACTGTGCATTTGTGTTTACATAATACTTCATAATTTATAGTTTAATTATTAATCTTTCAGCAATATCATTACTATCAACAACATTATTAGAAGGCAACAACATCTGAATTTCATTGTTTATTGGATTTCGAAATATTTCAAAGTCTCCTCTACAATTTTTGAATCTAAATATAAGTGCCTTAATTCCTTCTATCAAGCCTTTTTCTTTAGTTTCTTCATAAACAAATTGAGAACATGACCTTCTAAAAATACACTTTTTCCTTTTGCTTTTTGGGATTAAAACCCAATAGAATCTTATTATAGACAAGAGAATTATTTTCATTTCTATTTTTCAAAAACTACCATTTGTCTCGTTGTTGTATATCCGGGTTTAGCTCCTATCCCAAAACATCCCGTTTCGGGCTGAACAAATGTTGAAACACCTTCCAACCTCACATATTTCCAACCTTGATTAGAAAAATTCTTGATCAAACTTTCTAATTGTTCAGCTACATGATTAGATGTTCCTTTATTTGCATCAATAGATGCAACGAATGGTACTACTTTGTATTCCATATTTATTAAAGATTATTAATAGTTATTTCATTTAAATCTAACTGAATTGCGTAGTATATTTTAGCAACTTTACTCTTTTCTTTAGCTTTCAGCAAATGACCTTCAAGAATATTTATCACACCCTGTCTAATGCCTCCATCTGAGAAAGATATTCTCCAAGCTGTATCCAAATTACTGATTTTCAACCAATGTTCATCTTTTAAAACTTGATAAAAAATTTCTCGTTGATCAGTTGTCGCGCTTGGCAAGTCCAATGTGACTAAAGCTTTGTATCCCATCTTTTGATTCATTTTAAATTAATAATCAAACTTAATTCTTATTAAATCCAAACCCTTACGGGAAACCGTAAACTGTAAAACATTTTAATATGCACAAAAAAACACCTTAAGTAAGGTGTTTTTATAATATGATATTTTTAAGTTTTAAACGATTCCTAAGTCTTTAGCTATGGAAACCAGATGAACCGTATTATTTGCTTTAAAATAGTCTTTTAATTTAGCAATTCTTTTCTCGACAGTGCTTTTACTGTTTGGAGTTATGCCTGCTTCTTTTAATGTTGTTTCCATATTTTCCTGAGGAATCCCTATAGAAAGATAGTGTAGCACTTTAACATCGAAATCGTCTATCTCATTGACTGTTTTACTATTAAGAATGTGACTTAAGTCTGAAGAAATAAAACACTTATCTTTTAAAACTATATCAATTGCAACTTTAAGCTCCTCAACACTACGCCTTCCTTTAAGCACAAACCCGTCCACTTTATATTTGTCGAACAAGTTTTTGACACGAAAGGCTTTATCTTCGATAGAAAAGGCGATTGTTTTAATGTTTGCATCAACACTTTTAACAGCCTCAACTAGTTCTTCACCAGAATTCAACTTTGCCGTTTTAAAATCTGCCTTAAAGGATAAATCTGTAATCAATAATTCATAAGGTTGTTTATCCTGAATTGCTTTTCTTATTTTCAAGAAAGCATCATCACAATATTTAGCATAGTCTATTTCCGGAATATTCAGTTCGTTTAAAACCTGAACTACAGCAATATCATTTAAATCTACATCGTCTACAATAAGAACTTTTTTAAACATAAATTACTTATTTAGGAATTGAAAAATTTAATCGAAAACCTTTTTCGGTATCTGTTTCAAAAGTAAGCGTTCCGTTTAAAGAAAAAATACGGTTTTCCGCATTCTTAAGGCCATTCTTTAATTTCAATTCATCAGACATGCCAATACCATTATCTGAATAGTTTATTTGAATGGCTTTACCAACATCTGCAAATCCTACCACAACAAAACTAGCCTGACTGTGCTTTTTCATATTCACCATTAACTCTTGCAATACCCTATAAACAGCAACTTTACACTCGGGTTGTATTCTATCCCAATTAATATCGTGATTGTCTTTTATAATTACTTTTACACCATCGCTTGCATAATCTGAAATCATTTGCTTCAAATTACCTTCATATTGACTGTTCGTATCTATCTCGGAAATTTCCCTTGAAATATCTCTTGCCTTTTTATAAATCTTATCTAAATTATTCAAAAGATTTTCATTCTTTTCCTGATTGCTAATATCCTGTATTTGAAGATATGAAATGGTCTGAAAAACATCATTAGCTAATTCATCATGGAGTTGTTTAGAAATTCTTGTTTCGGTATCATAAATTGCTTTCTCCTTTTCTTTTCGATTTTTCATTTTCAGAAATCGCACAACCAAAATAATCACAATGGTCAATACACTGACTCCAATTATAAGCAAAAGCCTTTGTGTTTTTGTTCTTTCCAGCTTTAATAAGTTATCCGATCTTTCTAATTTTAGCCGCTGATTTTCTTCTTTCTCCTTTTGTGAATCGTACTTTATTTTAGCAAATTGATTTTTGGCATTGTTTCTAACCTTTTTTATACTGTCATTTAAAAACAAGTACTTACTTGTGTATAAATTTTTACCTATTCCAACATTGTTTGCCATTAAAAAGGATAATGCTTCCAGTCTTTCATCTATACTTTTATATTTTGTAGCATTTTGATATGCTCTAAGAGCATATTCGTTTGATTTTTGAAGATTTCGATTTTGATAAAATTCTGCCAGATGCAATAAACTTTCAATTGCGTCATAATTTAAACTAGACCTGTTCCTAATTTTCAACCCTTCGTTCAAAAAAGTTAACGCTTTATTATTTTGATTTACTTTAAAATAAGCATAGCCTAAATTATCAATCACTCTTGCTTTTTTTGCATAAAGCGTTGTGTCTTCCAAAATTTTTGATTTAAAAATTGATTCTAAAATTGCAACTGCTTTTGAAGGATTATTATTTTCAACGCAAATCACAGCCATATTGTTAAGAGGAGATACTTTTTCTATATCATTCCTAGCAAATTTTAATGTAGAGGAATAATTTTTAAAGGCATCTTCATAATTTTTTTTCTCCTTTTCAATAACTCCTAATAAATTATATGCCGCAGCTTTATATAATGGATTTTCATACTTTAACAACTCTGTTATTGTTTCCTCACTTCCGGTATAATCCCCATTAATTTGCTGGATATAGGCAATTTTATTTAAACAATAGGGTGTATAAACACTATCATGTTCTGATTCAAAAATTTTTTTCGATTGATGATAATAGATATAAGCACTATCTACTTTATCCCTTTTAAGTAACTCATCCCCTTTTTCAAGCAAAGAATAAGAATAAAGACTATTCTTCTTCGATGGTAATTTATTTTCTGACTCATTTTTACATGATGAAAGAATTAAAAGAAGTATTCCTAAAATTAAAAACGGGGAAGGTAGCATAAAAGTTACTTTCCCCGAAATTAGTAATAATTAATAAACTAAAAAGTTTTTTTTATGGTTTTGGCGGCGGCGGCGGCGGTACAACAATTGGATCATCCCCTGGTCCTGGATCACCAACCAGATTTGTTATAAGCGTATCACTAACTGTAATAGAATCTCCATCTTTTGCATATACTGCGTTCACATCATTTGCAAAACCAATTTGTCTTTTTGAGGTGTTCATTATTTCTCCATCATCTGATGTACAAGAAATCACTGCTCCTCCCATTGCTGCAAAAGCAGCTAATAAAAATATTCTTTTCATTTTGAATAAATTTTAGATTGGACATAGGCATTACTGTTCAGAACTTTTCTGAATTTCGTTTTTACTGTAATACCAATTATTTATGGGAAGTGTAGTGCGCCTGAATCGTAAAGAAAGATTATACTTCCCTGATAATTATCCGATACGATTTGGCAACACTATTTAGAACTAGTTTTGTACATTTGTTCTTATCGCGAAATAGAACCGGAACTAATTCTGAAGCAAAGTAATAGTGTTTATACAACAGTATTTATACGGAATTCCTGAGCTTCCTGAGTTTCCGGTCAATTCCTAGGAATTCCCAAGAATTCCTGAAAAATCTGATTTGGTTATGATGAAAAATACTTTGGAAGATTATAAAAAAGCAATACGTGATAAATATGCAACAGCTAAATCAGGAGTACATTCTGATTCACTATTAAATCCTTCGAGAGCTAAACTCAGAAATCTTTGTTTTGAACTCTTTAAAGAGAACCCTAATATTGATGATTTAAAAGTTTTTCAATCGTTTTTCAAATTTGAGTTTAGTTTAGATTGTACTAAAAAACTAAAGGAAGAAACTGACAGATTTAGACCAATAGAAACATTTCTTAAAGGTGAAACTGAACCTGCAGATTTTGAAACTGTAAATTTGGCCGCAATACTTGTAGATTTTCAACCGAGACCTTTTATAAAATTTTCAAAAAGTAAGTTTCAACAAGTTGAGACTATTACCAACGAAGATGTTATTATAGTTCCTGTAAAGGATGATATTAACAACCATGAGATTAGCTTAAAATCATCTGAAAACTTGAACAATAATGTCCAACAAAAAAAGACTGTAAATAAGAAGAAAATATTTTTTTTATCGGTAATCTTATTATTAGGAATGGGATTTTCCATTAAGCAATTCTTTTTTAAACAAGAACGCTGTATGGAATGGCAAAAAGATCATTATGAAATTGTAGATTGCTCTTCCGAAACAGTTGGAGTTGTAAGGGTTTCGTTTGATGCTTCTCAAATTGACTTGAGAAGGATTTACCCTTGTGATACCACTACCTTTTTTAAAGAAGGAAAGGCGGTTTTATGGTATTGCAAATCTGGTGATGAAATTGAATTATACAACAAACCCGGATTTGATCCTATTTATGAAAAACCTTTAAAGGCAATTACACCATATATGGTAAAAGCACACTTTAATCACTTAAATAGAACAGATGATTAGTCCTTGTAATTTAATATATTTCCTGCTTATACAAAAGCATAATTTACGCACTTAAATATTTAAAAAAGAAACAATTAAATAATCGCATTATTTTAAAAGAAAATAATATATATTTGATTTAAATTGAAATTTATTTCGGATTGAAAATATAAAACCAGTAAGGCTATTATTAATTAATTTTTTATATCATGAAATTTCTAAAAATTATATTACCCGTTGTTTTTATTTTATCCTCTTGTAGCAGAGATTCTAATGATACAGTACAGAGTACACGCTTAGAGTTAACTATTTATGATGAAAATAGTGTAGTAGTACCTAATGCTGAGGTTAAACTTTACGGTACTGAAGTTGATTTTTTTAATGATACTAATATTCTACAAACTGCAACAACTGATAGTAACGGAAAGGTTCTGTTTGATAATTTACAAGCAATAACTTATTACTGGGTTATTGATGCGAGTTGCAACGTAAATCATGATATTCATAATACAACAAGCCCTATAAGCCTTAGTACTTTAAATGCTTTTTCAATACATTTAACAGATAGTAGCTTCGGAAGTATAGCTTTGTGGGACGGCAACCCTACTGTTGATTTTAATGTAACTTACACTGGTCCTATTAGTGGCTCATTCACAACCAATGGTACTAATTGCACTCTATTAAATGAAATACCAGTAGGTGTTTACTCTTTTCAATCTTATCCAATTGGAGATCCTAGCTCATCTCTTTCTTATGAAACAACAGTAACTTGTGGTGTCTCAAACGACATATTAATAAATTAAAATAAAATCCTAACAGTACTTGACAAGCTCAATGTCTGTTAGGATTTTATATTTTAGTATATAGGTAATTGTTATTAATTAACTCTATCTTGCTTTGCAGCTCAAAATCAAGAGACTTTGTGTATTCTCATTATGCATGGTGATACATATAAACAACCTTGCAGTTATTTTTAATGATTATAAAATCATAATAAGCACCATAAGCAGATTTTTTTAGAGTAACCTTTGCCAGCCAGACTTCTTTTGTTTTATCTTCAAAAATCTCAAATTTGAGATCATCGAGTTTAAGTATTTTTAATATCACCAAATTAGGTGATGTATTCATAATTTATCTATGTAAAAAAAAGACCAATCAAAAGATTAGTCTTTTTTTTTACTTTCCTAATTTTAAAATATCAACATATAATTTTTGAAAGTAATTATAATAGATAAAATATTGAATCCTTATTATTGTTTTACAAAAAATATATCAGTTGAAAAATAACACAACCTGAAGTATTGTTAATATTACAATTAATACAGTTGTTATTTCAATCCAGTTTATTTTTAAAAACTTAATAAAATTGGTATTAAAAAAATTATTCATTTTATATAGAATTATTAATCAAGAGTTAAATATACCAACTCTTTTTAAATTATTATTTATCATTTTTTTTTTTATAGAATGAAATTATTAAAAATAGTTTTAATGAATTTACTTTTCAACAATTATAAAATCTGACCTTCTGTTTACAAAATGCTCCTCCTCAGTACATTTTACGCCATTGCTGCATTTATTTTTCAATCGGGTTTCCCCAAATCCTACCGCGCTTTCTATTCTGTCTGGAGAAATTCCTTTGGAAAGAATATACGTTTGTGTAGATTTCGCCCTATTATCTGATAGTTTTAAGTTGTACAAATCTTTTCCTCTAGAATCTGTATGCGACTCGATTCGGATTTTAACTTTCGGAAAATTCTGCAACACATACACAACTTTATCTAATTCTGTTGCTGCTTGTGGCGTTATGTCCCATTTGTCGTAATTGAAAAATATCGGATTGATATCAATTTTCTCGTTTCCGTTGTCTTTTACCACAAAATCCTCTAGGTTACTCAACTCAAAATCCATTTTATGCACATCGCCATCCTTGTCTAAAGTAATCAACTCCTTCTCCTGTGTGCTGTAATTTGGTTTTGAAGCATTTATTTTAAAAGTATGGTTACATGGCAACTGAAACTCAAAGGTTCCATCTGCTTTTGTTGGAATTTCATTTTTAAGATCGCCAAACGCATCAAATATTTTAATCGTAGCACCTGGTAATCCCAACTTTTCTTTAGAACTGAATACTTTTCCTTGTACGATTTGATAGCATTCTGGCTTTTTCTTAATGAAATGGTAAATATCATCATCCCCTTTTCCGGCATCGCGGTTTGATGAAATGTATCCGAATTTCAATTCTTTATCAATAATGAACGCGAAATCGTCTTTATTACTGTTTGCTGGCTCACCTAAATTCTTCGGCTCAGAAAAACTCTTTCCATCGTACTTGCTTTCCATGATGTCCAATCCGCCAAACCCATAATGTCCGTCTGAAGAAAAATACAAGACTCCCTCACTGTAAAAGGGAAACATTTCTCTTCCGATAGTATTGATTTTTGGTCCTAAATTAATAGGTGAGTTAATCTTCCCATCTGAAAAAACCTCAGCCATGTAAATATCAGTTTCACCATAACCTCCTGGCATATCAGACACAAAAAACAGCCATTTCCCATCAGGACTCAAATTAGGATGTCCAACACTGTAATCCAAACTGTTAAAAAACATTTTTTCCGTTTTCACTACTTTATCTCCTTCTAACCAAGCTTTAATAATCTGAAAATTATTCGTTCCGCGTTTACCATTTTTTAAACGATTGCCTTTCATGGTATTCGTAGTGTAATAAAAGGTTTTTAAATCGGGAGAAAACGTAATGGTTGCATCATGGTATTCTGAATTGATTTCTTTCAGGAAAAGCTGTTCGTTCATAAGGGCTCCATCCGACACATTACGATCGGCAACATACATGCTTAAAAAAGGTTGTTGATTCCAGGAATAAATTTTCACATCGCTTTCCGCACCTTTCTTACTCGAAGAAAAAACCAATTGATTGCCATAAAATGTGGCGCCAAAATCAGAATTAGGACTATTGTTCTCTAAATTTCTCAAATTGTACAAAGGGGTTCTCTTGGAAAGACTATCCAAATATTTTTGGTTGTTGGCAAAATGCTTAATCTGCTCGCTATCGCCTTTTCCTCTCAAATATTCTTTGGTTACCATATTGGCTTTATCATAATCTCTTACACTACGTAAAGCTTGCGTATAACGCAGAATGTATTTATCCGACAAACTCAATCCCTGCATGTCATAGAGCTTTTGATACCAGATAAGTGCTTTTCTCATATCGTTTAAATGATAATACGTATCTGCCACATTAGTAACTGTTTTCAATGATGGTGTAACCGATGGATTATTCTCTAAATATTCTTCATATAATTTAGCTGCATCAACATAAGCCATGTCATCAAAAAACTTGTCGGCAGTTTTCAATTTCGATTGTGAAAAAAGGATATTTGTACAAAACAGTAATCCCAGTATATAGATATTTCTCATATGGATTAGTATTAAAAGAAACGTGGTGATTTAATGGTCGATGATTTTTGAGGTAACTGATAGCGCAGGATAACTTCATGCGTTCCGTCGTTGTATTTGTTCAAATCGGTTACAGTATAATCGAAGGAATATCCTAAGAAGAAATCCTTTAAAAATTGTACCCCTACCAAAGCACTAACCGAATCGTCCCAACGATATGAGGCTCCTAATGTCACTTTTTCCTGAAGTAAAAAATTAGCAGACAAATCTGTTGACAATGGCGCTCCTCCAACAGCTTTGACAAGTACTGACGGTTTGAATTTTACCGATTCCGACAAATCAAACACATAACCTCCAATAAAGTAATAATGAAGCTTATCTGACACAACAGACTCCTGAATATCATTATAATAGTCATATCGCAGAAAATTAGGAACTGACACTCCTGCATACCATTTATTGGAATACAAATAAATTCCTGAACCCATAAGTCCCATCATACGATTGTTGATATTTGAATTTAGAAGCACATCATTACTGTCATAAAATCGTCCTTTAGACCAATCTATATTCATGACTCTAATTCCTGTTTTAACTCCGAAAGCAAGTTTTGTTTGATAATTAAGATCTATTGTGTAAGATACGTTTCCTGCAAAAGTATTTTCAGTGGAAGGTCCTAACTTATCACTGATAAAATTAAGTCCTAAACCTATTTTTTTATTCCCTATAGGAGCATGCAAACCTAAAGTACCTGTCTGAGGGGCGCCATCTATGCCAACCCATTGTTTTCGCAACAAAAGATTGGCTTCGAAAGCTCCTGTAGAACCTGTATAGCCAGAATTTACCATCATTGTATTATACATATACTGTGTATACTCAGGATTTTGCTGGGAGTGAATTATTTGCGGAAGGGAAACCAAAGCCAATACAAGGATCGACTTTGATAATGTGGTATTTATCTTTGTTCTCATAAAAATAGTGTTTTAAGTGGATAATAATGCTTTCTTTCTGCCTAACGCATTATATAAACCCATCCTGATTTGGTTGTGTTATTTGTTTCTCCTGTTTCGAACGTATAATAATAAGTTCCAGTTGCTAGTACATTACCATCGAATGTATTACTCACATTGGAAATCCCTTTCCAGTCATTTTGATACCCTCTGGTTTCGAAAACCAAATTTCCATAACGGTTATAAATTGCAAGTTTGTTGTTAGGATATAACTCTGCACACTTAATTGTAAAAGTATCATTAGAGCCATCTTCGTTAGGTGTAAATTCATTGTAAACTGTTAAACAAGGATCACTTGAGATACCTCCAACACAGATTTCAACAACCAAATTCAAAGTTTCAGAACTTGCCAAGTTACAAACCATAGTATTTTCATAAGTTACTCCTACCGAATTCGCTCCAGGCTGTTGCCATGTTATAGTTACATAATTATCGGTAGTTCCACCGCCGGCAGCAATCAAACCATCATCGCTTACTGTCCAAACATAGTTACTCATTCCTAACTCAGTAGTATAAGTAATTGATGATAAGACACAAGTTGTACTCTCGCCACCTATTATAGTTGCTGGAGAAGCTGTGTTAAAATGGACCATTACACCAAGTAATGAAGTGCTGAAACATCCCGTTACGCTATCAACCATTCCGGCATAATATGTTTCTCCATCTTCCAAAACAGTTGATGAAGCCAAAACATTCCCTCCAACTGGAGCATCGTACCAAATTACACCACTTTCGTTTACTTGAAGGGATGCTATTGTTGGACTATTTGCTTCACAAAAATTCTGAACTGAATTAATTGTTGTAGGTGTTGGTCCACTATTAAGATTAGCTGTAATGGCAAGAAGTGTTGTACTTGAACAACCGGTTACACTATCTGTCATTCCGGCGTAGTAGATTCCACCATTTACCAATGGAGTCGTTGAAGCTAAAATATTACCTCCTGTTGGAGCATCATACCAAATCACACCGCTTTCATTTACTTGTATCGATGCAATTGTTGGATTATCCGAAGTACAGAAATTTTGAATAGCATCGCTTGTTGTTGGCGTTGGTGTACTATTAAGATTAGCTGTAACGGCAAGAAGTGTTGTACTTGAACAACCGTTTACACTATCTGTCATTCCGGCGTAGTAGATTCCACCGTTTACCAATGGAGTCGTTGAAGCTAAAATATTACCTCCTGTTGGAGCATCATACCAAATCACACCGCTTTCATTTACTTGTATCGATGCAATTGTTGGATTATCCGAAGTACAGAAATTTTGAATAGCATCGCTTGTTGTTGGCGTTGGTGTACTATTAAGATTAGCTGTAACGGCAAGAAGTGTTGTACTTGAACAACCGGTTACACTATCTGTCATTCCGGCGTAGTAGATTCCACCGTTTACCAATGGAGTCGTTGAAGCTAAAATATTACCTCCTGTTGGAGCATCATACCAAATCACACCGCTTTCATTTACTTGTATCGATGCAATTGTTGGATTATCCGAAGTACAGAAATTTTGAATAGTATCGCTTGTTGTTGGCGTTGATGTACTATTAAGATTAGCTGTAACGGCAAGAAGTGTTGTACTTGAACAACCGGTTACACTATCTGTCATTCCGGCGTAGTAGATTCCACCGTTTACCAATGGAGTCGTTGAAGCTAAGATATTACCTCCTGTTGGAGCATCATACCAAATTACACCGCTTTCATTTACTTGCAACGATGCAATTGTTGGATTATCCGAAGTACAGAAATTTTGAATAGCATCGCTTGTTGTTGGCGTTGGTGTACTATTAAGATTAGCTGTAACGGCAAGAAGTGTTGTACTTGAACAACCGGTTACACTATCTGTCATTCCGGCGTAGTAGATTCCACCGTTTACCAATGGAGTCGTTGAAGCTAAAATATTACCTCCTGTTGGAGCATCATACCAAATCACACCGCTTTCATTTACTTGTATCGATGCAATTGTTGGATTATCCGAAGTACAGAAATTTTGAATAGCATCGCTTGTTGTTGGCGTTGGTGTACTATTAAGATTAGCTGTAACGGCAAGAAGTGTTGTACTTGAACAACCGGTTACACTATCTGTCATTCCGGCGTAGTAGATTCCACCGTTTACCAATGGAGTCGTTGAAGCTAAGATATTACCTCCTGTTGGAGCATCATACCAAATCACACCGCTTTCATTTACTTGTAAAGAAGCCACTGTTGGATAATTTGATGCACAGAAATCTTGGGTAGCAACTACAGTAGTTGGTGTTGCCGTTTCATTTACCTGAACAGTAACAGCTTTTAATGTACCGGAAAGATTAGCACAAGTTGTATCACTACTCATAGAAACATAGTACGTATAAGGGCTGTTTATTGTTGTAAGTCCCGAAACTGTTAAAGTTCCATTGGCTGCAATTGCATAAGTAATGCCGGCAACTGTTCCATTAATTATTGGCTGAGAAATATCATTTGCAAAGTACCACTCGAATTGTGGATTTAACAACGCACTGCTTGGCTGTAAAACAACCGAATCACCTAAACAAACATTCTGATTGTTTGCCTGAATATCTGAAACCGTAGAAAAAGGTAATATGGTAAATGTTATTGATTCTCTGTCTGGTTGTAATGTTTCACAATACTCATCCGAACTAACTCCAACATAGTATGTATAAGTTCCAGGTGTTAACCCCGTCAATTGTAAAACATTCGCATTTTGTCCAGGAATTAGAACTTGATTGGTTCCGTCAAAACTATACCAATAATAAACTACATTGGTAATCCCCGAAGCTACTAATGCTAATTGAGTCGTTAAAGTAACATCTCCGGTTTCACTACAAAACGTAGTATCTGTTGCAGCGTTTACCAATATATCCGTAAGGAACGGTTGTGGAGTTGAAGGTAAAATCGTTACCGTTATTTTAGTTCTAGAAAGCGCATCACATCCCCCACGAACCGGTTGAATATAGAAGTTATACGTTCCGGGTGTCATTATTGATGGTAGTGTATACGAAACTCCATCTGCCAAGACACTGCCTCCAGCTTCGGCATCATACCATCTGTAAGTGGTACACAGATCAGGAGTAATGGAAATCGTTCCGCCCTGACAAAGCGTTAAAGTCAAATCCGGACTATCAACCAAATCAATTAACGCTTCTCTTTTTATATAGTAAATTTCTAAAAAATCTAGTACGTTTGCTACCCCGCCTAATCTGATTCTTACTCTGTCGTAAGTCGGCAATTGTGTATTGCAAACAATTATTGCTTCACTACCGCCATTAAGCAATTCAAGGTTAGCCGTTACACCGTCAACAACTATTGGGTTTCCAACTGGTACATCTCCCATATATGCTTGCACTGTAAAACCTGCTAATGCACCTATCGACAAAACTGAACCAGATTTCGCAAGTTTAATTTTAAGGATATCCGTTGGTCTTGAAGGTGTTTTAAATTTTACTGTCAAATCAGATGCTGATAAAACTCCTACTCCATTGTACATAGTCGCAAAAGTCGTTTCACTAGCATCAACCGCATTCCAAGGATTCTGGACACTTGTTGTACTTGTTAAAGCTCCAACTCCTAAATCGTACACACCGTAAAAAACGTCTTCCACATCGCCAGATGTACAGGTAGCTGGATTTTCTTCCTCGTAATAATAAGCTTCATAAACTCTAGCATTTTGCGCAATGCTTAAAACCGATCCCACAATAACTCGAACACCATCGTATTGCCTTGGTCCTGTTATATCTGCAGGTACAAAAGTGTATTCAAAGCAATTTTCGCCTGGAAGCAAATCTACCAAACTTCCTGAAAGCGGTTGAATAGTACCAATATCTTCAGGAATTCCCAATCCGTTTCTTTTAGTTCCGATTACTGAGATTGCTCCAACAAGTGCTAAACCACTGTATTCTGAACCTAATTTTACAGTTAATGGTGTTCCTGCATGAACAGTTGTATTCCATTGTAAAGTTTGCCAAGTCGTTCCCACACCTAAAACTCCCAAACCAGTTATAATGGTTGAGTAAGTTTGTGGATTGTCATCAATAGCCTGATCCCCGTTAGCAACTCCTCCCGTGATTACTGAACCCACTGATTGTGTATTAGCATAAACTCTTTTTGAAAAACTATTACAGTTTAAAGCATCATTTACTACAACCGTAACCATTGCAGAAATACTACATAATGTATTATTTGCAACAACGACATAAGTATAGGTTCCTGATCTTGTAAACGGTCCAACAATATTGGATGCCATCTGATTTCCAGAAGCATCATAGCAGGCAACTGGAGAATTCGATGTATAAGCCAATGTTACACTGTTTCCGACTGTAACACTATACGAAGCGGGATTTACAATCAATTGCGGTAAAGGATTTACTGTTACTGCTACCGGTTGAAAAGCCGAAGCACATGCATTAACAGCATTCGTAGCTTGAACATAATAGGTTCCGCTGGTTTGTATTGACTGAGCAGCAGCTACAGATATTAAATTCATCGCTGAATCAAAGAAAGTATAAGTTGTAGACCCAGAAGTATCAGGACCAACAATGGCATCGGCCAAATTAACAGTCCCACAACCAGTTAGAAAAGCATCTACTGAAAGCTCTGTTTGAGTTGGAAAGATAACCTCTATAGGCAACAAAGTATTTGCTGCATTTTCACACAAACCATTTATTTCGGCAGCAATGTAATAAGTCATTGGACTATTTGTAGCATTCAAACCAGAAATGGTTAAAGTTCCTGCGGCAGCATCCTTGACATATGTTAATCCTGGATGCCCTGAAAAACCTGTTATTATTTCTTGAGTTTTTAACTGATCTGTATAATAATTGAATTCTGAATTTGAAATAGCTGCTGAAGGAATTAACACCGCTACTCCCGAGCAATTAGCGGTAACTGGACTGCTAATTGTAATATCCGAAGCTATCGGCATAGTTATCACTGTTACAACAACTGGAGTTCGGGTCGAAAGTTGTGTACACCCTGTTTGTCTCGCTGCTACATAATAAGTCGTTGTAGCAGTCAAAACTGGCGTATTATACCCTGCGTTAAATGCTGTAACCGCTAAAGGTATAGTATTAGTTAATGAATCATACCAAACCAAATCATTGCTGCTGTCAGTAGTTCCAAATAATGTAGTTGACTGTCCTGCACAAATTGTAACATTCTGAGAAGCTATAGCGATTCCTGGAGCTGCCGGCGATTTGTAAATATCATAAAACTTAACACCTTTAGTTAAATTCAATTGCACGGATGACGATAAGGTAAGTTTAACTCTATCAAAAGGCTGACCGGGAGAAATTGGGATTGTAGCCTTTTGTCCCGCACTTAGAAGTCCTAACAAATCTAAGTCTAGAACACTTCCTACATTCAATGTGTAAACTACATTAGTTCCGTTTAAAGCTTCGATTTTAAAACCATCAGATAAGCCAAGTGATAAGATTGAGGGATTATCCACCTGAACTGTGACATGAACCTGATCTGTTGGATTCGACAATGCATCAAAATAAGCCGTTTGACTCATGGTTCCTGCAACTGATAAAACCCCTAAACTAATTTGAGAATAACTATTTACATCAGTATCAATAGCGTTTTGAGGATTTGTAACTCCTGCTGCTCCTAGACCTAACAAATCTAAAGTCCCACCTGTACCGTCATAAGAAGTTGCAAAGGCAGAAGAACAAGCATTGGCTCCCGTGGTATAATAAGCATGATAAACCTTCATACTGTTTGATGTTCCCAACAAAACAGAAGCTGTATTATCTGTAATCTCAATGCGGTTATATGCTGCATTTGGTGTTATGGCGAAATAGAAGTTCCCATTAACATCCATAATTAATTTCCCTGCTTCAGTTGAAAAATTATTCTGACTGGAATAGGTTACTAAAGTTGTCGTATTGTTCTTAGCTGAAACTGTGAAATAATGATTTCCAAGGACTACTGTTCCCAGCGCATCAGCTAATCCACTACCTAAATTACCGCCCAAAAGTGCATTTAAAACATCTTGGTCAAAATCCATCCTTACGAATGTAGTTTTACCAGCCGGTACTATGGTAGGAAATTCGAGTTCTACTTTTCCGCTGTAGTTACCAATTCCTATTGCAATTCCACCATAGGAATTTAAGGATGCAAAAGAATTGTTGTTAACTGTGGCATTTGACGGATTAGTTGCATGATCTGAAGATACCAGCGCACTGGCATTAACATAGCTGACCTGTCCTAACATATCGGCATGAAAAACAAATAAAAATACCGATAGACAGTAAAAATGGATAATATTATCCTGAAGGGTAAACTTCCAGTTCATAAGCGATAATTTTAAGGGTTAATTTATTTTTGTTTAAACGAGATTAAAATCCCATTTCAATAGAAACCACTTTTAAAATAATCCAACTCCCCTTCATAAATCTGACTAAACAAGACTATTTACAATCGTATTCATATGGTAAAAAACCAATTTTTCAAATACAAATTCTAAACCTAAACACTAAAGTTTTAAATCTATAATGTTCCTTAAAAATATTTTTCAATACATGGATAACAAACAATAGCTATATACTTCATAAGCAATAAAAATCGCAAAACATGATTTTTACACTTAGCTAACAATGTCTATTCTAAAACCAACTATTGTTACATTTATAATGTTTTTCTTGTTAATTAATTTTTTTATAAAAAAATTCTTCTAAAAATCATGAAAAAATAACATTTTTTTATAAAAACTTTTATCAAATAATATTTTTTTTAATAGATTGCTTTTAACAAAAACCATAATATTATTTATTTCGTATATAAAATTAAACTCTGCATTTAGATATGAAAATTTACAAATATCACTCAATTTGCGATTTTGATTATTAATGCATAGTAAAAAAGAAAATTATTCTTACAACAATATAAAAGTATATTATTAATTGAGAATATGCAAGAAAAAAAATCGCATTTTGCGGAAAATACGATAAACGTGTTAAAAAAATCGTTGAAAGTTAAAACTGATCTCGAATTAGCAAAAATTTTGAATATTAAACCTAATACTATTTCGAGTTGGAGAAAGAGAAATTCATTAGATTATGAAAAAATAATTCAAAAATCTCTTGAGTTAGGAATCGATTTAAACATTTTGTTTAGCAACACACAGGATAACATTATAGTTAGTCCAGAAATTCCAATAATTTCAACTGATTTAATTTATCAATACACTTGTGGTCAATTAAATTCATTATCTGAACTTCCCACAATTAAATTGCCTTATCCATATAATAAAGGCAATATATTATTTCAAATTGAAAATAAAAAAATAAAAAAAATAAGCTCAACAAATTCATTTGCAATTTGTAGAAGAATAGAGCTACCTGAAACCAACAACGATGACTATTATATTATTATTAGTAGAAAAGTTGGGTTTTTCATAGCATCAATACATTTTACTTCAGGCACCTATAATGTTAAAATCATTCAAGATGATAAATCCGCATTCACCAAATCCGCATCAATTTCAATTGAAGATTTAGATGAAATATGGAAAATAAAAGGAACTTTAAATTTATTATAAGTATTAATATATAATATTTATTGAATATTATATTCACATCCTAGACTTGTTAGCTCCTGCTATACAGGTATCAATTTTATTTCCAATTAAAAAGCGAGAATCTTTTTTATTTTGATTCTCGCTCTGTAAGCTTAATTGCTGCTTTGTCATAATTTAAAACTACTTGTTTTATCTGACTAACAGCTTCTTCAGTAAGTTCACCTTTTGCTCCTTCGGCCAACCAACGCGCGGATGAAATTAAAGTTGCTAATTCGTAACTACTGAGTGTAATATTAAAAACCAGATTATTTTTTTTCTCAATGTGCATGCTGTGACATGTTTTCTTTTACATAATTACCTATTTGTTTTAATTCGCGGGCAAACTCATCATAGTCAGTTTGCATGCCATTTAAATAGGCACTCCAACCAAGCGACATTTTCGCATAATGTGCCGCTTCTTGGATTTCTGCATCTGTTGCTCCAAAAAGTTTTGCAGTTTCTGTGTGGAACAAAGTACAATATCTACACTTAGTTTCTGAATGTAACGCAATACCCATTAATTCTTTGTATTTATTAGGTATAAGAGTTTCTCCCAATTGGAGATTTTTAAACAATTCCCACTCAAAATCTAAGTATTCCTCTGGAATATCCTTCATGAACCCGGGTACAATACCCAAATGTTCAATTATCTCGGCTTCCACTTCATTACGTCTTCTTGCTATTGCCATTTTTTTTTATTTTAAAGTTATTTAGCAATCTGGCTCTATTAACAATTACGCTACAAAGTTACGAAAAACAAAGAATTTTATTCATAATTAATTGACAACCAGATTAATAGCATATATAATTGATTTATCGTACAAATTAAAACACACTTACACAAGCATTAATTACAATGTAATTATAAAAATCAAAATAAAGATTTCACCAAAAAACAATCCGAAATAAAAAAGATTGTTATACATTTGCACCCGAACGCACAGCAATGTGGTTACACGTTCATCATGAAAGTCGGGGGCTCCACCTCGGCTTTTGTATTTTTATGACGTTGCTACTCGACCGAATTTCAGCTAAAACTTTGTAACTTTGGCTATCAAAATTCAGAAACACTACACTATGCAACTCGTTTTCGCCTCGAACAATAAAAATAAAATCAAAGAAATTCAACAACTGGTTCCTTCCGAAATTGAAATTCTAAGTTTAGAAGATATTGGATGTGATGTTGACATTCCAGAAACCGCAAATACAATTGAAGGTAATGCCATTTTAAAAGCAAATTATATCACTGAAAAATACGGCTATAATTGCTTTGCAGACGATAGCGGATTGGAAATTGAAGTTTTAAACGGAGAACCTGGTGTATTCTCAGCTCGATATGCCGGACCTCAGCGAAACGATAATGACAATATGGATAAAGTTTTGAGTAACCTTCAAAATGAAGCGAATCGAAAAGCAAATTTCAAAACAGTTATTGCTTTAAACCTTGATAGCGAACAACATTTATTCACAGGAATTATAAACGGAAGTATTATCAGCGAAAAAAAAGGCACTAACGGATTTGGGTATGACCCAATTTTTGTGGCCGATGGTTACAACATGACGTTTGCCGAACTAACCATTGAAGAAAAATCAGCCATAAGTCATCGCGGAAAAGCGGTGAAACAATTGGTGGATTTTCTTAAAAAATAATCATTTTTATCAGCTAAAAAAGATTAATTCTACAAAATTTACACCCTCACAATTACAATCCCGAGCTTTAAATTGGCTAATTTATTGATTTTCAAATACTAATAAAAAGCCAAATAAAGTTTTTTCATTAGTTTATCTCATTAATTCGCTGTACTTTTGCACCCAATTTAAAAATACATAATGAATAAATTTGAACAATTAGGATTGAATGAATCGCTACTGCTGGCGGTTAAAGATCTAGGATTTGAGAATCCGTCAGAAGTACAGGAAAAAGCGATTCCAATACTATTGGAGCAAAACACAGACATTGTTGCATTGGCACAAACTGGAACAGGTAAAACAGCCGCTTTCGGCTTTCCGTTAATCCAGAAAATCGACGCTGATGACAAAAGCACTCAAGGCTTAATTTTATCGCCAACACGTGAACTTTGTTTACAAATCACTAACGAGATTAAACAATATTCAAAATACATTAAAGGCTTACACACTGTAGCGGTATATGGTGGAGCAAGCATTACCGAGCAGGCGCGTGAAGTAAAAAGAGGTGCACAAATTATTGTGGCTACTCCGGGTAGAATGCAAGACATGATTAATCGTGGACTTGTAAACATTAAAAACATTAACTTTTGTGTGCTTGATGAAGCAGACGAAATGTTAAACATGGGATTCTATGATGATATCTGCTCGATATTATCTGACACTCCAGATGAAAAAAACACATGGTTATTTTCGGCTACTATGCCACAGGAAGTTGCTCGAATTGCAAAACAATTCATGCACAATCCTCAAGAAATTACTGTTGGACACAAAAATTCAGGTTCAGCAACTGTTTCGCATGAATTTTACATGGTAAATGCTCGTGACCGTTACGAAGCATTAAAACGTTTAGCGGATGCTAACCCAGATATTTTCTCTGTAGTTTTTTGCCGTACGAAACGCGATACACAATCGGTTGCCGAAAAGTTAATTGAAGATGGATACAATGCTGCGGCTTTACATGGTGATTTATCGCAAGCACAACGTGATGGGGTAATGAAAGCATTCCGTGGTCGTCAAATTCAAATGCTTGTTGCTACAGACGTTGCAGCTCGTGGAATTGATGTAGACAACGTAACACACGTAGTTAACTACCAATTACCTGATGAAATCGAAACGTACAACCACCGTTCTGGACGTACAGGTCGTGCTGGAAAATTAGGGACATCGATAGTAATTGTAACTAAGAGTGAAATCCGTAAGATTCACGCGATTGAAAAAATCATCAAACAAAAGTTTGAAGAAAAAACTATTCCTAGCGGAATCGAAATCTGTGAAATACAGCTATTACACTTAGCCAATAAAATTCACGATACCGAAGTTGATCATGAAATTGACAACTATTTACCGGCTATCTATGAAGTTTTCCAAGATTTATCGAAAGAAGAACTAATCAAGCGAATGGTTTCGGTAGAATTCAACCGTTTCTTATCGTACTACAAATCGAAACGTGACTTATCAAGTCAAGGTAGCGAAAGAGGAGAAAGAAGTTCTGAACCAAGAGAAATTAGAGCTGGAGACCCGGTTCGTTATTTCATCAACATTGGCGCTAGAGACGATTTCGACTGGATGCAGCTAAAAGATTTCTTGAAAGAAACATTAGACTTAGGCCGTGACGATGTTTTCAAAGTAGATGTGAAAGAAGGTTTCTCTTTCTTTAACACCGACGGAGAACACACTGCTAAGGTTATGGACATCTTAAATGGTTATGACCTTAACGGAAGAAGAATTAATGTTGAAATCTCTAAAAATGATGGGGGAGGAAACTCTTCACGTCGTGACCATAACGGAAGAAATTCTGGAGGTCGCCGAGATGGAGGTTTTAGAGGAGACAGAGGTTCTTCCCGTAGAGAAGGTGGCTTTGGCGGCAGAAGCAGTGAAAGAGCTCCTAGAGGAGAAAGACGTGACGGAGGTGGAAGAAGCGAAAGTCGTTCAAGCGATAGAGCTCCTAAAAACGAAAGACGTTCAAGCTCATCGGCTCCAAGACGTTCGGATTCGAGCGCTCCAAGAGAAAGAAGACCTAGAAGAAGCTAACACTTTTTGTTAATTTTCTTCTAATAACTATAGAAACTACAAAATATCTAGTACATTTAGACTTTCTAAAACCAAGTATGAAATATTTTGTAGTTTTTTTATTGACTTTACTTTCGGCAACAGCTATTGCACAAGAAGATACCTATACTAAAATATCTGGAGTAGTTGTAAACGAATCCAATTTATTACCCAAAAAAGATGTAAACGTAATCAACCTTAGTACCGTAAAAGGAACTACCACTGATGGTATGGGTGAATTTGAGATTGAAGCTAAAGTAAACGACACACTACATTTTTCATACATCGGATTTCAATCGATTAAAATTCGTGTTTCGGCAGACTGGATTAAAAACAAAAAAGGATTTAAAGTAAAACTGACCGAAAAAGCCTTTGCTCTTGAAGAAGTTTTTATTCCGCGCTATTTACTAACTGGCTATATTGAAGTAGATACCAAGTTAATTGCACTAAACGACGCACACCGTTACAGCATTTCTGGATTACCTTACGGATACGAATCGGGTGGAAACTCTCAAGTAGGTAAAGTTTTAGGCGCTTTATCTAACCCGGCTGATGCACTTTATAATTTATTCGGAAAAAAACCGAAAGAAATGAAAAAGCTTCGCGAATTTAAAAAAGACGAAACAGTTAGAAATGTTTTAGCTTCAAAATACGATCGTGAAACGGTATGTTCCATTTTAGGTATCGATCAGAAAGAAATGAAAGATATTTTAAAAGGCTGTAATTATTCTGATGCTTTTATCGAAACCGCAAATGATCTTCAGATTATGGATGCCATAAAAGGTTGCTACGAAGATTACAAGTTATTAAAGAAAAGTAAATAGGTTACAGTAAAAAAACTAAACCTTTTCCAGATACTTCTTCGTTATAAAGTCGATATCCTTAATCGATTTACGAGTCCAATCAATTCGTTTTTCTAAAAGTTCTGCTTCGGTTAATTTCCAATCAATATCCGAATGACGTAAACGATTGGTTATATTCTGAATAATGATTGCCGCAGAAACCGAAATATTTAAACTCTCGGTAAACCCAACCATCGGAATTTTCAAAAAACCGTCGGCTTGTTGCATAACTTCTTCGGACAGTCCTAATTTTTCAGTTCCAAAAAATATTGCTGAGGGTTTCGTAATATCAAAATCTTCCAGCATACAGTCGTTTTCGTGTGGCGTTGTGGCTATAATTTGATACCCTCTTTCTTTTAAATTATCAATACAATCCTGATTTGACGAAAATCGTTTGATATCAACCCATTTTTCGGCACCCATAGCGATTTCTTTATCGATGCGTTTTCCAAAACGTTGCTCAACAACATTCAATTCCTGAATTCCAAACACCTCGCAACTACGCATTACAGCACTGGTATTGTGCAACTGATACACATCTTCCATGGCGATTGTAAAATGTTTCGTTCTGGTTTGAAGTACTTTCAGAAATCCTTCTCTACGGTTTTCCGTTATAAATTCTTCCAAATAATTAAGATAATCGTGATCCGAAAAAAGGTTTTCCATTAAAACTATAGCTTTTTAAATATTGTTTCTTAACTTGGGGAAGTTAATTCCTACTTATGACTCAAGAAGAATTATTGGAGCAAATTTATAAAAAAGACGACAAAGCCTTTACTCTTTTATACGATATGTACGCTAAAAGCCTTTTTGGTGTGATTTTTAATTTGATAAAAGACAAAGAAGAAGCAGAAGACGTATTACAGGAAACCTTTGTGAAAATTTGGAAAAACTTAGATTCGTACAACGAAACCAAAGGTCGGTTTTTTACATGGATTCTAAATATAGCGCGCAATTCGGCTATAGACAAACTTCGCTCAAAAGGATATAACAACAATCAAAAAAACTTATCAACCGATAATTTCGTACATATACTTGACGACAATTCCAAACTCAACAACAAAATTGATATTATTGGGATTCAGGAGTTTGTTCAAAAATTAAAACCCAAATGTATTCAGTTAATTGATTTGTTGTTTTTTAAAGGCTATACACAACAGGAAGCTTCAGATGAACTTGAAATTCCGCTTGGAACCGTAAAAACACAAAACAGAAACTGCATAAACGAATTAAGAAACCTATTGAAAGTGTAATGAATAGCAAAGAGTACATAGAGAGTGGTATTTTAGAGCTTTATGTTTTCGGTAAACTTTCCGAAGCAGAAATGCTCGAAGTACAACAAATGGCAGCAGATAGTCCCGCAATCCGTTCCGAAATTGCAGCAATAGAAAAAGCTGTAATTAATTTGTCGTATAGTGTTTCTCCAAATATTTCATCGGAAACCTACATTAAAATTCGTCAAGAATTATTAGGTAACGAGAGTAAAACCATTAGTCTGAAATCCAGAACAAATTGGATTCAATATACCGGTTGGGCAGCCTCAGTACTTGTAGTTTTAGGTGCCGGATTGATGTATTTTCAAATGAATAACACCATGGACGAAAAAATCAACTTTGAAATAAACAAAAACAAAGCTGATTACGAAAACATGAAACAAACAGTAACCACTCTTGAAGATAAAAATAAGGTTTCTGAAACCATGCTCGACATTTTAAGAGACAAAAACAATACAATTGTAAACTTAGGAGGTCAAGCTGCGATGCCAACCGCAAGTGCCAAAATATACTGGAATAATCAATCTAAAACCGTGTATGTAGATGCGAAAAACCTACCCGATCCTCCAAAAGGAATGGTGTATCAGGTTTGGGCTTTAAAAATGAATCCGCTCACACCAACAAGCATTGGATTATTAGAACGAGCAACTGCCGAATCATCCCGAATGTACAAAGTTGACAACACTACAGATGCAGAAGCTTTTGGTATTACTTTAGAACCCGATGGTGGTAGCCCATCACCAACAATGGAAAAATTATACACCCTAGGCAAAGTATAACTTACTTCACTCAAAAAACAAACCTCAACTGCACATCACCTTTGAGGTTTTTAAGTATTATAACACGATGAAAAAGAAAATTGTAGTATTAACCGGTGCTGGTATAAGTGCCGAGAGTGGTATCAAAACTTTTCGTGATGCAGATGGACTTTGGGAAGGACATGATATCATGGAAGTAGCTTCTCCTATTGGTTGGGCAAAAAACCCTGAGCTTGTATTGAATTTTTACAACAAACGCAGAGCTCAATTATTAGAAGTACATCCCAACCAAGGCCATTTACTTGTTGCCGAGCTAGAAAAGCATCATACCGTTTTTGTAATTACACAAAATGTTGACGATTTACACGAACGAGCAGGCAGTACAAATGTGCTACACCTACATGGTGAACTTTTTAAAGTGCGTAGTACTAAACTTCACAATCACATATTGAATTGGAAAAAAGATTTGGTTTTAGGCGATTTGGACTTTCAAGGTAATCAGCTTCGTCCGCATATTGTTTGGTTTGGAGAAGAAGTTCCTGCCATAGAACAAGCCATTCCTATTGTTGAAGATGCCGATATATTACTTGTTATTGGTACATCACTTCAAGTTTATCCTGCTGCAAGTTTGATTAACTATGTAAACAATCAAATTCCAATTTATTATATCGACCCAAAACCTGCAACAATATACAATATTCCTAATCCTGTAACCATTATACCAAAAAATGCCAGCGAAGGAATGGAGCAAATTATGAGTTATAAATTATAAGTTAATAAAATGCAATAGACAACTGGAATACTTGTTATACAGAAAACTATAAACTGCAACTGAAAGCTCAAACGTGGTAAAAAAAATAAAACTTATAATTCATAACTCACAACTTATAACTATTTTTGCATCTTCAAAAACAACACAACAAACATGCAATTAACTGAATTAAATGCTATTTCGCCAATTGATGGTCGTTATAGAAATAAAACCGTTTCCTTATCCCAATTTTTTTCTGAAGAAGCTTTAATTCGCTACCGTGTTTTGGTAGAAGTAGAATATTTTATCGCGTTATGCGAATTACCATTACCACAATTAGCAGGTGTAGACAAATCTGTTTATCCAGAATTACGTAAGATTTACGAAAACTTCTCAACAGAAGATGCGCTATGGATAAAAGAAACTGAAAAAACTACCAATCACGATGTTAAAGCAGTTGAGTATTTCATAAAAGCTGCATTTGACAACTTGGGTTTACAGCCTTATAAAGAGTTTATTCACTTCGGATTAACTTCTCAAGATATTAACAATACTGCTATTCCCCTTTCAACAAAAAAGGCTTTCGAAAAAGTTTATATGCCTGGTTTAATAAGTGTTGTTGCAAAGCTAAAAGAACTTAGTATTGAATGGGCAGATGTTCCTATGTTGGCTCGTACGCACGGTCAACCAGCATCCCCTACTCGACTTGGAAAAGAGATTCAGGTATTTGTTGAGCGTTTAGAAGAACAAATGCGATTACTTTTCAACGTTCCTTTTGCTGCGAAGTTTGGTGGTGCAACAGGAAATTACAATGCGCATGTAGTTGCTTACCCAAATATTAATTGGAGAGAATTTGGTAATGAATTTGTTGAAGATATTCTAGGATTACATCATTCATTCCCAACTACACAAATAGAACATTACGATCATTTTGCTGCTTTTTTTGACGCTTTAAAACGCATCAATACCATTTTAATTGATTTGGACCGCGATATATGGACATATGTTTCGATGGATTATTTCAAACAAAAAATCAAAGCTGGTGAAATTGGTTCATCGGCTATGCCTCATAAAGTAAATCCGATTGACTTTGAAAACTCAGAAGGAAATTTAGGAATTGCCAATGCCATTTTCGAACATTTGTCGGCAAAACTGCCTATATCGCGATTGCAACGTGATTTAACAGACAGTACCGTTTTAAGAAATATTGGTGTGCCAATGGGACACACTTTAATCGCTTTTGAAGCTACCTTAAAAGGATTAAACAAATTACTTTTAAACGAAGACAAATTTGCAGAAGATTTGGAAAAAAACTGGGCCGTAGTAGCTGAAGCAATTCAAACGATTTTACGCCGAGAAGGCTATCCAAATCCGTATGAAGCTTTAAAAGACTTGACGAGAACCAATACTGTAATTAACAAAACCTCAATTCATTCGTTTATAGAAACCTTAAATGTTTCGGATACTATCAAAAATGAATTGAAACAAATTACACCTAGTAATTACTTAGGAATTTAATTCAATACGCTTTCAATCCTTGATAATACCAGCTTTTTTTAGTATTTTTCGCTAAGAATTGCCAACTATGTTATTAACGGTTTCAACTTCAGCAGCGACAACACATCTACAACCCTTAATCAGTGATTTAGGATTGATCCTAATGACGGCTGGAATTGCTGTAGTTATTTTCCGCAAATTAAAACAACCCTTAGTTTTAGGTTATCTGATTGCCGGTTTTTTAGCTGGAAATAATTTTGATTTTTTTCCGACGGTAAAAGACACGCATAGTGTTGAAGTTTGGGCACAAATAGGTGTTATTTTCCTTCTTTTCAGTTTAGGATTAGAGTTCAGTTTTAAAAAGCTGGTTAAAGTAGGTAGTACCGCTTCAATTACCGCAATAACCCAAATTGTTGTTATGGTAATTCTAGGATTTGCTGTAGGTCATTTTATGGGCTGGAAGCGCTTAGATTGTGTTTTTCTTGGTGTAATGCTATCTATTTCCTCTACCACAATTATCTTAAAAACATTTGATGAATTAGGCGTAAAAGCACAAAAATTTGCTGGAAACGTAATTGGCACATTAATCGTACAAGACATTTTAGCCATCTTAATGATGGTTTTACTCTCAACCTTGGCGGTAAGTCGTCAATTTTCAGGAATGGAACTTTTCTATTCTATTTTAAAGCTATTATTCTTTCTTACCATCTGGTTTATTGGTGGCATCTTTTTCATTCCGAGTTTGCTGAAAAAAGCCAAACATTTATTAACCGATGAGATGCTTTTAATTATTTCATTAGCCTTATGTTTGGTCATGGTCATTTTGGCGTCTCAAGTTGGCTTTTCCCCTGCACTTGGAGCTTTTATTATGGGTTCTATTATTGCTGAAACCACACAAGCCGAACATATTGAGCATTTGGTAAAACCAGTAAAAGACCTGTTTGGTGCCGTTTTTTTTGTATCGGTAGGCATGTTAATCGATCCTAAAACATTAATTTTATACGCGATTCCTGTTGCGATTCTAACTTTAATAACACTATTCGGTCAGTCGATAAGTTCTACCATTGGCTCATTAGTTTCAGGGCAACCTTTAAAACAATCGGTTCAAACCGGAATGAGTTTATCACAAATTGGCGAATTCTCGTTTATTATTGCAACTATGGGCATGGCCTTGCATGTAACAAGCGATTTTCTTTACCCTACCATTGTTGCCGTTTCAGCCATCACTACATTTACCACTCCATACATGGTAAAACTAAGTTCGCCTGTAGCTATTTATCTCGAAAAAAAACTTCCTAAAAAATGGATTCATAGTATAGAACAGTATAGTGCAAATACCGAAGCTATTAAAACCGTAAGTGCTTGGCAAGGCTTCATTAAAATCTATCTTTTTCAAATACTAATTCACTCCATAATCATTGTTGCTATTGTTTTATTATCGACCGAATTTATACTGCCTCTTGTAAAAGATTCGAAATTTGGTCATGCGCTCGCAGCTTTGGTAACATTGATTTTATTGTCGCCATTTTTATGGGCATTATCACTTCGCAAAATAGCCACAAATGAAGTAGATGAACTCTTTGAAAACCGAAAATACAGAGGCCCTATTGTTGTTCTTTTCTTTTTAAGAATGGCGTTAGGCTTATTTTTCATAGGTTTTATTTTAAACAATTTCTTCTCGCCAGGAACAGCTTTCATCGCTTTAATTGTTGCATTAGTTGCATATATCCTTTTCCCAAAGCAACTTCACAGACGCTATCAGCGCATTGAAAAACATTTCATGACTAATTTAAATGAACGAGAAATTAGCAAAGAACAACGAACGCGAAGGGACTTAACCCCATGGGATGGACACATGGCTACATTTGATATTGTAAGAGAATCCAATTTAGCAGGAAAAACATTAGAAGAAATTCGGGTTAGAGAAAAAATGGGAATTAACGTCGCTTTTATTAAACGAGGCGACATCATGATTAATGTTCCTAGCCGAAATGAACGATTATTTCCTGGTGATGAAATTTGTGTAATTGGAAGTGATACGCAAGTAAAAAAGTTTAAAAAATTCTTGGATCAGAATGAAATTGAACCTCCGGAAAATTTAGAAGAATCCGATATTGTATTACAACATTTAGAACTCAAAAATGAAGCATTTATTGGAAAAAGTATCCGTGAATCGCAAATACGTGAAAAAACAAATGGTTTGGTGGTAGGCATAGAGCGTGAAGGCCGACGTATGCTAAATCCGGATTCTCATTTGATATTGGAAGCTGGTGATATTCTATGGGTTGTAGGAGACCGAAAATTACTTTCGAGTTTAAGAAAAACATAAAAGGGAATACAAAAATGTATTCCCTTTGTTATAATTTAAAAGTACTAATTATCTAGAATAATTTGGAGCCTCTTTAGTAATCGTTACATTATGAGGATGACTTTCACCAATTCCGCTAGTAGTAATTCTAACAAAACGTCCATTGGTTTGTAGTGTTTCGATATCTTTTGCACCACAATATCCCATTCCGGCACGTAATCCTCCAATAAATTGAAGCATACTCTCATTCAATTCGCCTTTATATGGAACACGTCCTACAATACCTTCCGGCACTAATTTTTTAACATCATCTTCAACATCTTGAAAATAACGATCTTTTGAGCCTTCTTTCATAGCCTCAACAGAACCCATTCCGCGATACGATTTGAATTTTCTTCCTTCGAAAATAATCGTTTCGCCTGGCGATTCTTTTGTCCCAGCCAATAACGACCCTAACATTACACAATCTGCTCCTGCGGCAATTGCTTTTGGAATATCTCCTGTATAACGAATACCACCATCTGCAATTACAGGAACACCTGTACCGCGTAAAGCAGCAGCAACCTCTAACACGGCTGAAAACTGAGGGAATCCTACACCCGCTACAACACGAGTAGTACAAATAGAACCGGGTCCTATTCCAACTTTTACAGCATCAGCACCATTTTCAGCTAAATAAATTGCAGCTTCCGGAGTGGCAATATTTCCAACAACTACGTCTAATTCTGGAAATTTTGCTTTAACATCTTTCAATACAGAAACCACACCTTTGGTATGTCCGTGCGCCGTATCAATAATAACAGCATCTACACCAGCTGCAACAAGAGCAGAAGCTCTTTCAACAGCATCGGCAGTTACTCCCAAAGCAGCAGCAACACGCAAACGACCAAATTTATCTTTATTTGCATTAGGCTTTTGCGTAAGTTTTGTAATATCTCTGAAGGTAATTAATCCTATAAGTTTATTGTTAGCATTAACAACTGGCAACTTTTCAATTTTATTGCCTTGAAGAATTTCTTCGGCTTGAACCAAGGTAGTTCCTTCTGGAGCAGTAACTAAATTATCTGAAGTCATTACTTCGGTAATCGCTCTGGTATTGTTTTTCTCGAAACGCAAATCACGATTGGTTACAATTCCTTTTAGGATCATGTTTTCATCAACAACAGGAATTCCACCAATACTAAACTCACGCATTACTTGTTTAGCATCACCAACATTTGCAGTTAAAGGCAAAGTAACCGGATCAATAATCATACCGCTTTCCGCACGTTTCACTTTACGCACTTCGGCAGCTTGTTGCTCGATAGTCATATTTTTATGCAACACACCTATTCCACCTTCTTGAGCCATTGCTATAGCCATAGCGCTTTCGGTAACGGTATCCATTGCGGCAGATACAATTGGTGCGTTTAAGGTAATATTTTTAGAAAATTTTGTTTTGATACTTACTTCGCGTGGAAGTACTTCGGAATAATTGGGAACTAAGAGTACATCGTCGTAAGTTAAACCTTCACCGACAATTTTAGCTGTGTGTGCTTTCATGTTGCAATTTGTAGTTAAATTGCATGCAAATATAGTGGTTTTATTTTGAGTATCAAAGTCTCAAAAACACAAAGACATGTTAATTAATGATAGACCGTAAAGATTTTAAGCGCTTCATTATAAGAACTTTCAAAACTCATTGCGCTTAAATTAGTATCGGCTTTTTGAGCAGTAAAATAGGAAAGCATTTTTTCGGTTGGCATATTCCCTGTTAAATCGTCTTTAGCCATAGGACAACCACCAAAACCTTGAATAGCACCATCAAATCGTCTACAACCTGCTTTATATGCAGCATCAACTTTTTCAAACCATTTATCAGGTGTGGTATGCAAGTGAGCTCCAAATTCTACATTTGGATATTTCGGAATCAAGTTTGAGAATAGATATTCTATTACTTCTGGAGTAGAACTTCCAATAGTATCGGATAAGGAAAGTATTTTCACTCCCATTTTAGCAAGCTTTTCTGTCCATTCTCCAACTATTTCAACATTCCATGGATCACCATAGGGATTTCCGAAGCCCATTGAAATATAGGTCACTACTTCTTTCTTGCTTTTATCGGCTATGTCTAAAATTTCTTGTAGCGTTACTAAAGACTCCGCAATGGTTTTATGTGTATTTCGCATCTGGAAATTTTCAGAAATCGAAAAAGGAAAACCTAAATATTGAATTTCGGGATGAACGGATGCGTTTTCAGCACCTTGTGTATTAGCGATAATAGCCAACAATTTACTTTGTGTAGTAGACAAATCCAACTTTGCCAACACCTCTGCAGTGTCTTGCATCTGCGGAATAGCTTTTGGTGATACAAAACTTCCAAAGTCAATTGTATCAAATCCAACACGCAATAACGATTGTATGTACTGAACCTTTTTATCCGTAGGAATAAAGTCCTTAATACCTTGCATTGCGTCACGAGGACATTCGATAATTTTAACTTTTTCGGTTATCATACTTTTCAAAAGTAAAACTATTTATGCTTTTTCTAAAATCTTTTTATTAATTGCTTTAACCAAAGCCGGTCCTTCATAAATAAAACCTGTATACAATTGAACCAAACTTGCCCCAGCATTTAATTTTTCAATGGCATCATCTGCGGTATGAATTCCACCAACACCAATGATTGGAAAAGCTTTATTACTCTTTTCGGAAAGAAATCGAATTACTTCCGTAGCTCTTTTAGTAAGTGGTTTACCTGATAGCCCACCCGCTTCAATTTTATTTACCGATTTCAAACCTTCACGAGACAAGGTTGTATTTGTAGCAATAACCCCAGCAATTTGAGTTTCTTTTACAATATCAATAATATCTAACAATTGCTCATCGGTTAAATCGGGTGCAATTTTAAGTAGAATTGGTTTTGGATTTGATTTTGCGTTATTTAAATTTTGAAGTGTTTGCAGCAAATGTGTTAGTGGCTCTTTATCTTGCAAAGCACGTAAATTAGGCGTGTTTGGTGAGCTTACATTTACAACAAAATAATCTACATAATCAAACAAGGCATGAAAACAAATTTCATAATCTTTAACCGCTTCTTCGTTTGGTGTAATTTTATTTTTGCCAATATTCCCACCAATTAAAACGCCGTTGTTTTTCTTCAACCGAAGAACAGCTTCATCAACTCCACCATTATTAAACCCCATTCGGTTAATGATTGCAGAATCTTCTAACAAGCGAAAGAGACGTTGTTTTGGGTTTCCGCTTTGTGCTTTTGGAGTTAGCGTACCGATTTCAATAAAACCAAATCCAAAATTGGATAGTTCTTTATAAAGTTTTGCATCTTTATCAAATCCTGCAGCCAAACCAACCGGATTCTTGAATTTTAAACCAAAAACCTCACGTTCCAATCGTTTATCGTTTACTTCATACATCGATTTAAATAACGATGAAATTCCAGGTACTTTATTAGCGAAACGTACTGCTGAAAATGAAAAATGATGAATTGTTTCGGGATTAAAACAAAACAATATTGGGCGAATAAGTTGTTTATACATGATTCTTAATATTCAAAAACACCATACTCGGAAGTAATGGTTAATTGTTTTGCATCGGAAGCCTCTACTCTACCTACAATTTGAGCATCAACTCCAAAAGATTTTGAAATTTCGATAATATCTTCGGCAATATCAGCTGGAACATACAATTCCATTCGGTGTCCACAATTAAACACCTGATACATTTCTTTCCAATCCGTTTTAGATTGCTCTTGAATTAGTTTAAACAAAGGTGGAACTGGAAATAAATTATCTTTAATAATATGCAAATTATCTACAAAATGAAGAATTTTTGTTTGAGCACCACCACTACAATGCACCATTCCGTGAATTAATGTAGCTGTGTATTTGTCTAAAACGGCTTTAATAATTGGCGCATACGTTCGTGTTGGAGAAAGCACCAGTTTTCCAGCATCAACAGGAGAACCTTCAACAGCATCGGTAAGAGTTACATTTCCCGAATAAACCAAATCATTTGGCACTGATACATCATAACTCTCCGGATATTTTTGAGCAAGGTACTTTGCAAAAACGTCGTGACGTGCAGACGTCAGTCCGTTACTTCCCATTCCGCCGTTATATTCTTTCTCATAGTCCGCCTGACCAAAGGAAGCTAAACCAACAATAACATCACCAGCTTGGATATTAGCATTGTCTACTACATCAGAACGTTTCATTCGTGCAGTTACCGTTGAATCTACAATAATAGTACGAACCAAATCACCAACATCGGCAGTTTCACCACCCGTAGAATGTACGGTAACCCCAAATTCTTTTAATTCGGAAATTAATTCTTCGGTTCCATTAATTATTGCTGAAAGTACTTCACCTGGAATCAAACTTTTGTTTCTACCAATAGTGGAAGAAAGCATTATATTATTGGTTGCTCCTACACAAAGAAGATCATCAATATTCATAATTAATGCATCTTGAGCAATTCCTTTCCAAACCGAAATATCTCCGGTTTCTTTCCAATACATATAGGCTAAAGATGATTTTGTTCCTGCGCCATCGGCATGCATGATTAAACAATAATCATCGTCGTTGGTTAAGTAATCGGGAACAATTTTGCAGAAAGCTTTTGGGAATAAACCCTTATCGATGTTTTTAATAGCGTTGTGCACATCTTCTTTTGAGGCAGAAACCCCACGAAGATTGTAACGTTGACTGTTATCAGAACTCATGTAGTGTGTTTGTGTTGTTGTGGTGCAAAGGTAAAAATTAGTTAGAAGTTATGACCCGAAAAAAAAATAAAGTTTTTATTTTTTTGAATTGGCGAAGCAGTTATAAGTTACAAGTTTTTTATACCAATTAGGCAATCTTCCCTTGTCTCTTGTCCCTTTTAACTTTTAACTTTACTATTTACTCAAAATCATAATTTCAACACGGCGATTGGCTGCTGCTTCCTCCGGATTTGCTTCTGGTATTGGAAACTTAGGATGAGAAACTCCAAATCCTTTTACTTTTATCCGGTTGCTAGGAATACTATTTGATTGTAGAACTCTGCGAACTTGCTTAGCTCTCTCTAAAGATAAATTTCTTCTGTCGGCATCTACACAACAAATATGCCCTTGAATTTCGATTCTCATTTTCGGATTTTTATCCAAAATATAAAGCAATTCATCAATAGCGCGTTTAGAGGTTGGAACAATGGCAAATGTATTCTGATAAAACAAAATGTCTTTCATAACAATGCGCGTTCCGGGTTTGGATAAATTAATTTTCTCTTCTAGTGTAGCGTTTTCCGGAAAGTGCATATCCTCTTCCTCAATAGGAACAATATCTTCATCATTCACAACCAAAGGTGTAAGTCCTAAAATTTCATTTTCTCGAGCTAAATCTTTAGCCAAGATATAGTGAATAACCACTTTACGGTTTTCTGCTTTAATTTTAGATTGATTGTGTGTTTCACCAAAGCTTCGTGTTTTAAAATCGTCACGAATTTTGACATTATTCTTTACAATAAAATCATGAATCTGCTTAACTCGGCGTTGAGAAAGCGAATCGTTAAAAGCATTTGTACCATCTTCATCGGCATAACCGTTAATGGCCACAACTTTCGATTCTTTATTCGTATTTATCCAATTGTTTAGCAATTCCGCTTGTTTTTTATCTAAAGTATGCTTCCCACTCTCAAAATAAAGGGTGAATTTTTCCTGAGCATCACTTAACAGTGAAAAAACTAAAAACAAAAAAATCAAAACTCGTTTCATAATACACAATTTAACCGTGTAACGAATAAACAAAATTTAAATGACAAATAAAACCCTTTATCAATTTTCAAGAATAAGAAGTTCTACTCGACGGTTTTCATCGCGTTCAAAATCATTTTTTTCCGGAATGGGATATAACGGCATTGAACTTCCATACCCTTTGTATGACAATCGGTTTTTGTCGATTCCGTTATCAATAAGATAGTTGTATACCGTTTGACATCTTAGTGTTGAAATATTTTCCACATCGCCTTGTGGTTGACAACAAATATGGCCTTGGATTTCGACTTTCAATTTCGGATTATTCGTCATAATCACCAGTATTTCTTTTAAAATTGGTTTTGATTTTGGCAACACAACCCCAGAGCGATTATAGAAGTTAAGATGTTTCAAACGTAATTTATCGCCAACTTTCAAGGCATTAATTTGTTCTGAAAGTTGCTTTTCAGGTTGTTTATCCGAATAATAGATTTCTACTTTTCGGTTATCACTTTGTATTTTAGATTGTTCAAACCGTTTACCCCATCCTTTTATTTCAACATCGCTTGAAACTCTCAAGTTATTATTTTTAAGAATTTCCAAAACAGAAATGGCACGTTTTACAGATAACGTATCGTTATATTCGAACGAACCAAGACTATCGCAGAAACCATGCACCTTTAAAATTTCAGCAGTTTTATGCAGTTGTATCCAATCCGTTAATTTAGCATTCGATTGCGAATTCATTATTGGATTATCCAAATCAAAATAAACTTCAAGTTTATTCTGGGAAAAAAGACAACTTGAAAACATAAAGAGAACTATTAAAAAAGGACTGGATTGTTTCATATCAATACAATTTGCAATTGCTAAGTAACGATTCTTTCGAATAGGCACAAAAAAAGTGAGGTGATTTTATCACCTCACTCCTTCTAAGGGTTTAATTTGATTGGTTTACAAGAAAAGCAACTTGGAATGCTTCGCCTTGCTCGTTTAATGGCTGTTGAAACTACCCTGAAGTTACAACAGCCATTTTTATATAACTTAATTATCAACAAAAAGTTATACTAAACAATATGATAATCAACCGATTAAATAATAATCAGGAAGATTCAATACAATTTCACAGTTATTCTAAATGGGAATACAATCGTATGATTGAATGTTTTTAGGAAGAAATAAAATACGTGGCTAATTTTATTACTCCAAAGTTAAACCATAAATATTTGATAAAAAAACGGTTTCAACAAATTCATTATCAATAAATTACACTTTTCTACAAAACAACTAAAAAGCAAGACGAAATGCGCTTAAAAAAAGAGCCTTCTTAAAAAAGAAGGCTCTTGAAAAATTATTTTGTAAACAATAATTCTCTGTATTTAGTTAAGGTCCAAATTTCATCATCGACCAACAATTCCAATTTATCAGAATGGTATCGGATTTCTTCAAAAAACGGTTTTACTTTTTCGCAATACGAATCAGCCATTTTTTCAACTGATGTTAAATTATTTGCTTTTCTACGCTCTTCGGTCATTGCCTCAACTTTTGTGTTGATTCCTTCAATATGTTCAGAGATTTCTTTAATCAATCCGATTTGCTCTTTTGCAATTTTTTCAAAATCTTTTCCGAAAATTTCCTTCAATCCTTTTACGTTTTCAATTAGCATGTTTTGATAACGAATAGCTGTTGGAATAACATGATTTCTAGCGATATCTCCAAGAACACGACCTTCGATTTGGATTTTTTTCACGTATTCTTCCAATTCGATTTCGTAACGCGCTTCCATTTCTACATGGTTCATCACATTCATTTCATTGAATAAATCCATTGCTTTTTTAGAAACTTTGGCTTTCAACGCTTTTGGAGTTGTTTTATGATTGCTCAAACCACGTTTTTTAGCTTCTTTCTCCCATGCATCACTATATCCGTCACCTTCAAAAATGATTTTTTTCGTTTGTTTGATATACTCACGTAATACATTAAAGATAGCATCATCTTTTTTCATGTCTTTTTTCTCGATCAAAGCATCAACTTCCATCTTGAAATCTTTCAATTGTTTCGCTACAATTGTATTTAACGTAGTCATTGACACGGCACAGTTTGCAGAAGAACCAACTGCTCTGAATTCAAACTTATTACCTGTAAAAGCAAATGGAGATGTTCTATTTCTATCGGTGTTATCCAATAAAACATCTGGAATTTTACCTACAACATTCAATTTTAAATCGGTTTTTTCTTCAGGAGATAATTTTCCTTTAGACACTCCTTCTAACTCTTCTAAAACTTTACTCAATTGTTGTCCGATAAAAACTGAAATGATTGCTGGAGGCGCTTCGTTTGCACCCAAACGATGGTCATTACTTGCCGAAGCTATAGATGCTCTCAACAACTCTTCATTATCATGAACCGCTTTAATAGTATTAATAAAGAAGGTTAAAAATTGTAAATTACTCATTGGTGTTTTACCAGGACTTAATAAATTAATTCCGGTATCTGTAGCCAACGACCAGTTATTGTGTTTTCCAGAACCATTCACTCCTTTGAAAGGTTTTTCATGGAACAACACTTTAAAGTGATGACGTTCTGCAACTTTTTGCATTACATCCATTAACAACGAGTTATGGTCTACCGCTAAATTAATCTCTTCAAATATAGGGGCAAGCTCAAACTGATTTGGTGCAACTTCATTATGACGAGTTTTTACCGGAATACCCAATAACATACATTCGTTTTCTAAATCGCGCATGTAGTTTAATACACGGGTAGGAATTGAACCGAAATAATGATCTTCTAATTGCTGACCTTTAGCAGAAGTATGTCCAAGCAATGTTCTTCCAGTAGCTAAAATATCAGGTCTTGAAGCCGCTAATGCAGCATCAATAAGAAAATATTCTTGTTCCCAACCCAATGTTGGTGTTACTTTTTTAACGTTTTTATCGAAATACTTAGCCACTTCTGAAGCCGAAGTATCAATAGCATGTAACGCTCTTAATAAAGGTGCTTTATTATCTAACGCTTCTCCAGTGTACGAAACAAAAACAGTTGGGATACACAACGTTGTTCCGTAAATAAACGCCGGTGATGTTGGATCCCAAGCAGTATAACCACGAGCTTCGAATGTATTTCTAATTCCTCCGTTTGGAAATGATGAAGCATCGGGCTCTTGTTGTACCAATTGACTTCCTCCAAATTTTTCTACTGGATCACTACCATCCATAGATGTTTCAAAAAAAGCATCATGTTTTTCAGCAGTAGTACCTGTTAAAGGCTGAAACCAGTGGGTATAGTGAGTCACTCCTTTTGACAATGCCCATTCTTTCATTCCCATTGCAATATAATCGGCAATTTTACGATCGATTTTAACGCCTTGATCAATAGCGCTTCTAACAGCCTTGTATGCTTCAGGCGTTAAAAATTGACGCATTGCTTTGTCGTTAAAAACATTACTTCCGAAAATCGCTGATTTTCTATCCAATTCTTCCACAGAAATCGGCTTTCTGTCGGTTGCTTTTTGAAGCGCATGAAAACGAAATACTGACATATAGTTGTGTTTTATAAATTTATACCCTATTATTTCAATGCAAAAATATAAATATTTTACAATAAAATAAAAAACACCCCTATTTTTTTAGGGGTGTTTACTTAAAAAATAAAAAAACATTATCTCGTTCTAATTGCATATAACTGTGTAAGCTGACCTGGTATTATTGTTCTATCACCGTTTGTCAACTCATCATCACGTATACCTCCTATTGTTTGATGTGTAGCATCGGAAACTAGCTTACCATCTATAATTGATCCGTGATCTATGGCTAATGCACCAGAATTCATTCTTACTGAAGATACCCAAACCATATCACCTCTAGACATAAGAACTTTAAAAGACCCAATTTTTCTAACATCGGTAGTTGATGGAACTGGATTATCAATCTTATCTCCTAATCCAACTCCTCCATTTGAAGCATTAGTTGATTTTACAAAATAATCCCCTTCAAACACTTCTAACAAAGATGTAGATTTCTCCTTAACAACTGTACAAACAGAATTCACGCTCCCTGGAAATGAAAAATTAGTCACGACTGGATTTGTTCCATCATAATTAACCGAAAAAGTTAAAGAAAATTTACTTTCACCAACACCTCCTCTTAAGATTGTTCTAAGTCCCAATCTATCATACGATGTTGACAATTCATTGACAGCAACTTCTTGATTGTCCATAAAAACCACACCACTAATAGACTCACTGTCGTTAAAAACATTAATCTTAATTGTACCTTGAGAGAAAACACCTTTGTAAATTCCGTTAGCGCTATTGTCAAAAAAAGAAATGGCTTCGGGAACAGAACTACAAGAAGCACATTTGTACGGCTTTCTTGCCGTTTCCGAAACAGCTGGATCATCGGAATTATCACATGAAGGAATAAAAAAAGCCATTCCTAATACCATCACTAAGCCTAAAAGCTTACCTCTACGAATTGTAACTAATTTTTTCATAATATTTATATTTAATTGATGATTACATAAACATTATGGGGCGAAAAAACATTTCAAGGTGGTATTTATGACAAATGCTTTCTCAAAGTTACTAAATTCTATAAGTTGATATCTTAAATAAATATTAAAAAAGGCTCTCAAATGAAAGCCTTTTTTAATCTGTTTACAAACTACATATTTCGTCGATATTGCCCCCCTACTTCAAATAAAGCGGACGTTATTTGACCTAGCGAACACACTTTAGCGGCATCCATTAATTTTTCAAAAATATTTTGGTTTTGAATAGCCGCTTCTTGAATAATCGCAATTTGATTTTCAACTTCTTTAACTTTTGCCTTATGTAAATTTTCCAAAGTATGTATTTGGAATAATTTTTCTTCTTCTGTAGCACGAATTACTTCAGCAGGAATTACTGTTGGTGAACCTTTAGAACTCAAGAACGTGTTTACTCCAATAATTGGAAACTCTCCCGTGTGCTTCAAAGTTTCATAATACAATGATTCTTCTTGGATTTTGGAACGTTGGTACATTGTTTCCATAGCACCAAGAACACCACCTCTTTCTGTAATTCTGTCAAATTCAGCCAAAACCGCTTCTTCCACTAAATCTGTCAATTCTTCAATAATAAATGATCCTTGAATTGGGTTTTCGTTTTTCGCTAAACCTAACTCTTTATTAATAATCAACTGAATAGCCATCGCACGACGTACCGACTCTTCCGTTGGGGTTGTAATTGCTTCATCGTATGCATTTGTATGCAACGAGTTACAGTTGTCGTAAATTGCATATAACGCTTGTAATGTTGTACGGATATCATTGAAATCAATCTCTTGTGCATGTAATGAACGTCCCGAAGTTTGAATGTGATATTTCAACATTTGCGCTCTTTCGTTTGCTCCGTATTTGTTCTTCAAAGCTTTTGCCCATATTTTACGAGCCACGCGACCAATTACCGCATATTCCGGATCAATACCATTAGAGAAGAAGAACGATAAATTCGGACCAAAGTCGTTGATGTTCATTCCTCTACTTAAATAATACTCAACATAGGTAAATCCGTTAGCTAATGTAAAGGCCAACTGCGTAATAGGATTTGCTCCTGCTTCAGCAATATGATACCCAGAAATCGATACCGAATAGAAATTACGAACATTCTTATTGATGAAATACTCTTGGACGTCACCCATTAAACGTAAAGCGAATTCCGTAGAGAAAATACAGGTATTTTGCGCCTGATCTTCTTTTAAAATATCAGCCTGTACAGTTCCTCGAACTTGAGCCAAGGTTTTTACTTTAATATCTTGGTACACATCTGCTGGCAAAACTTGATCCCCTGTCAATCCTAACAACAGCAATCCTAAACCATCATTACCTTCAGGTAATTCACCATTGTATCTTGGTCTTTCTAAACCTTTATCGTCGTAAAGCTCCTTTTTCTTTTTCTCAACTTCTGCTTCCAATCCATTTTCTTTAATGTATTTTTCACAGTTTTGATCAATGGCTGCGTTCATAAAGAATCCTAACAACATAGGCGCTGGACCATTAATCGTCATGGAAACCGAAGTTGCCGGATGACTTAAATCGAAACCTGAATATAATTTCTTAGCATCGTCTAAACAACAAATAGAAACCCCTGCATTTCCAATTTTACCATAGATATCAGGTCTATGATCTGGATCGTTTCCATACAAAGTAACCGAGTCGAAGGCTGTCGACAAACGTTTTGCCGGCATACCTAATGACACATAGTGAAAACGACGATTTGTTCTTTCGGGTCCACCTTCACCAGCGAACATACGCGTTGGATCTTCGCCTTCTCGCTTGAATGGATACAATCCTGATGCAAATGGAAATTCTCCCGGAACATTTTCTTGTAGATTCCATTTCAGGATATCACCCCAAGCTTGATACTTAGGCAAGGCAACTTTAGGAATTTGAGTATGCGATAAGGATTCGGTATGTGTTTGAATCTTAATTTCTTTATCACGTACTTTAAAGGAGTAAACCGGATTTTTATATTTATTTACTTTTTCTTCCCAGTTTAATAGAATTTCCCAATTGTATGGGTCTAAATTCATTTTAACTCGGTCGAATTCTTTCAACAATAAACCTAAGAAATCTTTATTACTATCATTTGATTTTAAAGAACCTTCTAAAATTCCTGCTTTATCAATTTGAGGTAAATTCCCGTTAACCGATTCAATTGTTTTGAAAATTCCGTATAATTTTTGAGCTACTTCAACTTGCGTTAAAGCCGTTTCATCATATTTTCTATTGTTTTCGGCAATTTCAGATAAGTAACGTGTTCTATGAGGTGGAATCACAAAGATTTTCTCGCTCATCTCACGTGTTATTTCGAAAGTAGATTTTAAATCGGCATCCGTTTTCTCCACTACTTTATCCATAATTGACTTATACAACGTGTTCATTCCTGGATCGTTGAATTGTGAAGCGATGGTACCAAAAACCGGCATTTTATCAGGATCAACATCCCATAAATTATGGTTACGTTGGTATTGTTTTTTTACATCGCGAATAGCATCTAAAGCTCCACGCTTATCGAATTTATTTAAGGCTACCAAGTCGGCAAAATCCAACATATCGATTTTTTCCAACTGCGTTGCTGCACCAAATTCTGGCGTCATTACATATAAAGAAACATCTGAATGATCTAAAATTTCGGTATCCGATTGACCAATTCCCGAAGTTTCTAAAATGATTAAATCGTATTTAGCCGCTTTAAGAACCTGAATTGCTTCAGCTACATATTTTGATAAAGCTAAATTAGACTGACGTGTTGCTAAGGAACGCATATAAACACGAGGATTATTAATAGCATTCATACGAATTCTATCACCTAATAAAGCACCACCTGTTTTACGTTTTGAAGGGTCAACAGAGAGCAATCCGATTGTTTTTTCTGGAAAATCAATTAAAAAACGACGCACTAATTCATCAACTAAAGAAGATTTACCAGCACCACCCGTTCCTGTAATTCCAAGAACTGGAATTTTAGACGTTTCGTTTTCAGTATGAATTTTATCTAACGTTTCTTTTGCTATTTCTGGAAAATTTTCTGCAGCTGAAATAACCCGAGCAATAGCTCTTGGATTCTTTTCTTCCAAATGACTAGCTTCTCCGTTTAACACATCGCCAACAGGAAAATCTGCCTTTTGCACCAAATCGTTAATCATGCCTTGTAAACCAAGAGCACGACCATCATCTGGAGAATAAATTTTAGTAATACCATAAGCATGTAACTCTTCAATTTCTGAAGGAAGAATTACACCTCCACCACCGCCAAAAATTTTAATATGACCTGCTCCTTTTTCTTTTAGCAAGTCATGCATATACTTAAAATATTCGTTATGACCTCCTTGATACGAAGTCATAGCAATAGCATTTGCATCTTCTTGAATTGCTGTATTTACAACTTCTTCAACACTTCTATCATGCCCTAAGTGAATAACTTCAACTCCAGTAGCCTGAATAATTCGACGCATAATATTGATTGCTGCATCGTGTCCATCAAACAGTGAAGCGGCTGTAACAATTCTAACTTTATTTTTCGGTTGATATGGGAGTACTTGTTCCATTTTGGATAATAAATTTGAGGTTGCAAGGTAACGAT
The DNA here is from genome assembly GCF_055521455.1 of Flavobacterium sp. IC2-16. Classification (NCBI taxonomy): domain Bacteria; kingdom Pseudomonadati; phylum Bacteroidota; class Flavobacteriia; order Flavobacteriales; family Flavobacteriaceae; genus Flavobacterium; species Flavobacterium sp. IC2-16. The sequence goes on along the minus strand of NZ_CM145480.1, from coordinate 2,099,793 downwards.
TTCTAGCATTTTACAAAAGTTAAAACCAAGAAAAAAGCCCTTAAAAAGGGCTCTTAAAAAATCAAAAAAACTTTCCTTATTTCAAATCAAAACGATCCAAATTCATAACCTTATCCCAAGCCATTACAAAATCGGCCACAAATTTATTTCGTGCATCTGCACTGGCATAAACCTCAGCAATTGCTCTAAGTTCAGAATTAGAACCAAAGACCAAATCTGCTCTAGTACCGGTCCATTTTAACGTTCCGTTTTCTCTCGATTTTCCTTCGAATAGTTCTTTATGCTCATCAACGGCACTCCAAACAGTATCCATATCCAGTAAATTAACAAAAAAATCGTTCGTTAAAGATTCTACTCTATCAGTAAAAACACCAAGTTTCGAGTTATCATAATTCGCACCCAAAACCCTTAATCCACCAACCAGAACTGTCATTTCTGGAGCAGTTAGCGTTAACAATTGGGCTTTATCCAGTAATAATTCTTCAGTAGAAACCGTAAATTTTGTTTTCAAATAGTTTCTAAACCCATCGGCAACAGGTTCTAAAACACCAAAAGATTCAATATCGGTTTGTTCTAAGGTTGCATCCATACGACCGGGAGCAAAAGGAACTTTAATAGTATGTCCTGCTTTCTCAATAGCTTTTTCTACACCTGCACATCCAGCTAAAACAATTAAATCGGCCAATGAAACTTTTTTAGTATTCGATTGTGCATTAAAATCGTTTTGTACGGTTTCCAATACCTCTAACACTTTTGCTAACTGAATCGGATTATTAGCTTCCCAATAACGCTGTGGAGCAAAACGAATGCGTGCACCATTAGCACCGCCACGTTTATCAGACCCCCTAAAAGTGGATGCAGAAGCCCATGCTGTAGCCACCAATTGGGAAACGGTAAGCCCAGAGTTTACTATTTTAGTTTTTAAAGAAGTAATATCGGCATCATTAATTAATTCATGATTTACAGAAGGAATTGGATCTTGCCAGATTAACTCTTCTTGTGGCACTTCACTGCCTAAATAACGGCTAATTGGTCCCATATCACGATGGGTTAATTTAAACCAAGCTCTTGCAAAAGCATCGGCAAATTGATCTGGATTTTCGTAAAAACGTCTTGAAATTTTTTCATAAGCCGGATCAAATCGCAAAGAAAGATCTGTGGTTAACATTGTTGGCAAATGCTTTTTAGAAGAATCAAATGCATCAGGTATTGAACTCGTGCTATTTTTTGCCACCCATTGCTTGGCACCAGCCGGACTTTTAGTTAACTCCCATTCATTATTAAATAAATTATCAAAAAAATAATTACTCCATTTTGTAGGTGTTTGCGTCCATGTTACTTCCGGCCCTCCAGTAATTGCATCTTTTCCTTTTCCTGTTCCGAATTTACTATGCCATCCTAAACCTTGCAATTCCATTTCTGCAGCTTCCGGTTCTGGTCCGACCAAAGCTGTATCACCAGCTCCATGTGCTTTACCAAAAGTATGCCCTCCGGCAATTAACGCCACCGTTTCTTCATCATTCATAGCCATTCGGGCAAATGTTTCCCGGATGTCTTTTGCCGCTGCTATAGGATCAGGATTACCATTAGGACCTTCCGGATTCACATAAATAAGTCCCATTTGTACAGCTGCCAAAGGATTTTCCAAATCTCTATCTCCAGAATATCGCTTGTCGTCCAACCATTTTGTTTCATTCCCCCAGTACACATCTTCTTCCGGCTCCCAAACATCTTCTCTACCTCCACCAAATCCAAAAGTTTTAAACCCCATCGACTCTAATGCAACATTTCCTGCAAGAATCATCAAATCGGCCCAAGAAATCTTACGTCCGTATTTTTGTTTAATAGGCCATAGTAATCGACGGGCCTTATCCAAATTAGCATTATCAGGCCAACTGTTTAAAGGTGCAAAACGCTGTTGTCCTGTTCCGCCGCCACCTCGACCATCACCTGTACGATATGTACCGGCACTATGCCATGCCATACGGATAAAGAATGGACCATAATGACCAAAATCGGCTGGCCACCACGCTTGAGAATCCGTCATTAATGCCGTCAAATCTTGTTTTAAAGCTTTTAAATCTAAGCTTTTGAATTCTTCAGCATAATTAAAAGATTCTCCCATCGGATTAGAAAGTGACGAGTTCTGACGCAAAACATTTAATTTCAACTGATTGGGCCACCAGTCTTTATTTTTAGTACCGTTACTGCCAGCATTATGATTTTGAGCAGCACCAGAAAAAGGACATTTACCATTGGTGTTTGTGTTGTTTTCCATAGTGTTGAGATTATATTAAAAGAATTATCATTATAACATTGTAAACCAATAAATTATATTAGAATAATCATATGTTAAAGTTACTCATTTTTGAAAGACAAAACTTATAAGTCAAATTGATTGTTTTTATTTTTTTATAGTCAAAACCTATTCCAATAAAATTGGCATTAAGTTTGTTATATTTGACTTATCTAAACAATTTATCATGAAGAAATTAATTTTACTATTTGCCTGTATCTCTTTTACGGGATGTGCCGAAATGCAACAAGTGATGCAACAACTACCCCAAACAGGAATTTTATCACAAACCGAAATTGCTTCTGGACTTAAAGAAGCACTTAATAAAGGAATAGAAAAACAAGTTGTAAAACTTACCAATGTTGATGGTTTTTACAAGAATGAAATGGTGAAAATTCTTTTACCGGAAGAATTACAAAAAGTAGATAAAACCCTTCGTGATATTGGTATGAGTAAATTAGCTGATGAAGGTTTAAAAATGATGAACCGTGCTGCAGAAGATGCGGTTAAGGAAGCTACTCCAATATTTGTTGATGCAGTAAAAGGAATGTCGTTTACAGATGCAAAAAACATTTTAATGGGCGATGATCATTCGGCAACAAATTATTTACAAACCAGTACCTCATCTGCGTTATACACCAAATTTAGTCCTGTAATTAAAAATTCGTATGCTAAAGTTGGTGCAGATAAAGTTTGGACGCAAATTATTACCAAGTACAACAGTATCCCATTGGTTAAAAAAGTGAATCCTGATTTAACAGACTATACTACCAACAAAGCAATGGACGGTGTTTTCAAAATGATTGCTGTTGAAGAAAAAGATATACGTACAAATTTAGCCTCAAGAACCACAGACTTACTACGAAAAGTTTTTGCTTTACAAGACAGCAAATAATGTTAAAATTTTAGTATTCAACAAGATACAAATAACAATTTATTAACATTACCCTATTGAAAAATGTCGGAACTTTGTAGTGTAATAAATAGTTTCTCATTTGGTTAGGGTTAGTTAAAAAGAATTCCACGCTTTAGGGCGTGGATTTTTTTATTTATCCCAGTCGAGAATGAAGCTGTTTAAAATACTCAAAAGCCTTTACCAGCCTACTTCCGTACCACGAAAACATTTCACCATCTACGAAAACCGTAACAGCATGATGTGTATGTCTTCCTAATTCGAATGCATGTTCGTCCTTAAATGGAAATGGTTCAGACGACAAAAAAACATATTCCGGATCTCCTTGAATTCTCATCTTTTGAATCACAATTTCAGGGTATCTTCCTTCGTACTTGGGATGATTATCGTATATGTTTTCAAACTTATTTAACTTCAGTAATTCATTGATAAAAGTATCTCCTCCCGCTACCATATAGGGATTGGCCCAAATAAAATAAGCTACCTTTTTAGGTTCTTTATGCTGAATGAAATTTTGGAAATCAGTATACGCAAATTCTATTTTATCAACCCATTTCTGAGCGTTGGTTCTTTTATCAAACAACTGCCCGAAATCCTGAATCATCTTAATATTATCTTCAATTGTAACAATATTTGTTACCCAAACCGGACATATATCCTGTAAAGATTCTACTATTTCGAGTGTATTTTCTTCTTTATTTGCAATGATAATATCGGGTTGTAGCGCTTTAATTTTATCAATTTTAATCTGCTTTGTTCCCCCAACAATTTGTTTAACCGATTTAAAATGAAACGGATGAACACAAAACTTTGTAATGCCTACGATAGATTCTTCTAAACCCAAATCGTATAACAATTCGGTTTGAGATGGAACCAACGAAACAATTCTTTTAGGAGTAGATTCAAACGTGTGAATGTTCCCAATTTGATCTGTATATGTTTTCAATTTTATTTTTCCTTATTTAAACGTATTCCGTTAGGGAACATTATAGTCAACAAGACAGCTATGAGTAAAAAGTTAAACTCGACACCGTTTCTTCCACCACCAACAACATACCAACCGTCTGGTAAATGAACCATGAAAATTCCGACAACTAAAATGAAAATTGTCACAATACAGGCAGGTTTTATCATTTTATTGAAAAGCAACAAAATCGCCGCAATTAAATGAGATATTTTAATTAACCAAGCAATAACGAGTCCGAAAGGAGCAAATCCAACCGTATCGAGATACAATTTCCCAAAATCGTTTATTCCATTATCGAACATTCCGGGAACGCCATGCATCAACAAAATTATAGCTGCTGCTACTCGAAGAAGTAATGTACTTTTCATATAAATTGGATTACGAATACTTTTCTTGTATATAATTTACCGAATGCGTTATCAATTCTTTTAAAACCTCAACATTAATATCGGACAGTTTCTTAACGTATACACAAGCTTTAGCCGTTTTATATTTACCGAAGTTTTCAAGAATAGCATCTCGCCCATCAAAATTGGCAATGTATAACGAAAAAGAATCTTTTCGGGGCGAGAAACCAATTAACGGCGCATCACCTTCTCTTCCGCTATCGTATTTGTAGTGATAACTTCCAAAACCCACAATACTACTTCCCCACATTTTAGCTTTAAACCCAGTTTGCGCTTCTATAATCTCAATAATTTTAAAACTATCATCCTTTTTAGTTTCATCAATTAAATTATGAATGAAATCTGAAACGCTTTCATTAGTTTCTACTGTTTTATTTTGAGCCATATTTTTTCTTGAAAGTTCAATATTTCTTCTTACTTAAGCAAGAATTTTTTGCATTTCCATTTGTAATTTTTGCGCTTCAGATCTTGCCTTATCAGCAAAATCAAGTCCATTAGAAGCATAGATGATTCCGCGTGAAGAATTAATTAGCAAGCCAACATTAGCATTCATCCCATACTTACAGACTTCTTGCAAACTTCCACCTTGAGCACCAACACCAGGAACTAAAAGAAAACTATCTGGCACAATTTTTCTAATTTCGGTAAAATATTCCGCTTTTGTTGCGCCAACCACATACATTAGGTTTTCAGAATTCTTCCATGTTTTAGACGTTTCCAGAACCACTTTGTACAATTCCTTACCTTGCACATCTTTGGTTTGAAAATCGAAAGCCCCATCATTAGACGTTAATGCCAACATAATAGTATGTTTATTATCAAACGCTAAAAAAGGTTCAACCGAATCTTTTCCCATATAAGGTGCAACTGTTACCGAATCAAAATTTAAGTCTTCAAAAAAAGCTTTGGCATACATTGAAGATGTGTTTCCAATATCGCCACGTTTAGCATCGGCTATGGTAAAAATATTGGGATAATGAGTATTAATATATTGAATAGTTTTCTCCAGCGATTGCCAACCTTTAATTCCATAAGCTTCATAGAAAGCCGTATTAGGTTTATACGAAACACATAAATCGTTTGTAGCATCTATAATTGCTTTATTGAATTCAAAAATAGGATCTTCAGTTTCCAATAAATGCTGAGGAATTTTGGCTAAATCGACATCTAGACCAATACATAAAAAAGATTTCTTTGTTTGAATTTGTTCGGTTAGTTGTTGTGTTGTCATGGTATTTGTATAGATAACAAAGTTATTGTTTTCGGATAAAAATAAAAAAAGCCTCAATATATGAGGCTTTTGTTTTAGAATACTTCCGATTCTTTTAATTTTTCTGTATTAGCTACCAATTGTAATTCGTCAATTACCTTTTGGATATTTCCATTCATTACACCATCCAAATCGTATAATGTCAAACCAATACGGTGATCTGTTACACGTCCTTGCGGATAATTGTAGGTACGGATTTTAGCAGAACGGTCTCCCGAACTTACCTGTGAATTACGCTTTTTAGCATCTTCTTCTTGTTTTTTTGCTAATTCCATTTCGTACAAACGAGAACGTAAAACCTGAAGTGCTTTATCTTTATTTTTATGTTGCGATTTTTCATCTTGACATTGCGCCACCAATCCTGTTGGGATATGCGTCATACGTACAGCCGACTTAGTTGTATTAACCGACTGACCACCAGGACCTGACGAACAGAACAAGTCGATACGTACATCATTCATATCAATTTGAACATCAAATTCTTCTGCTTCCGGAAGTACCATAACTGTTGCTGCCGAGGTATGCACACGACCTTGCGTTTCGGTTTGCGGAACACGTTGTACACGGTGAACACCCGCTTCAAACTTCAACGTTCCGTAAACGTCTTCACCAGTTACTTCAAAAATTATCTCTTTAAAACCTCCGGCTGTACCTTCATTCATATCTACCACCGATGTTCTCCATCCTTTACCTTCGCAATATTTGGTGTACATACGGAATAAATCTCCAGCAAAAATAGACGCTTCGTCACCACCAGTTCCGGCACGAATCTCTACCATTACGTTTTTAGCATCTTCAGGATCTTTAGGAATCAACATGAATTTGATTTCCTCTTCCAATTGTGGTAAACGCTCTTGAGCTTCCTCCAATTGCATTTTAGCCATTTCAACCATTTCAGCATCCGAACCATCTGCTAAAATTTCTTTGGCTTCTTTAATATTTCCATCAAGATTGATATATTCCTCACGTTTTTCAACTAAGGCTTTCAAATCTTTGTATTCTTTATTTAACTGAACATAACGTTTCTGATCGGCGATTACATCCGGCTGGATGATTAAGTCCGAAATCTCATCGAAACGCTGCTTCACATATTGCAATCTTTCTAACATAGTTTTTCCTCCTATTTTGGAAGTGCAAAATTACGAAAAAATTCTGTTTTAAACACTTAAAAAAGCAGGCTTCGTTTTTTGCAAAATTGCGAACTATTTAATTACCTTTATCCAGTTAAATTTGATATTGAAAATGAAAAAAATTACCTTGTGTTTAGTGGCTGCAACGTTGTTTTCGTGTCAGCAAAAAAATGAAAGTTCTGCACAGTATGGCGATCCAAAAGAAATCGAAACTAAAGAATTTTCGGAAGTAGAAAAAGCGAATTGGCTTATAGGAGAATGGAGAAATTGGACCAAAGAGGGTAATTTAACTGAAATTTGGAGTCTGAAAAACGACAGTACCTTAAGTGGTTCTACTTTTTTCACGAAAGAAATCGACACCTTATTTACCGAGAGAATCGAAATTGCTCAAGTTCACGACAGTTTGTTCTACAACACTAAAGTTTCGAATCAAAATGAAGGAAAAATGGTTTCTTTTATAGCGACCAGTATTTCAGACAATCAAATGGTTTTCGAAAATATGAAGCATGATTTTCCTCAAAAAATAACCTATACTAAAATTTCGGCTGATAGTCTAGTTGCTGAAATTTCAGGAATGAAAGATGGAAAAGAAAGCAAAGAAATTTTTCCAATGAAGAGAAAATAGTTTCTTAGTAATTTATAAAAAAGGCTTTTCAATTATGAAAAGCCTTTTTTATTTATCTTAAAACCAGTACTGAATACTAGTTTTTCATTGGAATATTCTCCAAAATCTCCATTACAAATTTCCAGTATTTCTGAGCCGAAGAAATTGAAGCTCTTTCATCTGGACTGTGCGCGCCTTTAATGGTTGGTCCGAAGGAAATCATATCCATATCTGGGTAATTTGTTCCTAAAATTCCACATTCTAAACCGGCGTGACAAGCAACCACATGTGGTTTTGAACCGTTTTGTTTTTCGTAGATTGAAGTAAGTACATCTAAAATCGGCGAACTTACATTTGGTGTCCAACCTGGATAAGAACCTGCAAAGGTTACTTCGCACCCAAACAATTCAAAAGCAGAACGCAAAGCATTTGCTAAATCGAATTTTGAAGATTCAACTGATGAGCGCGTTAAATTCTGGATAGAGATTTCTCCGTCTTTTACAACTACACGAGCAATATTATTTGACGTTTCTACTAAATTTTCCATATCGGCACTCATACGGTAAACCCCATTATGCGCTGTATATATAGCACGAAGCAAACCTTCTTGAACGCCTAAATCCATCACTTTTGAAGGCAAATCGGATTTTACTATTTCAATAGTCAGATTTTTTTCTGTGGTTTTGTATTCAAATTTAATATCGTTGATCACTTCCTGCATATCAAATACAAAAGCTTCATCGTACATTTCAGCAATAATTACTTTGGCAACGCTCTCGCGCGGAATCGCATTACGTAAACTTCCTCCGTTGATTTCTGCAATCTGCAAACCAAAATTTTCAAAACCATCAAACAACAAACGGTTCATTATTTTATTGGCATTACCTAAACCTTTATCGATATCCATACCCGAATGACCACCATTTAATCCTTTTACGGTAATGGTATAGCCAACTGAACCTTCAGGAGTTTCTTCTTCAGTATAGGAACGAATAGCAGTTACATCAACGCCACCGGCACAACCGATATCGATTTCATCGTCTTCTTCTGTATCTAGATTCAAAAGAATTTCACCATCTAACAATCCACCTTTTAAGCCCATTGCACCGGTCATTCCCGTTTCTTCATCAATGGTAAATAATGCTTCAATAGCTGGATGTTTGATATCTTTGCTTTCCAAAATAGCCATGATGGTAGCTACTCCAAGACCATTATCAGCACCTAAAGTTGTTCCTTTAGCGCGAACCCAATCTCCATCTACATACATTTCAATTCCTTGTGTATCAAAATCGAAGTTGGTATCGTTATTTTTTTGGTGTACCATATCCAAATGCGATTGCATTACGATGGTTTTACGATTTTCCATTCCTGCTGAAGCTGGTTTTTTAATAATTACATTCCCTACTTCATCTTTTATAGTTTCAAGGCCTAATTTCTGACCAAACTCCATCATGAAAGCAATAACACGTTCTTCTTTTTTTGAAGGACGTGGTACAGCATTCAAGTCGGCGAATTTATTCCAAAGCGCTTTTGGCTCTAAATTTCTTACTTCCTGACTCATTTTATATTTTATTGTGTTTTCAAGTTGGCCAAAGTTACGAAGTTTTGCCACTATGATACGTAAATCGGTAAAGAAATTAATCGTGATTTAGTAGTTTTTGATGGGCTACAAATTCTTCGAAAAGCATAGGGATTTTCTTTTCGCTTACTTCGCCAAACCAAACATTATCCGGCTGAAAGCCTACAATTGGTGCACATTTACAATTATCGGTACAATGAATTTTTATCAATTCTACCTCGCCTTTCATTTCCGTTTGTTTAATAAGGCCTCGAAACACTTTTCTGTTGTGCTTATTGTCTTTTCCACATTTGCTTCCATCGCAAAATAATATTACTTTTTTGCACATATCCAACTTTTTCATAACCGCAATTTTAAGTGTATCAACTACTTACAAATTTACAACAAGTCTTTCATACACGTATTGAATAAACCTTTTTATCTTTAACAAAATTTCATTGATGAGTCGAAAACTAATTTTACCCTTATTTTTAATTGTTCAGTTAATTGGATTAAAAATTCTTGCTTTGTTTCCTGAAACAATTGAACGGTATTATAGCAACGGATTTTATCCTATTTTAGCGAAGGCATCTAGACTACTTTTGGGTAAAATTCCATTTTCGGTTGGTGATATTCTCTATTTCGTTGTAATCATATATTTATTGCGATGGCTGTGGAAAAAAAGAAAAACGTGGAAAACAGAATGGAAGACCAATCTATTATCTATTGCTAATTTTTTATCCCTATTTTATTTCATTTTCAATTTGTTTTGGGCGCTGAACTACTTACGCGTTCCTATGCATCAGAAACTAAATATTGAAAAAGAATATTCGCAAGCCGATTTACTTGCTTTTACCGAACAGCTCATCCTGAAAACAAACAGAATTCATTTGCAGTTGGTTGAAAATGATTCTATTAAAGTAGTGATTCCCTATTCAGAAGAAGAAATTTTCGAAAAAACATATAGTGGTTATACTAATTTAAAGAACACTTTCCCATATTTAGTGTACACTAATCAATCGGTTAAGCCATCGCTATTAAGCTATCCGTTAACATACATGGGATTTGGTGGATATCTTAACCCTTTTACGAATGAAGCACAAGTAAACAATTTGGTTCCGAAGCATAATTTTGTTGTAACAACTGCACATGAAATGTCTCATCAAATTGGTATTGGTTCTGAAAGCGAAGCGAATTTTGTTGGCTATTTAGCAACAATTAGTAATGATGACCTTCGTTTTAAATATTGTGGATACTCGTATGCACTTCGCTACTGTTTAGGCAATTTGGAAAATTTTGAAGAAGGATCAACTAAAAATCTGATTACTAAAATACATCCCGGAATTTTAAAAGACTTTCAAGAAACACAAGACTTTTGGCAAAACCATCAATCGTTTATCGATGTTATTTTTCATGCTTTTTACGATAAATTCCTTAAACTAAACCAGCAAAAAGATGGCTTGGAAAGCTACAGCAAGTTTGTGGACTTGATGGTGAATTATTATAAAGGAAAAGAGTTGTAATAAAAAAATAGGAAAAAGAGAAAAGAGAAAAGAGAAAAGGGAAGTCAACTTCTAAACATACCTCTTTGTCTTTTCCCTTTTAACGAATCACTTATATCTCATCGGAAGTAAAACTGTAAAAATTTTTCTTTTTATATGGACGGATAATAAGGCGACCTTCTCTATCGAACTTAATATAATTATATACCCAATTCATTAATACCACAGCTTTGTTTTTAAAACCTATTAACGAAAACAAATGCACAAACATCCATACGAACCAAGCAAAAACGCCATGAAAATGCCATTTCGGCAAATCGACTACAGCTTTATTTCTACCAATTGTAGCCATTGAACCTTTATCATTATATACAAAGGACTTCATTTCCTTATTTTGAATTTTCCGAATAATGTTTTCTGCAAGTAAATCCCCTTGTTGGATAGCCGGTTGCGCCATCATAGGATGACCTTGTGGAAATTTATCCGACATCATGGAAGCAATGTCTCCAATAGCAAAAATAGTATCATAACCCTCTACCTGATTGAATTCATTCACCTTAATTCGATCGGCACGTTCAATCACAGCGTCTTTATTTAAACCCGAAACCACAGCTCCTTTTACCCCGGCAGCCCAAATTACAGTAGCGGTTTCAAATGTTAAATCGGAATTGGTAGTCACTATTCGACCATCGTAGTTTGTTACACGTACTTTTTTCCATATACTCACCCCTAAACTTTGTAAAAACGTTTCGGCACTTTCTGAGGATTTTGTTGACATGGCATCAAGAAGGCGATCACTTCCTTGCACCAAATGAATACCCATTTTACGAATATCTAAATCCGGATAATCTTTGGGTAAAATGGCTTTTTTCATTTCGGCTAAAGCACCAGCCAGTTCCACTCCTGTTGGACCACCACCAACAATCACAAAATTCATTAATGCATCGCGTTCGGCAATATCGTTGGTTAATGTAGCTTGCTCAAAGTTTTCCAGAATTAAACTGCGAATATTTAGAGATTGCGGAATGGTTTTCATCGCCATGCTATTGCTCTCAATTTCTTTATTCCCAAAATAATTCGTTTTAGAACCCGTTGCAATTACCAAATAATCGTAATTCAACTCGCCTATATCGGCTATTATTTTTTTGGAAGCGGTATCAATTTCTTTGACGTTAGCCAATCGGAAATAAAAATTATCGTAGTCCTGAACCACTTTTCGGATGGGATAAGCAATAGAGCCGGCTTCTAGTCCACCAGTTGCCACTTGGTACAATAAAGGTTGAAAAGTATGATAATTATGCTTGTCGAGAAGTACAACTTGAGCACTTTTATTTCTAAGTTTTTTAGCCAAAGTGATTCCTGCAAAACCACCACCTATGATAACGATGCGAGGAAAATTAGATCTGGGGATATTCATTTTTTTGAGTAACTGGATTACTGAGTAGCTAAGTTACAAAAAAGTGGAAAGGAAAAGGAAAAAGCAAGAAGTTTTAACTGACAATAGTATTAAACACTTCTTTTCATATTTCTAATTTCTTTTCTCTTTTCCCTTTATTTCTCTCTTCACTTCCGTTGGAATCTAGCCCCGATGGTAGCGGCACCATGTAGAGCGCACAGCGGGAACAATCTGTAAAAAATGTCTAACGTTGGGCTTCAAAAATAAAAGCAGTACTTTGTAACATTATCTGAAGTTTTAACACTAATGGCATATGAATTCGAATTTAGAACAGTCGTTTGTTTCTCAATTGCAAGAACATCAGAATATTATCCACAAAATTTGCCGGATATATACTTCTGATGAGGATTCGCATAAAGATTTGTTTCAAGAAATTACGATTCAGCTTTGGAAAGCATTTCCACAATTTCGTGGTGATTCTAAATTTACTACCTGGGCGTATCGGGTTGCCTTAAACACTGCAATTACGCTGTATCGAAAGAAAACAAAATCGATTAACACTATCGAATTTGACAACAAAATACACAAATTTAGTCACGACGAATACAATTACGAAGAGGAAGAACAAATCAAACTATTATACAAAGCGGTTCATCAGTTGAACGATATTGAAAAAGCGCTGGTTTTTATGTATTTAGAAGATAAAGATTATACAGAAATTGCCGAAACACTAGGAATTAGCGAAGTAAATGCCCGAGTAAAAATGAACCGGATTAAGGGAAAATTAAAACGAATAGTAAATCCGTAAGGAGCAGGAAATATGGACGAGTTAGATTTATTAAAAAGAGACTGGAAAAAAAGCGACAGTCAGTTTCCGAAAATTTCGGAACAGGAAATTTATGCCATGTTGCATAAAAAATCGTCATCGATTGTAAAATGGATTTTTATCATTAGTATCATAGAAATATTGTTATGGAGCGCCATAAGTTTTTTTACGGCCGATGAAAATTACATTAAAACCCTAGAATCATATCATATCGATACTTTAATGAAGTGCTTTACCATTTTTAACTATTGCGTTGTTGTTGGTTTTATCTTTTTATTTTACAAAAACTTTAAACAGATTAATGCAACTGACAACGTGAAAGCATTAATGAAAAACATTTTAAAAACCAGAAAAACCGTTAAATACTATATTTGGTATAACTTAGGCATGATGGCATTGACATTTATTGTAGTTATGATTGCTACTTTTAAATACGACAATCGATTCAGTCAGATTGCGCATCAAGTTTCTGGAAAAGAGCAAAATGTGGTATTCTGGATTTTCTTAGTTGGAATTACTTTTGCTTTTCTAGCAGTTTTTCTAATTCTTTTCTGGCTGTTCTACCGCCTTATCTATGGATATTTGTTAAAACGCCTGAATGCAAATTACAACGAATTAAAAAAAATAGACTTATGAAAAAAAGCGACCTTACAGGTCGCTTTTTTTATACTAATAGTTCCATTGACGCTGTCTGTCCAACTCTTGCATTTCTTCAATTTCTTCTTGTGGAATTACTTTTAAAAATGAAGGATGTTGTTCTATGGCATATTCAATTTTTTCAACGATTTCTTCAATACTCTCGTTATCATAATCTATTTGAAGTGGCTCTTTTACGATAAACGATTGCAAAATTCCTTTTTTCTTCAATCGCAATCCTTTTCTATCAAAAGAACGACGGAAACCATCAATAACAATGGGAACTACAATAGGCTTATGTTGTTTGATAATATGAGCAGTTCCTTTTCGAACAGGCTTAAACGACTTTGTAGTTCCTTGCGGAAAAGTAATAACCCAACCATCAGCTAGAGCAATTTTAATATTCTCTGTATCATTAAAATTAACTTCCTTTCGTTCGTGTTCGGCTACATCTTTACCACCGGAACGCCAAGTTCTCTCAACCGTTATCGCTCCAACATACGATAAAACTCTTGGCAAAAGTCCCGATTGCATGGTTTCTTTCGCGGCTACGTAGTAAATATTAAGCTTTGGATTCCACAAATAACCAATGTTTTTGATATTGTCTTCGCGTCCTTTTAAACTTGCATTAAAAACGTGAAACATTGCAACCACATCGGCAAAATAGGTTTGATGATTTGAAATAAACAATACATTTCTATCTGGTAATTCACGAATTATTTCGGAACCATCGATATGAAGCTGATTGAATCCGCGATAACGACGATGTGTTAAAGCACCAAAAATCCGAATTAACCAGGTTTTTATAAAAAGTATATGACCAAAAGGATTTCTTTTAAACAATCCCATATTATTAACAGTTTATATTCAAAAAATGAGGTGCAAATTTAAACAATTCAATCAATTCACAGTACTTTTCGTATAGTTTCTTTCAGTTCACTCATCATCATAGCAGTGGCGCCCCAAACCACGTATTTATCTACGTTAAACACTGGAACACTAATATTATCGGCGTAAGAAGTTGACATTACAACTTTTGTTATTATTGCATCGTCTAGTAAATCCTGTAACGATAACTCTAAAACCCTTTTTACTTCATGCGGATTGGGTGTAAATGTGATTTCTTCGTGTATTATGCCTAGAAAAGGAGAAACTAAAAAATTACTCGGCGGAATATACAATTCACTAAAAGGTTTAATCACTTTAATAATATCGGGTAGTATTCCTATTTCCTCATGAGTTTCGCGAAGTGCTGTAAATTCAAGATTGATATCTGTTGGCTCGACTTTACCTCCCGGAAATGCAATTTGGGAAGCATGGATACCCGGATACGAATTACGAACAATTAAAGCCAAATGTACTTTATTATTTTTAGGATACATAAGCATCATAACTGCCGCTCTTCTAGGGTTTTTATCCAAATAATCTTTGCTCGACAAAGACGATACTCGCTCTAGAGGCGCCATTTTCATATGCGCTTCTACAGAAAGTAACTTTTCTTTTTCTATTTTTGGAATATATTTTAAAAATTCGGTAAAATCCATTGGATAATTTATAAGCAAACCAACTATAAATATACCTCAAAAAATAGTTTTAACAAAGTTTTATTCACAGAAATATGTTTAGTAAAGAAGAGGCTCAAAAAATAAAAAAAGAGTTCTGGACTGCATTTGCCGAAACCTACCCTAGAAAATGGCTTTTGTATGATACCAAAATCAAAGATTTCTCGTTCAAGTTTTATATTGACAATAAAAAAGCACAAGTTTTAATTGACATTGAAAGCCGAGATGATGAAAAAAGAAAAATTTATTTCGAAAAAATAGAATCTCTTAAAAGCATTTTGCTCGAAGATTATATGGATGACGCCATTTTTGAACGAAACTTTTATTTAGACACCGGACATTGCAACAGCAGAATTTGGGTAGAAAAAACGGGTATCAGTTTATACAACAAAGCTACTTGGGAAGAAATTTTCGATTTTTTTTATGAAAAAATGGATGCTTTCGAACGTTTTTTTTATGAATATAACGATTATATTAGTGACCTAGAAATTAACACCTAAAACCTCTTTCTAATTTTAATGAAAAAACTGATTCTTGCCCTTAGTTTCATTTGTGCTTCATCGAGTTATTCGCAACAAGATTATTCCTTTGTTTACAATAACGACTCCATTATCAAAAAAGGAATATCGCTTTATGATGCCGAAAAATACGATGCTGCAATTTCTGAATTTGAAAAAATCGTAAAAGCAGACCCTAAGTTTGCCACTGCACAATATGAAAAAGCGTTATGCTTATTTGCGCTTAAAAAAAATGATGATTTTGAAAAATTCCTACTCGATGCTAAAGCTAAAGGGCTTTTTGCCAAAACCCCTAATCTATATACTTTATTAGGTAGTTACTATAGTGATCAGAAGAATTATAAAGAAGCTGAAAAAATATTCTTAGAAGGAAATCAGTACTTAAAAAACTCTTCTAATTATTTATATAATTTGGCAATTTTATATTTAAGAATGGAAGAAAATCAAAAGAGTCTTGATCTTCTTGAAAAAATAATCACCATCAATCCTAACTTAGCTTCTGCACACTATTTTCTTGGAAGTCTTGCCTTAGAAAACGGCAATGTAACAGAAGGAACACTGGCTTTACTTAGCTATTTAACATTAGTACCTGATGGACGTTATGCCAATGATGCTATTTTAAAGCTTAACAATAAATACACTGAAAACTTTTTGACTAAAGGAAAATTGGTTTTTTCAAAATCGGGAGATAACTTCGAAGAAATCGATGTGATTTTAAGAAACGGGCTTCCGCTAAAAAAAGCCTACAAAGTTAAATCCGATTTCGACGATGCCATTATTCGTCAAGTTCAAGCTGTAGCTGAATATTCCGTAGACCATAAAATAGGTGAAGGTTTCTTTGAAAACACCTACATGCCTTGGGTTAAAGACATGATGGCTAAAAAACAATTTGAAGGTCTATCCTATTACATTCTCTTAAGCTTGGAAGAAAAATTAGGCAAGAAATTAACTTCACACAAAAAAGACATTCTTGCGTTTGTTAAAAACTACTATAACGAGAGCTTCTGGGATAAATTTGCTTTACGAAAAACAGAACATTTTGGCGAAACCAAAGAAGTTATCGTTTACATTAAAAATAATGTTCCTTATTTAAGCGGCTCTTTCGTGAATGGAAAAAAAGAAGGTAAATTCAAATTATTTAACGACTATGGTAACATATCTGGAGAGTTGTTTTTCAAAAACGATTTAATGGAAGGTGTCCAAAAATACTATGACGAGACCGGAATTTTAATTGAAGAAAAAAATGCAACTGCCGGTAAACTAAACGGTAAAAGAACCGAATATTTTACAAACGGTAATTTAAGCATTGTTGAAAACTACAAAGACGATGTATTAAGTGGCATGTCGTCTTCCTACTATTTAAATGGAGGAAAAAAATGCGAATTGAATTTTGACAACGGTAATCAAAACGGAAAGCTTTTATGTTATTATCCCAATGGAAGTGTAAAATCGGAGTTGAACTATGTTAATGGTAAGTTAGAAGGACCTTCTAAAATGTATAATGAAGCGGGCGATTTAACCATAGAAACGAACTACACTAATGGTGAACTTAACGGAAAATATCTTTCGTATTTCGATAAAAAATCAAAAAAAGTTGAAACGGATTATATCAATGGTAAAATTAACGGTAGCTTCAAAAAATATTTCCAAAACGGACAATTACAGGAAGAAGAATTTTATACCAATGGCAAAATAACTAAAAGCATAGAGTACTACGCTACAGGCAAAAAATCGGAGGAAGTTGTTTACAATGAAAAAGACGGTACTGAAATTTATACTTTCTATGATGAAAACGAAAACAAATATTTTGAAGAGAAATTTAAAGGTGACGAGTTAAAAAGTGCGGTGCAGTACACTAAAAACAATGCAAAACCAACACCTGTGAACCTAACCAAAAAACCATTCACCATTAAAAATTTCAACGACCAAGCAATGGTTATTGGTGAATACGACAAAGGATTAAAAAACAAAGTTTGGGAACAACGTTTCTCTAATGGTTTACCAAAATTCAAAAAAACATTTGCAAAAGGAGTTCAGGAAGGTATTACCCATTATTATTTCCGTGATGGAAGTTTGTATTCAACAACAAATTACACAAACAACAAAATTAATGGAGTATACGAAGGTTTTAGTTATGGTGTAAAAGATGAAATCTACCACTATAGTGATGGAGAAAAAAACGGACCTTTCAAAACGTTTAATAACGATGGCTCGGTAAGTGCAGAAGGATTTTATGAAAATGATGAATTACAAAACGATAAATCTGAGTTTTGGTTCAGTGGAAAACTTAACAACCGATTCACTTACATTAAGGATGACATTTCCGTTAAATACGATTACGATACTAATGGTAATCTAGAAAACACTATCGATTTCAAAAACAGAACCGGAAACTTTACCGTTTCTCATTTTGGAGGTAATGTTATCGAAGTTTATGCTATGTTAAATGGTCATTACAATGGAAAATACACCAAGAAAGATAAAAACAACAACCTGCTTGTTGAAGGTGATTTCATAAACGGATACCGCCATAACCATTTTACTTCATACGGTCCATTAGGCAAAAAGCTTACCTATTTACCGTATTATTCTGGAAGCATTCATGGAGAAACACAATATTTTGATTTAACAGGTAATCTTCGTGTAAAAAACAATTACTTAAATGGAGAAAAATTCGGATTAACCACTCGTTATCATAATAACAATGTACCAATGTACACCTACAGTGAATTAGATGGTGTTCAGGAAGGTGATTATACCTATTTCAACCAAAAAGGGGAAACCATTCTTGTTATTAACTATGAAAACAATATTGCCAAATGGTATAAAAAATTAGGTGCCGATGGAAAATTAGGCGACAAAATTGCCATTAGTAATGAATCTGCTGAAATTACTTCTCAGTATCCAAACGGAAAAACTGCTATTAGTTTAACACTAAGTAAAGGTAATTTAGAAGGCACTTTTGTAATTAACAATGCCAACGGACAACCGGAAATTAATTGCAACTACAAAAATGATTTATTAGAAGGCAAAAGAACCGAATATTATCCAAACGGAAAAGTTTATAAAATAGAGCAATTTATTCATGGTGACTATGAAGGTCCTCAAGAATATTATTTCGAAAACGGTAGCAAATGGCTGGTTGCAAATTACAAAAATGATGTAATACACGGTGATGTAGACATTTACCAAGAGAATAAAATTGTAGCAACAAAAAAATACGATTCGAATGAACTGGTTGAAATTAAAAAATAATATTTGGTACAGCATGTTCCTGCTCCCTTTTTGGAGTTTCGGACAGGCTACCTTTGATCAATACAAAGCCAAATATCCCGATTTTAACGAACTTATTATTAACGACGCGCAATCGTATCACATTGCTATTGAAAATAAAAAGCTGAAAATCACCCAAGACAATCAGATGGAAACTGTTATTCTTTCTGATATGGGAATACACAACAATAAAGAATCTTTCATTTATTCCGATTTGGTAAAACTCATCGATTATGATGCTTATTCCATTATAAACACCAATGGAAAAGAAAAAAAGATTAAAGTCACCCAGTCTAATGAGAAATTCCATCAGGAACAAAACATTTTTCATAATGCAACCAAAGAACGTCAGCTAGTTTTCCCAAATTTGGAAGCAGGTGCAAAAAAGGTAATGAATTACAGAACAGAATTTGTAGATCCTCACCTACTGCATAAATTTGTTTTTGGAAGCGGCTTGCCAATCGAAAGTTCATCATTGGAAATTATAACCGACAAAGGAATAAACATAGGGTATACCATTTTTAACGATCCGAATAATCAAATCGAATTTTCGAAATCTGAAAAAAAAGGAAAATGGACCTATAAATGGACCTTAAAAAACATTAAACCTTTAAAAGCTGAATCTTTTTCACCAGGCTTTTTGCATTTGGTTCCTCACATCGATTTTTTTATCAAAGACTATACTATAGACAATAAGACTGTTGATGTTTTGGATGATATTTCTAAATTGTACACCTACTATAGAGGCTTTGTAAAGGATTTAAACAAAACAGAATCAACCGAATTAAAAACTCTTGTTGATAGCATCACACAAAATAAATTTACTGAAGCTGAAAAAGTAAAATCCATTTACTATTGGGTAAAAGACAATATCAAATATGTAGCCTTCGAACAAGGTTATGAAGGATTTATTCCGCGTGAAGCGAAAACCGTTTTCGAAAGAAAGTTTGGCGATTGTAAAGACATGGCTAGTATTATTACAGCTATGTGCAAAATGGCAAACATCAATAATGTATATATCACTTGGATTGGTACGCGAAGAATCCCATATTCATACAAAGAACTGGCTACACCAGCTGTAGACGACCATATGATTGCGGCATATAAAACTGGAAATGATTATATTTTTCTAGATGCTACCGACAGAGAAACGGAATATGGCATGCCTTCATCTTTCATACAAGGTAAAGATGGTTTAATTGATGAAAATGGTGCTTTTAAAATTGTTCCCGTTCCTATTATTCCGGCAGAAACCAACGAAGTAAAAGATGTTGTCTCACTACAAATTGACAACAACACTTTAAAAGGAAGTGGTAAAGCAGCTTATCATGGCTATAACCGCGGACACTTTTTAAGTCAGCTTGGTGATGCCACTGGAAAAACTCGATTTGAAATGATAAAATCGTTAGTTTTAAAAGGTAATAATAAGTTCAATTTGGTCTCATTCACTGAAGCAAACATCAATGAAAAAGAAAAACCATATGAAGTAAACTACGATTTTACAATTGATAATTATTTGATAAAAATCGACAATGAAATTTTCATCAACTTAAATCTTGATAAGGCTTTTGAAAATATAATTATTGAAGAAGATCGAAAAAATAAAATCGAATTGGATTTCTTGTTAGCAAACAATCAAGTGTATGAGCTGCTAATTCCTAAAAATTATACTGTAACGTATTTACCAAAACCAATGTCGTTTAACAACGATTTAATGGAAGCTGAAATTAGCTATACCCAAATGGAAAATGCTGTGGTATTGACATCTAAAGTAAAAGTGAAAAAGATTTTATTTGATGTGTCCGAAAAAGACTTGTGGAATAGTTCCATCAAAAAATTAAAAAAAGCATACAACGAATCAATAATTCTTAAATTAAAATAATGAAAAAAGCATTTATAAAATCGTTATTACTAGTACTGTTTGTGGTAAATGCAACTATTGGTAACGCACAGGATTACACTTTCAAAAAATACGATTGGGATGGAAAACCAACGGCTCCAAATGTTTCTGAAAAATATAAAGATATCAACGAAGCAATATTAGAGCGTAACATTAAAGTTGAAATTGTAGCCTTAAAAGAAGGTGCTACACAGTATTACTTAATACACGAAAAAATATTAGTAAATACTGATGATGCTATCGAAAGAAACAACCGTGTGTACATTCCAGTAAACAGCAATGAAAGTTTGGTTACTAACAAAGCGCGTGTAATTTTAAAGAACGGTAAAGTCATTAATGTTAACTCGAAAGATATCAAAGAAGAAGTTGACGAAGAACGCAATACTAAATACAATTATTTCGCGATTAACGGGTTGGAAAAAGGTGCCGTTATCGAAAAGATTTTTGTGTTTCAAGAGAAACCAAACTTAGATGGAAACAGCATCAAAATGCAAGATGAATATCCTATCAATAAATTATCTTTCGAATTAATTTATCCAAATCATTTAGAATTTAAAACCAAATCCTATAATGGATTGCCTGAAGTTCAAGCAAAAGATTCTGTTTACGAAAACAAAAAAGTTATTGCTTTTACTGTAAATGATATTGAAGGTTTAGAAAACGATGAAGCTTACTCAAACCGAACAGCTAATTTGAAAATTTTCAGATACAAATTAGATGAGAATCTATACACTGGTGCTCGTAACATGTATAATTTCAAATCGTTCACATCGACCATATACGATAGATTAAGTCAGCCGTTAGAAAAGAAAGAAACAAAAAGTATAGAAGAGTTTTGTAAAACCATAAAAAAATCAAATGACCTTCAGGAATACGTTTGGAATATTGAAGATAAAGTTAAAAAAACCATAGCCTATAACCGCTATTTTGAAAGTAAAGCTTCGCTATCCGATGTAATCAAAACCAAGCAAGCCAATCAATTTGAAATTTTAAAACTGTATTTTGCCATTTTCAATCACTTAAAAATTGAAAATAATATCGTTTTAACTTCAAGTCGTTTTGATGTTCCTTTTGATAAAGATTTTGAAAGTTATGAAAACCTAAACGATCTTTTATTTTATTTTCCTTTGATTAATAAATACATAACTCCTACAGAAATTGAATATCGTATTCCTTTATTCCCTTCTCAACTAGGAAATAATTATGGGCTATTCATAAAATCTAAAGAATTTTCTGGAGTAAAGATGGGAATTAGCGAAATTAACTTCATTGAAATCCCTGGAGTTGACCAAACTAACGATGTAATGGACATTACAATTGATTTCACAAAAGATATCGAAAACCCTATTATAACATCAAACTTCTCTTATGGTGGGTATTCAGCGTTAAGTTTGCAACCCATTAAAGATTTTGTTTCGAATGAAGAATACAAAACCATTTGCAATACTATTTTAGAAAATTACACCAATAAAAAAGAGAATAAAGATTTCAAAACCGTAAACGACGGAACAGATAATATTGGAAAAAAACCATTTATCTTAGAATTCAAATACAATGGAAATGAACTGGTACAAAAAGCGGGAAATAATTTTCTATTCTCTTTAGGATTAGTTATTGGTAAACAAATGGAATTGTACCAACAAAACAAGCGAGTATTACCAGTTGAAATTGAATATCCGCACGCATATCAACGAAAAATAAAACTGATTTTACCCAAAAATATTGATGTTAAAAACCTTGACAAAATCAACATGGATAACAAATTGGTAATAAACAATAAACCTGAAGCTATATTTACAAGTAGTTATAGCAAAGCCAATAATGAAATTACTATTCAAAACACCGAGTATTACAAAATAGTAAAATATCCATTAGAACAATTTGACCAATACAAAGCAGTTATTAATGCTGCTGCCGATTTCAATAAGATTGTACTTATTCTGAATGAAATATAAAATAAAAAAGCTGCTTTAAAGAGCAGCTTTTTTTATTTCTGATTTTTAGCTTCAATCCATTTCGACATATATTTTGTGCTCTGCATAGTATGGTGCTGTAACATCGAACCAATAAAGTTGAGTTTTCTATGCTGTTCCAAATTCAATAAAAGATTCTCTATTCTATTTTTAAAAATATCCAGAAAGTCAAGACTTTCAAATCTGTTTTTAAGAATAACATAACCCTTTTTTTGAGCCTCAGACCAAACTCTTTCATCGGTATACAATTGAACAGCATCACGAATAAAAATAGCATTATCGTCAGCAATCGAGCCATTCCAATTAAATTCTCCAGCCATTGCTTCCGCACCTATACTTGTGGTAACACTTGGTGTTCCATAGCACATTGCTTCGAGTAATTTTCCTTTTATTCCAGCACCAAATCGAATAGGTGCCAACAACACCCTAGCATTTTCAATAACTTCTCTAGCACTTTCAGCCCTGCCTTTAATTAAAAATCGCTCTTTAGGGTTGTCTAGCTGATATACTTTTTGCGAAGGATACGCACCATAAATCAACAACTTGGCATCTGGAATCTTCTTTGATAAAATTGGCCAGATTTCTTCCTTCAAAACACGCACACAATTCCAGTTAGGTTCATGAAGAAAATTACCAATAAAAACAAAGTCCGAACGCTTATCAAATTCTAAACTATTGATTTCGGCAGTAGCAACAAACAAAGGCAAATAAATTAAAATACTTGATGGCACTTTAAAGAAATCAATCAATAATTGCATTTCAAATTCAGAAATCATTAAAGTCAAATCACATCTAAAAATGCTGGCGACTTCACGTTTAGCGATATCGGTAAATAACAATTCGTTACTAAATTCAGTTTTCGTTTTATAGGCTTGTTTTCTAGCATCACGAAGACAATGCAAATCTTCTGTATCTAATATTCTTAATGCATTCGGACAATTCAACAACACACGCCAACCAAATTGCTCTTCAACCATAAATCGATCAAAAAGAACAATTTCAGGATTCAAAGACTTAATAAATACATCAAAACTCTCATCATTCAAAAGAACATTAGATGTCAAAACACCAATTTTTTCCAAATCAAATGAAAAATCAGATTCAGTTGCTGTACTCACATACGTAATTTCATACCCATTGTTTTTAAAAAAATGAATTAATTGCAACATTCTATTTCCAGCTGCAGAAGAATTAGGTTCAACCCAAACCGAACTAATAATGAGTATTTTTTTGGTATGCATATTCAAAAATAGACTGCTTCAGGGTAATAATCCAAAAAAGAACGTAATTTTGTGCAAAATAATTGAAAATGTTAGGTTTAAAATTAGCTACAGATCCTCGTTGGGCCAATATTGCAGAATCCAACTTAGAAGAAATCTTAACCGACCATGCGTGGTGTGAACAAAAGGCAGCTTCAAATGCTATCTATATTATTGTTAATAATTCCGAAAAAGAAGATTTAGTTACAGAAATGACTCGTATTGTTATAGAAGAGATGGAACACTTTAAAATGGTTCACGACATCATTAAACAACGAGGCTATACTTTAGGAAGAGAACGAAAAGATGATTATGTAAGCGATTTAACCAAATTCGCACGTAAAGATGGAAGCCGTAACGATGCTTTAATTGAACGTTTATTATTTGCTGCCATGATTGAAGCCAGAAGTTGTGAACGTTTTAGAGTTTTATCTCTAAACATTAAAGATGAAAGTTTAGCTAAATTTTATCATGAATTAATGATTAGTGAAGCGGGACATTACACTACTTTTTTAAAATTTGCCAAACAATATTCTGAAAAAGTTGATGTAGATAAACGTTGGAAAGAATGGCTGGAGTACGAAGCTACAATAATCGCCAAATATGGTAAAAAGGAAACCATCCACGGATAACAAAAAATAAATCTTCACCCCCCAAGCCAATCGTAATGATTGGCTTTTTTATGATTTGGAGCGATTGGTTTGGTTTTGATTGCTAAGCGCAGTTCCCGTTTTTCGTTCTACTTCGTGCCACTACACCCGGGGCTAGCAAGTAATTGTATTGCAGTTGGTTGCAATTCCGAACACAAAACATTATAAAACAAAAAACCCTATCCGATTTGGATAGGGTTTTCAAAAGACTCGAGCCCAAAGGGCGAATTGAGCGAAGCTAAAGGCGGCGGATCGAGGCCAAAGGCCGACACGCCACACCTATAAAAAAAGAAAGCCCAGCTTTTCCAAGCTGGGCTTCTAAAAGAAAGGCGGCGACATACTCTCCCACAGGATTGCAGTACCATCTGCGCAGGCGGGCTTAACTTCTCTGTTCGGAATGGGAAGAGGTGAGCCCCGCCGCAATAACCACCTTAAGTCGTTATGTAAGGGTAATTAGCCTTGGCTAATCAACATTACAAAATATCTTAACATACTGAGATAAGTAAAGTTTTAAAAGTTTAAGCTCCTCCCTCTTGCGAGGGAGGAATCGATACATAAGCTTACGGGTTATTAGTACTACTCGACTATGACATTACTGCCTTTACATCTATAGCCTATCAACGTGGTCATCTTCCACGACCCTTAAAAGAAATCTCATCTTGTGGTGGGTTTCGCGCTTATATGCTTTCAGCGCTTATCCCTTCCCGACGTAGCTACTCTGCGGTGCCCCTGGCGAGACAACAGATACACTAGAGGTCAGTCCAACTCGGTCCTCTCGTACTAGAGTCAGATCCACTCAAATTTCTAACGCCCACAGTAGATAGAGACCGAACTGTCTCACGACGTTCTGAACCCAGCTCGCGTGCCACTTTAATGGGCGAACAGCCCAACCCTTGGGACCTTCTCCAGCCCCAGGATGTGACGAGCCGACATCGAGGTGCCAAACCCCCCGTCGATATGAGCTCTTGGGGAGATCAGCCTGTTATCCCCGGCGTACCTTTTATCCTTTGAGCGATGGCCCTTCCATGCGGAACCACCGGATCACTATGCTCTACTTTCGTACCTGATCGACCTGTATGTCTCTCAGTCAAGCTCCCTTATGCCATTGCACTCTACGCACGGTTACCAAGCGTGCTGAGGGAACCTTTAGAAGCCTCCGTTACTCTTTTGGAGGCGACCACCCCAGTCAAACTACCCACCAAGCAATGTCCTCTTCGTCGAAGAGTTAGGCCTCAGATAAGCAAAGGGTGGTATTTCAACAATGACTCCACAACGCCTGGCGACGCCATTTCACAGTCTCCCACCTATCCTACACATCACTTATCCAAGGTCAATACTAAGCTATAGTAAAGGTGCACAGGGTCTTTTCGTCCCACTGCGGGTAATCGGCATCTTCACCGATACTACAATTTCACCGAGCTCATGGCTGAGACAGTGTCCAGATCGTTACACCATTCGTGCAGGTCGGAACTTACCCGACAAGGAATTTCGCTACCTTAGGACCGTTATAGTTACGGCCGCCGTTTACTGGGGCTTCAATTCAATGCTTCTCCGAAGATAACATCTCCTCTTAACCTTCCAGCACCGGGCAGGTGTCAGGCCCTATACTTCATCTTACGATTTTGCAGAGCCCTGTGTTTTTGATAAACAGTCGCCTGGACCTTTTCACTGCGGCCAGCATTGCTGCTGGCGACCTTTCTCCCGAAGTTACAGGTCTATTTTGCCTAATTCCTTAGCCATGAATCTCTCGAGCACCTTAGGATTCTCTCCTCGACTACCTGTGTCGGTTTACGGTACGGGTACTTATAATCTAAGTTTAGAGGTTTTTCTTGGAAGCCCTTAGGCACACTATCACTTTGTCCGAAGACTCCGTGTACTATCGTATTTCACCAGTTCCCGCGCATTTTACTACGGGACCTATAGCTAGGTACTTTAACGAACTATTCCGTCAGTTCGCGGTGCTTTCATCACTCCGTCACCCCATCACAATTATAAGTAGTACGGGAATATTAACCCGTTGGCCATCGACTGTCCCTTTCGGGTTCGCCTTAGGACCCGACTAACCCTCAGCTGATTAGCATAGCTGAGGAAACCTTAGTCTTTCGGTGTGCGGGTTTCTCGCCCGCATTATCGTTACTTATGCCTACATTTTCTTTTCTAACCGGTCCAGCATGACTCGCATCACACCTTCAACCCTGTTAGAATGCTCCCCTACCACAGTTTCCTGTCCATAGCTTCGGTAGTATACTTATGCCCGATTATTATCCATGCTCGTCCGCTCGACTAGTGAGCTGTTACGCACTCTTTAAATGAATGGCTGCTTCCAAGCCAACATCCTAGCTGTCTGGGCAGACAAACCTCGTTTTTTCAACTTAGCATACATTTGGGGACCTTAGCTGATGGTCTGGGTTCTTTCCCTCTCGGACATGGACCTTAGCACCCATGCCCTCACTGCTGAGAAACATTATATAGCATTCGGAGTTTGTCAGGAATTGGTAGGCGGTGAAGCCCCCGCATCCAATCAGTAGCTCTACCTCTATATAACTTTACGCTCAGCGCTGCACCTAAATGCATTTCGGGGAGTACGAGCTATTTCCGAGTTTGATTGGCCTTTCACCCCTACCCACAGGTCATCCGAAGACTTTTCAACGTCAACCGGTTCGGACCTCCACTGTGTGTTACCACAGCTTCATCCTGCCCATGGGTAGATCACACGGTTTCGCGTCTACCACTACTGACTAAAGCGCCCTATTCAGACTCGCTTTCGCTACGGATCCACACCTGAAGTGCTTATCCTTGCCAGCAACGGTAACTCGTAGGCTCATTATGCAAAAGGCACGCCGTCACCCCACGAAAGGGCTCCGACCGCTTGTAAGCGTATGGTTTCAGGATCTATTTCACTCCGTTATTCACGGTTCTTTTCACCTTTCCTTCACAGTACTGGTTCACTATCGGTCTCTCAGGAGTATTTAGCCTTAGCGGATGGTCCCGCCAGATTCAGACAGGGTTTCACGTGCCCCGCCCTACTCAGGATACCACTATTGATATCTTTTCTTACTTATACGGGACTATCACCCTCTGTGGTTAACCTTTCCAGGTTATTCTAATTCAATCCGCATCAAATGTCGTGGTCCTACAACCCCAAAATTGCCGTAACAACTCTGGTTTGGGCTAATCCGCGTTCGCTCGCCACTACTTACGGAATCACTTTTGTTTTCTTCTCCTCCGCCTACTTAGATGTTTCAGTTCAGCGGGTTTGCCCCCTATCGGGTAATACATCTTCAATGTATTGGGTTGCCCCATTCGGATATCTGCGGATCACATCGTATGTGCCAATCCCCGCAGCTTTTCGCAGCTTATCACGTCCTTCATCGCCTCTGAGAGCCTAGGCATCCCCCATACGCCCTTATTTTGCTTATGTATGTGGTTCTTGTATTACTACAAGATCCTATGCTTTCTACTTTTTAATTTGTATTTTTCTTATCTCAATATGTCAATGAACTTGTGGCGAGTCGCAACTGACAAAAATTATCAGCTTTGACTTTATAGCCGTAGTGGAGAATATCGGAGTCGAACCGATGACCTCCTGCGTGCAAGGCAGGCGCTCTAGCCAGCTGAGCTAATCCCCAATCGTAATTCAGAATTATGAATTCAGAATTATGAATTTTGAATCCTCAACTTCTAAAATTTCCTTTTTTTTTATAACTTTTATACCTTTTTAAATCCATAACTTACAAGTTATAAGCTTAAAAAGTAGTCCCGGGCAGACTCGAACTGCCGACCCCTACATTATCAGTGTAGTACTCTAACCAGCTGAGCTACGAGACTCTGTATTTAAGTTATTTTTTGAACTAACAGCGAGAGTAATTCTCTATCTTTCGTAAAAACCCATGACTTTCATCATTCTCTAGAAAGGAGGTGTTCCAGCCGCACCTTCCGGTACGGCTACCTTGTTACGACTTAGCCCCAGTTACTAGTTTTACCCTAGGCAGCTCCTTGCGGTCACCGACTTCAGGTACCCCCAGCTTCCATGGCTTGACGGGCGGTGTGTACAAGGCCCGGGAACGTATTCACCGCATCATGGCTGATATGCGATTACTAGCGAATCCAGCTTCACGGAGTCGAGTTGCAGACTCCGATCCGAACTGAGAACGGCTTTGAAGATTCGCGCCTACTTGCGTAGTGGCTGCTCTCTGTACCGTCCATTGTAGCACGTGTGTAGCCCAGGACGTAAGGGCCGTGATGATTTGACGTCATCCCCACCTTCCTCACGGTTTGCACCGGCAGTCTTGTTAGAGTTCCCGGCATGACCCGCTGGCAACTAACAATAGGGGTTGCGCTCGTTATAGGACTTAACCTGACACCTCACGGCACGAGCTGACGACAACCATGCAGCACCTTGAAAGACGTCCGAAGAAAAAACTGTTTCCAGTCCTGTCGTCTCCCATTTAAGCCCTGGTAAGGTTCCTCGCGTATCATCGAATTAAACCACATGCTCCTCCGCTTGTGCGGGCCCCGTCAATTCCTTTGAGTTTCACACTTGCGTGCGTACTCCCCAGGTGGGATACTTATCACTTTCGCTTAGCCACTCAGATTGCTCCAAACAGCTAGTATCCATCGTTTACGGCGTGGACTACCAGGGTATCTAATCCTGTTCGCTCCCCACGCTTTCGTCCATCAGCGTCAATAAACTGTTAGTAACCTGCCTTCGCAATTGGTATTCCATGTAATATCTAAGCATTTCACCGCTACACTACATATTCTAGTTACTTCACAGTAATTCAAGTTCTACAGTATCAATGGCAGTTCGACAGTTAAGCTGCCGGATTTCACCACTGACTTATAAAACCGCCTACGGACCCTTTAAACCCAATGATTCCGGATAACGCTTGGATCCTCCGTATTACCGCGGCTGCTGGCACGGAGTTAGCCGATCCTTATTCTTACGGTACCGTCAAGCTGCTACACGTAGCAGGGTTTCTTCCCGTATAAAAGCAGTTTACAATCCATAGGACCGTCATCCTGCACGCGGCATGGCTGGTTCAGACTTGCGTCCATTGACCAATATTCCTCACTGCTGCCTCCCGTAGGAGTCTGGTCCGTGTCTCAGTACCAGTGTGGGGATCTCCCTCTCAGGACCCCTACCCATCATTGCCTTGGTATGCCGTTACCACACCAACTAGCTAATGGGACGCATGCTCATCTTGTACCGTTGGAACTTTAATAATCCGGTGATGCCACCGAAAGATACTATGAGGTATTAATCCAAATTTCTCTGGGCTATCCCTCTGTACAAGGTAGATTGCATACGCGTTACGCACCCGTGCGCCGGTCTCAAGTTAGCAAGCTAACTCTACCCCTCGACTTGCATGTGTTAGGCCTGCCGCTAGCGTTCATCCTGAGCCAGGATCAAACTCTTCATCGTATATTTTTAATATTGTCGATTCAGTCGCTAGGTTTTTCTAATTCTACTCGAAAAAGTCTTACTCTCTCTTATATTTGCTGTCAATTCAATATGTCTATGAACGTTGTCTTCTTTTATTCTAACACCAATCTCTCGATTAGCGGGTGCAAAAGTAGAAACTCTTTTTTAATCTGCAAAACTTTTTGAAACTTTTTTTTGAAAAAATTTTCTTTTCGTCTTAACCAGTATTTCCAATGAACTTCCCTTGTTTTGCGGGTGGCAAAGATACAATCTTTATTTTCTACAATCCAAATCTTTTTTAAACTTTTTTTAAAAATCTTTTCAATTCAGTTTGTCTCAATATGTCGTATGAACTATGCCGTTATTGCGGGTGCAAAAGTAGCACTCTTTTTACCACTTCCAAACTTTTTGCAACCTTTTTTTAAAAGTTTTTTGCCGATTTTTCATAACTCTCTGGTAACCATTCCGTAACACAATAAAGTTTTTTAAAGAAAGTTACAGCCTCGCAAAGTCACAAAGTGGCAAAGTTGATTTCATACTACTATTTATATAACAGCACAGCTTGAATTCCCATACTACTATAATATAGTATATACATTAAAAGTTTGCTAAAAACCCACAACCTCACCCCTTAGCCCCGATGGAAGCGGCACCGTGTAGAGCGGACAGCGGGAATGCAGACCGCAAAGAAACAGTGATGTCTTCGCTACAAAAGAATCAAATTATACCTTATATATATATTGTATGTGTTTTGATAAACATTATATTTGCAACTTATAATTAATTAATATGATCAAGATTACTTTACCGGACGGTTCGGTTAGAGAGTTTGCACCAGGTGCAACTCCTATGGATGTTGCGAAAAGCATCAGTGAGGGATTGGCAAGAAATGTTATTTCTGCATCTTTTAATGGTACAACCATTGAAACCACAACCGAATTAACCACCGACGGTACACTTATATTATATACATGGAATGATGCTGACGGTAAAAAAGCGTTTTGGCACTCGACTTCGCACGTTATGGCGCAAGCTTTAGAAGAAATGTATCCAGGAATTAAATTAACAATTGGACCTGCAATTGACAACGGGTTTTATTACGATGTGGATTTTGGAGACAAAAAAATCACTGATGGAGATTTCAAGGCTATTGAAGACCGTGTATTAGAGATCTCAAGAGAGAAACACGAATTCAAAATGCGTTCAGCAACAAAAGCAGAAGCATTAGAGTTATACAAAAATAACGAGTACAAAACCGAGTTAATCCAAAATCTAGAAGACGGAACGATTACGTTCTGTGATCATTCTACGTTTACCGATTTATGTCGCGGGGGTCATATTCCAAATACAGGAATCATCAAAGCGATGAAAATTTTATCGGTAGCCGGTGCTTACTGGAGAGGTGACGAGAAAAACAAACAGTTGACTCGTGTTTACGGAATTTCGTTCCCAAAGCAAAAAGATTTAACGGATTACCTTGAATTATTAGAGGAAGCAAAACGTCGTGACCATAGAAAACTAGGAAAAGAATTAGATCTATTTCACTTTTCTCAAAAAGTTGGACAAGGATTACCATTGTGGTTACCAAAAGGCGCTGCGTTACGCGACCGTTTAGAACAATTTTTGAAAAAAGCACAGAAAAAAGCTGGATACGAACAAGTAGTTACGCCTCACATTGGAATGAAAGACTTGTATGTAACTTCTGGTCACTATGCAAAATATGGTGCAGATAGCTTCCAGCCAATTCATACTCCAGCAGAAGGTGAAGAGTTCTTGTTAAAACCAATGAACTGTCCACACCACTGTGAAATATATAATGCTAGACCTTGGTCATATAAAGATTTACCAAAACGTTACGCTGAATTCGGAACAGTTTATCGTTATGAGCAATCGGGAGAATTACATGGTTTAACTCGTGTAAGAGGATTTACTCAAGACGATGCACACATTTTCTGTACACCAGACCAATTGGATGCTGAGTTTAAAAATGTTATTGATTTAGTATTATATGTATTTGGATCTTTAGGATTTGAAAACTTTACTGCTCAGGTTTCTGTTCGTGATTTAGACAATCCAGATAAATACATCGGTTCTGTAGAAAACTGGGAGAAAGCTGAAAATGCAATTATTAGCGCTGCAAGAGATAAAGGTTTAAACTATGTAATTGAGCCAGGCGAAGCTGCTTTCTATGGTCCGAAATTGGATTTCATGGTAAAAGATGCTCTAGGCAGAAGTTGGCAATTGGGTACCATTCAAGTAGACTACAATCTACCGGAACGATTTGACTTGTCATACAAAGGTTCAGACAACGAGTTACACCGACCAGTGATGATTCACCGTGCACCGTTTGGATCTATGGAGCGTTTCATTGCAATTTTATTAGAACATACGGGTGGAAATTTCCCACTTTGGCTAATGCCGGAACAGGCTATCATCCTGTCTTTGAGTGAGAAATATGAAAATTATGCCAAAAAAGTTTCAGAATTGCTGGAAATTCACGAAATTCGCGCCCTAATTGACAACCGAAACGAGACAATTGGCAAGAAAATTCGTGAAGCGGAAACCAAGAAGTTCCCATTCATGCTGATTGTTGGCGAGGAAGAAGAGAAAAACGGAACGATTTCTGTACGTCGTCATGGTGACGCCGGAAAGTCGAACGAAACGATGACTATTGAGCAATTTGCTGCTTTAGTTAACGAAGAAATAGCAAAAACATTAAAACAATTCTAAGTTTAATTTAAAATTTTAGAGCCATAGCAATAAGAAACAACAGAGGTTACCAACCTCGAGTAGAAAAAAAAGACGCCCACCGAATTAACAACAACATTCGAGTGCCTGAAGTGCGTTTAGTTGGAGACAATGTAGAACCAGGAGTTTATAAAACTTCTGAAGCAATGCGTTTAGCTGACGAGTTCGAATTGGATTTGGTTGAAATATCTCCTAATGCCGAACCACCTGTTTGTAAAATAATGGATTATAAAAAATTCCTTTATGAGCAAAAGAAGCGTGAGAAAGAATTAAAGGCTAAATCAACACAAATTACAATCAAAGAAATTCGTTTCGGACCTCAAACCGACGAACATGATTATGAATTTAAAAAGAAGAATGCTGAAAAGTTCTTAAAAGAAGGTTCAAAATTAAAAGCTTTCGTATTCTTCAAAGGACGTTCCATCATATACAAAGAACAAGGACAAATTTTATTGCTTCGTTTAGCACAAGATTTAGAAGAGTTCGGAAAAGTGGAGGCTATGCCGGTTTTAGAAGGAAAGCGTATGATTATGTTCATCGCTCCAAAGAAAAAAAGTAAATAGTTCACAGTTGCAGTATTCAGTATTTATTTTGTAAACTGAAAACTGAGACTGAAAACTAAAAGATAGTAAGTAAGATAAATCTAATACCTAGGAAGAGATGCCTAAAATGAAAACAAAATCTAGTGCTAAGAAACGTTTCAAAGTTACTGGCTCTGGAAAAATCAAAAGAAAGCACGCTTTTAAAAGTCACATTCTGACTAAAAAGTCGAAAAAACGTAAGTTAGCTTTAACTCACTCAGCTTTGGTTCACCAATCTGACGTGAAGAGTGTAAAAGAACAATTAAGAATTATCTAATTGACAATTTAATTGTCAGTTAAGATTATTTGTTCTTTCGGTTAAAACAATTTTATAACCCTGGAGTGGGCAGATTTCAACAGGAACATCCTGAAAAACGAAACTAGAAGCGCTACGAATAGCCGCCTTACTGCAAAAAACAATTAAGAATTATGCCAAGATCAGTAAATTCAGTTGCTTCAAGAGCTAGAAGAAAAAGAGTATTGAAGCAAGCCAAAGGTTTCTTTGGAAGACGTAAAAACGTTTGGACAGTAGCTAAAAACGCGGTAGAAAAAGCAATGGCTTACGCATACCGTGGAAGAAAACAAAAGAAAAGAAATTTCCGTGCTTTATGGATTATGCGTATTAACGCTGGTGCACGTTTACACGGAATGAGCTATTCTCAGTTCATGGGTAAATTAAAAGCTAACAACATCGAATTGAACCGTAAAGTTCTTGCCGATTTAGCAATGAACCACCCAGAAGCTTTCGCGGCTATCGTGAATAAAGTGAAATAAGAAAAACGTTTATAAACATATTTATCTTACTTATTATAAAAACCCATTCGCAAGAGTGGGTTTTTTATTTTTTAAAAATTAGAATCTTCTAACTATCTATTTTTAATTTTTGGAAACTTTATTTTCAACTACCTTTGCAGCTCATTCTTTCCCTATGAAAAATACAAAAACAGCTAGTCCGCAAAAAAGTTTACATCCAAGAAACAAGCATAATGGGAATTACAATTTTCAAGTCTTACTAGAAACTTTGCCAGAACTACAGGCTTTTGTATTTATTACTAAATACGGAAATGAAAGTATTGACTTCGCCAACCCTGATGCTGTTCGCGCACTAAATAAAGCTTTATTGAAGCAATTCTACAATATTGCTTATTGGGAATTACCAAAAACCAACTTATGCCCTCCCATTCCAGGACGCGCTGATTACCTGCATTACATTGCGGATGTTTTAGCCGATGAGAACAACGGAACAATACCAACCGGGAATAAAATCAGAGTTTTGGATATCGGAACTGGAGCGAATTGCATCTACCCCATTATTGGCCATCAGGAATACGGCTGGGAATTTGTGGGTACAGAAGTTGACAAACCTGCAAAACTTACTGCAGAGAACATCATCAATCATAATCCAGAATTGAAACATGCTATAACAATCCGTTTACAAGAAAACAAACGAAACATTTTCAAAGGCATTATTCAAGCTGATGAATCTTTCGATTTTACAATATGTAACCCTCCGTTTCATAATTCTAGAGAAGCGGCTACAGAAGGCACGAAACGTAAACTAAAAAACTTAGGCAAAACCATAGAAAACAAGCCTGTTTTAAATTTTGGCGGACAAAATAATGAGTTGTGGTATGAAGGTGGTGAATTGGCATTCATTACTAATATGATGTTCGAAAGTGTTCATTTCAAAACACAATGCAAATGGTTTTCTTCATTAGTTTCAAAAAAAGAGAACCTAAAACCACTTTATTCTGTTCTTAAAAGAATAAAAGCCATAGAGGTTCGCACCATTACTATGGAGCAAGGAAACAAAATTACCCGTATTGTCCTTTGGAAATTTTAAAAGAGTAAAAGGACTTATTTACTTTCAATACCCTTTCATTTTTTGTAACTTTATACGTA
Source organism: Flavobacterium sp. IC2-16 (assembly GCF_055521455.1). Taxonomy (NCBI): domain Bacteria; kingdom Pseudomonadati; phylum Bacteroidota; class Flavobacteriia; order Flavobacteriales; family Flavobacteriaceae; genus Flavobacterium; species Flavobacterium sp. IC2-16. Next base: position 2,064,497 of record NZ_CM145480.1, on the reverse strand, counting down.
TAATTAAAAGTTATGAAAACCGATGTCCTTATTATAGGTGCGGGACCTACCGGATTGATGATGGCTAATCAGCTAAATCGTTTTGGAGTAGATTTCATTATTATTGACACAAAAGAAGAACCCACAAAGCAATCACGAGCAATAACAGTCACTGCACGAAGTTTGGAGATTTATGAGCAAATGGGTTTATCGGACACCATTTTAAAAGAAGGTGCTTATATTAATGAATTCAACTTGTACTTTTCCGGAAAAAAAAGAGCTGAAGTAAAAATAAATACTATCGGACAAGGATTAACTGATTTCCATTTTCTATTCGCTTTCGAACAAAGTAAGAACGAAGAGTTACTATACAAAAACCTACTTCAAAACAATCATGATGTTTTATGGAATACTGAATTCACAACCTTAACTCAAAATGATGATTCGACCATTTCCATTACCATTCACAATGAAGACATTCGGAAAATAACCGCTAAATATGTGGTCGCTTGTGATGGTGCCAAAAGCCTTGTTAGACATCAATTAAACTTTTCATTTGAAGGTGGAACATATCAAAACAAATTTTTTGTAGCCGATACCGAATTGGATTGGAACTTAGAATACGACAAATTGCTCATTGCGCCTACCAATAAAAATTTCTGTGCTTTCTTTCCGTTGAAAGGCGAAAAAAACTATAGAATTCTAGGCACCTTCCCAAAAGAGTTTTATAATACTCCGAATATTGAGTTTGAAGATATTGAAGCAGTTATTCGAAAAACAATTGGTATACCGCTTACTTTTAATAAAGTGAATTGGTTCTCTATTTATAATTTACATCATAGAAGTGTTTCAAATTTTAGAAAGAATAGAGTTTTTTTAGCAGGAGACAGTGCTCATATTCATAGTCCAGCTGGTGGTCAAGGCATGAATACGGGATTACAAGATGCGTATAACCTAGCTTGGAAAATGGCGTACGTATTAAAAGGTATTGCAAAAGAAGAAATACTGGAAACCTATAATGAAGAACGAATTCCTTTTGCTAAATTTTTAATGCGCTTTACAGATCGTGCATTCAACATTATGACTTCCGATAAATGGTATGTGGCCTTATTTCGAAAAACCATTTTAATACCAATTATTCAGCAAATGTTTTCTAACGATTGGATAAAACCAAGAGTTTTTAAAACCATATCCCAAATATCATATTCGTATAACGGTAAAAAATTATCTCAAAACTACAGTTCTCAAAAACTAGGTTTTAAAAGTGGTGACCGATTACCTTATAAAAACGAAAAAGGATATTACCGTCAGTTTAGTCAAACAGGATTCCATATGTTACACATTGGAAATAAACCATTGACTGAAAAACAAAAACTTGAATTAGAAAACATTTTCCCGTTTCCCATATTTCTTATTGAAGATAAGCTATCAGAACATTGGAACAAATTGGGAGTTACTTCGGAACTTTTTATTGTAATCCGACCTGATAATTACATCTTATCGCTATTCGATTCCATAAATACTTCCGAAATAAAAAACAGCTTACATTCATTTTTCAACGCAAACGCTTAAAAAATAGACATTCCTGTTTTTGTTGTCAATAACTCTAAAGCAGCCATGCCGCGCTCGGAGTTTCCTTTTTCATTTAAACACGGGCTCCAAGTAACCACCGCGAAGTTTTTAGGATAAAGCGCTGCTATTCCACCACCAATACCACTCTTTCCGGGTAATCCAACTTTATAGGTAAACTCACCGGATTCGTCGTAAAACCCACAGGTTTGCATAATGGCATTTAATCTTTTTACTTGACTGGACGATAAAATAATATCACCCGACAGGGTATGTCCTTCGTTTGCGAAAAAGAAAAAAGAATGCGCTAATTCCTTACAAGTCATTTCAAGAGAACATTGATGAAAATAAAAGTCCAACACAACATCCACATCATTGGTAATATTACCAAACGATTTTAAAAAGTTAGCCAAAGCTGTATTGCGAAAACCGTTGTCTTTTTCCGATTGAGCAACTTTTGGATTATAATTTATGGTATCGCAATTGGATATTTTTCGGATAAATTTTAAAAAGTCTTCTTTTGGATGTTCTAAATTCGACACCAATATATCGGCAATTACCAATGCACCGGCGTTGATAAACGGATTACGCGGAATGCCTTTTTCGTATTCCAATTGCACTAACGAATTAAACGGATTTCCAGAAGGCTCAACCCCTACCCGCTCCCAGACTTTTTCACCTAGAAAAGAAAATGCCAAGGCAACTGTAAGTGCTTTAGAAACCGACTGAATTGAAAATTTTTCATTACTATCGCCAATGCCAAAATCAAGGCCATCGATAGTGGTAAGATGAATACCAAATTTATTGGGATTGATGCTAGCCAATTCGGGAATTGAAGAAGTTACTTTCCCTAGAATATTTATGTCTTTAGTTTCGGAATATACTTCTGAAAGGATCTGATTATAATTCATACAAATACAATATAAAGTAAATGTACTTAAGAAAAGTTCAGAAAAAAAATAAGCCCTCAATTTCTTGAGGGCTCCCAATAAATCAAACTGCAAACTAAATTAAAATGATATACGCTAACAATATAAAAATTAAAGCATATTGTATAATCAATAACAATTCAAGCCTGTATTTGTTTAAGAAATTCATATGTGAATATCTATTTTTTCACCAACTTATAAGTTGCTGTTTCTCCAGTTTTCCCAGTAGCTTTAACTAGATATATTCCAGAAGCGTAATTAGAAATATCCAACGTATTCGCTCCAGTACTAATTTGCTTACTTACAATAGTTTTACCCAATACATCAAGAACTACAACTGTAATCTCTTCTTGTGAATCTATAGTAAAAATACCTGTTGAAGGATTTGGATAAACTTTAAGACCGTTCATAGCTTCAAAACCTGTATTACTCAATGTTGCACATGTATTTCCACTGGTCATTGCTGAACCGGATTTCCAATTGGAAGTTGCTCCTGATAAAGCAAAACCACTTAAAGTACCATTATAAGTTCCTGTTTCATCCACTAGAGTAGTTAAAGATGAATTATTAGCGTAATCAAAACCTTGATTGAATTTATAGTATGTCATTAATTCAGGTTGAGACTGTGCTTCACAGTTCATGCTATTTTGAATATCAGCTAGATTTAAAGCATAATTCCAAACTCTAAACTCATCAAGATTACCTGTAAAATACTGACCTCCACCATCTCCAAGTATAGCACCAATGGTTGTTGCTGTTACAGTTATGTCATTAGGCAAAGAAAAATTCCCAGCAACTGTATTGTCTAAAACTCCATTAATATAAATTTTAGCTTGAGTATTGGTAAAAGTTACAGCAACATGCGTCCATTGATTTGAAATAATTGTAGCGTTACTTTGAATAAAAGCACTGTTAGTAGATTGGTAATATACTCGACCATTAGCAGCTGAACCACCACCAATTGACAAGTATGCATAAGTATTTTCAAAATTACTTTGTTTTGCACAAATTGTTTGATTGTCTAAAGTACTAGCTGTTGGATAAATCCAAACTTCTATAGTTCCTTGCGTTAAATTATTAATTGCAGCAGGAGGAATTGCAACATTGTCATTTACACCATCAAAGTTTAAATGAGTAGCTGGATTAATATACTCATATGCTGAAATTTGGTATTGAGCATTAGAATTACCCCAGAAATTTTCCCAAGTTCTTACATAAAGTATAGCTCCAGGTGTTTGACCAAGTAAAAGTAATTGAGAATAATTACCATTTCCGCTATTATCGTCACAAGCTACTAAACTTAAAGTTCCACAATTACCTGTATAAACTTCTAAACCTGTATCAAAAGCTCCAGCACCATCTGTTTCAATTACAACGTTGCCAGAAGTAGGGACAGTTACAGTGTACCAAATATCTCCTCCTTGGAAATTACCACAAGTTGGTAATGGAGAGCCAGAATTAGTTGCACTAGTTAAATCAATATTTTCCGGATATTCATTGAACGTATTTCCAACAGTCAAACTTATGGCATTAGAACAGTCGTCATTTGCAACTTTAACGTTTACTACAATTTGTATTCTTTCACTTTCACAACCATTAGCATTTGTTGAAGAAACCCAATACGAGGTTGACCCCACTGTTGCTGTAGAAGGAGTTGGTGCTGTAGTAGAACCAGTGCCACCAGTTGCCACAGTATACCACATTAATCCTGTGCCATTAGTTCCTGTTGTTGCCGTTAAAGCAGTTGCTGTTGCACCTTGGCTATACACAACTGGCGTTGATGCCGTTGCAACTGAAGGAATAATACTTCCAGATGTAACCGGTGAACCTGCTAACCAGTTAGAAGTACTTCCTGTTAAAGCAAAATTGGTTAATGTACCGTTATTTGCGTTTGAAGTAGCGTCTGTTAAAGTTGTTACACTTGAGTTATTTGCAGCATCAAAACCTTGATTAAATTTATAATATCTCAATAAACCGGATTCTCCACCTTGTAATTCACAGTTTTTAGAACCCATAATTTGGTTTGGAGTTCTAACAACATTCCAGACACGAACTTCATCAATATTTCCAGTAAAATATTCTGTACCGCCAACTCTTGAACCAATATTGAATTGATTTGAAGTTGCTGGTAGACTCACTACAGCAGCTTGCGAAGCAACTAAAGATCCATTAGCATACACATACATATTCGCTCCATCATATACTGCCGCAATATGTGTCCATGCATTTAATGGAACTGTAAAAGCAGAGTTTAAAACGGTTCCATTTAACCAGAACTGAATATTATTGTTATTTCTTACTCGCAATAAAATTTTATGATAAGCGCCATCATAATCTGTAATAATATTATTCCATCCATTTAAAACAGAAGGATTAATCCATGCTTCTACTGTTAATGCAGTAGCCCCATTTAAACTTGAAGAAAGTGAATTCCCTAAGTTAACATAATCATTAACACCATCAAAGTTCAAGTGAGTTGCAGGAAGAGTTGGGTCGTAAGCCGAAATTTCAAATTGTGCATTCGAACTGCCCCAAAAATTCTCCCATGCTCTAATATAAATAGTCGCACCGGGTGTTTGACCAGTTAAAGAAATTCTTGAATAATTATTAGTCCCACTATTATCGTCACAGTTTAATAACGATAATGCACCGCAACTTCCTGAATAAACAGCTAATCCTGTATCATAATTTAAAGTACCATTTGTTTCAACCGCCACAATACCTGTAGATGGTACAGTCAAGGCAAACCATCTATCGCCACCCTGATAATTACCACAAGAAGGTGTTGCTACTCCTGAATTGGTAGCTCCGGTTAAATTAACACTTTGTGCATAGTCGTTAAAAGAGACGCCAACCGTTAGATTGAGTGCGGTACTACAAATGTCTGTAGTAGGCAATTTTAGATTGTCGCGGTTTTTGCTGAATCCCAAAAAACATACGAAAAAAAACAGAAATGAATAGAGATACTTTTGTTTCATAAATTGAAAATTTAATAGTTATGTAACAAAAATACCTTTATTTGGTGTTTAAATTTATGTTTTGGGACGAACGACAGAAGTATGTGGACGAATTACAAATTCAAACTACAATTTCGTGAAAGTGGCAATTCAAATCCTTTAACGATAACAGAATTTGATTTTCTTAGATCCACTTTTGTGGTGTTGACCACATATGATCTGTGGATTTTACAAAAAATAGACGAATTCAATTCTTTTAAAAAGCCATCCAGAGTATTTCGTATAGTAAGTTTTTTGTCAATGGTATGAATATCTATATAATTTCGTTCGCTTTTAACAAATAAGATTTGATCGTAGTTTAGTTTTACTTCTTTAAACCCATCTTTTATAATCACCAAATTTGAATTAAATTGTTTTTTGGCCACTTGAAGCGCAGCTTGCAAATCAATTTCTCGTACGGGTTTGGTTAAGTAAGCTATTGGATCTACCGTCAATGCTTTTTCCAAGGTAGACATTTCATTCTGTCCAGTTATGAAAATTATTTTTGCATCCTTAACATATTCTTCTGCCCAATCTATCCCTGTATTTCTTCCTTCAACATTAATATCCAATAAAATAACATCGGGAACAAATGAATTTAATTTCTCAATTGCCGAATTTATTTTAAAGGCCATTTCAACAGTGTGAAAATTAGCGTCTCCCAGAATATTTTTAATATGATTGGCAATTAGAACTTGATCTTCTACAATTAAAATTTTTATATCCATGAAGCAATATCTTTAGAAAAACATAGTTTAAAGCCTTCTTTGGTTGTAATCGAATATATTACCTCAAGCTGCAAACAAAGCTGATCTACTAGTTTGGGTTGTATTTCTTTGCCTATTGCATTTTCACCATTATCTTCATAATTGAACGATAAAATGCCGTCTTTTTCCAGCAAATGAAAGCAAATTCTTTTCTCCTGATTTGGACTAAAAGCATGTTTAATCGAATTAATATATAATTCCGAAAGTAATAACCCCAAATGAACCGCCTGATCGGAATGAATTTCAATAAAATCTACAGTGAAATCCAAATCTATATTTTTCTCCGTGCCTATTCCTATAAAATTCGATTTTAGTTCCTCAAAATATTTTTGAAGATTTAGGTTCTTCTTATTTTTTGTCAAATAAAGGTGCCTGTGTAAGGTAGCAATAGCTTCAACTTTAGACAACAACTTAATAAATTCGTTCTTGTCTTCATTATTCCCTTTTTTCCTAACAACTTCAGAGATTAGATAGGCAATTAACTGTAGATTATTGTTAACCCTATGATTCGTTTCACTAACCAAAAATTCATTTTCAGAAGACAACTTTGAAAGTTCAAGATTCTTGAATTTTATTTTTCGGTTATAAAAAAACATTATTCCCAAGACAGCTAAAAGTGAAACCAGTAAAATTAACAGGTATAACGTATTTTTTTTTGACGATTTAAGTTCACTTTCTTTTGCTTGAAAATTGTATTTTTTTTCCATTTCATTCAGCAAAATATTTTTATCTTTTTTTTCCATTTCAACAGCAAAAACCGTAGCCTGATCTGAATAGGTTAACGCAGTTTCAAAATCATTTTTTAAAGAATAGCAAATACGCAAGTTAATTGTAGCTTGATACTTTTGCCATAAGTTATCAATTTCTGTAGCCGTTTCTAAAGCAATCTTATGATAATAAATCGCTTTATCCTGATCCAAAAATTTCTGTTGGTAAGTTCTACCTAAATTTATAGCAACATCTATTAATGCTTGCTTAGCATTTGATTTCTTAGCAATTAAAAAAGCCTGATTAAAATACTCGAGCGCCTTTTTGGGGTTCTTGTTAAAATCTAAAAAGCCAATCTCATTTAGAGTGTATACCGGAATGGATTTATCAGTAATTCTATCTTGATTTATTATGATTTTATCGGCTAACAGATGTATCGTTTTCACGGAATCTGAATCATAATTATAAAATTGAGAGACAATAGCCATTCTTCTATTATAGTAATATGCCAAAACATCAAAATCAAAATCAGGTTTTACACTTTTGGTCGCCTGATTTATATACTTTGTTGCCAACTCTTTACGATTTGAAAATCTTGCTAACTCCGCTTTTAAAACAAGAATATTGAAAAGTTTTTCTTGTTTGTATTTTAAATCTGTGCTTTGTTTGAATAGATTTTCTGCTTTATTCAAATAATAAACACAACTATCAGTTTTGGAAAGTGATTTAAATATTTTAGCTCCTTTTAGATAATTCTCAGCTAAATGATCTGAATTTTGATTGGAAAACCTAACTGCTTTTTGCGCATATACAATGGCAGAATCATACTTATAGTTTTCAACAAATACATCTCTCTTTTTTTCATAATAAGACTTCTGACCGTAAGTAAACACTACTCCCAAACAGAAATACCAACAAAAAAAGTAAAACTGTTTCATTACGTTTTCAATTTTTTCTTTCTTGCCGCAGGAAACAGCACGTTATTCAAAATAAGACGATATCCTGGAGAATTGGGATGCAAATCTAAAACAGTGTGCGCATCTCCTACGCGATGTTGATAATCTTCTGGGTCGTGACCTCCATAAAAAGTAAACATCCCTTTTCCTTTGGTTCCATGAATATATCGCGCTTCACCATTTTGCTTATTTTCACCCATAATAAGCACATTCGATTTAATTAACTCCGGATCAAAAGCAGTAGTTTGCCCCATAAATCCTTTCACTAACTGCGTGTGATTCTGACATAACATGGTTGGTATCGGATCCCATTTAGCCGAATATTCCATCAGTGTAAAATAATCAACATCAGGTAGTACCTTTCTTTTCATCGTCATATCAATATCCGAAAACTCATATTGCATTGGGTTTCTTTCCAAGACAAAATCTTTGAATGCAAAAGTATTGGTATAGTTTATTTTCGATTGATAGTTGGCATCGCTAGCATCACCATCGAACATTGGTTCACAAATATCAACACCTTCGGCAGAAAGTGCAATATCAAAACTATCGGTAGCCGAGCACATGGCAAACATAAATCCGCCACCAATTACATAGTTTCTAATTTTATTGGCTACAGCCATTTTTTCTTGAGAAACTTTTGAAAAACCCAATTTAGCAGCCAAAGCTTCAGCGTCTTTCTTTTGTTCTATATACCAAGGAGCATTTCGGTACGCCCCAAAAAATTTCCCGTATTGACCGGTAAAATCTTCATGGTGTAAATGCAACCAATCGTAAAGAAGCAACGCATCGCTTAAAACCTCTTCATCATAAATTGGCGTAAAAGGAATTTCGGCATAGGTTAACACTAACGTTACAGCATCATCCCAAGGTTGTTTTCCTTTTGGTGTATATACCGCAATTTTAGGTGCTTTTTCCAACACTACGGTTTCCATGTTTTGTGATGGCGAACTAATTTCATCTAAAATGCTATTCGCAGCACCATCGCTTAAAACTTCAAAACTCACCCCTCTAATCTGACACTCTTTTCTAATTTCTGGCAAATCGGGCATCAAAAAAGAACCACCACGATAATTTAACAGCCAGCTTACCTTATATTGTTTCTCTAGCGCCCAATAGGTGATTCCGTATGCTTTTAGGTGATTTTGTTGCGTTTCGGCATCCATTGGTATAAGCACAAAAGAAGCTTTAACCGACATAGATATCAGAAACACAAATAGAAATAGCAATTTTTTAACGGACATTTAGAATAATTTATTCTCAAAGATAAATGATTTTCTACAGAATAAATCATAAAAAAAGCCTACATCGGTAGGCTTCATATTAAAACGGAACATCGCTGTCGTCGTCAAAATTATTCATATTACTTCCAAAAGCTTCATTCGGGCTCGGAAGATTTGGTGTAATGAAAGGATTATCATCCATATTCATTCGAGAAGGCATCGCATCGAAAGAAGAATGATTATCATCTAAATTATCGAATTTACCTAAGCTTCCGATGAATTTCAAACGAATATTATCCAAACCTCCATTACGGTGTTTTGCCACGATAAATTCGGCTTGTCCTTGGGTTGGAGAACGCTCTTCATCATCCCATTCATCAATTTTATAATATTCCGGACGGTAAATAAACGACACAATATCGGCATCCTGCTCAATCGCTCCCGATTCACGTAAGTCAGATAGTAAAGGTCGCTTACTCGCGCCACGTGTTTCAACCGCACGCGACAACTGCGATAGTGCAATTACCGGTACATTTAACTCTTTTGCCAAGGCTTTCAAGTTTCTTGAAATGGTTGAAATTTCCTGTTCACGGTTTCCTCCACCTTTACCATTACCGCCGGCAGTCATTAACTGAAGGTAATCGATTACAATCATTTTAATTCCGTATTGCGAAGCCAAACGTCTAGCTTTAGCTCGCAAATCGAAAATAGAAAGTGATGGCGTATCGTCTATATATAAAGGTGCTTTTTCTAAATCTTTTACTTTAATAGAAAGTTGCTCCCACTCGTGTTTTTCAAGTTTACCGGTTCTTAGTTTTTCAGAAGAAAGCCCTGTTTCCGAAGAAATTAGACGTGTTATCAACTGAACCGAAGACATCTCCAAAGAGAATAAAGCTACAGGGGCACCCGCATCAATAGCCATGTTACGCGCCATTGACAAGACAAAAGCCGTTTTACCCATACCTGGACGAGCTGCAATAATAATTAAATCGGAAGGTTGCCATCCCGAAGTTAATTTATCCAAATCATGGAATCCTGTTGGAATTCCGCTCAATCCTTCTTTATTGGCAATTTCTTCGATTCGCTTTTTTGCCTGGATTACCAAACTTTGGGCAGTTTCAGAACTTCTTTTGATATTTCCTTGCGTAACTTCATACAAACGCGATTCGGCTTTATCTAACAAATCAAAAACGTCGGTAGTTTCATCATACGATTCTTCAATAATTTCAGAAGAAATACGAATCAAACTACGTTGAATGTATTTTTGAAGAATAATACGCGAGTGAAATTCGATGTGAGCCGAAGAAGATATTTTTTGAGTCAGTTGAATCAAATAAAAATCACCACCGGAAAGCTCTAATTTTCCATTCTTTTTAAGCTGAGCCGAAACTGTTAATAAGTCAATAGGCTGAGTATCGTTAAACAACTGAACGATAGCTTCAAAAATATATTTATGAGCGTCTTTGTAAAAGGCATCGGGTTGCAAAATATCGATTACTTCATCAACCCCTTTTTTATCAATCATCATTGCGCCAAGCACTGCTTCTTCAAGGTCTAACACCTGTGGCGGCAACTTCCCTTTCTCAAGGTTGATAATTGTAGTTTTATCTACTTTTATTGGGTTTATATTTCTGATATTTTCCATGGTGCTAAGTTAGCCAATTTTTGCAAAATCGAAACTTGAGTTGTTAATAAACCAATGTTAATAAACACCAATTCATTGTTAATAAGTCAAAAAAAATCCGAAGCTATAAGGCCTCGGATTCTATGCATTGCGAACAAGTGTGTTTACTCTTTAAATTCACCCATGTTACTGTATTTATCCATTCTTTTGGCAACCAAATCTTTTGTTGATAAGTCTTTCAATTCATTAAAAGCTTTCATGATATAATGCTCAACATTTTTGAAAGTGTTCTCACGATCGTAATGTGCACCTCCTAATGGTTCAGGAATAATATCATCAATTAATTTCTGCTTTTTCATGTCGAAAGATGTTAACTTCAAGGCTTCAGCGGCTTGTTCTTTGTATTCCCAGCTTCTCCAAAGAATTGAAGAACAAGATTCTGGTGAAATAACCGAGTACCATGTATTTTCCAACATATAAACTCTATCACCAACACCTATTCCTAAAGCTCCTCCCGAAGCACCTTCTCCAACAACAATTGTTATGATGGGCACTTTTAAGCGCATCATTTCGAAAATATTACGTGCAATAGCTTCACCTTGTCCGCGTTCCTCAGCTTCTAAACCTGGATAAGCTCCTGGAGTATCTACCAAAGTAATTACAGGAACGCCAAATTTTTCGGCCATTTTCATTAAACGTAAGGCTTTACGATACCCTTCAGGGTTAGCCATACCGAAATTTCTATATTGACGTGTTTTAGTATTGTATCCTTTTTGCTGACCAATAATCATAAACGATTGACCACCAATTTTACCTAAACCACCAATCATTGCTTTGTCGTCTTTAACTCCGCGATCACCAAAAAGCTCTAAAAAAGTATCACCACATAAAGCTCTAACATGATCCATAGTATATGGACGGTTTGGATGTCTAGACAACTGAACACGTTGCCAAGCAGTTAGGTTTTTATAGATTTCTTTTTTGGTTTCTTCTAATTTTTTTTCAATTTGCTTGCATGTATTAGAAACATCAACATCCGATTCTTGACCGATTATTTGACATTTATCTAACTGATCTTCAAGCTCTTTTATTGGGAGTTCAAAATCTAAATATTCCATTTTTTGTAGTATTCTTTGATTTAGTATGAATTACAAAGATAAAATTTTCATTTTACATTGTAGAAACTATTTACTAATTAGTTGTTAACTTTTTATAGTTCTTTACCACTCCGTTTAGAATTACAGTAACTAATATTATTGCCGCACCGATATAAAATTTTGGACTCATTTTTTCACTATCTGTAAAAACCAAAAAGCCCAAAATAATACCATATATAGGTTCTAAATTTATGGTAAGCATTACCGTATACGGCGAAAGAAACTTCATAACTTTCACTGAGGCTAAAAATGCATAAGCAGTGCAAACTGACCCTAAAACACTAAGCCACAGGATATCTTTCCAAGAAATTTGAAAAAAGCTTTGAGTAAAATTTCCGTTGAAAAACAAATAGATTGTTATAAAAGAAACGCCGCCAACTAACTCGTAAAAAGTTATCACACCAGCATTATTACGCTTTGCAAAATTTCCATTGATTACTGAAAACAGCGCAGATAAAAATGCAGAAATTAAAGCCAAGACAATTCCTTCGATATAGTTTCCTTCAACTTTAAAAATAATGCTCAATCCCACTACCACCAGTAGCCCAAAGAAAACTTCGTACCATACCACTTTTTTCTTATAGAAAATAGGTTCTAAAATGGAAGCAAACAAAGCTCCTGTGGAAAGACAGGCTAATGTTACCGATATGTTGGATACTTTAATAGCGTGGAAAAAAGTAAACCAATGTAGTGCAATCACCAAACCGGATACCAAAAAACTAAAAAGTAAACGTTTAGAAACTGCAAGGCTAGTTTTGGAAATTCTAATATAGGCGAATAGTATAAACACCGCAATCATCATACGATACCAAACCAATGGTAAAGCTTCTAATGATATTAGCTTCCCTAAAACTGCTGTAAATCCCCAAACAAAAACAATGAAGTGGAGATGCAGGTAACTTTTAAATTTATCGCTTGGCATTTCGCAACAAATAATAAGCTAAAAATCCGAAAAGCACATTTGGCAACCAAACTGCTATAAAAGGGGAAATACTTGACGCTTCAGCTAATACTCCAAAAATTTTATCGAAGAAGATAAATGTAAATGCTAAGGCAATTCCAAGCGCTAAATTCACTCCCATTCCCCCTCTTCGTTTCATGGCAGAAACAGCCACAGCAATAATGGTAAGTATAAATGCCGAAACTGGCAAACTGTATTTTCTATATTTAACTACCAAATACGAATTGATGTTTGAAGAGCCACGAACTTTTTCTTTTTCAATAAATCGATTCAATTCACCTAAAGACATTGTTTCTGCTATATAAACAACTGGTGTCAAATCGTCTATATCAAAATTCAACTTCATTTTTTCCTTTTCAGAAGAAATCAAATGGTCATCAAATTCACCAACAATTCGTTTTTTAAATCCGAATAAGGTATACGTACTATCTTGTTCATTCCATTTAATTCGTTTTGCAGTGATTTTATACTCCAATTTATCGCCCTTAAACTTTTCTAAAGAAAAATTAAAACCCATTTTGGCAATATAGTTAAAATTACTTACGTAAATGAATTCATTTTTGCTAATTTGACGATATACGTCTTGATTATCCCTAACTTTTGGATCGTTCTTTAAATATGTATATCGAAAATCGTTATACCCTTTACTGGCTTTAGGAACCAAAACCATACTCATTAAAAGCGCAAATAACGATACTAAAGTTGCACCAATTATATACGGACGAAGAAAACGGGTAAAGGAAATTCCAGAACTTAATATAGCAATGATTTCTGTATTGTTGGCCAATTTTGAAGTAAACCAAATAACCGACAAGAACAGAAAAATCGGGAAAAGCATATTGGCAAAATAAATCGTAAAATTTCCATAGTAAATCAAAATTTCCTTAATTGGAACTTTGTTTTCTATCATTTTATTTACTTTCTCCGAAACATCGACAATAATCCCAATAGGAATAAAAAGCAGTAACATTACCGTGAAAGTAACTAAATAGCGTTTTAAGATATATTTATCGATTATTTTCATTTACAGTACTGGCTTTGAATTTATAGTCGCTGACTCATGTTTTTTACCATCATTTCTTTCCATTGACGGAAATCACCCGCTAATATATGTTTTCTAGCTTCACGAACCAACCACATATAAAAACCTAAGTTATGAATGGTAGCAATTTGCTTTCCTAAATATTCGTTTGCAGCAAACAAATGGCGTAAATAGGCTTTTGTATATTCTAAGTCAACAAAGGTGTGGCCCATTTCATCAATTGGAGAAAAATCGGCTTCCCATTTTTTATTTTTAATATTAATTGTTCCGTTAGCTGTAAACAACATTCCATTACGAGCGTTTCGTGTTGGCATTACACAATCGAACATGTCTATTCCTAACGCAATATTCTCCAAAATATTAATAGGTGTCCCTACTCCCATTAAATAACGAGGTTTATCTTCTGGCAAAATAGCCGTTACCACTTCAGTCATGGCATACATTTCTTCTGCTGGTTCGCCAACCGAAAGTCCTCCAATCGCATTCCCTTGCGCACCAACATTAGCAATATATTCAGCCGATTGCTGACGTAAATCTTTATAAGTACTTCCCTGAACAATTGGAAACAAGGTTTGCTCATAGCCATATTTAAATGGTAATTTTTCCAAATGCGACACACATCGATCCAACCAACGGTGGGTCATATGCATAGAACGACGGGCATAATGATAATCACACGGATAAGGCGTACATTCATCAAAAGCCATAATAATATCGGCACCAATAGTTCGCTGAATTTCCATTACATTTTCCGGAGAAAAGAAATGATACGAACCATCTATGTGCGACTTGAATTTAACTCCTTCTTCTTTAATTTTTCTATTCGAGGAAAGTGAATACACCTGATAACCTCCTGAATCGGTAAGTATATTTCTATCCCAATTCATGAATTTATGCAATCCACCAGCCTTTTCTAAAATATCCGTTTGTGGACGAAGGTATAAATGATAGGTATTTCCTAAAATAATATCAGGATTAATATCGTCTTTTAACTCTCTTTGGTGCACTCCTTTTACCGAAGCAACAGTTCCAACCGGCATAAAAATAGGCGTTTCAATCACACCGTGATCGGTGGTGATTTTTCCTGCTCTAGCTTGCGTTTGTGGATCTTTTTGTAATAAATCGAACTTCATACATACATTTTACAAGCCGCAAAGATAAAAGAAATGTGAGTTATGCATTATGAATTATAAATTAAATTAACATCTATTAGAGAATACGAATTCAGAATTAAATTCTTATTAAACCAAACATCAAACAATATAACATACCATACATTTTAAAGCTCAATTGGGATGCAAACAAAAATTGACGTTATAAATCTGTAATAACTAAACAACCAACCTAAACAAATAAGCAAAATTTCAATTATCTGATTATCTTTGCAGCAGTTTAACTATTCTATATAAAATGAAACCTAATACTCAACAACTAAACGATTTAGTTTTTCAAACAAGAAGAGACATTCTTCGAATGGTGCACGCAGTAAATTCAGGTCACCCAGGAGGTTCTTTGGGCTGTGCTGAATTTTTCATTGCCTTGTACCACAACCTAATGGAGCGCAAAGAAGGATTCGACATGAACGGTATTGGAGAAGATTTATTTTTCCTTTCGAACGGACATATCTCTCCTGTTTTTTACAGTGTTCTTGCACGTAGCGGTTATTTTCCAGTTGCGGAATTAGCCACTTTCCGTAAACTTAATTCGAGATTACAAGGTCACCCTACTACACATGAAGGGTTACCAGGTGTACGAATGGCTTCAGGATCTTTAGGTCAAGGTATGTCGGTTGCCATTGGAGCTGCACAAGCAAAAAAACTAAACAACGACAACCATTTAGTATATTCACTTCACGGAGATGGCGAATTACAAGAAGGTCAAAACTGGGAAGCTATCATGTATGCTTCTGCTAAAAAAGTAGACAATCTAATCGCTACAGTTGACTTAAATGGCCAACAAATTGATGGTTCTACAGATGAAGTACTATCAATGGGTGATTTAAAAGCTAAATTTGTTGCTTTTGATTGGGATGTTGTGGAAATTAAAGAAGGAAACAATATTGAAGCAATCATCAACGGAATGACCGAAGCAAAGTCTAGAACAGGTAAAGGCAAACCAGTTTGCGTGTTATTATACACAGAAATGGGTAATGGTGTAGACTTTATGATGCACACTCATGCATGGCATGGAAAAGCGCCAAGCAATGAACAGTTAGCAATTGCACTTGAACAAAATCCAGAAACATTAGGTGATTATTAAAATGCGTTTTCTTGTAGCTTTATTAGTCTCATTATCTTTTAGCTTTTTTTCTGTAGCTCAAAAAAAAGAAATGACCTACTATTTCAACCAAGTTACTAAAAGCAATATTAAAGACTATGGAACAAAGTTTAACGGGACTTTGATTCATATTAAAAATCAAAACGATTCTACTTATATTTTGCAAATCAAAATTGATGGCAGCAAAAAAGAAGCTGAAATTATAGATTATAAAAATAAGCTCAGAATTAAATTTGATGTCAATTTTGACTATAAAACCATTGAAGATTTAAACAAATTAACCAATTCAAAACTTTTCACAGTTGTTGAATTTACAAAAGGTAAAAGGTTTAAAAAATATAGGGAAGAATTCGAATTTGAAAATGACACGGCTACTAATAAAAAAATTGTTCATCTAACACAGTTCAAAAACAAAACAAGTAAAAAGATAATTAACGAACATTATTACTTTTTCAGTAGAAACAAAAACCTTGCAAACACCAACAAAAGATCAGTAAAAAAATATTTAACTGATAAGTACCAGTTAGCGTTTGAAGACGATGTAAATCTTGAAAGAATATTACATCTTCATGAAGGAAAGATTGCAACTGATACAGAAATATTATATGTAACGAACGTTGATTTTAATTTCAATTTTAAAATTGACGATATTTATCCTAAACACAACTAACAACAATAAGACTTATTTTAGAGTATGAAAAAATATACAAATACAGGAAGTAAAGATACCCGTTCTGGTTTTGGAGCCGGAATGACGGAATTAGGACAAAAAAATGAAAATGTTGTCGCTTTATGTGCCGATTTAATTGGTTCATTAAAATTCGATGATTTCAAAAAGAATCACCCAGAGCGTTTTTTCCAAATTGGAATTGCTGAAGCAAACATGATTGGAATTGCGGCTGGACTAACTATTGGGGGTAAAATTCCTTTCACAGGAACGTTTGCTAACTTTTCTACAGGTCGTGTGTACGATCAAATTCGCCAATCGGTAGCCTATTCTGATAAAAACGTAAAAATTTGCGCTTCCCATGCTGGATTAACTTTAGGAGAAGATGGTGCAACACATCAAATTTTAGAAGATATCGGTTTGATGAAAATGTTACCGGGTATGACCGTTATCAATACTTGTGATTACAACCAAACAAAAGCTGCTACTATTGCATTAGCCGATCATCACGGTCCTGCTTATTTACGCTTTGGTCGTCCAGTAGTTCCTAACTTCACTCCTGCAGATGAGCCTTTTATCATTGGAAAAGCAATCCTGCTTAACGAAGGAACAGACGTAACAATTGTTGCTACTGGTCACTTGGTTTGGGAAGCTTTAATTGCAGCTGAAACATTAGAAGCAAAAGGAATCTCTGCCGAAGTAATAAACATTCACACCATCAAACCATTGGATGATGAAGCAATTTTAAAATCGGTTGCAAAAACAGGCTGTATTGTTACAGCTGAAGAACACAATATCCTTGGTGGTTTAGGTGAAAGCGTTGCACGTTTGTTATCATTAAACAATCCGAAGCCACAAGAATTTGTTGCTGTAAACGATAGCTTTGGTGAATCTGGTACTCCAGAACAACTAATGGACAAATACAAGCTAAACAATCAAGCAATTGTAGAAGCTGTTGAAAAAGTATTGAAGAGAAAATAATTTAAATTCTCATCCAAATAAAAAATCCCGCTTAATGCGGGATTTTTATTTATATAATTCATATTTTATTAGTACGTCGTATATGGCGGCTTTGCATTCTTATCTAAATGACGTCTTAAACGAGTTGTTGAAGTCCCATCCCCTGAAGCATCAGGAATTCCTTTAGGTTCCGTTTCATCTTCTGGTGTTGATATATCATCAGCAACAGGATTATACGGATAGTAAGCACTAACACCTAAATATGGACTAGGTTTTTTAATCTCATCTCTGGTTAAATAACCATCGTTATCATCATCTGCATCAAAAACATCTGGAATACCATCAGAATCTGTATCAATTAAATTTCCATCAGCATCAAAAGCATATTCATAACGAGATTCAATTTTATCCAAATCTTGATCTAAATAGGTAACTGAATACAAATTAAATGTAAACACTAGTGGTGCATAAGAAGGTATAACATTAAACGACTGATTGTAATATCCTAATCCGGAAGGTAAAAACACAACTCCAGATCCATAATTTACAGGATTAAGAATACCATCACTGCTTGTTGGATCAAAATACCCTGCTCTAAATTCAGGCATAATATATTCCCATCCTTTAATAACATCGATTAAGTTAAATTCTGTTGGATTTACAGCAATATCAAACTGAGTTCCGTTAAGTAAATTCCCTTTATAAGAAACCATAATCTTATCTACCCCACAAGGTTTGTCTCCATCTGCATCTGTATCACCTTTTCCGTCTAATTTTAAATAATACATTTTAAAATCAACCTTATGCAACTTAACAATTTTATAATGCAACGGATAATCAGTTTGATCCCAAATAGATACTGTATGTGTATCATCTAAAGAATCGATAATTACTTCAGTAACTTCAAGCTTACCATTTCCGTTTGAATCATTTATTTCAACATAATGACTTTGCAGGTATTCTTCTATTTTAACAATATCTTCAGCATATACTTTTGAATGTGGTCGAGCAGGTACTGGGCCAGGAACATCACTTTTTTGACATCCTACAACCATCATCGCAGATGCAATTCCAAGAATTGACAAAATCTTATTCATCATTAACAAATTTTAATGGCGCAAGATACAATTTTACTTTATTTTTGTACTACTATTAACATTGTTTTTAACGTATTCCAATGAGAATCGACAAATATTTGTGGTGTGTTCGTTACTATAAAACTCGGAGTATTGCTACAGAAGCATGCAAAAAAGGTCATATTACGGTTAACGGGCAAGAAGCAAAACCTTCTAGAGATGTTTTTCCTAGTGACAAAATCACGTTGCGCAAGGACCAAATCAATTATATTATAACGGTTTTGGACATTCCTCAAAATCGTGTTGGTCCCAAATTGGTTGACATTTACCGAAAAGACGAAACCCCTGCTGAAGCATTTGAACATCTTGAACTTTTACGATTATCAAAAGAACATTATCGTGCTAGAGGAACTGGACGACCAACAAAAAAAGATCGTCGTGATATAGATGATTACATAACTGATGACGATTTTTATGAAGAAACTGAATAACAATTACTGGGAAAAAAGATACTTGGATAACGATGCTTTATGGGATGTTGGCGCAATAACTACTCCTTTAAAAGAATATATCGATCAGCTTTCAGATAAAAACATTTCCATTCTGATTCCTGGAGCTGGAAATGCTTACGAACTAGACTATCTGATTCAAAAGGGATTCAAAAATGTATCCATAGTAGATTTTGCAAAACCCCCATTGGAAAATATCAAAAAAAGATTGCCTGATTTTCCAGATAAGCAATTAATCAATTCAGACTTTTTTGCCATTGAAGGACAATACGATTTAATTTTAGAACAAACTTTCTTTTGTGCTTTATCACCCGAATTACGAAAAAAATATGTTTTAAAAATGCATTCGCTTCTTACTAAAAAAGGGAAATTGTCAGGATTATTATTTAATTTCCCACTAACTACAGAAGGACCACCGTTTGGAGGAAGTCAAGAAGAATACATCAACTTATTTTCCAATTTGTTTGAAATTAAAGTCTTAGAAACCGCGCACAATTCTATAAAACCAAGAGCAGAACGCGAGTTATTCTTTATATTTGAAAAAAAATAACACAACATGCAAAATATCATTTTAACACAAGAAGAAATTCAAAAAAAAACAACCCGAATCGCGTTTCAGATATACGAAACGTTTGCTGACGAACAAGAAGTGGTATTAGCCGGAATTGCAAACAGCGGTTATATTTTTGCTCAAAAAATAGGTGCTGAACTAAACCGAATTTCAGATTTAAAAGTGATACTTTGCGAAGTTCAAATAAATAAAAACAACCCCCAAGAAGCCATTCACACTTCTATTCCAAAAGAAGCATACCAAAACAAAGGATTAGTTTTAATAGATGATGTTTTAAATTCGGGAACAACCCTAATTTATGGTGTTAAACATTTTTTAGAAGTTCCATTAAAAAAATTCAAAACTGCCGTTTTAGTTGATAGAAATCATAAAAAATACCCTGTGAAAGCAGACTTTAAAGGCATATCGCTTTCAACATCTTTACAAGAACATATTCAGGTCGTTTTTGAAGCAAATAACGAGTATGCTTTTCTAAGCTAAAAGATTCATTATTTCATTTACAATTACTTCTGGACTTTTACCGTCGACTAGAATCGTTTTTTTTGCCTTATGATAGAAATAACTTCTGTCAAAAAGATGCTTTGCAATAAATTCATCCATTTCCTGTAGACTTAAATTGCTTAACAACGGTCGACTTGCTTTATGGGGAGCCAATCTTGCAGCCAATTCTTTAATGGAAGCGTTAAGATAAACCGACAAAACATCAGACTTTTGTAAAACCAAATCATTATTTGCATAGCATGGCGTTCCTCCTCCTAAACTAAGCACGAATTCGGAATTATGAGCTAGGAACTCATTTAAAAATTTATGTTCTAATTTTCTAAAACGAATTTCACCATCTTCTGAAAACAATTGAGCAATTGATTTTTTAGTTTCTTTTTCGATAATATCATCAAGATCGTAAAACGGAATTTCAGTTTTATCAGACAACAATTTTCCAATTGTAGTTTTTCCAGAACCCATATAACCAACCAGAATAATTTTCTTCATGACAATAAAACCTTATAAATTAAGCCCTTAACAGTAGCGTATAAAAAAAAGTCAAATTTATAATAAAATTCCCTTGGAAAATAAATAATACGCCTTATATTTGCACCCGCAATCAGGAAATGATTACAGACTCGGTAGCTCAGCTGGTAGAGCACATCACTTTTAATGATGGGGTCCTGGGTTCGAATCCCAGCCGGGTCACAAAATGACCAAATACATTTCCTGAAAGCAACGACTCGGTAGCTCAGCTGGTAGAGCACATCACTTTTAATGATGGGGTCCTGGGTTCGAATCCCAGCCGGGTCACAAAAAGTTAAGCGACATGCTTAACTTTTTTTGTTTACACTAAGGCCACGTGGAGAAATTGGTAGACTCGCCATCTTGAGGGGGTGGTGCTGCAAGGCGTATGGGTTCGAATCCCATCGTGGTCACAAATAAATTAAAACAAAAGATAAAGTTTACTTTTAAGATTTTTGCATTGTTTTAATTCTAAATGAGGAGTTTTTAGGGGCAATGAAATTAATCCGATTCTAAAAACACTATAACTTCTTCAAAAGCAGACATCATCACCACTTTTTAAACACATAACTAAAGAAAGCCTTGAGAAAAGGAAGTTTCGGACACGCATTAATTACTTTTAAGTCTTGAAGCAGTGTAGTTTTTTCATCTAAAAAATCAAAAACAAGTTTAGGTTTCACTTTCGAAAACATCCCGGAAAATAAGCTATACCCTAATTCATTTCTTCGAAACAACACGGCTACAAATAAACTGTCATAAAAAGAAAAACGATTAGGTTGATAAAACATTTGAAGATTGCTATTCCTGTTTTTCAACGCTACAATTAGCTTTTTTGCCAATTCCGATGATTTTTTAAAGGTATACCCCGTACTCGCTTTTGTCCAACCACCAGCAGTACCGATATTTAAAATTTTACGAGAATTATTTTTCCAAAACGGAAATGAGGTCATGGGAATAACTCCAGATTCGGTTCGCAGTATTTCATACTCTAAAATCCCTTTAGCCGCTAAATAATCTTCAATTGCAGATAAATATTCATTTTCATTTAAAACTTCAGAAGAAAAAAGAGTGTATTCCACCAAAGCTTCTGTATCGGAAAAAGGCAACACATACATAAACCTTGTATTTCCAAGTTGAGGAACTGAAAAATCCATAAAAGTGGCCGTTTCACTTCTAAAAAAAGGAACTTTTGTTTTAACAAACCAACCTTTAAAATGCTGTAATAAAAGAGGATGCTGATGATTTTCCTTCAAGGTATTCAGATCAAAAATACTGTTAAACAGAATTGCTCCATGGTACCGAGTTTCAGTTGTAATAACTTCCACTCCATCATTAGTTTCAGAAAACGATTCAACCTTTTCTTTTTTCCAAACAATTTCATCTTGTTTCAACAAATCTGAAATAATGGTTTCATAAAAAATCTTGGATTCAATCATCTTGTACTTCAGGCCTCCAGACAAACATTGTTTTTGGAATTCATTATTTACAAAATCTGCTTCCGTCCATTCTTTACGCACAGCCCATTCCCATTCCCCAACACCTTGCTCCCAAAAACACCACGTACGATCATTCATGTTTTTATTGGAAGGTTCGAGAATTAAAATACGTTTGCCATGAAACAAATCAGACAATTGCATTTCTCGCAAAACCATTAACGCTGCAAGACCCAGACCAGAAAATATATAATCGTATTTCATTTCTTTGAAGACCAGTACCTGAACAAATATACTGATAGCGAATAAATATTTTACTAAATTTGTTTAAGAAAATACCAATATCGATGAACATAATCAAAAATGTGTTTAGCATAAAAGACCTTGAAAATCTCTCGGGCATTAAAGCCCACACGATACGAATTTGGGAAAAAAGATACGGTCTGCTCGAACCCATGCGTTCAGAAACCAACATTAGACATTATGATACTGCAAATCTTCAAAAATTATTAAATGTAACGTATCTATACAACCATAATTATAAGATTTCTAAGATTGCGCAATTTACACCTGAAAAAATTGTAGAAATTGTTAACCAGTTATCTGCTTCGGAAAACAATCTCAATATAGCCATATCTCAATTTAAATTGGCCATGATGAATTTTGATGTAGAGCTCTTCTTAACAACCTACTCAGAAATCGAACTAAAAACCGAATTCTCAACAATTTTCTATGATATCTTCATACCGATACTTAATGAAATTGGATTTTTATGGCAAACAGATACCATTACCCCAGCTCACGAACACTTTATAAGTTATTTAATCAAACAAAAACTTCTGGTACAAATTGAAAAAGTACAGTTAATCCCAAAAAAAAACGACAACACCTTTATACTCTTTTTACCTCATAACGAGATTCACGAATTAGGTCTGCTGTATCTTAATTATCAACTATTAAGTTTAGGCTACAAAACCATCTATCTCGGACCCAGCATTCCAACAGATAGCTTGATAGATCTTAAAAAACGTTTTAGCCAAACTACTTTTATTACCTATATGACTGTCGCACCAGAAACCGATTCTTTAACTGCATATCTAAATGATTTTGAACAAAAATTACTTTCAGATTCAGCATTATGGGTTTTTGGACGAATGACCGAATTCATTAACCAAACTGCCTCAAAAACGAAAATAAAAACCTTCCAAAACATTAGCGAACTAACAGAACAATTAAAATAAACGCAGAACATTTTCATTTTGTTTAACTTTTTTATAAATTTGTTAAACAAAATGAAAGCAACAGTACAAATAATTGGCTCCGGTTTTTCTTCTTTGGCAGCTGCATGCTATCTGGCCAAGGAAGGGAAACATGTAACTATATATGAAAAAAACAGTACCATTGGAGGTCGAGCCAGACAATTAAAAAAAGATGGTTTTACTTTTGATATAGGTCCTACGTGGTATTGGATGCCTGATGTTTTTGAACGCTTTTTTTCCGACTTTAATAAAAAACCATCCGATTATTACAATCTTACCAAACTAAATCCGGCCTATCAGGTGTATTTCAATCCGAATGAATACATTTCGATTGCAGACAATCTAAGCGATATTTCAAAAACATTTGAAGATATTGAAAAAGGAAGTGGTAAAAAACTCGATAGCTTTATAAGCGAGGCGCAAAACAACTACAACATTGCCATAAAAGATCTAGTGTATCGTCCTGGAGTTTCGCCTTTAGAATTAGTCACTACAGAAACAGCTTTAAAAGTGGGTCAGTTTTTTGGAAACATTTCTAAAGATATACGAAAACAATTTAAAGATAAGCGGCTTATACAAATATTAGAATTTCCGGTTTTATTTTTAGGGGCAAAGCCAACTGACACCCCTTCTTTTTATAATTTCATGAATTTTGCCGATTTCGGATTGGGAACTTGGCATCCGGAAAAAGGAATGTATAGCGTTATATTAGCCATGGAGTCGTTAGCAAAAGAACTGGGCGTCACCATTGAAGTTGGCGCAAATGTTGAGAAAATAATAGTCGAAAACAACAAAGCCATTGGTCTAGTCGTAAATGGTGTTTCAAAATATAGCGATATCGTTTTAAGCGGTGCCGATTACCATCATACGGAAAGTCTTTTAGAAGAAAAACACAGAGCCTACTCCGAAAAATATTGGTCTAAAAAAACATTTGCGCCTTCGGCTTTACTGTTTTACGTGGGTTTTGATAAAACCATAAAAAAAGTAGAGCATCATTCCTTGTTTTTTGATGTAGATTTCGATGTACATGCTGCTGCAATTTATGACGATAAAAAATGGCCGGAAGAACCATTGTTCTATGCCAGTTTTCCATCAAAAACAGATACTGAAGCTGCCCCTACCGGAAAAGAAGCAGGCATATTTTTAATTCCGTTAGCGCCTGGATTGGAAGATACTCCTGAATTACGAGAGCACTATTTTGAAAAAATAATCAGTCGACTTGAAAATCTTACCAACCAGAACGTATCAGAGTCTATTTTATTTAAAGAATCGTTTTGCGTAAACGATTTCATCAAAGAGTACAACTCCTACAAAGGGAACGCCTATGGTATGGCCAATACGTTATTACAAACTGCCTTTTTACGTCCCAAATTGAAAAGCAAAAAAGTAGAAAACTTATACTTTACTGGACAACTAACCGTTCCCGGACCAGGAGTTCCTCCTGCATTAATTTCAGGAAAATTAGTCGCCGAACTCATCACGAAATACTTCAAACCTAAAAAATACGCCAATGAAAGCACTTTTTGATCAAGTATCGTTCGAATGTAGCAGAAATGTCACTAAAACATACAGTACCTCATTTTCAAGTGCTGTAAAAATGCTGGCGCCTAAAATACGTCAAGACATATACAACATCTATGGTTTTGTGAGGTTTGCCGATGAAATTGTAGACAGCTTTCATGATTATGACAAAGAGACCTTATTTGGCTATTTTGAAGACGATTTAGAAAAAGCATTTTCGAATAAAATCAGTTTAAATCCGGTTTTAAACTCATTTCAGACCACCGTACACAAATACGCAATTCCGAAAGAACTGATTGATGCTTTTATGAAAAGCATGAAACAAGATTTATACAAAACAGAATATTCCACTTTTGATGAATACACCGATTATATATATGGTTCGGCTGATGTAGTTGGCCTGATGTGTTTGAAAGTATTTGTAAACGGAGATGATGCAAGATATAACGAATTAAAACATTCGGCCATGCGATTGGGGTCGGCATTTCAGAAAGTGAATTTTCTTAGAGATTTAAAAACAGATTTTGACGAATTAAACAGAACGTACTTTCCCAACACAGATCTTAATTGTCTTAATGAAGAATCAAAGCAAAAAATTATCCGAGAAATCGAATTGGATTTTGAAGCAGGATATAAAGGAATCACGAAATTACCTCTTGAAGCAAAATTTGGCGTATATACCGCTTACGCGTATTACAAAAAGTTACTGGTAAAGCTAAAGAAAACACCTTCGGTTGAAATCAAAAATTCAAGAATTAGAGTTCCAGATTATGAAAAAATGGGCCTTTTAGCAAAATGCTATCTTAATTATCGTTTAAATTTACTATAACTTAGCACATCATGTGGATTCATATTTTAGTCTTTCTAATTACTTTCTGCTTCATGGAATTTATGGCGTGGTTTAGTCATAAATACATCATGCACGGCTTTCTATGGTGTTTACACGAAGATCATCATCATAAAACCCACAAATCCTGGTTTGAACACAACGACGCTTTCTTTGTGTTTTATGCCATAATAAGTATCTCTTTTTTTCTGATGTGGAAATATGATATTTTAGAAATTGGATTAGCCATTGGCTTAGGAATTTTAGCTTACGGCATTGCTTATTTTATGGTTCATGATATCTTTATACACCAGCGCTTTAAATTGTTTAGAAATGCCGATAACCGATATGCTAGAGCCGTTCGTAGAGCACACAAAATGCATCACAAACATCTTGGAAAACAAGATGGCGAATGCTTTGGAATGTTACTTGTACCCCGAAAATATTTTAAATAAAAAAAAGTCCCAATGGGACTTTTTTATTTAAGGTTGCATCAATGTTTGAAGTGGTTTGAGTTGTTCTAGATCGACATTTCCTTTTTTCAGTAAACCCAATAAATTTAAAACATCGGTTGGATTCATATCATTACCTAAAATTCTAACTACAGCAAATCCGTTTTCTTTTTTATTAGCATAAACAACAAACTCGTCTATATGTTCATCTTCACCAACAAAATAAATCGCTCCGCCTTCTTTACCCGAACCAACTTTCATTAGTTCTTGATACATATCATTTTTAAGAATATTCGACACTTTTTCTCTTTCGACTTCAAATTGTTTCTGATTTACAGAATCGGCTTTAAAAGCCAACACATTAATCTTTTTAAACGACTCTAAAGACGATTTTTCCTGACTGCTAAGTGCTACTTTATCTACATTGATAAAGCTCGGAGCCAAATCTAAAGCCACGAATTCTTTATTTTCTGAATTTTCAACAAAATACTTTTGCAAAGAAGGCTTTTGATCGCATGCTGCTAAAAGCATTAATAATGAAAATGTAACACCTGAAAGATACTTCATAGCTTATTTTTTTGATGCTTTCTTCAATGAGTCACCCCCTGGCAATTTCATCTTATCTGTTAATGCCGAGATTTCGTCTAAATCAAAATTACCTGTTAACGACAACAAAACCGTTTCGTTTCCATTTCCTTTTACATTTACCCCTTCAATAAACATTAAAAGTTCTTTAACCTGACTGCTAGTTGCGCCCGATTTTACAAAAATTTTCACTGTTTTACCATTATCGTTTACACGCATTAACTCATCTAAAGGATTTGACTTTAAATATGAGGTTACGGTAGCTTTCATGTCGGCTGCTGGTTTTGAATTATTGGTAGTAAACACTTTTAAGTTGTCTAACTTTTTAAGCAAATTCAAATAAACCTGCATATCTTTATCTGAAGCATCTACTTTAACTTTACTCATTAATTCGAACATTTTTTTGTTGACAATAACCGAAGTTACGTTCTCTTGTCCGTCGAATTTATCGAAAGCTGTTTGAGCAAAAATTCCTGTTGAAAACAGCAGGGCTATTGCCATAAATGCTACCTTTTTACCCATTGTTATCGTATTGCTCTTTTTGATTTTTTGAATCGTTGATTTCATTTTTTTGATTATTTAAAAATTGTTTTCGTTGTTTGATTGTACTCGTTGATGTAATTGATACTTTCTACTCCTTGATTTACATTTTCAGAAACCATTTCCAGTGCTTTTTGCGTTTCGATAAAAGCTACTTCCGGGTTATCGAAAGTTCCTAAATCGTTTTGCTCCGGCTGATTATTTGAAAAAAAGAAGTACGTTCCTGCTAAAATTGAAATACTTGCCGCCACAGATATCCACGCTACATAATTTCGTTTTCTAGGTTGTAGTGGAATAGTTTTGGTAAACGCTTCGTTTTTAGCCTGACGGTAATACCCGAATATTGCACGATATTGTTCCAAATGAGGCGCCACATTGGAAGTTGAAAAGTAATCTTTCAATTGCTTTTCTTCTGCAATACTAGTATCTCCTAAAAAGTATTTTTCTATTAATTTTTCAATTGTATGCAATTCCATAATTATGCTTTTTAATCAATTGTTCTCTAATTTCTTTTCTTGCTCTTGATAGTGCTACTCGAACCGCTGTTTCGTTCATATCCATAATTTGTGCAATTTCCGAAAACTCATATTCTTCCACATCCCGCATTTGAACGATCAAACGTTGTTGTTCTGGTAATCCTTCAATTATCTTTTCTACCCAATTCCAACTGTCTTTATCTTCAATTTGTTTTTGAACACTTGCAGTCGAATCGGAATAATTGTTATGTACTATTTGCAAATTTGATGCCCTTTTTGATTTCAACTGATCTAAGCAGTAATTTTTAGTCATCGTCATTGCAAAAGCTTCAACACTCGAATAATTAGAAAGAACGCTATTATTTTTCCATAACTTAACCAAAACTTCCTGGGTTGCATCTTCGGCTTCTTCGGTACTAACCAACAACCGTTTTGCCATTCGAAACAACTTATCTTTAAAAGGAGAAATTATTTTCACAAACTCCTGCTGATTCATTTTATTTAGGTATTAGTTTTGGTTTATACTATCAAGACGAACCAATCATCTCTTTGTTACAAGTTACATTATTTTTTTTCTTTTTATTCAAAAAAAAGTCCCAACATTTTACTGTCGGGACTTTAGGGATACATGAAAAAACGTTATGTATTAAAAAAGTATGTTCACCCCTATTTTAAAATTTCTGCCTCGTGTACTATAACCAACCGTTTCAACAAAATCTTCATTCAATATATTAGTAACCGAACCAAACACATTCATTCTATTTTTCATCAACTCGTGTTTAACCGTAAAATTAACCAATTGATAAGCATCTAATTTTACTGGAACTGTAACATACGTACCACCATCGAAAAAAGCATCGTTTCTATCGCCAACATATTGGTAGCTAACGCCTAAATACAATCGCGAAGTTGCTTGAAAATCAACCGATGCATTTCCTTTGTGTTTCGGTATCAATCGGCTCAGTTGAACTTCTGGTTCTGTAAAAGTATAATTAGCACTTAACTTAACTTTTTGAATTGGTGAATACGTTACCGATGTTTCAATTCCGCGCGCATTATATTTTCCGTCAACATTAACATAATACGATTCGAAAGTGCTCATATCGGTATAAAAACCAATAGTATTTTTTTCTTGTCTGTAGAATCCAACTGCATTAAAATTTACTTTTTTATTCAGAAGCGTGGTTTCAAAACCAACCTCAGCAGTAGCGTTTTCTTCCGGTGTTAATTTCAAGTTTCCATAAGGTGAATACAATTGATATAAACTCGGAGTTATGTATGCAGTACTATACGATGCCATTACTTTTAATGGAATAGCATTAAAAACATAGGAAGGATTTATATTATAAACCAAATGATTATCATACACACTATGCATATTCATACGTGCTCCAGCATTTAAATGCAACCCAAAATTAGAAGTATACACCGCATTTAAATAGGGATCGATAGTATTGAACTTAGCCACTTTTTCGGAAATAGCATCGTATGGAGTTTCAGTATTCATATCATGGAATTGAAATTGTGCTCCAGTTACCACAAAAATTTGTGATGAAATCGAATATTTATTAAATGCATCCACATTTGCGCTATTCGACTTATAATCGCTCACATCGATTGCATTTGACCAACTATTAAATACTTGATAATTACGTTTGATTGTATTATAAGCCGTATTCATTACAAACTCTCCTTTGTTATATTTATAACGCGGTGAAAAACCAAATCGGAATTGCTCTGAAGTTGATATGTTGAATGGTGAATCCGGATTCGAAAAATTATCGAAACTTCCATCAAAATCGGATTTCACTCTATCGTAATTGGCGAAAACATTCAAAGCTAACTTTTTATTGGGTGTAAAACCTAACTTCACTAATGAATTCACACGTGAAAAACGATCATCTTCGTAGGTGGAAGAAAATGGAATTGAAGCTTCGGAAATCCCTTTAGTTTCTGTACTGTTTAATGACGCATAGTAATTAAATTTTTCAAAACTTCCATTAACAGCAAAACCTTGATTAAAATCTTGCGGATTATATTTCACTCGATTTGCAGTCATTTGAGTTCCTAAATTCATGTAGGCATTTCCAGCGATTTCTTTCTTAGATGCTTTTTTTAAAGTGATATTTATAACACCCGCTGCAGCTCCAGAACCATATAATGTACTTGAAGCCCCTTTTAATATCTCGATGCTTTCAACCTGATCTACTGGAAGTAAACGTAAATCGTATTCCAAATTAATTCCGGAAGCATCGGTTACAGGAATGCCGTCAATCATAATTAACGTTTGTCTGTTACGAGCTCCTCTAATGTAATACCCTAAATTTTTTCCGGCACCACTTTGGTTTCCGTTAACTTCTAATCCAGCTACAGTACTCAATACTGTCGCTAATGATTGGCCTGATTTTTTTTCTAAATCTTCTTTTGTGATTTTTACAATAACCTTTCCCGATTTCTCTTTGGGTAAAGCAAATTTTGAATCGGAAATCACTACTTCATCCAGTTGCTTCACTTTAGAAATACTGTCATTCTCTTGCGCAAAAGCGCTACTCGCCATAAACAAAGCAAGTGCACCAATACGAACGTTAATTTTGTTCATTTTAGTTTTTAAAAAAATTAATAATCTGGGAGAAAAGCATAGAATTTACCCATACCCAAACCTTTTTTCCCGAAAGTTTGTTATCTAGTGTAATGGGCAGGTCTCCTGGCTTGCGTCCTGTTATCTACCTTCCCGCCTTACGACAGTGGTATGAAGAATAACAACAGGCTTATTAGCTTACAGTTGCGGGTACAGCTTAGGATTTTAACCTAATTCCCTTTTAATGTCGTGTATAAATAACACACAAACAACCTCAATACGGGTGCAAATATACTAGCTAAGTTTATTATAATCCAAGTATTTTGAATTTAACATTAACAATTTCACATAAAAATTAGTAGAAATAAACTTAACTTTGCATATTATTCATTGTAATCAAAATGTCTAGAAAATTTCTACTATTTGTTTGTTTCTGTTTTTTAACGCTTCAATCTTGTAAAAAAAACGAGCAAAACAGCTCGGTTAACGCCACTATAAAAAACAGTATTTCCTATGCAAAAGGATTACAAATTTATAATTACGAAGGATATTCGGTAGTGAAAGTAACCAATCCGTGGCCAAATTCAGAAAAAGGATTTACCTATGTTTTAAAAGAAAAAAACGGTGTTATTCCAGATAGTCTTCAAAAATTCACAACAATAAACATTCCGGTTAAATCTATTATTGTTACTTCCACTACACACATACCCTCTTTGGAAATGCTTGGCGAAGAAAATACTTTAGTAGGCTTTCCTCACACCGATTTTATTTCTTCTAAAAAAACAAGAGCGCTAATTGATGCCGGAAAAGTTAAAAACCTTGGACAAAATGAAAGCATCAATACCGAAGTAGCCATTAATTTATCTCCTGAAGTTATTGTTGGTTTTAGCATTGACAGTAACAATAAAACTTTCCAAAATCTGGAAAAATCTGGCATGAAAGTTTTATACAATGGCGACTGGACTGAACAAACACCACTTGGAAAAGCCGAATGGATTAAATTTTTTGGTGTTCTATACGGAAAAAACAAAGAAGCTGAATCGCTATTTAAAAAAATTGAAAAAGACTATAACGACGCCAAATTACTCGTAGAAAAAACAAAAATAAAACCAACAGCTTTAAGCGGTGGTATGTTTCAAAACAAATGGAATCTTCCGCAAGGCAACAGTTGGGCTGCATTATTCCTTAAGGATGCTAACATAGATTATTTATGGAGTTCGTCAGAAGGAATTGGCAGTCTATCTTTAAGTTTTGAACAAGTACTTGAGAAAGCTCAAAACGCCGATTATTGGTTTGGTCCCGGTCAGTTTTCCAGCTTAAAAGAACTTGAAGATTTTAATCCGCACTACTCCCAATTTAAAGCATTTAGAAACAAAACAGTATATTCGTTTACCAATAAAACAGGAGCCAAAGGTGGTGTTATTTATTACGAACAAGCTGCTAATCGCCCCGATTTGGTTTTAAAAGACTTGATTAAAATTACCAATCCTGATTTATTACCCAATTACGAATTGTATTTTTTTCAAAAACTTAATTAATTGCAAAATACAAAACGACATACATTTTTCTTTCTCTTACTATTAGGAGTAACTATTTTTTTATTTCTCGCCAATGTGAGTTTAGGATCTGTTGCTATTCCTTTAAAAGAAGTTTTTAAAAGCATTACTGGAAACGAAACCATAAAACCTGCTTGGGATTATATCATTCTTAATTACCGTTTACCTAAAGCCATAACCGCTATTTTGGTTGGCATCGGACTTTCAACCAGTGGTTTATTAATGCAAACACTTTTTAGAAATCCGTTAGCCGGACCGTATGTTTTAGGATTAAGTTCTGGAGCAAGTTTAGGAGTTGCTTTTGTTATTTTAGGAGCTGGTATTATGCCTACAATTATTAGTGAATTTTTCTTGTCTGCATACGGAATAATATTTGCATCATCCTTAGGCAGTTTCATGGTGCTGTTATTGGTTTTAATTGTTTCACAGAAACTCAGAGATACTATGGCGATTCTTATCGTCGGACTTATGTTTGGAAGCTTCGCCAGCGCCATTGTAGGGGTGCTTACCTATTTCAGCACTGCCGAACAACTACAAAAATTCACTTTTTGGTCCCTAGGAAATCTAGGTAACTTATCGTGGTCTTCCATTGCTATATTAGCATTAGCAGTTATATCTGGACTATTGTTAAGTCTATTAAGTTTAAAGCCTCTAAACACGCTATTACTAGGCGAAAATTACGCTAGAAGCTTAGGCTTAAATTTCCAAAAAACACGTTTAATAATCATTTTTGCTACTAGCCTGTTAGCTGGAAGCATCACCGCGTTTGCAGGACCAATCGCTTTTATTGGACTTGCTGTTCCTCACATGGCTAAATTGCTTTTCCAAACGAGTAACCATAAAATTTTATTTTGGAGCACTATGTTACTCGGAGCAATTACAATGTTAGTTTGCGACATAGTTTCACAAGTTCCTGGTTACGATATCACATTGCCAATTAATGCCATAACCTCAATTATAGGAGCTCCTATAATTATTTGGTTGTTGGTTCGAAAACGAAAAATGATGAACTAATTTTGAAAGCAATGTCAAATACAATCTTACATACCGAGAATTTAGCTATTGGATACCTTTCAAAAGGAGAAAAAACTATTGTATCCCAAAACCTAAACTTACAATTAACAAATCAAAAACTTATTTCTTTAATTGGAGCAAACGGAATTGGCAAATCAACATTATTACGAACCATCACAGGAATCCAGAAACCACTAGAAGGAAATGTATTTTTAAACGACAAAAGCATTACCAGCTATAATTCTTTGGATCTAGCACAAAACTTAAGCATTGTTTTAACCGAGAAATTACCTCCAAGCAATCTTACCGTTTTTGAACTTGTTGCCTTAGGAAGACAGCCTTATACCAATTGGATTGGCACTTTAACACCAGAAGATACTCGAAAAGTCCATGAAGCCATGGAACTCACACAAATATTGCATTTAGCAACTAAAAAGCATTATGAAATTAGTGATGGGCAGCTTCAAAAAGTTCTAGTAGCCCGAGCACTTGCCCAAGACACTCCGCTTATCATTTTAGATGAGCCAACTACACATTTAGACTTGGTTCATAAAGTGGCTCTTTATAAATTATTGAGAAAGTTAACCCATGAAACTGGAAAATGCATTTTATTTTCTACTCACGATGTTGATTTAGCCATTCAATTAAGCGATGAAATGATTGTTATGACAAGTGAAAAAGTATATCAAGACAATCCGTGCACTCTAATTTCAAATGGCGTTTTTAACACTTTGTTTACGGATAACGATATCGTTTTTGATGCTCAAAAAGGGAATTTCATTATAAGCTAAAACTACTTTTATTAGCATTTTTTGTAACTTTAGGTCAGAAAATTAAATGCTATGAATGCGAAACATTTTTTTACAATAGTTATCACAACAATTTCTATTATGATGGCAGAAGCACAACTTCAGGCTGTATCTTATAAAGATGGAAATCAAAAATTAGAAGGGCTTTCCGGAAAACCTTTAAAAGCCAAGAAAAAGAAAATTGGCATTTTAATCCTTCCGGCGTGGATGGGAATTGACTCTCATACACAAGAAGTTGCCAATGAACTTACACAAATGGGGTATTACACATTTGTAGCCGACATTTATGGCGTAGACAAACGTCCTAAAAACACCCAAGAAGCCGGTAAATTAGCAGGATACTTCAAAACCAATTACACTGAATATCAGAAAAGAATTCATCTAGCTTTAGAACAACTAATACAATCTGGCGCAAATCCCGACGAAATTGCCATAATTGGTTACTGCTTTGGAGGAACGGGAGTATTAGAGGCTGCTAGAGCTAATTTTCCAGTAAAAGGTGTTGTTTCTTTTCATGGCGGATTAGGTCGCGACAATTCAAGAACGATAGAAACCATCAAACCAAAAGTTCTTGTACTTCATGGTGCAGATGACTTCTTTGTTTCGGAAGATGAAATCAAAGCTTTTCAAAACGAAATGCGGGCTGCAAAAGCTGATTGGCAAATGAACTACTACGCAGATGCTGTACATGCATTCACACATAAAGATGCCGGTAGCGACAAATCGAAAGGTGTGGCTTACAATGAAAAAGCCGATAAACGCTCTTGGCAAGCTATGCTTAGTTTTTTCAAAGAAATTTTTCAATAAAAAAAGGCTCCAATCGGAGCCTTTTATATAAAACTTATTTGGTATTATAATCGTAATTGACCATCCAGTGGATTCCAAATTTATCGGTAAACATCCCAAAATAAGCACCCCAGAATGTTTTTTCGAGCGCCATAGTTACAGTTCCACCAGCAGAAAGGCCGTTAAAAATTCGAGTGGCTTCTTCTTCCGATTCTGTATTTATTGAAATCGCAATGTTTTCTCCCATTTTTGGAATTCCACCAAAACCTTCAACTGCATCACTCCCCATCAATACAGTGTTTCCTATTGGAAGCGATATATGCATGATTTTATTTTTTTCCGATTCTGGAATTGGATATTCTGAAGGCATTTCAGAAAATTTTCCTGCGTATGGGAAATCACCCCCAAAAACAGATTTATAAAAGTTAAATGCTTCTTCACATGTACCATTAAAGGTAAGATACGGATTTACACTCGCCATAATTGTATTTTTAGATTAGGTTAATTAGTTAACAAGGTACAAACTTTTCAAATTCCAAATCAGAATCGATTATAAAAAAATTGAAATTTTACGGTTAATTCTTTCAACAATCCACCAACAACATACCGCTAATATGCATATGATAAAATATTTCAAAACTATATACCCAAATTCTTTTTGTGGCAAATAGTTATAAACCAATCGAATCATGTATGGATGACACAAATAAACTCCCAAAGACAAACTAGACGGAAGATTAAATTTTAAATTAAGTTTAGATTCAACCCCAACAACCAACAACAACATACTCATTGGTAAAATGAAGATATAAAAATCTAAAGCTCCTAATTTCAATATACTATATAAATAGGATTCTGATAATAATGCTAGAACGCACAACGGCAGAAATCGCTGAGCTATTTTCAAGTTTACACTCCAAGAAGTATACAATGTTCCCAAAAGTAAAAATGGAAATGCGAAAAACAAAAAATTTCTTGTAGTTCCAATTCCTTCATAAAAAATTTTAAATAACGGTGTAGATTTAAAAACAGCTAGCTTGTACAACAATTGAAAAGCATACCCTAAAGCAAACAAAATAAAAACGGCTAAATATTTCCGTTTCACAGTCCAATTTCGTGAATAATATAAAAGTCCGACTCCCAATACACTAGCAAGCAAGTACCACAAATGCCAATAGCCATATAGTAGTTTGTAAATTAAACTTTGTGTACCAAACCAACTAATTTTATAATGATATATTAAATCTGGCAGGTATATTAGTTGCCATACCAAATAAAGCAGCAGAATTCGTTTTCCATATTTTTTAAGATACACTAAATCCTGAATTTTATCTTGAAGTAAATATCCCGAAATCATAAAAAAAGTAGGAACAGCTACACGAGTTATGCCGTTTGAAATTAAATATGAAATTGTATTTTGAATTCCCACCGGTTTGTTCAGTGGAAAAATATGGAGTGCTACCACCAATAGCGCCAAGCATAATTTTAAAACATCTAAGGAAGCGCTGCGAGTGTGTGGCATTTTTACTGAATAAAACCAAATATACTAAATCTTCAACTAAAATTACATCGACTAAATTAGGACGTTTAACTTTTTAAAAACAATTTTTTAAAAAAGCAATTGTAACTTTATCTTTCTAATTTAATCATACATATCCTATGACAACATCAGAAAACAACACCATCACAGTTGCAACAACAGTAAACGCTACCATGAATAAAGTATGGGATTTTTGGACAAACCCAAAACACATTATGCAATGGAACAATGCCTCAAACGATTGGCATACTACCTCGGCAAGCAATGATTTAAAAGTTGATGGAAAATTTAGTTATAGAATGGAAGCTAAAGACGGTAGCTTCGGATTTGATTTTGAAGGAATATATACTAAAGTTATACCCAATGAATGCATCGAATATACTATTGCTGACGGCAGAAAAGTTAGCATTCTTTTTGAATCGAATGATGATCAAACCCTAATTACTGAAACATTTGAAGCAGAAGAAGTACATCCAAAAGAAATGCAACAAGACGGTTGGCAAGCCATAATGAACAATTTTAAAACTTACACAGAAACACATTAACAAAACAAGTTTCAAAACAAAACCTATTCTTGTGTTTGTCTTTTTTTTCTACATTTACAGAATACAAAAAACAAATCCATGTCACAAATTATTTTGGTATTAGCCGCATTTTTAATCGCTTTATTTCTTGGAATTTACATTGGAAAACTACTATTTCTTTCGAAATCGCAATCAACTATTTCTGGACTGGAAGAACGCACTAACGGTTTTCTATCTCAAATTGAACAATTAAAAATTCAGTTTCAAAATGAACGTTCAACATTCGAAAAACAGCTGCAACAAATTCAATTAGAAAAAGAAACAATTCGTAATGAAAAAGAAGCTGTAGCCATTCAATTATCTAAAAAAGAAGTAGATTTTGAAAATCTTTGGGAACGCAATAAAGAGCAGAAAGAAGAAGTCAATCAACTACAAGAAAAATTCACAAAAGAATTTGAAAATCTAGCCAATAAAATTCTTGAAGAAAAAACGGTAAAATTCACCGAACAAAACAAAGAAAACTTAAAAACCATATTAAATCCGCTTCAGGAAAAAATTCATTTGTTTGAAAAGAAAGTAGAAGACACGCACAAAGAAAGCATTGATTATCATGCTGCGCTTCGTCAACAAATTTTAGGTCTTAAGGAAATGAATGCGCAAATGAGTAAAGAAACTCTAAATCTTACCAAAGCATTAAAAGGTGACAGTAAGATGCAAGGAAATTGGGGTGAACTCATTTTAGAACGAGTTTTGGAAAAATCGGGGCTGGAAAAAGGTCGCGAATATGAGGTTCAACAAAGTTTCACCACTGAGGAAGGCGCTCGTGTACAACCCGATGTTGTTATCAATCTACCCGATGGCAAAAAAATGATAGTCGACTCTAAAGTCTCATTAACCGCATACGAACGCTATGTAAATGAAGACGATGACGACGCTAAAAATGAATTTCTTAAAGAGCATGTAGCATCCATTAAACGCCATGTAGAACAATTGGGCAATAAAAATTACCAAGATTTATACCAGATAGAAAGTCCGGATTTTGTACTCTTATTCATTCCTATGGAACCAGCGTTTGCAATTGCTTTAAATGAAGATAACAGTTTGTACAATAAAGCCTTTGAAAAAAACATTGTTATTGTAACACCTTCAACACTTTTAGCAACACTTCGAACTATCGATAGCATGTGGACCAATCAGAAGCAACAAGAAAATGCCTATGAAATTGCGAGACAAGCTGGCGCTTTATATGATAAATTTGAAGGTTTTGTTTCCGATTTAATTAAAATTGGAAAGAAAATGGATGAAGCCAAATCGGAATACGGTAACGCCATGAATAAATTGGTAGACGGAAAAGGAAATTTAATTACCAGTGTTGAAAAACTTAAAAAAATGGGTGCCAAGGCTAAAAAATCGTTACCTGAAAACATTCTTAACCGTTCGTTAGAAAAAGAAAATTCCGAAAATTAAATTTCGATTTCCACCCACTATATTACTGTCTAAAATGGAAAAAACATACAAAAAAGTAAGCGATTCAAAAATCACTCTTTCGGAGTTGATGCTCCCATCTCACAGTAATTTTAGTGGAAAAATTCATGGTGGGTATATACTTTCTCTGATGGACCAAATTGCTTTTGCTTCTGCTTCAAAATTTTCAGGAAAGTATTGTGTAACAGCTTCTGTTGACACCGTTGATTTTTTAAACCCTATAGAAGTAGGTGAATTAGTAACGCTTAAAGCCTCGGTTAATTACATCGGAAAAACTTCTATGGTTGTAGGAATTCGCGTTGTTTCTCAGAATATTCAAACCGGAAAAACAAAGCATTGCAATTCTTCTTATTTTACGATGGTCGCGAAAGACGAATCCGGAAATTCTGTTGATGTGCCTCGATTATTTCTAACCAATTTGGAAGAAGTCCGAAGATTTCATGAAGCGATGAATCGCATTTCCAGTAAAAAACAACACAAACAATACGAAGAAACACTTGATTATTCTTCTTCAAAAGCTATCGAAATAATAGAATCGCTAGACATCAAAATAAAAATATAACATTCTTAAGTATTTTTATTAATTAATGCCGAATAGTTATTTTTTTTAATCAAAAAATATATATTTGTTATTATTGATTTTCAATATATTACAAATATGCAACAAAAATACCTACTAAAAACTAGCTTACTACTTACCGCATTTACTATTCTATTTCTTTTTGCTTGTAGTTCTAACGACGAAGAAACCTACGAACCTGTCTCGCCAGTTGTAATGGATCTTACACAAATTCCATATCCAAAACTATCCGATTACAAATTTTTCACAGGCGATTTAAAAGATTTAACCCCAGCTTTAGGAGTTTTACCCTATGAACCTTCAAGTCCGCTTTTTTCTGACTATGCACATAAAAAAAGATTTGTTTGGATGCCTTCAGGCGTAAAAGCGTCATTTAATGGCGATGGCACAATATTAAACTTCCCTACTGGAGCTGTATTAATTAAGAACTTTTATTACGAAAACGTACAACCAGATAATGGAACCAAAATAATTGAAACGCGACTTTTAATTAAAAAAAGTGACGGTTGGATTTTTGCCAATTATGTATGGAATGATGAACAAACAGAAGCCACATTCGACCTTAACGGCAGTTATGTAAATATCGATTGGATGGAAAACGGAAATTTAAAAACCGTTAATTACCGAATCCCAAGTGAAGCACAATGTATCACCTGTCACAAAAAAGAAAGTTCTGAAACTGGTACATTAGTAACTACTCATTTACCTATTGGAGTAAAACCTCAAAACCTAAATTTCAACTACAATTACTCAAATGGTAGTAAAAATCAGTTGTTGAAATGGATTGAACAAGGGTATTTAAATAGTAATTTTTCATTACCTACTGCTCAAAATACGGTAATAAACTACAACGACACATCACAACCTATTGAAACCAGAGCTAGAGCGTATTTTGATATTAACTGTGCTCATTGCCATTCAGAAGGTGGTCACTGCAGCTACAGACCAATGCGTTTCGATTTTCAATCCACTTATAACAACAATACCAATATGGGTGTTTGCGTAAGCACACAAGACATGCAAGATTTTCCAACTTCTCTTGCAAAAATTGTTGCTCCGGGAAATACCAGCAAATCAATGCTTTATTATAGAATAAATACAACCGATGAAAGTTATCGCATGCCTTTACACGGAAGAACTTTGATTCACGAAGAAGGCGTTGCTCTAGTCGGCGAATGGATTAACTCATTACAACCTTGCCCATAACCAAATTGAAAGCTTATGAAAAAAATTACTTTAGCACTCTTAACGTTTTTTAGCATTTGCGGGATTTCAGCACAAAACACCTGTCAAACTGCAATCCCATTAACCACTGCTGGAATTTATACTGTAGGCCCAATTGACGGCACACCCCCTACTTTATTTTGTGCAGCCAATGGCGCAATAACAAATGGAAACCCACATGGAGAGTGGTATACCTACACACCTTCTCAAAATTTTTTGGTTACTGTAACTTCAAATATAACGGCCAACAATCCATTAATTGACACTCGTTTTCATGTGTATACTGGTGATTGCAATA
Organism: Flavobacterium sp. IC2-16; assembly: GCF_055521455.1. Classification (NCBI taxonomy): domain Bacteria; kingdom Pseudomonadati; phylum Bacteroidota; class Flavobacteriia; order Flavobacteriales; family Flavobacteriaceae; genus Flavobacterium; species Flavobacterium sp. IC2-16. Next base: position 2,024,032 of record NZ_CM145480.1, on the reverse strand, counting down.
CTTTAGTATGCTATTCTGGAGATGACGATGGTGGCGCAAATTATTCGTCTGTTGCAACCTTTAATGTTACTGCTGGTACCACTTATTACATTGCATGGGATAACCGTTGGAGCAGTAGTGGCTTTAGCTTTCAAATAATTGAAAGTCAAGTAGCAGCAATGCCTATTACCTATTCTAATCAAACTGTTTCAACCATCAACAGCTCATATAATATTTGTATTGTTGACATGGACGGAGATTACAAAGATGATCTGGTTGGTATCAGTGCCAATAATTTAAAAATTCACCATCAAACAACACCTGGAGTATTCAACATAACTAATACAGCTATTTCAGGCACAAGTATGATGCCTACATGGAGCATGGCTGCTGGTGATTACAACAGAGATGGGTATAACGATTTGGTTTTAGGTAGCGGTAGCGGACTAAGTGTTTGGACATCGAACAACACTGGAACAGCTTACTCAAATTTCACACCGGGCAACTATATTTTCTGCCAAAGAACTAATTTTTCAGACCTTAACAACGATGGCCATTTAGATGTCTTTTCGTGTCATGATATTGATCCAAATGTATATTACTTAAACGATGCTAGTAACAACTTGACGTATTATCAAAGTAGTGTAACTCCTGGAGCTATGAATATTGGAAGTGGTCCGGGCAACTACTCTACTCTTTTCACCGATTTTGACAATGATGGCGATACCGATGTTTTTATATCTAAATGCTCAGGACCTCCTTGCGAACTACATAGAAATGATGGTGGAGGTGTATACACTAATATTTCAGCTATAGCACAAATTAATATTACACCAATCCAAACATGGTCTTCTGCCGTTGCAGATTTTGACAATGATGGAGACATGGATATAATCATTACGGCTAGTGCAGGAGTTCATCATTATTTCAGAAATAATTTAGATACTACAAATTCTGTTGAAGAAGCCTTTACTGAAATTACCTCTGGTTCAGGTTGGGACACCAATACAAGCACAAATATCGACAACGTAGCATACGACTTCGACAACGATGGTTATGTTGATGTTTTAGCTGGTGGCAACAAAATAATGTTTAATCAAGGTGACGGAACTTTTGCTCCTGTATCATATCCTGGTTTAAGTGTTGGTGCGATTGGCGATTTGAATAATGATGGCTTTCTAGATATTCAAAACGGAACCACAATTCATTATGCAGTTCCAAATGCAAATAATTGGGTAAAAGTAACATTACAAGGGGTGATTAGTAACCGAAATGGAATTGGCGCTAGAGTTGAAATTTATGGTGCTTTCGGAAAACAAATTCGTGATATTAGAAGTGGCGAAGGTTTTAAATACATGAGTTCGCTTAATGCACATTTTGGTATTGGAACATCAACTGCTATTGATGCAATTCATATTATTTGGCCTTCAGGAACCGTTGATATTATTTCTAATCCGAGCATAAATTCAATTGTACATATTGTTGAAGGAAGTACTTTAGGTGTTTCTGAAAATACTTTAGGAAACTTTACACTATATCCTAACCCAGCGCACGAATCGCTAAATTTCCAAGTGAAATCAAATTCAGAATCAATTGAATCGATTGCAATTTTCGATACTACTGGAAAATTAGTTAAAAAAGAAAAAGTTCAAAACAACAAAGTTCTTATTCAGGAGTTACAAAGAGGAATGTACTTTATTGTTTTAGAAAACAATTTCCACCAAAAATTCACTGGGAAATTTATTAAAAAATAACATTAAACCTTTGTCGTTTAAATGAGTCTTATGGTAAACAATGACATATTCATTTTTAGAAACCTTAAGGCAAATACAGAAATTATGAGAAATTTAAAATCATTTATTACATTAACATTATTTGCAACTGCTTTAATGTTAACATCATGCAACAAAGACGATGTTCAAAATGCTGTAGTTGATCAAAAGTTATTAACTGCTTCTGCACAAATTGACTTTACTAACGAATTAGATTTTAACTCTGGAATTGAAGCTGCAGACAATAACTCAAGTTATTCCAGTAGAGGAACAAATCCTGTAGCTAATTTCGACTCATGTGCCACTATTACGGTTGATAATGCCACTCCTGGTGTTTTTCCAAAAGTTTTCACGGTAGACTTTGGCAGCACTGGATGTTTGTTTAACGGAGTTTTACGCAGAGGAACATTAACAGTTACCTTATCGGATTATGTAATGAATTATGGTAGTACAATGACCATTGAACGTTCTAATGATTATTACGTAAACGGTAGAAAAGTAGAAGGTACCATTGTTTATGTGAATGAAACTACGGTTCCCGAAACACCACAATGGACCAGAACCATTACAAACGGAAAAATAACAACATTACAAGGTGAAGTGTTCACTCATTACGGTACGCGAACTGTAAAACAAATGGAAGGTGTTGGCACATTAGCCTTAGGGGACAATGTGTATCATATTCTTTCAGGAAGTCACACTATAACAAAATCAAGTGGAGCATCCTTAACCGTTACCGTTGTTGAAACTTTAATTAAAAAATATGCATGTACTTATATATCTCAAGGTAAATTAAATCTTCAAGGATCTTATCTTGATGGTATTTTAGATTACGGTGATAATACCTGCGATAATCAAGCAACTTATACCCATTCTGACGGTACAGTTTACAACATTAATTTATAAAGACACACTAACAAATCAACGGTCATTTCTTAACTAAAGAAATGGCCGTTTTTTATTTTATAAAAGTTCCATTTTGGAAAACTAAACGGGTTTGTTCATGAAATTTGAGCAAAAAAACGTATCTTAGCCGGCTTTAAATTTTTTGAGAATATGTTTAAGAATAATGTACTAAAAGGTGTTTTATTTGTTGCTTTAGGAGCTACCAGCTATGGAATGTTAGCTACCTATGTAAAATTAGCTTATAAAGAAAATTACACTACAGCCGAAGTAACCACTGCCCAATTCATAATTGGAATAATAGCCATTTTACTTATTAACGCATTCCAAAAAGCAAAAAAAGGAAACACAGTAGTCATGGCTTCTCCAAAGAATATCTTTCATTTGATGTTAACCGGAACATCGTTAGGAATGACAAGTGTTTTTTATTATTTAGCTGTAAAATATATCCCTGTTTCTATTGGTATTGTTTTATTAATGCAAACCGTATGGATGGGTGTTTTACTAGAATGGATTTTAGACAAGAAAGCACCATCGTTACAAAAAGTAGCATCTGTAATCATTGTATTGATTGGAACAGCATTAGCCACAAATCTAATCAACAACAAAATAACATTAGATTGGCGTGGTATTATGTGGGGTGTATTAGCCGCTGCATCATTTACAACAACTATGTTTACAGCTAACAGAATAGCTTTAGGAATTTCATCTGCACAACGAAGCCTATACATGCTTTTAGGGGGAGCTGTTATTGTTTTCGGATTTTCCATTGCAACACAAACAGGACCTTTCAATATGACAATCTTCCTAAAATGGGGGCTATTAGTTGCCTTATTTGGAACCATCATCCCTCCTATTTTAATGAATATCGGATTTCCATTAACAGGTATCGGATTAGGAAGCATTGTGTCCTCGTTGGAGTTGCCTGTTTCAGTAATGATGGCTTACATAATTTTAAACGAAACCGTTATTTTCACTCAATGGTTAGGAATATTACTTATTATTCTTGCTGTAGTAATAATGAATATCAATTTCAAAAAAAAGTAACCTTTTTATTTTTATAACATTTTTTTAAGTAAATTCGTAATAAACAGTTTATTATGGATTTACCTTGGCATTTATATATAATGGCTTTTCTATATATTGTTGCTGGATTGAATCATTTCAGAACTCCAAAGGTTTACCAAAAAATAATCCCCTCCTATTTCTCAAATCCTAAACTTGTAAACCAAATATCTGGTTTTTTCGAAATTATACTTGGAATTTCACTATGCATTCCAGCTGTTAGTAAACTAGCCGCATGGGGAATTATTTTATTGTTAATCGCCGTTTTTCCGGCAAATCTTAATATGTACACAAATGAGAAAGCCAAACTAAACTTACCCAAATGGATTCGATTTATTCGTTTACCCATACAAGGAGTTTTGATATATTGGGCTTATCGCTATACTTAATCCTGTAACCAATCAAAATTATATATTATGAGAAAACTATTTGCAGAATTTTTCGGAACGTATTGGCTTGTTTTTGGAGGCTGTGGAAGTGCACTTTTTGCAGCTGGATTCCCAAACCTTGGAATTGGCTTTTCGGGTGTTGCTTTAGCTTTTGGTTTAACTGTTTTAACTATGGCATATGCAGTTGGGCATATTTCAGGAGGACATTTTAACCCTGCCGTTTCATTCGGTTTATGGGCTGGAGGCCGATTTGAAGCCAAAGACCTATTACCTTACATTGTATCTCAATGTCTTGGTGCTATTGCCGGCGCAGGATCTCTATTTCTAATTTTATCAGGAAAAGCAGGTTTTGCAATAGACAATACCAAAGCAGGAGCATTTGCTACTAACGGTTACGATGCTTTTTCCCCGGATGGTTACGCTATGAGTTCAGCTTTTATTGCCGAATTTCTTTTAACGTTCTTTTTCATTCTGGTAATTTTGGGTGCTACCGATAAATTTGCAAATGGAAAATTTGCGGGTATTGCTATTGGTTTAGCATTAACACTAATTCATCTAATTAGTATTCCTATAACCAACACTTCAGTAAACCCCGCTCGTTCAACTTCACAAGCCTTATTTACTCAAGGTGAACCTTTAATGCAGTTATGGCTCTTCTGGGCAGCTCCTATATTAGGCGCCCTTGTTGGAGGATTTGTTTACAAAACACTATTAGAAAAATCTGATACCGAATAAATTCAAAAAAGGCGATGTTTTCACATCGCTTTTTTTTGTACTTTTAAGTAATGAATACGCTGTTTACAACCGAAAAACTCACCTTCGATTTACGTGATGCAGAAATCGAGTATTTCCCTGCTGTTTTTTCGGAAAATGAAATCACTTCGATTTATAATGCTCTTTTAACCGAAACACCTTGGCAACAGGACTCGATTACAGTTTACGGGAAATCGTATGCGCAACCACGCCTTACAGCTTTTTATGGCAATACCGATAAATCGTATTCATACTCCGGCATTATTATGAAACCAAATGCATGGACAAGTGTTCTAAACATGATTAAAGAAAAAGTAGAAGTTGCTACAAACCAGAATTTCAATTCCGTTCTTTTAAACTTATATCGAAATGGAAAAGACAGCAATGGTTGGCATGCCGACAATGAAAAAGAACTAGGAAAAAACCCAATAATTGCTTCGGTAAGTTTTGGTGAAAAACGAAAATTTCAACTAAAACATAATACGCTTTCAAATCAAAAAATGAACCTAGAATTGGAATCGGGTAGTTTACTTTTGATGAAAGGAACAACACAACATTTCTGGAAACATCAAATCCCAAAAACAGAATTACCAATAAAACCTAGAATAAATCTTACTTTTAGAACAATTTTTTAATACAATATGCAAAGACAATACTGTTTTCAAACTTTTTTTTAAAAAAAATTAAAAAATAACAATGCCCTATTTCTAAATTCATTTTTTTATTAATATTGATTTATAGTTTTAAACCAAACACTCGTATTAATTTTTCATCTAATGAAAAAAAGCAAAATTTCAGAAATGGACAACGAGACATTAGAGCGCGTTGTTACTATGGCTCAAGAGGAGAAAAAACCTTTTGAAGTATTAAAAGAAGAATTTGGAATCTCAGAAAATGATGTTACCGAATTAATGAGAAAACGTTTATCGAAAGACAATTTCGAGTTGTGGAAGAAAAAAATCGCCGCGGGAAAACCAAAACCAAAACCGCAAAAATTCAACGACCTTGAAGACGATGATTTAGACAGTAAGTACTACTTTAAAAATAAATTCGATTAAAAAGAAATCTCCCTTTTTGTGGGAGATTTCTTTTTTTACATATCCTGTAACAATTCAAACAAAAAACCGTCTAATTTCGTAATTGCATTCAAAACAGAAAAAATGAAAAAAATAATCTGCTCGCTAGCCATTGCTTTTGCTTTTGTTAGTTGTAAAACAGCACAAACCAACTCACCATTAATTAATGATGTAAAGGTTGCTATCGATTTAGTAAACGTAAACGATGACAAAGTAACGGTTACTGTAACTCCACCTACAATTACAACTGAAACAGTAATGTTTCACTTTCCAAAAATTATCCCTGGAACCTATTCGCAGGATGATTATGGGCGTTTTGTGGAAAATGTAAAAGCATTCGACGCTAAGGGCAATGCATTACCAATTGCTAAATTGGATGATAACTCATGGCAAATTTCAAATGCTAAATCACTTGCAAAAGTAACATACAATGTTAACGATACTTTCGACATTGAAACTACCGGTGGTATGGGAGGTAAAGATGTATTCTCACCTGCAGGAACCAATATTATGGCCGGAGAAAACTTCATGTTGAACACGCATGGTTTTGTTGGTTATTTTGAAGGAAAAACAGAATTACCATATCAAGTTACCATTAAACACCCTGCAACACTTTGGGCTGCTACTTCAATGACCGATACAGATGCAAGCAACGAAGTAGATGTATTCAAAACAGCTCGTTATCCAGAATTAGTGGATCACCCAATCATGTACTCTAAACCAGATTACGTGACATTTAAAGTGGACGATATGGACATTTTAATTAGTGTTTTTTCTCCTAACGGAAAATACAAAGCAACAGACATTGCTCCAGCAATGGAAGAAATGATGCGAGCTCAAAAGAAATTTTTAGGTCCAATCAATTCGACAAAAAAATACAGCATCTTATTGTATTTATCTGATATGCAGAAAAAAGATGCAAAAGGATTTGGGGCATTAGAACATACAACTTCTACAACGGTTGTTATGCCAGAAATGATGCCAAAAGCTGCTTTACTTGAACAATTGAAAGATGTAGTATCGCACGAATTCTTCCATATCGTAACGCCGCTTACGGTTCATTCTAACGAAATTCAGTACTTTGACTATACAACTCCAAAAATGTCTCAGCATTTATGGATGTACGAAGGCGTTACGGAATATTTTGCAAATTTGTTCCAAGTAAACCAAGGTTTAATTACTGAAGATGAATTTTACAACCGAATTGCAGATAAAATTCAACAATCGAAGCGTTTCGACGAAAAAATGCCTTTCACTAAAATGAGTAAAAACATTTTAGATGCTAACTATAAAGATTCGTATTATAATGTTTACTTAAAAGGTGCATTAATTGCCATGTGTATTGACATTCAAATGAGAGAAAGCAGTCATGGTGAAAAAGGAATTTTAGATTTAATGCAAGCGTTATCTGCTGAATATGGAAGCAAAAGACCTTTTAATGACGAAGAATTATTTGCTAAAATAACAGCATTAACATATCCGGAAATCGGTGCCTTTTTAAAAACATATGTTGCAGGAGAAACTCCAATTCCGTATGAAGAATACCTAGCCAAAATGGGAGTTAAAGAAGCGACTGTTAAAAAGCCAGGAAATCCGTTTTTACAAAACGAGACTACTCCATACATAACTATTGACCCTACGACTAAAGAAATTAAAATTTTACCTGATGTAGAATTGAATAATTTCATGAAAAGCTTAGGAATCAAAAATGACGATACTGTTTTGGCTGTAAATGGAACTAATTACAACTTAGACAACATTTATGACTTGATTATGACAAGTATGGACTGGAAAGAAGGCGATGCTATTACTGTTAAAATAAAACGAAACGGAAAAGAGCAAGAGTTAAAAGGAAAAGTAAGCATTCCACTTCAGGATGCCGAAGGATATCATGCAGTAGATACTTCCAAAACCAAACTTAAAGAAGCTTGGCTTAAAGGATAATTGAATTAATACAAACAATTATAAATCCCCAAAACAGCATGTTGTTTTTGGGGATTTTTTTTGAATATTTTTCATTACTTTGCAGCTCGAAAAAATATCAAATGAAAAAAATATTAGTTACAGTTCTAGCAGTTGCCGCCTTAATTTCTTGTGAAAAATCAGAAAAAAACAACGGATTACACTTAACCGGAAAAATTGACGGATTAAGACAAGGAAAACTATACATTAATAAAATTGTTGACACAACCTTAGTCACTTTAGACAGCATTATCATTAAAGGAGATTCCAACTTTAGCAGTAATATTCCGTTAAGCGAACCCGAAATGCTTTACCTATCCATGAATCGTGGCGTATCGAGATCAATTGACAATGTTATTCCCTTTTTTGCTGAACCTGGAGAAATGACAATCGAAACATCACTTAAAGAGTTCTATGTAAAAGCTAAAATAAAAGGATCTAAAAATCAGGAATTATTAGAAGAATACAACAGAACTAAACTTATTTTTGGAGATGAACTAAACAAAACTATTAGCTTAACACTTTTAGCAAAAAAAACAAATGAATTACAAAAACTAGACAGTTTGAATAAAGTTTCAGATCGACTAGTAATTAGAAAATACCTTAATGCTGTAAATTTTGCGGTAACACATGGGAAAAATGAAGTAGCGCCTTATATTGCTATTACCGACATTTTCGATGCTAACATTAAATATTTGGATACAATTCAAAAATCAATGTCTCCAGAAGTACAAAAATCTAAGTATGGAAAAATTTTAACCGACTATATTGCCGAGCGCAAAAAAACAGAATAACAAGAATAACAAGAAAGCGACTTTTACCAAGTCGTTTTTTTTATTTCCATATAGAAAACAAAAAAGCCACCACTTACGTGATGGCTTTTTGAGCCGATGGAGGGACTCGAACCCACGACCTGCTGATTACAAATCAGCTGCTCTAGCCAGCTGAGCTACACCGGCAATTAACCTTAAAAAACTATTCATTAAAAAATCACGCTTTTACGTGATTCTATTGAGCCGATGGAGGGACTCGAACCCACGACCTGCTGATTACAAATCAGCTGCTCTAGCCAGCTGAGCTACACCGGCGACTCAATATTTCGGGTGCAAATATAAGCGAGTTTTTCAAACTTGCAAATAGCTTACAACACTTTTTATTGATTTTCTGCTACTATAATCCGTTAATTTTTTCAACCAACTGATTTGCAACAGCTTCCAAATCATTATTAATTTGTTTGAAATGCGCTTTTTTGTTTTCTACATTTCTTTGATTAACTCTGCTGATTAAAGCATCAAAAGAGTTTATGGCTTCATCAATTACTGCATCGGAAGTTGCAGTTGGTTTTCCTGTAGTCGTCATTTCCCAAATGTAAACCGCTTCAATAATATCACCTAATACGTAGTTGATGTCTTTTTTTAAGTTTCTTACGCTTGCCATTTTTTTTATATTTAAAAATTCGATTGCAAAATTACAATTAATCTTTCGATTAAAAGTTAAGAAATGAATATTTCTAACAAGGTAGCTTTTCCTACCAATTCAAAATTGGTAATCGCCGCAGGAATTAAAACAGTATCACCGCGTTCAAAGAAATAAGAAACAGCATTAGCTTCAATAGAAAAACTGCCTTCCGTACATACAAACACAGAAAAGGAATCGCCATTTTTCTCCAAACTGTATTTTCCATCAAGAGGAATTACATTAGTGGTGAAATATTCACATTCAACAGCTTTATTGCTAGTGTTCACATTTTTTTCGTATCTCTTCTTAGCATTAACCACATTATAATTAATAGCTTCTAAAGCCAAATCAATGTGCAATTCTCTGCCATTACCATTACTATCAACACGATCCCAATCGTAAATTCTATAGGTTATATCGGATGTTTGCTGAATTTCTGCTATTACAATACCAGCGCCAATTGCATGTATAGTTCCTGTTTCTAAAAAAAACACGTCCCCTGCTTTAACCGGTATTTCTTTTAAAATTTTAGGCAATGTTTTATTTTCAAGACTAATCAAATATTCATCCGCAGAAGATTCCTCTTTAAAACCTACAATAATACGAGCGTCCAAATCAGCTTGAACCACATACCACATTTCTGTCTTACCGAATGAATTATGCCTCTTTTTAGCCAACTCATCATTTGGGTGCAACTGAATTGACAAATCTTCACGAGCATCTAAAAATTTGAAGAGTAACGGAAAATCAAAACCATAGGTTTCATGTACTTTGTTTCCTAAAATTTCGATTGGATATTTGGAAACCAATTCATTCAAATTCACGTTTGCGAAATCTCCATTAGCCACATGGCTTTCATCACCTGGAACTGTTGAAATTTCCCAACTTTCACCCGTAGTAGCATTAGGAATATCTTTATTAAGAAGGCTTTTCAACTTTTGACCTCCCCAGATTCGATCTTTTAAAATTGGCTTAAAAACCAACGGATAAAACCTTTTACTCATTATAACAGTTTCTTAATTTCTTCAAGGGTTTTTGAAAAATGTTTTTCAGCATTCATACTATCAAAAACCATTTGCACAATACCTTTTTTATCCACAACATAAGTCACTCTTCCTGGCAACAATCCCAATAAATTACTAGAAACCCCGAAAAGTTTTCGCAATTTCTTATTTTCATCAGATAAAAGAATAAAAGGAAGTTTATATGTTTCAGCAAATTTTTTATGAGATTTCACACCATCACTACTAATACCAATAACTTCAACACCAATATCTAAAAATTCTTCGTATTGATCTCGAAAAAAACAAGCTTGTTTTGTACAACCCGGAGTATCATCTTTTGGGTAAAAATAAATAACCAGGACTTTTTTACCTAAAACCGATTCAATATTAAAAATTGCACCTTCTTGATTTTTTGCTTCAAACAGAGGCAATGCATCTCCAACTTTAATTTCCTTCATTACAACCCTTTATAACTTACAAAATTTCTAGGAGTTTCGTAAAGTATCACTTCCAAATCATTTTCGGAAGCAATTTTAGAACGGATTTTATTCCAAATAACCACTACAATGTTTTCAGCTGTAGGGTTAAGATTTTCGAAATCCGGTACATCTAAATTCAAGTTTTTATGATCGAATTTAGATTCTACTTCTTGATAGATAATTTCAGCCAAATCCTTAATATCTATAACATATCCAGTATCTGGGTTTATTTTTCCTGTAACACTAACTATTAATTCATAATTATGTCCGTGAAAATTAGGATTATTACACTTCCCAAATACCGCTTGATTTTGTTCTTCTGTCCAATCTTTTCGATACAAACGATGGGCTGCATTAAAATGAGCTTTTCTGGATACGGTTACTCTCATACTTTATGATCTTCAAGAAAATGATAAAATTCATCAAAAATAATTTTGAACCAAACCGTATAAAGTTCTGGATTTTGCTCCATATCGGTTTTAACATCGCCAATTGCCATCCATTTCCAACTTTCCACCTCATCATTATTAATTATTGGCGCTTCGTTGTAATACCCAATCATAACGTGATCCAGTTCGTGTTCGGTTAAACCGTTATCAAAAGGGGCTTTATAAATAAATGAAAACAATTCTTTCAGTTCTGTTGTAAAACCCATTTCTTCAAACAAACGACGGGTACCGGCCTGAATATTGGTTTCACCTTCACGCTGATGACTGCAACAGGTATTTGTCCACAATAAAGGCGAATGATACTTATGTGAAGCTCTTTGCTGCAACATGATTTCGTTTTTATCATTTAAAACAAAAACCGAAAAGGCGCGATGCAAAAGTGCTTTTTCATGCGCTTCTAGCTTTGGCATCAAACCAATTTGTTCATCTATTTCATTAACCAATATGACGTTTTCTTCCCGCATAGCATTATAATTGACTGTCAAAAATACAAAAAAGAAATGGGAAGCCCTATTTCGAAGATTACTTTAAAAGCATTTGTTCTTATAAAACAATAAAGAATCATAAGAGTTATAACTCCTAATATCTTATGAATAAAAACAACATCTCAAACATTTTACACAGACACGATCAAAAAACAATTAAGAAGCTAAAAATCAATTATTTAAACCAAATAAACCTGCATTATCATAGGATAAAAATCAAAAAAGCGCTACCTTTATTCTCCAAATTCTAATAAAGTGAAACGTTAAAATCACTTGAAAAAAACGGGCAGAACCGAAAAGCCATACGAGTAGGACAATCTAAATTTTAATATTATGCCTAAGTATGTAATCGAGCGTGAAATTCCCGGAGCGGGAAACTTAAATGCGGAACAGTTAAAAGGAATTTCTCAAACTTCGTGTGGCGTATTAAGAGCCATGGGATCAGACATTCAATGGTTACAAAGCTATGTAACCAAAGATAAAATTTACTGCGTATACATTGCTCCTAATGAGGAAATGGTTCTTGAACACGCAAAAAAAGGTGGATTTCCAGCAAATGTAGTTAGTGAAGTTGCGACTATTATAGACCCAACAACTTCAGAATAATTGTAAATTGTTATTTCACTTTAAGAGTTTCGACACATTTTAAAGCACATTTTTCACCATCGATTGCTGCAGAAATAATTCCGCCAGCATAACCTGCGCCTTCGCCACATGGGTACAACCCTTTTATTTGAAGGTGCTCAAGTGTTTCGTTATCTCTAGGAATACGAACTGGTGAAGAAGTACGACTTTCGGGAGCATGAAGAATTGCTTCATTAGTGTGATACCCACGCATTGATTTTCCAAACTGCACAAAGCCTTCTCTCATAATTTGAGTTAAGAAACCTGGAAAAACCTGACCTAATTCTACCGAAGTTGTGCCTGGAACGTACGATGTTTTAGGAATATCTGCTGAGATCTTATTTTGTGTAAAATCCGCCATACGTTGTGCGGGAACTTTTTGAGATTCCCCTGCTAAATGCCAAGCCTTTTGTTCAATTGCTTTCTGAAATTCCATTCCGGCAAGGGCGCCAAATTTCGCAAACGGTTTAAAATCTTCCAGCTTTAATTCAACTACAATACCTGAATTTGCTGTTGCCTGATCACGTTTTGAAGGCGACCAACCGTTAGTTACTACTTCTCCTGGACTAGTTGCGCATGGTGCAATTACTCCGCCCGGACACATACAGAACGAATACATCCCTCTTCCATTCACTTGTTTCACAATGGAATATGGCGCTGGCGGTAAAAATTCACCTCTGAAATCGCAAGAATATTGAATACTATCAATTAAGCTTTGCGGATGTTCAGCACGAACACCTAATGCAAAAGGTTTCGCTTCAATCAGTACTTTTTTTCTGTCGAGTAATTCAAAAATATCACGAGCGGAATGTCCTGTAGCCAAAATAATTTTCTTGGCTTCAATCACATCACCTTTTTGCGTCACAACACCCTGAACCTCGTTATTTTTTATAAGAATATCAGCCACTCGGGTTTCGAACAAAACCTGACCTCCATGCTCAATAATTTTATCGCGAATATCCTGTATAATTTGTGGTAATTTATTGGTTCCTATATGAGGATGTGCATCAACTAAAATATCCGGAGTAGCTCCAAATGCAACTAAAAGTTGAAGAATTCGATCAACATCACCACGTTTTTTGGAACGAGTGTACAATTTACCATCTGAATACGTGCCTGCACCACCTTCACCAAAACAATAATTGGAATCTTCGTTTACGATATGATCCCGATTGATGGCTTTTAAATCTCGACGACGACCGCGTACATCTTTTCCTCGCTCAATTACAATAGGCTTAACACCTAATTCAACCAACTGCAATGCTGCGAATAAACCCGCTGGTCCAGCGCCTACTACAATCACTTCTGGAGCGTTGGTTACATTTTTATATTCTGGAAGTTCAATTTTAGCATCTACAATAGGCTCATCCTGAAAAAAAACATTGACTTTTAAATTGATTTTTATAGAACGTTGGCGGGCATCTATAGAACGTTTTACTATAAATATCTTTTGAATTTCATTAGGACTCACATGAAATGACTTTGAGACATGTTGAAGCAATAAGCTTTCATTTGAGGCTACTTCTGGCGAAACTTGAAATTGAAATTCACGTGACATTATATAATTTTAAGTATGCAAATTTAATTTTTTCTTGATTATTAATAAGTTATTTATAACAAAACAATTCAATAATATCAGTATAGCTTTTAATATCTATATTTGCGATTACTATATTTACTTAAACAATTCAACAGAACAAAATCATAAACATGAAAAGAAAACTACTTGCACTATTCCTTTTTATTTCCTTAAGCACTATAGCTCAAACCTTCACATCTGGAATGATTGAACAAGGAAATGGTTCTTCGAATATTTTTAGTACTACTTCCATTGGTGCTGACGGGAAATTTTATTGTTTTTTTAACGACGGAAACTTTACTCATTCTTCAAACAATGTTAATCCGGTATATAGATTAGTGCGATGGGAATCGGCTACTTCTAGCTGGGCTTCAGTTTATAATTTTGATGCTTCAATAATTCCAGGAGTTATCATTTCATCTACATATACCATGTTCAATGATGGAATTGCTTTAGAAGTTGATTCTTCTGGGGCATATCATCTTATAATGAACCTATACACAAGTAATGGTGCAGAGATAAAATATGCTTATAGTAGTGATGGTTCAAATTGGACATATACAAGCATTGATAATTCAAACAATCAAACAAACTATAGCTTTGCCAATCTGCAATTAAAGTTAGACAGTTCAAACCGACCACATGTCTATTATATCATAAGAAACATTGGTACTGGAGGCGTTTCTAGTAGAGTTTATTCTATTATGCAGAAATACTACAATGGAAGTTCTTGGGTTTCTGAAACTGTATATTCTCAAACTGGCGGAACCGGTACTGGGGCTAATGAAATTAACATGATGGCTGCATCAATTGACGGAAATAATAAATCTCATGTTGGATTTGTTGCTGAAACCAACGGAAGCGGAACTGATGGAAGCTTATTATATACCACAAACAGTTCTGGAAGCTGGTCTGCACCTACTTTCTTAGCAACTGGAGCAACAGGTACACCTGCAGCGGACAGAGTTGATATTTTAAACGATAGCAACAACAAACAACACATTGTATATAGAGAAAATAATACCACTTTAAAATTAATTTACACCACCAATAAAACAGGATCATGGGTTGGCGGACAAATTAATTCGACTTTAACTTCTGGGATTTTTTCTTCAACCGATAGTTATAACGCTTTCACAAGAAACGATAGCAACGATTTATTTTTAGCCTATAATGCTTCTCCTACTACAACTAATACAGGACTAGTAAATTACGCTTGCCTTTTCAATGGAGCCTCTAACTGGCAAACAGGAGCTGTATTTACTGGAAATTCTAGAACCGGACAATTTATTTCGGCTAAATTCAACAATAGCAAAGTAGCCATGATAACTTTTGATCACTTTACAGACCCAGCTAGTACTGGGGGTTCTCCAAGCTACGGACCGCCTAACAACCCTAGACAATTACAATATGCTACTACTACTGTAAACAATTTGGGTACAGATGAATTTATTAAAAACAACTTCAAAGTTTATCCAAACCCAACTAGTTCAATTGTAAATATAGATTTTACAAGTTTAAACAACGTAACGATTCAGATTTCTGATTTAAACGGAAGAATCTTAAAATCAGTTTCAACGTTAAACAGTACGGCTATTGATTTATCAAACCTTTCTACTGGAATTTATATTCTAAAAGTAAATTCTGATGAAGGATCAGGAACAATGAAAATTGTAAAAAAATAATTGCACGCATTCTATTAAACTTCACAGTCTAAACCTGTGAAGTTTTTTTATACAATTAAGTTAAAAAATGGAACGACAAATTAAACTTATCTGGGATTTTAGAGGCCCTGCAGCAGCTAAAACTGCAGAACATCATGAAATTCACTTGAAAGAATATATTGAAATCGAAAAACTACCTATAACTATAACTGGTTTTCAAACCATTAATGAAATGCATGCCATTGCTTATATGGTAGTAACAGACGCTACTATGATTCAAGTTCGAGATGCTTTAAAACCACATCGTGGTGAAATATATACCGAATAAAAAAAGAGGTTTGAAAATCAAACCTCTTTTTTAAATATTAAGCAGCATCTTTTTGCTGTTCTGTTTCTTCTGCCGGAGCTTCTACAGGTTCTTCTTTTGTTGATGTTCCTGTATTAATTTGCTTGATTTTTTCATCAAGAGACTCTTCGGAAATACCATCTTCTTTCATTTTACGTTTTTTACACGTTTCGCATAAATCGGTAATTCCTCTCGTTTCTTTCGCATTAGCTACAGTTCCGTTTGTCACTGAAGTTCTATTTTTTATATGATAACAATCTTCATACAAATGATATTTCCCACCCGCTGCAGTCCAGAAAACATTATTGGTTCCTGTTAACGCTTCTACCATGTTGGTTTCTGCAGTATATTTTTCTACCGAAGCCATATTCGATTCAAATCCACCAATACCAGCAATTACTAAAGCAATACCAGCAATACTTCCTAAAATTGCCTTACTCTTACCATCCACTTTTTTATTTGTTAAAATGAATAGAATTAATGGTAAAAAAGCAACAAACGCCATTACTACACCCAATTGGTTTTGCATGTAGAATAAGAATTTGTTTTTTTCTGAAGGCGGATCTAACCTGTTTGATTTTTTCCACAAAATCGATCCAGCAAAAACTAGAATTAAGTCTAAAACAATTAAACCAATAACCCACACGTTCACAGGTGACTCGCCAGTATTTACAGCTTTTAAAAACATGCGAATTGCAAAAACTTGAGCAACTATTGCACCAAGCCATAATAAACCTGCAAATAAACGAAACTGACCAGCTTGACTTTTAGCTTCTTCTGTAGGTTTCCAAACATTTTGATTTTCTGACATAAATATTTATAGATTAGTTAATTGGTTAATTTTTAGTTGGCAACTTCGCTGATGAATTTAATACGCATCAAACGCAATTCTTCGGTATCGTAATCCCCATCAAATTCATCTAAAGCATCTTGAATTTTATCGGAATGAGAATCCATGAAGTAGTCGTGAATTTCTTCTTGCTGATCTTCATCTAGTATATCATCAATCCAGTATTTTATATTCAACTTTGTACCAGAATACACGATTTGCTCCATTTCTTTAAGCAATGAGTCCATATCCAGACCTTTCGCTTTTGCAATATCATCTAAAGGCAACTTACGATCGATATTTTGAATAATATACAATTTTAATGCAGAATTTGCTCCTGTAGACTTAACAACCAAATCGTCTGGTCGCATAATATCATTATCTTCAACATAACGAGCAATTAATTCTACGAAGTCTTTACCATACTTTTTAGCCTTTCCTTCTCCAACGCCGTGAACATTACTTAATTCCTCTATAGATATTGGATATTTCAGCGCCATATCTTCAAGAGAAGGTTCCTGAAAAACCACAAACGGTGGTACACCTAATTTTTTGGCTACTTTTTTACGCAAATCAACCAACATGCCCATAAGCACCTCATCTGAAGTACCAGAAGATTTAGAAGAAGTTACTACGGTATCATCATCTGTTTCTGAATACTCGTGATCTTCAGACATCATAAATGAAACAGGGTTTTTGATAAAATCCAAGCCTTTTTCAGACACCTTTAAAACCCCATACGTTTCAATGTCTTTAGACAATAGCCCATCGACCAAAACCTGACGAATTAAAGCCATCCAAAACTTTTCATCGAAAGCACTACCTTTTCCAAAAAACTTTTGCGTATCGGTTTTATGTGCCTTTATCACCGCATTAATCTTTCCGATTAATGTGAATATTATTTCTTTCGATTTATAGAGTTCTTTAGTATCTCGAACCGTTTCCAACAGTGTTACTACCTGATCTTTAGCTTCAACTTTTTTCTTCGGATTGCGAATATTATCATCCATATCGGCACCTTCACCTGTAACATCATCAAATTCTTCACCAAAATAATGCAGTAAGAATTTACGTCTCGACATTGATGTTTCGGCATAGGCTACAACTTCCTGCAGCAAAGCAAAACCAATTTCCTGTTCTGCAACTGGCTTACCAGACATGAATTTCTCGAGTTTCTCAATATCTTTATACGAATAATAAGCCAAACAATGGCCTTCTCCTCCATCACGCCCAGCACGTCCAGTTTCTTGGTAATAGCTTTCTAACGATTTAGGAATATCGTGATGAATAACAAAACGCACATCGGGCTTGTCGATTCCCATACCAAAAGCAATTGTTGCCACTACCACATCAACATCTTCCATCAAAAACATATCTTGATGTTTGGCACGAGTTTTTGCATCAAGGCCGGCATGATACGGAACCGCGCTAATACCATTTACTTGTAAAACCTGAGCAATTTCCTCCACTTTTTTACGAGACAAACAGTAAATAACACCAGATTTCCCTTTGTGTTGTTTTATGAAACGAATAATATCGCCTTCAACATTTTTTGTTTTAGGACGTACTTCGTAGTATAAATTTGGTCGATTGAATGATGCCTTAAAAGTATTTGCATCAGTCATATCCAAATTTTTAAGAATATCTTCTTGAACTTTAGGGGTTGCCGTTGCTGTTAAACCAATAACCGGTACATCACCCAATTGTTTTATAATGCTGCGTAGGTTTCTGTACTCCGGACGAAAATCATGTCCCCATTCCGAAATACAATGCGCTTCATCTATAGCTACAAAAGAAATAGGAACACTTTGTAAAAATTCCACATATTCTTCTTTAGTAAGTGATTCCGGAGCAACATATAATAATTTTGTTAATCCAGAAACGATATCTTTTTTAACCTGAGTAATTTCTGATTTGGTCAACGATGAATTCAAAACATGCGCTACACCGCCCTCTGACGAAAGGCTTCGAATAGCGTCCACTTGATTTTTCATCAACGCGATTAATGGCGAAACTACAATTGCCGTTCCATCCAAAACTAAAGCTGGCAATTGATAGCACAATGATTTTCCACCACCCGTAGGCATAATCACAAAAGTGTTGTTATTCGTAATGATACTTTTAACAACACTTTCCTGTAACCCTTTGAATTGGTTAAAACCAAAATATTTTTTTAACTCTTTGTGTAAGTCAATTTCGCTTGGTTTCATTATTTATTAATAGGTATTTTACATAAATTTGCAGAGATTAAAGATACAAATTTCTTTAATAATCACAAATTTTATAAAACATTAGGTTTGACAACAAAAGAATCTGTTTTAGCAGTCGCACAAAAAACAATACTATCTGAAAGTAAGAGTATTGAAAAGCTCGTTGATTTTCTTGATGACGATTTTGCAAAATCGGTAGAACTCATCTACAATGCAAAAGGTCGATTAATTGTAACCGGTATTGGCAAAAGCGCCATCATTGCTACAAAAATTGTAGCTACAATGAATTCAACCGGAACACCTTCTATGTTTCTTCATGCAGCAGAAGCAATTCATGGCGACTTAGGTATGGTTCAACCCGGCGATGTGATTATTTGTATTTCAAAAAGCGGCAACAGTCCGGAAATTAAAGTCCTAGCCCCTTTATTAAAACGCTACGGGAATACTTTAATTGGTATGACTGCTAACAAATCATCTTTCTTAAGCAAAGAATCCGATTACGTATTAAATGCTTATGTTGAAGAAGAAGCTTGCCCGAACAATCTTGCCCCTACCAATAGTACAACGGCACAATTAGTTTTAGGTGATGCATTAGCCGTATGTTTAATGGAGATGCGCAATTTTAAAAGTGAAGACTTTGCCAAATATCACCCCGGTGGTGCCTTAGGAAAAAAGTTATTATTACGCGTTGTAGACATGTTGGATCAAACCCACAGACCACAAGTTTCGCCAGAAGCCAGTATTAAGAACGTGATTATGGAAATCTCCGAAAAACGATTGGGTGTTACTGCTGTAGTTGAAAACAATAAAATAATCGGTATTATTACTGATGGAGACATTCGTCGTATGCTTGAGAAAACAGATAATTTCAGCAATCTCAAGGCACAAGACATTATGACGAAAAATCCAAAAACCGTAAAACTAAACGATATGGTTGTTGATGCGTTTAACACTATGGAGGACTTTTCCATCACTCAAATGATTGTACAAGACAATGGCAAATACAAAGGAGTGCTTCATATTCATGATATTTTAAAAGAAGGAATTATATAATGTCTGATAAAAAAACGCAAAAAGAAATGTCTTTTTTAGACCATCTGGAAGAACTCAGATGGATGCTGGTTAGAAGTTCAATTGCCATCTTAATTGGTGGTTGTATAGCCTACTACTACAGCGATTTTATTTTTGACACCATTATTTTTGGTCCAAAAGACGGAAATTTTGTTACCTATCGTTTTTTCTGTGATTTGGCAACCCAATATGATCTAGATAAAAGCTTCTGTATTCAGGAACTTCCTTTTGAATTGCAAAACAGAACCATGGAAGGTCAGTTCTCCATGTTAATCTGGACTTCAGTTACTTGCGGATTCGTGATTGCTTTCCCATATATTTTATGGCAACTATGGTTGTTTGTAAGACCTGCATTATACGACAAAGAACGCAAAAACATTAAGCTTTTTATTTTCATAGCTTCAATGCTTTTCTTTTTAGGAGTAGCCTTCGGATATTATGTTCTAACCCCACTTTCAATTAACTTCTTAGCTAATACTACTATTAGCCATCATATTAGAAACGCTATTGATGTGGAGTCGTATATCGGACTCGTTAAAACTACTTCGTTAGCTACTGGTCTGGTTTTCGAACTTCCAATTGTAATTTACTTTTTATCAAAACTAGGAATTGTAACACCTCAGTTTTTGAGAGATTACAGAAAATATTCGTATGTTGTTATCTTAATTATTGCCGCAATTGTAACACCTCCGGATGTTATTAGTCAAACCATTGTATCAATACCGTTAATACTTCTATACGAAGTAAGTATCTATATTTCTAAATTTGTAACGCGAAAAGCCGAACTAAAAACAACATAGTATGTCTGATTTAGTAAAAGAATTCAATGACTATCGTTCTAAAATGAACGAGAAATTATTAGCTGACAATAACAAAATTGTGAAGCGCATATTCAATCTAGACACCAATGCCTATATGGAAGGTGCTTTAGATGTAAAAACAAAAGAATTATTAGGTTTAGTAGCTTCTGCTGTTTTACGCTGCGACGACTGTATTAAATATCATTTGGAGACATCTTACAAAGAAGGTATTTCACGCGAAGAAATGATGGAAGCTATGGGAATTGCTACTTTAGTTGGTGGTACCATTGTTATTCCGCATTTACGAAGAGCTTATGAATTTTGGGAAGCTTTAGAAAACCAAACTAAATAATTGTTAATGTGTTAATTGGATTATTTGTTTATTCGTTTATTTGTCGAATAACCCAATAACCAGAAAACGAATAACTCAGAAAATGAAATTAAGAGCTGAAAATATAGTCAAAACCTATAAAGGCAGAAGCGTAGTTAAAGGCGTTTCTGTAGAGGTTAATCGTGGTGAAATCGTTGGACTTTTAGGACCTAATGGTGCAGGAAAAACAACATCTTTTTACATGATTGTTGGTCTGGTTAAACCAAACGCAGGTAACATTTACCTTGACGATACCAACATTACCGATTTCCCTATGTACAAAAGAGCACAACACGGTATTGGTTATTTAGCTCAAGAAGCCTCTGTTTTTAGAAAACTGAGCATTGAAGACAACATTTTAAGTGTTTTACAGCTTACCAATCTTTCTAAAGCAGAACAAGAAGCCAAAATGGAATCGTTAATAGACGAATTCAGCTTACAACATATACGCACCAACCGTGGTGATTTACTTTCGGGTGGAGAACGACGTAGAACTGAGATTGCGCGTTGTTTGGCTACCGATCCAAAATTCATTTTATTGGATGAACCTTTTGCTGGGGTTGACCCGGTTGCTGTGGAAGATATTCAACGTATTGTTGCACAATTAAAAAACAAAAACATTGGAATTTTAATTACCGATCACAACGTACAGGAAACTTTAGCCATTACTGATAAAACGTACTTGATGTTTGAAGGTGGAATTTTAAAAGCAGGTGTACCAGAAGAATTAGCCGAAGACGAAATGGTTCGTAAAGTATACTTGGGGCAAAACTTTGAGTTGAGAAAGAAGAAATTAGAATTTTAAAATATAAAATCCCGGTTATCCGGGATTTATTTTTTAATTGTTAACGCTTTAAGATCTTCTAAATTTCCGTTATAAATATTAACATCAACCAAACCTTTTATACCTGGAATCTGCGCTTTTTCAGTGAATTGCCATAATAGCCATTCGTCTTTAATATTTTCTACGAAAAAATTATAATTAGCAATCCAGAACGGATAATCACTAAACTCATCTTTTAAAAAGTCGGTATAATAACTTTCTCCAGAATAAATAATTGGTTTGACTTTATAGTGTTTTTCAACTCGTTTTAACCAACGTCTCAATCCAACTTTTAAACTGTCAATCGATTGGTTTTTTGGCAATTTTTCAATATCTAAAACCGGTGGCAAATCCCCTTTTTTCAAATGAACCGCTTCTATAAACTTATCGGCCTGCTCAATTGAATTCTCATTTGGTCTATAATAGTGATACGCACCTCGAATAAAAAAATGCTCTTTGGCTGATTTCCAATTCTCTTTAAACTTTCCATCAACTCTATCTTTTCCAGCTGTGGCACGAACAAAAACAAACGTTAAGGGAAAATCATCTTCAATTTTATTCAGCTTATCCCAATCCAAACTTCCTTGATATTCAGAAATATCAATACCCACAAGTTTGGTATCGTGACGGCTTAGAACCTCAAAAATGCGAATATCTTCAATTTTTCTTTCGCTCTCAGAAAGTCCAGAAGTAGTATTAGGCATTTCATACCCTAAATAATAAAGCAATCCGCTTCGGTAATTATACAATACGGTTGCGCCAAAAAGAAGCAATAAAGCCAACAAACCATAGGTAATTAGCTTACCATAATTGGACTTGCTTTTAGACGACGTTTTATTCCCTTTTCGAATTGGAGCAGTTGTCCGCTTCGAAGATTTCTTTTTCATGAACTTTTTATGCCTGTTTGTTTAAAAATGAATTATTTACAACAGAAAGTAAAACATAAAACAAAATGATTACAGGAATTGCCAAATATTGAAGTAAAACAAGTAAAATAGCAGACACGGCTAAAAACAATACTTGAAGTTTATTTTTTTCCCAGCTGAAATATTTCACTTTTAATGAAAACAACGGGATTTCGGCATTAAGTAAATAGGCGCTTAAAAAGCTTAAACCTACTAAAAAGTATGGATTGCTTAAAACAGAAGATAACCAATCAAACTGATTTGCAAACAAAATCATTGGAACACTCATGATTAGCAATGCGTTAGCAGGTGTTGGCAAGCCTATGAATGAATCGGTTTGACGTGTATCGATATTAAATTTACCCAATCGGTAACACGAAGCAATTGTAATAATAAATCCTAAATAAGGAACCACAGCCATATAATAAGTCTCCGGTGTTAATGTATATATATCCTGATTTTCCTGAATATCGGAAAGCATCTTATACATAACAACTCCAGGAACTACACCACTGGTTACCATATCTGCCAACGAATCCAACTGAACACCTAAAGCGCTCTGTGCGTTAAAGATACGAGCAAAGAAACCATCCCAAAAATCAAAAAAGATTCCTAAACACACCAACGAAAAAGCCTCGTTATAATTACCATTAAAGGCGTGAATTAAAGCTAATAGACCAGCTGTAAGGTTTAAAAACGTAATTAAATTGGGAATTTGTTTTTTAAATGACATACGATTTCTTTTTATCTGACACAAAGTTATACAATAAGTTAAATAAAATTGAGTTTACTATTTGAGAATTTTATAGCATCTTTGTAAAAATAATTGGCTTTGAAAAAAACCTACTATATACTATTACTAATATTATTTACCTTAACTTCCTTTGGACAGGCCGTCCGAAAATACTCAAATGAGTTTATGAATA
Organism: Flavobacterium sp. IC2-16; assembly: GCF_055521455.1. Lineage (NCBI taxonomy): Bacteria > Pseudomonadati > Bacteroidota > Flavobacteriia > Flavobacteriales > Flavobacteriaceae > Flavobacterium > Flavobacterium sp. IC2-16. The sequence goes on along the minus strand of NZ_CM145480.1, from coordinate 2,000,111 downwards.
TTGGGGTTGATGCTGCAGCTTTGGGTATGTCTAACGCAGTGGTTTCGCATACTGCAGATGTAAATTCGGGATATTGGAACCCAGCTGGACTATTAAAACTCGAAAACAAACAAATTGCTTTAATGCATGCCAGTTACTTTGCCAATATTGCCCAATACGATTATGCAGGTTTTGCCATGCCTATTGACGATAGAAGTGCTGTTGGAATTTCATTAATTCGATTTGGGGTTGATGACATTCTAAATACTACACAACTTATAGATAGTGAAGGAAATATAGATTACAACAGAATTAGCCTTTTTTCAACAGCCGATTATGGATTCACAGTATCTTATGCTCGTGCGTTGCCTGTTCAAGGATTTAATTATGGTGTAAATGCTAAAATTATTCATCGTGTTATTGGAAAATTTGCCAATTCTTGGGGTTTTGGTTTTGATTTAGGAATTCAATACGAAACCAAAAACGAATGGAAATTTGGTGTAATGGTACGCGATATTTCTACAACCTACAACATTTGGAGCATCAACGAAGACGAATATCAAAAAATTAAAGACGCAGTTCCAGGTGAAAATCAGGAATTACCCGAAACGTCCGAAATTACTTTGCCAAAAGCTCAATTGGGATTATCTAAAAAATTTCTTTTCCATTACGATTATAGTTTAGTAGCTGCGGCAAACTTAAACATGCAGTTTAGCCAAACTAACGATATCATTTCTTCTAGCCTTGTTAGTATTGACCCGGCCGTTGGTTTTGAAGCTGGATATATTGATTTGGTATTTCTTCGTGCTGGTGTAGGGAACTTCCAAAATATTACACAAATAGACAATTCGAAAAGCATAAGCTTTCAACCAAATATTGGAATTGGCTTCAAATACAAAGGGATACAAGTAGATTATGCGCTAACCGATATTGGCGATCAAAGTGCTGCTTTATATTCTAATATTTTTTCTTTGAAAGTAGATTTCAGCATCTTCAGATAACATGAAAACCATCTACCGTTTACTGTTTTTTTTCTTTTTAACGGCAAATTCAATTTTTGCTCAAAATCAGACTTTATCTCAAAACGCTCAAATTAGTCTGCTTACTTGCGGCACCGGTAACGAACTCTATTCGATTTACGGCCATACCGCTTTACGCATTTACGATGTTGAAAAAGGACTCGATATTGTATACAATTATGGAACTTTCGATTTTAGCACTTCTAACTTTTACCTTAAGTTTATTAAAGGTGATTTACAGTATTTTGTATCCATTAGTTCGTTTGCAGAATTCAACTATGCGTACATTTATGACAATCGTGAAATAACAGAACAAGTATTAAATTTAACTCCGGAACAGAAACAAAAAATCTTTAACGAATTAAGTGATGTTTTAAGTTCTGAAAAACGATTTTACACCTACAAATTCATTGATCGTAACTGTACCACAATGGTAGCCGATGTAATCAATGGTGTTTTAACAGAAAAAATTAACACCAAAATACCCGATACTGAAAAAACATATCGAACCATTTTGTATGGCTATCTAAGCAATAACTTTTACGAAAACTTAGGAATAAATTTGATGTTTGGCTTAAAAACTGACCAGAAATCTGATAAATTATTTCTTCCAATAGAACTTAAAGAAGGGGTTTCAATAAGTAAAAACAACGGTCAGAATTTAGTTTCCGAAGAAAAAACGATTTATAAAAAAATTGAAACACAAGATTCTAAATCGCGGTGGAATACTTTTTACACTTTTGTCGTATTTATACTAGCACTTTCCTTTTTAACAGGAAATAGAAAATTTCAAATTGGGTGGCTTATAATTAATGGGATTCTTGGGATTTTCTTTTCTGTTGTTGGTATGTACTCGTTACATCATGAAGTTTTGTGGAATTACAATGCATTGCTAATTAACCCTACAATGCTTATAATGGCAATTTTCTATTTAAAAAACAATACAATCTGGATTAAAAGATGCCTTCTTTTTTGTGCGGTCTGTTTAATAATTTACACGCTATTCATCATTTTAAAAGTTCAGTTTTTAATGATGCTTCCTCTGCTTATGTTGAACAGCTTGTTGTTATGGCGAATCTGGAAAAGAACCCAACTATTGTCCTCTAAAGAATAAAACGGTATTAAGCGTTTTTAAAACTATATTAAGATCTAAAATAGGGCTACGGTGTTTGATGTAATACAAATCGTATTGCAACTTAATAAGACTGTCTTCGATTGTTTCTCCGTATGAATGTTTTACCTGAGCCCAACCCGTTAAACCCGGTTTAATAACATGTCGGGTTTGATAAAAAGGCATGATAGCTGCAATTTGTTCTACAAAAACCGGACGTTCTGGTCTGGGGCCGATAACTGCCATATCCCCTTTTAGAATATTAATAAATTGAGGAAACTCATCCAATCTGGATTTACGCAAAAATTTACCAAAAGGTGTAACTCGACTATCATTTGCAGAAGCAAACACAGCACCACCGGACTCAGCATTTTTCACCATGCTTCTAAACTTATATATTTTAAACGGGATACCATTTTTACCAACACGTTCTTGCGTATAAAAAAGATTACCACGGTTTCCAATAAGATTTCCTATTAGTATCAATGGAAGAAATAATAAACCAGCTAAAAGTCCAATAAGTGCAACTAGAATATCAAAAAGACGAATACCCAACAAATACAATTGGTTGTTATTACTCCTGCTAAAAGGAAAATATTTATAGAAATCTTTCTCAGCATATTGCACCGGAAGCCTGTATGTACTTGTTTCATAAACATGGGTATATTCACGAATAATAATCCCGCTTTCAAGGAATTGCAATAATTTATCATATACCTCAACCGGCACTTCTTCAGTACTTTTTTGTGCAATAACAATTTCGGAAATACCATTTTGATAAAGAAAGGCTTCAAGATTTTCCAACGCAACTTTTTCAAGTTTCACTTTTTTCCTAAGTGACTCTTTAGTACTTAAATAGCCTACCACTTTATAATTCGGATCGGCTTTTTCTAGTTCACTAACTAGTAAGTCAACCGATTTGTCTTCACCTAAAAACAATACTTTTTTATGAAAACGTGTAGATGCCAATAGTTTTTGATAAAGTATTCTCCACACAAAAAGCGCTCCTAAAATTGCAATGTAAAAAATGATAATCTGCAATCTGTTTTTAGGTAGTGGCGGTGTTAATATTGGCGTTAACAAATACACCACAACAGTTGCCGTTCCTGTAAGGATTATACCTCTAACCACTTGAAATTGATTAGATGCCATTTGAAGATTATACATCTCAAAGAGAGTCCCAAAAAAAAGAAGATAAAAGGCTAGAATAAAAGTCCAATAGTAGTTATGAATTGATATTTTGAAATAATCAAATTCAAAACCTCTTCCTACTAAATACAAAGCAAGAAAAACAAAAAACAAGTCGAAAAGGCGGAGTAAAATTTTCCGTTCAGAAATTTCAAAATGAATTTTATTGTGTTTAGTCATTCAGATGCTGGCTTTTCTGCAAAATAACAAATATTTTGAAACATCAAGCAAATCCTACTGTTAATTAATAACACGAATTACTTCAAAAGATTTGCCCAGCTCAATTTAACAACCTCCCAATCCCATTGTTCCGCTTTTTTGCGTGCATTTTTCGATAAACTTTTAGCCAACTCTTTGTTTTCAAGCAGCTGTTCAATAGCTACGACCATACCTGAAACATCATTATCGTTAACCAATAAACCATCTTTCCTGTTTTCCAACAAATAAGGAATCCCCCCAACGTTAGTAGTTACCACAGGGAACCCTAATGCCATTGCTTCCATAACACTTACCGGAGTATTATCGAAATGAGTGGTATTGATAAAAATATCGTAATCTTGTGAAAGTAAAACCCATTGCTCTTTGTTCAGTTGTCCTGTGAAATTAATATTCACTTTTTTCTGAGCTGCATAATCTTGTGTTTTTCTTAAACTTCCGTCTTTATCTGGCCCAACCATACAGAGTTCGGCTTGTGGATATTTTTTTTGCAGATGCATTAATACATCCACCGCCATTTTAGGATTGTAAATCGATGCAAAGGCACGAACCCAAAGCAATTTAGGCTGTAACTCTTCTCTTTGCTTGTATTGATAGTTTACAATTTCGATGGTATTGGGAATAAACGTAAGATTGGAATATCCTGCTTTTTGAAAAGCCTCCATAAGATAATGAGACGGAGCTACATTCTGGAACGCGTTTTGAAAAACCATTCGACAAAACATAGGTGATTTTTTAAGTCGGCTTGGCAGATTACCACCATGAAGTATTGGAATATATTTCACCCCTACTAGTCTACACAACTGACTCGCAAAAAATGCAAACCAAAATGCAGAGGTACTATAGGTATCAATTAACACAAAATCTACTTTTCGATACTGCTTTAAAACAATGATAAGCATATCGAATAATCTTATTATTGGATTAGTTTTAGTTGAAGCTGTAACAACAGAATATCCTTCATTTAAAAAAAGATTTTTAAGGATTTCAATTGTTGTTATATTAATTCCCTTCTTCGATAATTGATTCCCTATGTACAGAAGATTTTTCAACAAATGTTACTTTTAAAAGTGAAAGTGCGTATACAAAAGCTGGCGCAGCAATTCGCATTGCCGCATGATTAATTGTTAAAAGCCAGAATGCCACAAACGAAAACAAAAATAAATTTTGCCGATTGTTAACATACATTAAAATAGGAGTAAATAACAAAATCAAAAGACAAATGATACCTAAAGTTCCATGTTCAGCCAACATCCTTGATATTTCATTATGGGAAGCCGCTTCTATACCGGTCATTTCCTCTCTATATTCTTTGTTTTTTCCAACCCCAATTCCCATAATAGGATGTTCTAAGAACATATTAAACTCCGATTCGATTAATCGTTCCCTACCTGTTAATTTACTCTCCTTAACTCTACCTTTAGCATCTTGATTTGCATAACGCTTATCTATTAATCCCCCTGTTTGAACAGAACTATAAATCCATACCGCCATAAGCAATAATCCAGACACAACAACAAATCCAGCAATTTTACCTTTAGCTTTCGATTTTGTTGTTAAAAAAAGTACAACTAAAAGCAACAAAACCATAACTCCTCCAGCAATTATTCCACCGCGAGAAAAAGTAACAATACCTCTAAAAGTAACTACCCCAAGAATAACAACGTCAATCAACCTTTGTTTAGTTGATTTTGAGAGTATAATAAGTTTAGTAAAATATAAAAAAATCCCCAATCCTAGTATTGTAGAAACCTGATTAGGACCAAACCCCCCTGAAGTCTCAAAATTTGATTCGGTACTGGTTACAACATCTTTAATATTTGGAGTATACAAATACATATAGGTAACCGTTGTTAAAACAGGAAATGCAAGTGTGTTTACTACATTCATCAACTCGGAAAGTGTAACCTTTCTTTCGCAACAGTAAATTGCCGAAACTGCAAGACAAAGTGGCCCAATAATGTTAAATGTAATTGCTTTTCGTATGTCCGTTTCAAAATTAAGGGTAAATGTACCAATGATGATTCCAGGTATAAGTAAAATTAAAAATATCCAATAAGGAGTAGATTTTTTAGAAAACCCTCGATAATAAATACCTAAAATTAACGACCCCATTACAACATATTTGGCAAATTGTTCACCAAAATTACCTCCTGTCATCCTCAAAAAAACTTCAGCTCCAACCACATAAGCCGAAAGCAGTAATGCTTCGTTATTTCGATTTTTATTTTTTATTAAAAAATAAAACCCAAAAAGAACCATCAACAATGCATAGATTTTAGAAAAGACAGGCACATAATACGATCCTACTCCAATTAAAATATGGAGTACGACTAAAGTTGTATAGGATATCTGCCTTTCACTCATTGCAGTATTTTTTGAAAAAAATCTAGCGCTTTATCAATTACCCTTTTATCAGAATATTGATCCAGTACAAAGCTATTCAAATTTGAGGAAAAAGTGTCACGTAAATTACTGTTTTCAACAAGAGCATCTATTTTAGTTTGAATTAAATTAACATCTGTAGGAGAAACTAAAAAACCTCTAATTCCTTCTTCAATAATTTCGGAACAGTAACCAACATTAGTTGAAACAACAGGCAATTTGGCTACACCATATTCAAGAAGAGTTACTGGAAATCCTTCTGAAGTTGATGTTAAAACACCTATAGACGCTTGCTCTAAAACAAAAGCTATATCTGAACAGCTACCATATATAAAAACAGAATTATTCAAATTATTTTCATCAATAAACTTTTTTAGTTGAGTAGAATACTCATCAAAAGAATCTTTCCCAATTAAATGCAAAGACCAACCTAACTGAGAAGCTTTGGTTTTTGAAAAAGCTACTAATAAACTAATATGATTTTTAGGATCTCTTAAATTAGCTAAACAAACAATTCTTTTACCATTTTCGCCTTTCAAAAAAGTGTTTTCCTTAAAATGTTCCGAAAAAACAGTAAAGTTTGGTATATAGAGAATTTCTTTTGTGTGAAGATTTTTTTTGGCCCATTTTTCCAACTCAGTATTACAACTTATTACACCACTGAAAAAGTAAGATAAATCTATAATTTTACGATTATATGATGCTGGAATAAATACACGATTTCCATTATGATCATGCCAGACAATTTTAATTTTCGGATATGTTATTTTTACTAAAACTGCCAAAAAAAAAGAACTACTATGTGCCTGTACAATACTTATTTTATTTGCTACCAAATAACGTCTTAACCTAAATACAGCCTTTAAATCTAATTTAGATTGTTTTTTTAAAAACAAATAGTTTACACTGGAATCCAATTGATCCTTTAAGGCTCCTTCTTCACGAGTTGCAATTAGACCCGAAAATTCTATATGGTTTGCTAACGCATTTGCATAATTAACTGCCATCCGTTCAGCTCCACCTGCTTTCAAACTATCTATTAATTGAAGAACTCGCATAATTCTTTATTGATCTAATAAATTTTTAATTTCTTCTTCAAAAAAATCTAGAGTATAATGTCTTGACCATACCATACCGTCTATAGCTTTTTTAGAATAGACATTCGAATCAAGAATACATTTTTTTAATTGTAAAACATCGTGTTCAAATTCCATGTCCAACAAAATACCTCTTCTACCAAAATCAAGCATATTTGGAACACACGATACTTTAGAAGCAACAGGCACACAACCCCAAAACATGGCTTCAGCAACCACCTTAGGCCAACCTTCACTTTTAGAAGGCAATAGCAAAAAATGACTTTTCTTATACGCTTCTTGAATGATTTCTGTACTATGATTTCCTTTCAATTGAATACAACTTTGAAGATTGTTTTCAATAATATAATTTTCCAAACTGTTTCTCTCAACACCTTCACCATACAAGTCTAAAAAAACATTAATTCCATTTTTTCTCAATTCTTCAGCCAGTTTTATTGCATAAAGCGGCCTTTTTCCATCAGAAAGTGTCCCTACAAACAATAGAAAAATATTACTTTTCCCAGACCCTTCAATTGTATAGTCATCAATTGACCTTATAGGTATATCTTGTTTATCCAATTCTCTATAAGTAGCTGTAAAAAAAGGTTTTACATTTTCAGTTTGACCTTCCCATTCCCCATAAACCAACACCTTCATATTTTTTGTCAGTAATGTATTTTTCAAAATCCATTTTTGCAATCGATAACTTAGAGGTTGCTTAGCCTTAGGGTCCCAATTTCCAGCGTATTTTGCAGTTTTAAGTTTTGATGGAAAAAAAATCTGAACAATACAACCTAACAACCCAACGTTGCCAGGACATCGCAAATGGATATGATCTGCAGATTTCATAGCTCTATAAATTCCAAAAACAACAGAAGGCATTACAAGTATAGAGTTTACGATATTTCGTAATGAAGTAAATGAAAAAGATTTAATTCGTTTAAAATCAAGAGAATCTGAATTATAAAAAATATCTATAGGATCTTTCACTTTCGATTCTAAAGGAGCTACAACAGTAACCTGATTTACATATTGCAACCATATGTTCATTTCACGCACATAAGGACCATAACCGAAATATCGATTATTTTCTTTTCCATGAACAACATGAGTTATTATAGTTAAATTCATTTCTCTTAAATCAAAAGTAAAAAACTGAAAACCGAATTTTTAAATTGCAATTTTATAATTTGACCTCTAACCATTACTGTTTATAAGTTCAGTATAAAAGTCAATGTTTTTTTTATAAATTATATCTGGAGCAAATTTAGCTTCAACTTTTTTTCTCGCATTTTCCCCGATTGTTGTATACTGATTACGTGATTTGAATACTTTAACAACCGTTTCGGCAATATCATCAGGATTTCTGGGATCACATAACCAACCATTAATTCCGTCGTCAATTGTTTCAGGGCCTGGGCCGTATTTTGTAAAAATAACTGGTTTATGCATACTCATAGCTTCAGGTGCCACTAAACCTTGTACTTCCATGTGTGAAGGGAATATACATATTTCTCCAAATTCATATACTTCGGGCAATTCTTCATATTTAACAGGACTTCTAAAGGTAATATACTTTTTAACCTCATCTGTTAATTGATTCAAAAGCCAATCTTTATACAATCGTCCATCCGGAAAAAACCAATCTCTTCCATATGCATACAGATGAAATTCTGGAATTTCTTTAACAATTTCTGGAATCGCAAAACACAGTTGACGTATTCCTTTTTTTTCACAAATAGTTCCCGCAAAAACAACAGCACCTTTGACAACCTTTGTCAAATCTGCCTTTCTGAATAATTCCAACAATATCGGATTATTGATAGTAGCCTGACTTTTTTTAGAAAAATCCACATACAAAGACGTTTGTTTTTTTACAAACTCTGAAGTAGAAATTACAGCATCACATTTTTTAAAAGAACGCTGCTCTTGAAAAGCCTTCCATTTATAAATCTTTTTATTTTCAAATTCAGAAAAAAAATAGTGTCCCCCATGCATTCTAATTATTTTTGGAATTCCTTTTGGAATTTTCACAAAAGCAAATCCTGCTTCTTGAGCCTCAATAATATCTATTGGAGTAGTTTGGTGAATTTTTTGAATTGATTTTGAAATGTTTTTAGCATTAAAAAACCAGGCTAACCCTTTCACCTTTGATTTTGGCTTGTAATAAATTTTAACTCCATTTATATTCTCCTCAACTGGTTCATTGGAATTAACGACACCAACAATAGAAACTTCGTGCCCATTTTGAATAAGCAATTTAGAATATGAAATTAAAAAAGTTCCAATACCCCCAAAAGTAACACCTGGCAAAGGAAATTCGTTCGCTATAAAACAAATATGCATATTTATTAATTATTCTGAAAACTTAAAAAGTCTTTAAAGTTTATAATTTAAATGCTTTATGCATTACTAATCAAATTCTTTATAATCAACGAAGGTTTACCCTCTGCACCTAATACAATTTCTTTCCAATCATTCATAGTTTGATCAAAAAAAGTATTATTCAAAATTGTAGAAATCTCATCTTTAGCATTCCACCATTTAACAGCATCTTTTGAAGGCATACTTCTGAAATGTTGAAATTGATATACTGTATCTACAGACCAATTTGAAATATTTTTTTCAGGTTGATCATAATTTATAAATACTCCCGGTTTATTAAACATTGCAAAATCAAAAGCCATTGTAGAACCAACATTAATTACAATATCGCAATAATAAGCTGTAGATACTAATAAAGATACATCCTCTGGTAACGGATAAATAGTAGTCCAACTTTTATCTTTATTAAAATTCCACAAGGGAGGTGCAACTCTAATTAAACTCGGAAATTTATTTACGATTTCATCGTACCTTCCTGACACGTCAACTGGACATCTTCGTAGCAGAATTTGATACTTTTGGGCTAAGTTATTTTTAACTAACTCCTCTGCCAAATCTTCTAAATATTTTGGATCATCGGGAGACGTTTTAACATCATCTCCAGAAAAACAAATTATTCTTTTTGTCAAATCCAAATTGTAATTCGAATAAAAAATTTCTTTAGAGATTATGTTATTAGAATCTGCATAACACTCAAACTGTGGTGTCCCAGTTATTTTAATTTGGTCATCATTAATTTCCGGATAATAGTCATTCATTTCATTTTTCATGTAAGAAGACCAAACCAAGTAATTATCAGCTCTTAGAGCCAATCTTGCCTTTGGTAAATTATCCCACGAATAAATAACCGTAGTTGTTTTTATTCCTAAATCGGATGCGGCAGCAAAAATTGTCGCACATTGAACCCCGCGTTGATGAGAGCAGAACAAATGTTCAATTTGCATCGATTGTAATTGTGATTTTACTTCCCGATAATATGCTGTTTTTCTAATTTTTTTTTGATAGGTTCGCTCAAGACTTTTGATATAACTGTATTTATTAATACACTTTGCTGCTAATTCTATACTCTTATAAAAATTACTTTTTGAAAAGCCTTTGTGATCTCTTTTCCAATTCTTTAATAAGGTTGGATTATTCTTTTTTTTAGCATTGTATTGCAAACGAACCAAACAAATCAATTCCCTCAAAAACTTTTCAGATAATGATTCATTGTATTTTGGAATTGCAACAGCCTCTTTAATGTTTGTAAGCTCTAAAACAGACTTTATAGTTTCATCATCAAAAGCATGATACAATATCAATTCATCTTCCAATCCTTTGAAAACATTTGAGTACAGATAATTACGTATACCCACACCATCCGGAAAAAGAAGTGCAATTTTATTGGCCATGATATCCGTTTTTAGTAATAAACAATTCTGCTTTTTCCCAATCTTCCTGAGTATCAATATTAATATTCAATTCAGGATTTGATTCGATATACCCAATTTTATTTTTAAACAAAACGCCTTCTTTAATTAGTTCTGTCTTCACTAAATAAATAGAACCATCTCTATAAAATGCATCTGGAAGTTGCTGTCTTCTTGGTATAATTATCGAATCTCCTGTAGCTATTGACAAATTCCCATCTTGATTTGGTTCGAATACCCAATGAGGATTATATTGATGTGGCACTTTCAAAACACTAACTAGAGTATCTACTTTAGTTTCTTCAAATTTACGGATGGCAGCATCTATACTCCCTTCTTGTCTAAATGGTGTAGTTGGCTGTAAAATACATATAGCATCAAAAAAAAGATCATTACTTTCAAAAAAAGCAATTGCATGCTGAATTACAGCTATGGTAGGAGTATCATCTGCAGCTAAATGACTAGGTCTTACAAAAGGTATTTCGACTTTAAAATTAGCAGCAACTCCGATTATTTCTTCAGAATCTGTTGATAAAATAGTTTTATTTAACAGTAAACTCTTATTAGCAGCTTCAATGGTATAAGCAATTAAAGGCTTATCCCCTAATTGCTTAATATTTTTTTTAGGAACGCCTTTTGAGCCACCGCGAGCTGGAATTATTGCTAAAACCTTCATTAATACATTATAGTTTTATGAAAGACTAAAGGTAAATCGGAAAGTAATTTAGCCGTTTTTTTACCGGCATCACCACCACCATATACATTCGAGGTATTTGCTTTTCCTTGTTTAATATGTTTTTTGATGGCATCAGTAATCAAATCTCTATCATAATCAACATCAATTACATTTTCTCCTCGATCACGTCTGTTCTGTCTGGAACCAATATTAACAACAGGGACCCCTAAATAGGCACATTCGCGAATTCCGACACTTGAGTTACCTATAAGACACATAGAATTATTCAATAATTTTAAAAAATCGTCCCCTTTCATATTTTTAAAAAAATGAACATGGTTTAAAACATTATTCTCTCTAAAAGCTCTTATTCCAGTAGAGGTTCCGTCTGCACCAGCATCCACATTTGGCCAAAACCATAATGTTGGAATTTGAAGTTCATTAATGGCAAATAAAGTTTCTTCGATATCTTTTCTTGAATTTTTATATTCAGTCGTAACGGGATGTTGCATAACAACGATATAACCATTGGTCAAGTCGGGTTTAGCACCAACCCCTCCATATTTTTGATATGGGTCAAAATCTAGCGGAGTACAATTTTTAACTTCTTCAGCCAAATCAATTGATGGGCATCCTGTATTAAAAACCATATCTACATTTTCTCCCAATTTAATAACCCGTTCTTTTGCACTTTCAGAAGCAACAAAATGATAATCGGCTAGTTTGGTAATTGCATGTCGTACTTTTTCATCAATATTTCCGGTAACTTCTCCACCTTGAATATGCGCTAACGGTATATTCATGTACGATGCTGAAATTGCAGTAGCCATTGTTTCAAAACGATCCGCAACAGTAACCACAATATCGGGTTTTAAATTATCAAAAACTGTTGACAATTCTAAAATTCCAATTCCAGTTGTTTTGGCTGCAGCAGTAAGATTTTCGCCTTCTAACACATTAAAAACTTTTGCTGAAATTTCGAAACCATCATTTTCTATATAGTTTACTGCAGAACCATAACGATCTAGCAATGCTGAAGCGGCTACAATTAACTGCAACTCTAACATTTCATGGTTTTTAATTGCCGTTAAAACCGTTTTCACTCTACTATAGGATGGTCTAGCCGTAATGACAACCGCTATTTTTCGTTTTGTCATAATATATCACTCGTATTTAAAAAATCCCATTTTTTAAGATCTTTATTCAGTCTTTTCCCAATCACTTCCTCAAACTTTGAAGCATCAATACCATATCCTTTTGGTTTTTTAGATTCTAAATCGTCAAAAGACAAAATATGTCCTTCGGAAAGATCTTTGTTAACGGATAATGATTTTTCAAAGATAGTTTTTAAAGACGAAAAACTCTCGTTGTTTTCCTTATTTACTGGATGCGATATAGCTGTTTCAATATTTCTTACGGCCTTTATCAAACGCTTAATTTCTTTTAAGGTTAAGGATGATTTCGAATCTGGACCAAATTGCTTTCTATCAAAAACAACATGGAATTCTATTATTTCTGCACCTAAGGCCACTGCAGCAATGCAGGCTTCTATTTTAGAGGAATGATCGGAAAACCCAACTTTAACTCCATATCTATTTTTCAATTCGCCAATTACGTTTAATCCGTACTGATTTGGTTCTGTTGGGTATGAAGTAGTACATTGCAGAATAGAATAAGGAACATTTCTACTTTTCAAAAATTTAACTGTTTGGTCTAATTCTGAAAAACTACTCATTCCCGAAGAAAGTATAATTGGTTTTTTTGTTTTTGCAATTTTTTCAAGCAATAACAAATTGTTAACTTCTCCAGAACCAATTTTATAGCTTTTTACTTCAAGCTTCTCCAACCAATCTACAGCTTCATTGCTAAAAGGCGAACAAAGAAACTCCAAACCTCTTTCATCACATTTCTGCTTAATTCCTTTCCACTGATCCAAAGTAAATCCCATTCGCTTCCAATAATTAAAACGAGTATCATCTTCTATGGAAAATTTAACCCGAAACGGCTCATGTTCACTACTTTCTGCTTCAGCAATATGCATTTGGAATTTAACCGCATCTACACCACACTCAGCCAGAGCATCAATGTAGGAATAAATCATTCCTAGACTCCCTTCATGTGCCTGCCCTATTTCGGCTATAGTAAAAACTTTTTCCATTGTATTTTACTTATTTACTCTCAATACGCTTTTCCCATTTCAGAAATATTTCTGAAAAAGACTGACACCATTGATTTATATCTAATATTTGATTTTCAACACTTGGAACTTTATATCCTGTATTTAAGGCAATAAACGATTCATCGAAACTCTTAACCCATTCTGCTACAATATTGGGCTTATCTAAAAAGATTCCGTTTGAAGGATTAAAAAAATCTGAAACCCCACCATTATTAGCTGCGATGATATAGCAATTACAACTAATGGCCTGTGCTAAGCTCAATCCAAAACCTTCTTTACATAAAGTAGAAAAAAGATAAACATTGGCAAGTTTATAAAATTTAGCAACCTGATCCGATTCGACTTTTCCTAAAAACTGAACACCGTTAATCTGGACATCCCTATTAGCTCCTACAACTAATAAAACAGCTTCATCTGGCGATTTGTTCCAATCTTTCCATGCGTTTAAAACAATATCAAGTCCTTTTTTATCACGATCGTGAGACAACCATAAATAAACTTTTTTTGCTGTCAATCCAAATTCCTCCAAGAGCAGTTCTCTTTCGGAATTTGAAACGGGTTTAAAAATTCTCTTATCGACAGGATTATTTAAAACGGTAACTTCTGGAATAAAATCATAGTACTTGTTCTTATTAAAAAGATACGCACTTTCTGTCAAAAAAATAACTTCCGAACATTCTTCTAAAAACTGATTGTTTTCTGTATCATTCAAAAAATAAGAATATCCACAGTTATAAAAAATCAAGGTTATTTTTCTAGAAAGATTTGATTTTTTCAAAAAATAAGTCAGTGCATTTTTAAGTTTTACATTGTCAATTACACACACAATTGCATGATCATTTTCAAGTACAATTTTCTTCAAACTTTGAAAATATTTCAGATACCTGTAATGCTTGTAAAATTTTAATACCAGTTTATTTTTTAACTGACTTACCCTATAAAAAGTTGTAGTAGTATTAATTGTCCGATCAGTCTTTCCACAAATAAAAAAATCAATACAATTCTGATCACTTTTTAAGAAATACTCAATTCTTTGTGACCAAGAGCCTTTTTTTCCATAAGGAATTGGATGTTCAGACAGTATGACTTTTGCTACTTTCACGTAATCTTTTTTAGTGACTTAATGGGTTTGACGAGAATGAATCTTCTGACGATAAAATTCCATAAACTCTGGTTTTCATCAATATCATTTTAACTTTGAAATTGGCTCCTTTCAAGGTTTCATACCACTGTTTTAAAATTTCTTTTTCATCAGATCGTCTAACATCATCTAAAAATAGACAAAAATTAGGATCTAAATGATTAATAACGGCCTGAAGTGCAGGTTTTCGGGCAAAACTTCCCAATCCTCCGCTTGGTCCATCTACAATAACCAAATCAAATTTTTTATCTGCAACTACCTCTTCCACTTTTTTGGTCTCATACCATTGCGTTTGCCCAGATAATTTATCGAGTGGTGCATATTGTAAGTCCACTACACTCCTACAATTGTACTTTATTAATTGGCTTTCAATAAAATCAAGCCATGATTTATTACTTTCAATAGACGTAATTCTTGCTGGCAATTTATTTTCAACAATAAATTTTGCCAAAACAATGGTAGAAATCCCAGAACCGAACTCTACGACAGATTTTCTATTGTTTATTTGAATTTCATTCAGAATATGTAAAATAGTACTCGGGTTTAAAGAAAACGTTGTAAATGGAAGTACAGTTTCATTTGGAAAAAAACGGTGCAAAATTAAATTCGCATTGGAATCATAGGTGTTTCTAGCTAATTTATCAAAATAAAAGTTTAGGCTAAAAAAACGAACTAAAGTATTAATCATATCGTTATTTTTTAAAAATCTTTTGAACCCAAACCTAAGTAATTGAGTACTTTTAATCGAATTGTGCCATTTTTGGCAAGAATCTTTTGAATTGTATAACCCACAAACCTTCCAAATTTGGATATTGGTTCATTATTAAAATCGGAAGCCTGATATTTTGTTACTTCTTTGTTTTTTTCTAAACTTTCAAATTCATCATACATCCATTTCTCGGTCGAATTACCCATATGGTAAGCATAATTATCTGGTGTTGAAATTCTGAGATACCCTAGATCTTCATTTGGCATATCAATAAATTTGTTTTCGACACCACCAACAATTTTAACAAATGCAGGTTCATCAGAACCTTTATCAAAAACTTCTCTTCTTAATGTCGCAACAAAATGTCCGCCTCCCATTACAGCACGAGCATCTTGTTTTTTGTTGTATAGAACAAGATATTTTTCGAGATGAATTGGTTTTAATAGTGATTTTTGATTACCCAAACTTTCATCAAAGCGAATCATGGCTTGAGGATCGGAAACTTTTTCAAACTTTAATTTTCCTTTAAAAACCCCATAAAACCAATTGTTTTTGACAAAATTAATGACTGCCTTACTGTTAGGAACAGGACAAACCATACCTGCTTCAGGAAAATCTATCATCATTTTCTCTACAGCTTCCTGCCAATTTTGTTTAAAGAAAACATCGGAATCAGAAATTGTGACTAGTGGCTCAAGATTTCCTTTAACTGAAGCCAAAATAGCATTTATCTTTCCTAGATTTTCTTTCGAATAAATAACCTGATCAATTAACTCAGATTCTTCGTATTTTGAACGAATATAATCCACTACTTCGGGATGACAATTATTACTGTAAAGTGTTATTCTGGTTTTGGAATGAACTGTAAGAAGCAGTGATTCTAAGCAGAGTTTAAAAACCGGAAAAGTCTCTTTGAAATAATCTTCAAAATGAGGTATATAAACTGGAATGACTACCCTATGGTAATTATCTAATTCGAGTGTATTATTCTTTTTTTCAGGGTTAATTCCTATTCTCATAATGATTAATCAATTTCATAATACCCTCGTCAAGCGAAATTAAATCTCGCCCTAGTATCTCTTTCATTTTTGAATTATCAGGACATCTGCGCGTCATATCACCTTCTTCCAATGCTGGTAAATGAATAATTTGCGACTTTGAATTTGTTATAGCAATAATTTTTTTAGCCAAATCAAGGATTGTCATCTCTTTATCACTTCCCACATTGATTACCTCGTGTACACAATCTATACTTTCCATAGCTTTAACACAAGTAGCCACATTATCCGCTACATAACAAAACGAACGGGTTTGCATTCCGTCACCATAAATGGTAATAGGCTCGTTTTTTAAAGCCGCTTTTAAGAATCTTGGAACTACAAAATCCTCACTTTGATTTGGACCATAAGTATTAAAAAACCTAAAAATTGTGTACTCTAATCCATATTCCTGATAATATGATCTAAAAAAAGCTTCTCCTACATTCTTAACAATTGCATAAGGTAATCGTGAGTTTAAGGGTGTGGTTTTTTCATTCTGAGGAATCTCAAAAGGTTCACCGTATACTTCAGAAGAACTAGAATAAAATACTCTCTTTACACCTGAATTCTTAGAGAGTGACAAAATATTTTTTATCCCTTCAATATCATTAAGTACCATGATCGGATTTTCAAGTGTTCTTTTAACACCAACTACAGCAGCATAATGAAAAACATAATCAAAATTATATCTTCCAAAAATGGGAACAATGTCGTTATAACAGTTAGCGTCAGCTTTAATAAAAGTGACATTATTTTTTTGAGGCACTTTAGTAATACTCCCAGTAGAAAGATTATCAACAATAACAACAAAATTATTGCTGTTTTCAGATAATTTATCTGCTAAGGCACTTGCAACATTACCTGCACCTCCAGTTATAAGAATGTTTATTTTATTTTCCATTTTAATATTTTAATTCCAATTTATATTTTTTTTGATAAGCTGCGCAGGATTTCCTCCATATATAGCATTTTGCATTTCAAAAGCATTTCCAGTTACAACAGAATTTGCTGCAATTATAGAATTATCTGGTATTTCGGATCCTTTTAAAATTAATGACCGGCAACCTATCCATACATGATTACCAATTTTAATTTCTTTATCATCGTTAATTTTATTTCCTTCTAAATCTTTAATATGATGCAAATCAGAATCCATAAAAAGCGTATCCCAAGAAAGCAAACAATCTTTTCCAAATGTAATTTTTTTTGCAACTACAAAAGCTGATTCTGCTGTTACATAAAAATTATTCCCCACAATTAATTCTCCTTTAGGATGCACCGAAATTTTAGAACCTTGACCTACAAATGCTTTACCTAAAAAAGTTACTATGCCATCAATATTTATAATTGCTTTGGAAGTTTTAGAATCGAAAATCCCCACACAATCATATCCAATTTTCACCATTCCATAAGTAAGAGGGGCATCAATAACAACGCTTCCTTTCAAAGATTTTAAAACACAATTTTTAGAAACTAAAACAGGAAAAATCAATGCTTCACGAAACTTGAAAAACTTGAAATTAAATATAATGGTATTCCAATTTAGTTTTCGAATTTTTTTTAACTTTTTTATCATTTATTTCAATCTGTGAAAATTTTTCACGTAAAAAAACGGGTTTAACATTAACTTCCAACGGCTCACAACCAACTTATCTACGTCATGAAAATTATTCCAATTACGAATTCCTGTTTGAGCCAATCTTAAAGCTATACGATATAAGGTTACAGGGTTTTTAATTCCCATTTTTACAAAATTATCAAAAACTACAGCTTCTAAGCCCAGATACTTTTCGCGTTTTTTAGAAAGCCTCCCTGGATCATTGTCGTCGCGATATAATGCTAAAGGTTCGTTGACATAATATACCTCATGAGAGAAAAACATTCTCTGGTAAAAATCAATATCTTCACCTACCATAATACTTTCATCGAATTTAAGCTTATCGAAAACTGACTTTCTAAACAATGGTGTTGGTGACTTAACAACCCATTGCCCTAATGCATTCCAAAACACATTACCGCTTCGTTTATGAGCTTTTTCCTTAGATGCTCCTATAATTCGTCCAGTTTCACGACCTTCATTATCTATAACTTTCGCCGAAGAATGCACACAATCTACATTTGCATTTCGCAGCAAAATTTCAACCTGAATTTCTATTTTATTTGGCAAAAACAAATCATCATCATCTAAAAAAGCAATGTAATCCCCTTTCGCTTGAAGAACGCCATAATTTCTTGCTGATGACAATCCACCATTGGCTTTATAGTGATAAAAGCAATTTTTAAATTTACTACAAATACTAGCGGCATAATTTATTTTAGATCCATCGTCGACAACAATAATTTCAATGTTTTCATAACTTTGATTTGCAACCGATAAAAGAGCACTTTCAAGATACGTATCCCTGTTATACGTAGGAACAATTACAGTAACTAACGGTTTACTATTTGAATACATAACTTTTTATTTTTTTTAAAATAAAGCCTAAAAGAAAAAAATAATATTTTACAACTATTGCATTGTCATATTTAATCTCAGTTAAAAAGGCGGTTTTAAACATATCGCTTTTATTCTGCCAAATATAATGTTGAATATAATGTTTTAAAAACGTATTTACTTTGTCTTTTCTGTTGAAATAGTTTAAGTATTGAATCTTTTCGTGGTAAATTTTTTTGAAAGAGTGCCTCTTCATTTTTGTCGTGGTAGACTCACTGTGTCTTCTAAAATAGTTTAGATTCTTATTTAGAAAAGCATATTTACTATTTTCTAGCAACAGTGTCCATAAAAAAATATCAGAAGATTGACGGTGTGTGAAAATTTCAGAGGGAATTTGATGTAACGGTTTACGAAAAACCACACTACTCCCATTAGTGATGTAGGTATCAAAAGGCATTCTATTTATAAAAACAGTTGAACCAAACACTCCGAAAGAATTTTTGGCAACATTTAAATCTTGAGTTCTTTTAGAAGTATCATATAGTATCGTACCATCTTCAACATAATTGCTTCCAGAAAAAGCCAGTTTAAGTCCTGAGTCATTTTCCAAAATATTTACTAATTCTTCTAAAAAAGTATCTTCCGAATAATCGTCTGTTTCAGCAATCCAGATATATTCTGTATCAGCCAACGAAATTCCTTTTTCCCACGATTTATAACCACTCCCTGAGTTTTGTTCGTTAATAATAAAACACTTAACTCTATCCTTGTGAAGATTAACAAAATTGTTTAGGATATGGGCACTTTCATCTTGAGAAGCATCGTCAATAATTATAAGTTCCCAATTTGTGTAGGTTTGTTTCAATATCGAATCTAGCCTTTCTTTTAAGAAAGAAGCGTGATTATAACTAGGAATAAGTATTGAAACTTTTGGCATTAATTCAAAATTTTGTTCCAACAATCAACAATTGTTTTTTCTTCTACTTCCATACTGTATTCAGAAAGAATAAACTCGGAAGCTTTCTTACCTTTTTCTAAAAAAAGAGATTCATTTTTATCGTATTCACATATGACATGTTCTAAGGTTTTTGCAAAAGAAATAACATCTCTATCTTGCACCGGATAACAGAACTCTTCTTTAAAAAATTCTTTACCTCCTTTTCCTGAATACCCCACCACTAAACATCCACATGCCATAGCTTCTGCAGGAGGCATACCGAACCCTTCATTTATACTAAAACTTAAAAAAAGAGCACATTCTCTGAGATTCTGTGCCACTTCTTTTTCATTCATATTATGAATTTCAACCAACTCCCAATCATCAAGCACTCCTCTATATTTAAGGATATTTATAACTTGAATTAAATCAACCCGAAGGCGGCGTGGCATAAACGCGATTTTTTTCTTCTTTTTTTCACCTGGAAAAAAGTTTTTAGAATCAATTCCATATCGAACCCGTTCTACTTTCATTTTTGGAAAAGCATAATGTATATAGTCTCGAGCATCTTCTGAATTAACAATTGTTGCTATTAACTCTTCATTCAAATATGGTGTTTGCTTGTTTTCTAAACTTAATTCATGATGAAAAAAAGTTTGATAAGCCCCCTGATTGTATATGATTTTACTATTCCCTTTCACCAAAGTGGCTACTTTTGGGCCATAAACTTCAGGAAACACAAAAATATCATCCATTTGAATTGTTATATCCCCAGTACTTCTCGATGAAATGGCCTTTATATTAATAATGGCTTTTTTTACAGCACTTTTTAAAAAAGGTAAAAATCCTTTTGCAGTTACCTCAGTACCTATTAGGATATTTATTGTTCTATGGATTTCATTACTATAAGCAATTTGAGTTGAATTTTGAAACCATGTGCATTTGAACCCCTTTTGATGGTGTAATACATAGGCATTAAAATTGTTTTTATTTAAAACATCAACTTGTCTATACAACTGTTTAATACCGCCAGTAGGCTTATTATAGTCTGGGCAAACAAAAAATATTCTTCTTTCTTTCATTTTAAAATTCTTGCAATTCTACCATTCTTTTGAATTTCTCTGAACTTTGTAGCAATTCTGAAAATGAACCTATGGTATCAATTTGTCCTCGATCTAATAAAATTATGCGATCTGCGTCTTTTACCGTACTTAATCGATGGGCAACCATCAAAAGTGTAACGCTTCCTTTTAAGGCTTCAATATTAGATTGAATTATTTTTTCAGTTTCACTATCCAAAGCCGAGGTTGCCTCGTCTAATATTAAAATATCAATATCCTTATATAATTCTCGAGCTATCGAAATTCTTTGTTTTTGGCCACCTGATATCAAAACTCCATTATCCCCTAAAAAAGCATTTTCCTTATCTGGCAAATTTTCAACAAAATCTTTCAAAGCTGCTCTTTGAATAGTTTGATTAAATCGTTTTAAATTTTCAGGTGTTGGATCAGCCCATAGCGTAATATTGTGAAACAAGGTATCGTTAAAAATGACCGGCTCTTGTGTAATATATCCAATTTTACTTCTGTAACTTATCAAATTTAAATCGTTTATTGATATGTTATCTATTGCAATTTCTCCTTCATTTACAGCTAGTAATCCAGCTACAATATTCATTAACGTTGATTTACCGGAACCACTCTCACCAATAAAAGCAATGGTTTCGTTTTTGTGAATCACCAAATTAATTTCCTTTAGAATTAGTTCAGAAGGATTATAACTGTAGTTAATATTCTTCAATTGAATTTTCGACTTAAGCCCTTCAAATTCAACACCTTTTACATCTTCTTTTTCTTCATTTAACTGCTTTAAATAATCCTGAGTGCTTTCTATAGCGCCTATTTGCACTAAAAATGCGTTCCAAGAATTTTGCATTCCCATTAAATTGATAAGAGATCTATAAAAGAAAACCAAACTCAAAAGAATTGTATCGAGCTTACTGCCAAACCATACTACTTGAACATAAATAACCAAAATAATAACCAAGATAACAAACGGCTCTCTGGACGAGCTTAAAAAAGCTGATAAAATTCCAGATTTTCTCTGAATTTCATTAATTCTATCAACTGATTTCTTTAACCTAATTGCGTATTTTGGCATTAACGCAGTTGCTTTAAGATATTTAAAATTATAAACACTCTGCAATAAAAAACTTTGAAATAAATGCATTTCATTAGATTCGTCACGCGATAATTGCTTTGTCCTTTTATAAACTGAGATATAAACCAAATTAATTAAGACCGCTCCACAACTAACAAAAAAAGCAAACATAAAATTTGCCGCAAAGGCCATTGAAACATAAACCAATAACAAAATAGCCGACTGAAGAGTGATAAAATATCCTCTAAAAGATGATACAACTCTAAATATTTCTCCATTGATAACGTTAATGGTTTTTCCAATATCTGAAGTTGTAAAATTGGAGTAATTCCAAGAAGTTAAGCCATCAATCATTTCAAATCGAAGTTTTCCAACAAACCTATTTCGAAGGATAGTCATATAATAGTTTTCAGAGAACTTAAACAATCCTTTAATTATGAAAATAAGCAGCATTAATGACAAAATAGCACTTAGAGTTATTGGCAAATGTAAAAAGTCAAATATTTTACCAAGAAAATTAGCCTGAGAAGCTTGAGAACTTCCTTTTTCGTTATCACTTAACGCTTGTAAAAGTGGTAAAAACATTGCCAAACCCAAACCATCCATAATAGCAACCAAAACGCTAATAAACAATAGTGAGAAAATTTGTGTTTTTAGGTATTTATAAAAAAAACGAAAATATGTGAAGTATTTTGAGTTCAAAATTCTGATGTTTTGTAATGCAAAAGCCCAAATATACTAAACTTTAAAATACTTTTATTAATTTAAAATTATTCATCTGTTAGATTAATCTTCAAAAGATAAACCAGCAATTTTATTTACCTTTGCAGCATGTTATCATTTTTCAAATCCAAGCCGGTTTTAAAAGAGCTTATCCCCCAAGGATACGTTGACATCCATTCCCATTTGTTATTTGGAATAGACGATGGCGCTAAAACACTAGATGACTCGAATTACTTATTGCAAGCAGTAATTGATATGGGCTTTTCGAAATGTATTACTACGCCACACACCATCGAGAATGTTTGGGATAACACTCCTGAAAGTATTCAAAATAAAAAAGAAGAATTAAAACAGTTAAGTCCAGATTTAACTGCAAAAGTTGGATTAGAAGCCGCATCGGAATACATGATTAACGATGCCTTCGTTAAACTTTTTAAAGAGAAAAAACTTTTAACATTAAAAGGCAGTCATGTATTAGTGGAAATTCCTTATTTAAATCCGCCAATTCAACTAACCGAAATATTGTTTCAACTACAATTAGCCGGATACACGCCTGTATTGGCACACCCAGAACGCTACGCCTATTTTCATCATAATTTTGACGAATACAAAAAATTAAAAAAATCAGGGTGTTTATTCCAGTTAAATCTGCTTTCTACCGTAGGTTATTACGGACCTGATGTAGCAAAAGCTGCAGAAAAACTATTAAACCTTGGACTAATCGATTTTACTGGTTCCGACATTCATCATCAAAATCACATTAATGCTTTTTCGGATAAAGTAAAAATTAAAAATACAGCTGCACTTGTTGAAGCAATGAAAAACAATGTTTTTTTCAAATAAACAGTCTTGTCTATTTTTTAAATTTAGAACGTAACTTTTGTAAAAAAGATTCGGGTTCCAATTCTGGACCATAACCGTAACCATATCCATAAGCTCCATAACCATATCCATATCCTTTTTTAATATCAGTATCGTTAATCAATAAAGCCATATTCGGAAGTTTATTTTCCTGATGAAGTTGATACGGAACACGCAACAAGCCTTTTTCTAGGTAATTTGCTCGTATTACATATACAAAAGCATCGGCATGCTGAGCAATTAAAAGTGTATCGGTAACTAAATGAACCGGTGATGTATCTACAACAATATAATCAAATTCGGATTTAAGTTTTTCAAAAAACAAATCCACTTTACTACTCATTAACAATTCAGCAGGATTGGGTGGTATAACACCCGATGGAAGCACATAAAACGATTCGTAACTTGGTATTTGATGAATCAGTGTGTGAACATCTAAATCTTTGGTCGACAAATAATTGGTCACACCTTCCTTTGGAAGATGCATATAATCTTCCAATTTCGGGTTTCTAATATCCATACCAATCAACAAAACCTTTTTACCAGATAACGCAATTGTTCCTGCTAAATTAACCGCTATAAATGTTTTACCTTCTTTAGGCAAAGTTGATGTAACAAATATGGTTTTAGCAATATCGTCTTGCACCTGATTCAGCATAAATTCCAAATTGGTTCTTACAATTCGAATCGCTTCAGCAGCACTTGATCGACTGTTTGCCTCTATAACCTCTTCGTTGGATAATGATGTTGGAACATCTCCTAAAATTGGTATTGACAGTTTACTTTCCACATCGTGTCTGCCTTTAATTTTGTTGTCCAACATACTCAACAAATACAAGATACCCAATGGTAGAGCTGCTCCAATTGCAAGCGCCATCATGTATATGGATCTTTTTTCTGGAGAAATTGGAGCATGAGACGATATTGCCGGATCTATAACTTTTGCATTAGGCGAAGTCACTGCTAAAGATATTGCCGTTTCTTCTCTTTTTTGAAGCAAATAAAGATACAGTTGTTCTTTTATTTGTTGTTGTCTCCCTAATGATCTAGAAACTCTTTCTAAGGTTGGAATTTGAGAAATTTTACCATTAAATACAGAATTTTGATTGATAAATTCTTTCTTTCTAATCTCTAAAGTCGATTGCAAACGAGTCAATGTCGATTTAATATTTTCTCGTAAAGCATCAATTTTTTTACTCAGCGTTAGAACAACAGCATTTTTCGGTCCAGCATTTTTCAACAGACGGTTGCGTTCCAAAATCATCTGATTGTATTGATCAATCAACCCAGAAGCATTAGCATCGGTAGTTAAAATATTTGAAGGAATTAAATCGTATTCTTTGCTATTATTAACATAATCCATCATGGTAGCAACTACCTTTAGTTGGGTTTCTGTTTCAATTTCTTTCTTTTCAAAAGCATCTGCATTATTCAAATACAAGCTAGATTCGGAAGTAATATCGGTAACATGATTCTTAATTTTGAATCCTTCTGTATTTTTCTCAACATCTTCCAGCTCATCAGCAATAATTTTTAAGCGCTCATTAATAAACTTGGATGTGTTTTCGAAAATTAAATTTTTATCGGCTACAACGTCTTTGTTATAAACTCGAATCAAACCATTTAAAAAATCTTCAGCTTTCTCACGAACAGGATCCACTACAGACAACTCAACAATAGTCGTTCTGTCACCTGCTTTCTTAATAGTAAGTCTGCTTTTAAAACTTCCTGCAACCGAAGAAACAGGGCGCATTAAAACGATTACCTTAAAAGGATTTTCTTTAAAATTTTTCCTTTTATCAGTTTCATAAACAACTGCTTCACCTTCTCGTAATTTTAAAACCTCACCAAATTTATATATCCCTACTTGGTTTTCAGCACGATCATACAATACAAACTTGTTAGCACCTTGGCTTAAAACTTTATAGATAATAGTTTGCTCATCATACCCGTCTTTAAGCTTATAAAAACTAAAGCGTATTGGTGATTTCTTATATAATTCTTCCGATTTTACACGGCCTTCATTGATGTAAAAAATATTAAGATTCAGCAATTGAACAGCGGCTGTTACTAAAGTTCTAGATTTAATAACTTCTATCTCATTATCCAAATTACTCTTAACTCCAGACAAGACAGCCAAATCCGAAAAAGCATTCATTTCAGAATCTGCTCCTCCTTTTTTCTCATCACGCAGCATTAGTGTTGTAAAAGCACTATATTTTGGGGTCGTATATCGCAAATAAATATAAGCCACCATTAAAGAAAGGAATACTCCTAAAAGAATCCATTTCCAATGGCTTAAATAGTATTCCACTTGGTCACGTATATTGAAACCTCCTGAAAATTTATTTTCGGTTGGTGTTACATCATTTTGCATTTTATCTCGTAAAAATTAAAATTACACCTATTGCAAAAGACAAAACAGATAAGGTTGTTCTAATATCGGAACCAATAACGGAACTATTTACCTTTGTTTTGTTTGGTTCTACATAAACCACATCATTTTGAGTAAGATAATAGTACGGCGAATTAATAAAATCCGACTTTGTTATATCTATTTTTTCAATAGTTTTTTCTCCATCTTTTTCCCGAATCACCATTATATTTTTTCTTTTACCGAAAATTGTAAGGTCGCCCGACATACTTAAAGCTTCCAAAAGCGTTATCCTTTCTCCCATTACTTTATGCACTCCAGGTCCAGACACTTCACCTAAAACCGTAACTTTAAAATTAGTGATTCGTAATTGAACAGAGGGATTAGAAATATGGTCTTTTAGCAGTTCTTTTATTTTTTCAGAAGCTTCCATTCGTGTTAAACCAGCAATTTTAATTTTGCCGATTTGAGGAAAGTCAATTTCACCGTTTTTATCAACTAAATACCCATCCAACTGATTCTGACCTCCCATTGCTTCTTGAACCCCTGCAGACTTTAAATTGTATGGTGCTGCCACTTCGGGATTTTCTGCAGAAACAACAATCTGAACCATATCATCCGGTTGAATGTACAATTCATACGAAATGTTTTTAGCGTTAGCAGAAGGTGTATTTTGCAGATACGCAATTTTCTTAGGAGAGGCGCATGACAACATTCCTAAAAAAACCAACAAAAGTGTATATTTAACTAACAATCTCATTTTAATCATGAATACAAAGGTAATTTATTTGTCAAAGCTAACTATTTATCCAATTCCTTAAATTCAGAGTTCATACTCAAAAATTCCGGAACAATACGTTTCATTTTGGCAACTATTGCTCCCGATTCCAAGTTTTTAGAAACTTTGACTAGTTCTTCCACTTGCGTATTGATATCCAAATATTGATCGTTAAGATCTTTGGCAATCATAATTTTCTCATGGTGCGTCGGCAGTGTTTTAGAAGAATCATTTAACAGCTCTTCATATAATTTTTCACCTGGTCGTAACCCAACAATTTCTATTTTTATATCCTTATCCGGACGTAAACCGGCTAAACGAATCATCTTTTTAGCTAAATCAATAATTTTGACTGGTTTACCCATATCAAAAATAAAGATTTCACCTCCTTTGCCCATTGCTCCTGCTTCCAAAACAAGTTGACAGGCTTCGGAAATTGTCATAAAATAACGAATAATTTCTGGATGTGTAATGGTAATTGGACCTCCATGTGCAATTTGTTGGGTAAAAAGTGGCACTACCGAACCATTTGACCCTAAAACATTCCCAAAGCGGGTGGTAATAAATTTTGTATGATTATCAGCTTGTTGGATAAGATGAAAATAAAGCGACTGCACATATTTTTCTGCTATGCGCTTGCTTGCTCCCATAACGTTACTCGGATTAACCGCCTTATCGGTTGAAACCATAACAAAGCTTTCTGCTTTAAATTTTGCAGCTAAATCGGCAATGTTTTTTGTTCCAAGTACGTTTGTAAAAACGGCTTGAGATGGATTTTCTTCCATCAGAGGTACGTGCTTGTATGCAGCAGCATGATACACCACATTGGGTTTGTATTTTTGAAAAACCGAATGCATTATACTATAATCTCTTATATCGGCAATTATAGTTTCGATAACCGCTGACGAATTTAATTTTCGCAATTCTAAACTTAAATGATGCAACGGTGTTTCTGCTTGATCAATTAGAATAACCTTAGCTGGATTAAAAGCACATACCTGCCAGACAATTTCACCACCAATTGACCCAGCGGCACCGGTAATCATAATCGTTTTATTTCGTATTTGATTGGAAATAGCATTATCGTCCAAATGAATTGGAGGTCTTTCCAATAAATCTTGGATTTGAAAGTTTTTAATTTTTCTGGAAATATCTTCCTGACTTTCCCAATCGGACAAATCCGGAACCGAAAGAACCTTGAAATTAAAGTCTAAACACTCATCGACAAGAGCAAACTTTTCATCATTTGTCAATTCCTTATCTGCAATAATGAGCGCACTTGCTTTATTTGAACGTAATAATACCGGAATTCTTCTTTCATTATCAAAAATGGGTAAATCCAATATACGCTTAGATGTATTTTTATTAGCTTTATCAATAAAACCAACTATTTTATATCGCATTGGCGTTTCTAAACGAAGTGCATTGGCAATGGAAATAGCATTGGTATCGGTTCCAAAAATTAATGCTCTTGTTAAACCGGCATCTTTACCTATTTCTCTGTAATGTTCAAAAACCTGTTTTACAATGATTCGGTATATCAATAAAAAAACAAAGGATAAAACTATACTGATAAACAAGCGAGTATTTAAGAACAATTTTCCATTTCCAAAAACTTCTGAAAAACTATTAACCAGTAATAAAAACAAAAAAGTTGACGATTGAGCCATAAATAACTTAACCGCATCAATAAAACTCGAATGGCGAATAATTCCAGAATAGGTTCTGAAAATCCAAAAGAAAAATATGGTAACGCACAAATACAGTCCTGTAATTAAATACAGATTATAGTTGATTGCAAAGTCAAGCCCGATTCCTTTTAAAAGTAAATGTCCCAGAAAACCAGACACTAAAACCATAAAAATATCTATGGCAAGTATAATCCAGCGTGGTAAATAGCTTAAGTTTTTAATGGCAAAATTAAAACTGCTCCCTCTCAACACGTAATTGAATGTTGATTTTAAGGTTCGCGAATTGTTTTTCTTGTCTGCCATCAAGCAAATTTATTTAAAAAATCTATTTAGAACACTCAAAATTCGTTGTTTGTCTTCTTTTGTTAAATTAGACCCCGAAGGCAAGCAAAGTCCATCTTTAAAGAGATTCTCAGAAACTGAAGTTCCATAAAAAGGATATTTCTCAAAAATAGGCTGCATATGCATTGGTTTCCAGAGTGGTCTGCTTTCAATATTTTCAGATTCTAAAGCCAATCTTAAATCTTCTCGGGTTTTCCCAACTACCGCTTCATCAATGGTAATTGCGGATAACCAATGATTGGAATAAAAATCTGATGTAGGTTCTGTAAGAACTCTAACTCCTTTGATATCTTTAAAAAAATCGGTGTAAAATTGATGATTGGCTCTCCTTAAATTGACATGATCTTCCAAAACTTCCATCTGGCCTCTTCCAATTCCTGCACAAATATTACTCATTCTGTAATTGTATCCAATTTTAGAATGCTGGTAATGAGGGGCATTATCTCTGGATTGTGTGGCGTAAAAAATTGCCTGTTCTTTCAATTCTTTAGTTTTAGTAACTAATGCACCGCCTCCAGAAGTTGTTATAATTTTATTTCCATTGAACGACAATATGCCAAAAGCACCAAATGTTCCACATTTTTTTCCTTTGTAACTGCTTCCTAGAGCTTCTGCACTGTCTTCAATTACAGGAATATTATATTTATTGGCCACCGCAAGAATTTCATCCGCTTTAAAAGGCATGCCATATAGATGAACCGGAATAATTGCTTTTGGAGTTTTACCTTTTGAAATACGGTCTATAATTGCTTTTTCTAGCGCCTCCGGACACATATTCCATGTTTCCGATTCGCTGTCAATAAAAACAGGAGTTGCTCCCTGATACAGAATTGGATTTGCAGAAGCCGAAAAAGTCATACTCTGACATATAACCTCATCTCCGGGTTTTACATCTAACAATATTAAAGCTAAATGCAAGGCAGCCGTACCTGAACTCAGTCCTCCAACATGAACATTTTCCTGAAGAAATTGTTCTAAATCATGTTCAAAACCGGTAACATTAGGACCTAATGGCGCAATCCAATTAGCCTTGAAGGCTTCATTAATATATTCAAGTTCCTTTCCGCCCATGTGAGGAGAAGAAAGCCATATTTTTTCATTTGTCATTTTCTGATGGTTAAATTCTGTATCGGAAAATCATATCACAAATGTACTGAAATTTAACAGATATGCCTATTTAGCGAAATTTTTGAAACACTGTATCGAAAATAATTTTAATATCGCCCCAAAAACTTCGAGTATAATAGTATTCTAAGTTCATTTTTATTTTATCCGGAAAAATAACTAAGTCGTTATATTCAAGAGGATTATCTTGTAGATTTAACAGGTATTCTTCATCAAAATATTTCAAAGAAGCTTTACTGGTAAGTCCTGGTTTTAATTCTAAAATCTTTCTGTTTTCCCCTTGAAGCAAATCATAATATCCTTGAATATCAGGCCTTGGTCCGACAACACTCATTTCTCCAATAAAAACATTGATAAATTGAGGGAGTTCGTCCAACTTACTATTTCGGAAAAATGAACCAACCTTAGTAACCTTTCCATCAACCATGGTACGTAATTTAATTATCGTAAATAAATTACCGTGCTGTCCCACCCTCTTTTGCAAGAAAAAGCCATTGTTTTTAGTTTCTATAGCGGCAATAATCCAACAAAGCATAATCAACCAACCAAATACTAGCAATGCTATTAAGGAGAAAAAAACATCAAACAATCGCTTTAAAATCATTTTTTGGTACTGTTTATTATTTTTCCCGGCACACCAACTACTACCGAATTATCCGGAACATCTTTGGTAATAACCGCACCAGCACCAATAACAGCCCATTTGCCTATTTTAATTCCTGGAAGAACTACCGCCCCTATTCCTATATGAGTTCCTTCGCCAACACTAACACTTCCTGCTAAAGCGACACTTGGAGAAAGGTGTACAAAATTTTCCACAACGCAATCATGTTCAACAATTGCTCCAGAATTAACAATACAATGATCCCCAATTTTAGCATCGGCATTAATTACCGCGTTTGGCATAACAGCAATCCCTTTACCTAAATTAACCGATTTACAAACCACTGCAGAAGAATGAATTGCGTTGTAAAAGTCAGACTGCAATCTAGAAGCAATTTGTTTACGTGTGGCATTGTTTCCAACGGCTATAATACATAATTCGTTCTCAGAAATTAGTTTATTTTGAGAATGAAAAACCGGCAATCCGAATAATGTTTCCGATTTTGGAAAATCGTCAACAAATCCTTGTATATCATCTACATTATTACTCTTAACAATAGATGCAATTACTTTACCATGTCCGCTTGCGCCAAATATGTACATATCAATTTCCTTTAAAAGGTTCGGCAGTTGCAACAGATTCTCCCGAAATTCCTTCGCTTTTAATTACTTTTTCAATCGTTTTCCAGAGTATGATTACATCCAATTTTAGTGAAATATTTTGGGTGTACCAAACATCGTATTCAAATTTTTGCTGCCAGCTTATGGCATTTCTTCCGTTAACTTGTGCCCAACCTGTAATGCCTGGACGAACATCATGACGTTTTTTTTGGTTTTCATTGTACAATGGAATATACTGAACCAACAAAGGGCGTGGCCCAATTATACTCATCTCCCCTTTTAAAACATTAAAAAGTTGCGGAATTTCATCTAAAGAAGTTTTACGAATAAATTTACCCACTCCGGTTAATCGTTCAGCATCGGGCAACAAATTTCCGTTACTGTCTTTTTTATCGTTCATGGTTTTGAACTTGGCAATTGTAAAAATCTTTTCATTTTTACCGGGTCTTTTCTGAAAGAAAAAAGGCTGACCTGAATTGGACACAAACAATGCTAGAATTAACACAACTAAAACAGGTGATAAAACCAAAAGGCCAATCAATGCAATTAAAAAATCGAATAAACGCTTAAAAAAATTACGATACATGTTCTAGATTTTGATATTCATTCAGCAAAGCTTCCCAAATGTATTTTTGCTCAAAACGATCAACAATTGCAACCCGCGCATTTGATTTTAAAGTTTGATATAAATTCAAATCGGTATACATTCGTGACATTGCCTTACACAATTGATCTTCTGATTTTGGTTCAACAATAATCCCGTTGTAGTCCGGAATTATAATTTCATTGCATCCGTTAATATTACTAACAATACTAGGTAACCCCATGGCTCCCGCTTGCATAACCACGTTGGGGAAACCTTCACGATAACTCGGAAACACCAAACAATTACTCACAGCCAGATAAGGTCGTACATCATTTTGATAGCCTGTAGAGCAAATGCTTTTATTAGATGCAATTATAGCTTCGGTTTTTTCCAACAAAGGATCCAAATCACTTTCGGTTGGTCCCACTAGAAGCAACTTTAAATGTGAATTGGTTTTTGAAAGCGCATCGAATGCAGCAACTAACTCATTAATTCCTTTGTCACCCACCAATCTTCCTACAAAAACAAAAACGAAGTCGTCTTGTTGCAATTCAAATTGCTTTTTTACTTCCTCAAGCTGAATTTTAGAAACAGCATCCAAGTTAAAATAATTGGTATTGATACCGTTTGAACTTCCATTACCAATAACTTTCAATTTCTTTACATCACAAAAGTTTTCATCAAGAATAATCTTTTTCAATCCATTAGAATTCGGATACACTTTTGTAGCAAAGCGGTATGTTAGTTTTTCCACAAAAGCCAAGATTTTACGCTTAAACCCTGTACTTTCCAACAAGGGCAATCCTGCAACGGTGTGCAATCGATTAGGAACATTTGCTAAAAAAGCTGCCATCATTCCAACAATTCCAGCTTTTGGCGTATGCGTATGAACAACAAAAGGTTTTTCTTTCTTAAGAAATCGATACAACTTCCAAACTGCAATTAAATCCTGTAAAGGAGTAATTTTCCGTGTCATTGCTACTGAAAAAGTTCGCACGCCTTCACGCTGACCAAACTCTTCTAAACGTTTTGGGTCTGACGAAATAGCAATCACTTCATAATACTCACTCATAAAGCACAACTGATTTTCCAGCAGCTTTTCTAAGGATAGCGGAACCGTTGTTATACGAACAAGTTTCTTCATGATTTTGATTTCAGTTGCTTTTTGGTCAAAGCAAAGGTAAGAATCCACAGCAAAACTAAACCAAGAAAAGGCTGTATCATTATTTTAGTACGAGCAAATATTCCAAAGCCTGAATATCGTTGCACTACAAATGCGGAAGTTATTAGTGCGAAAAACAGAATTATTTTCATTATTTGAGAGAAATGAATTTCTTTTCTTTTCCAAATAAAAATCACAATTGCAACAAGATGCAACAGCAACCAAAAAACATTTTCAAACCCTAAAACAAAACCATAAAAAGTTGGAAATTCATTAAGAAGAGGTCGAAACCAAAATGTGAAAATTTTATACGGGTAAGAATATTGAATCATTGGCACATAACTACCCGAATTTTGGAATGATCGCAATGAAAACTCATTAAATTTTTCAACACGTTCGAGGTTTAAATAACGAATTTCGGTTAATTGCAAAACCATATATAAAAGGCCAAAAGCAACAAATAAACCTGCGACAGTCAATCGTATTTTTTGAATTTTACTTAATGTGTTACCCAAAAGAAAAACGCCTATAACGGTGGCTAATAAAAATAGCGCGATATGCGGACGGATACAAATCAATAAAAATGCCGAAACAACCAGTGAAAACGAAAAATAATTTTTGCGAACTATTTCCAACAACAATGTAGTTAAAAGCAAGAAACAGATGGGTTCTTTTCCTAATCCGGAAGTCCAAAAATGAAGATTAGGTAAAAGTAGTAACACATAAAAAAAGTTTACTCCAAACACTACACAAGGTTTATTCAAAACAATTTTTCCCAATCTGTAAAACTGTAAGATTCCAAAAAAGCCAATACAACTGTAAATCAAAAAACCTAAACGAATATCTAGTGCTAAAACTTTTGCGGGAAAATAATTCAATAGCAATAATACGTCTGAACCATAATGAAATAACTCAGAAAAAACTTTTGTTTGTGAAGCTTTCATTTGAAACCAATACAATGCAGCGTCACCACTAAATTTAGAGTAATAATCCCAATAGAAAAAAGTAAAAATAAAATGATAGCTCGCTAAAAAAACTAAAAGTGAATTTGATTTAATAAAATTGAAACAACGAAGCATCATGATTTTTTTTGCAATTCTTTTCGATAGGAAAACGACCAAAGAATAAAGATAAGCAATCCTGGTAAAAACATGTTTCGCATTCGAATCATAATTCCAAGATTTCCAAGCGATTGAGAAAAGGCTAAAGTACCAATAACTAAAAACAACACTAGACCTTTTATTACAAAAGGAGCTGCTTTAAAAGTTTGCATTGGCTTGTTTTTAAATATATTCACCGAAATAATAAGCAACAATAAATTTTCGATTGAAGCAATTGCCGCTGGAATTCCGTTAATATCAAAAAAAAGCGGTCGGAACAAAAATGTGAATACTTTTAAAGGAAACGGATAAGACGAAATATCAATCCTAGAACCCGAAGTAGCTCTACTCAATAAATCTGCTTTCTTTTCCGAGAATTGTTCGAAGCTATCGATAGAAGTTTCTTCAATTTTAGCAAATTCCATTACCGAAGGTAAAATGGCAATACCTATACCAATCAAGACCAATGAAAAAATCACTCGTTTAGTACCCGAAACTTTAGAACTGAAGACATAAGAAAGTCCGAAAGCGACCAAAAGAAAAAGAGTTATGTGTGGTCGTATAAAATATGAGATTCCTAGTGAAATCAATAACAAACCAATACGTTTTAATGGCTGTAACAACCCGTATGCGAACATCCCAATACAGAAAAAAAGCAACGTATCTTTTCCGACACCACAACTCCAGAAATGAAGATTAGGCATAAAAAAGATTAAGGGAAACAAATCGTACTTATTATATTTAGAATTGTAGGGAACTGTTTGGTAGGCTATCACATAAAAATAGCACAAACCCATAAACCCTAAAAGCGAATAAAGCATTGTCCCTGTTAGATAAGAGAGTCCTAAAATTTTAGCTGGGAAATAATTTATTGCGAATAAGAAGTACGTTCCTTTTTGATCACTTATAAAACGATAAAAATCTTCGGAAGACATTCCGCCAGCCACTTTCCAGTACCCAATTGCATCACCTTGCACAAAAAAACAATAATACAATCCAAACACAACATGAAAGAACCACAATTGTTTAAGATGTTTTAAGTGAATAGCCCCAACATCGTTTTTAAAAACATTGGTAAATCCTATGCCGCTCGCAAGAATAACTAGTAGTATAATTATATCCAAATCTTCTCTTACGTTAAGGTGTTTAAACTGCTCATTTTTGCTGTTTATGAATCGCTGCTAGCTTAGTTTCTACAATTGCAACTACATACTTTAAACAAATGTAAGACTAATTTCTTTATCTTAATATTGTTGCCAAAGCCTCAATTTTTGCTTGTACAGTGTATTTTGTTTCAACCATTTTTCGTCCGGCGCTACCAAATGTAAAATTCTTAGAGCTATCGTTGAGCATACTTTGCAAAGTAACAAACCATTCATCATGTGTTTGAGCCAAAAAACCATTTAAATTATTCTCAATCACCACTACATTCATTCCCACAGGAGAACCGACTACTGGAATTCCGCATGCCATATACTGAATTAACTTATAAGCACATTTCCCTTTTTCCCAATCGGAATCTTCTAAAGGCATTATTCCGATATCAAACTGTTGAATGGAAGATACTTCTGTGTTTTCTGCCCACGGCAAATATCGAATCGGAAAAGCGACATGTTCTT
Organism: Flavobacterium sp. IC2-16; assembly: GCF_055521455.1. Taxonomy (NCBI): domain Bacteria; kingdom Pseudomonadati; phylum Bacteroidota; class Flavobacteriia; order Flavobacteriales; family Flavobacteriaceae; genus Flavobacterium; species Flavobacterium sp. IC2-16. The sequence goes on along the minus strand of NZ_CM145480.1, from coordinate 1,964,479 downwards.
CGCCTGTAGCACCAACAACATGCAATTCAAAATCTAAATTTTCATAAATTCTTTCAAAAACTGGAAATAGTGATTTTACATATTTAAATGTAGAAGGCGAACCAATCCAACCAATTACAGGTCTTGCTCTTTGCTCTTTTTTTACGATTGAATAACGTGAAATATCAATAACCGTGGGAATCAATACAATATTTTTTGCTCCGGCTTTTTGAGCGCGATTGGCTAAATATTCATTCCCTGCAATTACAGTATCCGAAAATTTCATAACACGATCAATCTTATTGCTTAAAAAACGACGAATCCATTTGTTAGGATGCCGATCGTAATTATGAAAAATTGCATCGTCATAATCGGCTACATATCGTATTCCGAAGAAACTCATAAACTGTTCGAACCAAGCAGGAAAATAAGGAAACAATTCCTTTTCCAAAACAATTTTATGGTACTTAAAAACCGTAAACAATACAAAAAAGCGTTTTATGTAACCTTGTAGTGCAATTGTTGTAGTTGATTTTCCGCTATATAAAGCATCCAGATATTTTTCTGAGAACAATGGCTTTACAACAATTTCAAAACCCTGTTCTTCTAGAAACGGAAAATACTGATAACTCCGAAGCCTACTACTGGCTCCTTTTCGGGTATATTTGGTTAGATATAAAATTTTCATAATCGCGCTAATACTTTACAATAACTTTCTGCACTTTTAGAAAGCGAAAAATAAGTAATCCCAACCTCACGAATTTCTTGTTTAGAAAAACCTTTGCAATTTTCAGCAAAACGAATAGCATCGGCTATGGCATTTTCTTGTTCGTGATCGAATAATTGACATCCATCAACTTTAGTAAGCAATAATTCGGTATCTCCAATTCCTTTTGAAGCGATTGTTGGCAAGCCCATTAAAAGATATTCCCCTAATTTTATAGGAGCCACACCTTGCATGCTAAACGTAGGTTTACGAATAGCAAAAGCCACATCGGCAGCAGTAAGATATTCCGGAACCTTTTCAAAAGGTACACTAATAACCGTGATTGCATCTTTTAAATCTAATGGAATCCGTTCTTCAGCAAACGACTGATTTCCAGTTAAAATCAAAAATTTGGCTGATGCATGAAGTTTGTAATACCCTTTAAAAACAGCCATCATCTCCTCCCATCCATACTGCGGCCCAAGTGAGCCACAATATACAAAGAGCAAGGCATCTTCAGCAATATCTAATAACTTTCTGGTTCTTTCTCGAACTGCTTCGTCATTTCTAAAGAACATTTCATCTCTACCATTAAAAACTACAGAAAACTTATTTTGATACGATGTTTCAATAGTTTCCAAATGAATTTTTATTGCTTTCTGGGAACGTGTTATTACTTGATCTGCCTTTAAAAGCAACTTCCTTTCCTCATTCTTAAGAATTTGATACTGTTTGCTATTTGTAGAAAGTCCAGAAAAATCAACCCTTTCTTCTAAAGGCAATCCATCCGCATCAAATAAAACTTTACAATTCTTCAAGCGTAATCGATTTACCATAACTGCAGGCATAGTACTCCGTGGCATTACTATATCAATACCTTGCTCTTTAATATATCGTTGAATATATCGGATTCCTAAAAAAACTGTTACAACACTTCCTATAACTGCTAATGGTTTTCGTTGTATTGGAAAAGCCTTGTACGATATCCCAAACGATTTTGCAAGGTGCTCAGTAGCTTTAGTTTTTGATGCTGATGCCCAAGTAAATTGTAGCACATGAAAATCTATTTGCTGATGCTTCTTTATTTCGGCAAAAATTGGAATAAACAAGCCTTCCATATATGAAGTTTGCGGACCGTCCCAAGTTATAAAAAGTACTTTTTTCATAGTAGTAAACCTAAGCAACTGCCTCCTCACTGGAAGCTGCACTAGGAATGGTAGTATATCTTGATTTAAAACGTAAAAAACGTTTTTCTAAATAAACATACGAAAGATGTGATACAATAACAATAGCCAAAATTACTATTACATACACCAAAACCAAATGCAAAATTGAACTTGAAAGTGTGAAATTTTTCATCAGTAAGGCCATCAAACAAATAATTAACGGATTGTAAACATACAACCCAAACGAAATTTTACCCAGATAATCAAAAACACGATTTTCAAGAGAGATAAATGGTTTTCCAGAAATCTGATTAAAAATAATCACTAGGGTTACTACAGAAATAATTTCGTGATCAATAATAGATGCAATATGAAATTTACCTATAGCAACAATTAAAAACACACCCCAAGCAATACTCCCACTCAATACCGAGCACAATAGCTGAGTTTTTTTTCTTTCATAGTAGTAGAAATAAGCTCCTAATCCCCCGATGGCCAAACATCCAAAACGGGTATAATGCAACAATGCTTGTATTTCTGCTGAAGCGTTCAAAAACTTCAACCCGAATTTTACACCCATAAAAATGAGAATAAAAAAAAGTAAGAAGCTTTTTAATCGGGTAACCTTCTTAATAATCCATGGCCAAAAAGCATAAAACTGCTCTTCTACGGCTAGTGACCAATAATGTGCTAGCAATGGTATCGTTGCCATCACTCCTCCCGCAGCATGATACGAAAAAGGCACATTTGCAAATATAAAAAGGTAATACCAAATTAGCGTTTTATCGGTTCCTAAACCAAATAAAATTACCGCAACAAACAAGTAAAAAAAGTAGAGTGGCCATATCCTTAATATTCTACGGATATAAAATTTGGGAATAGCAATGGTTTCTGTTTTACTTTTTTCGGCAAGTAACAAATACGTAATTAAAAACCCGCTTAACGCAAAAAACACAGTCACACCAAATCCAGCTAACGATAATCCAGCTTTTTTTTCAAGGCCGAACTTATCCAATCCAAGATTAATATGCGAGACAATTACTGCAAATGCCGCCATTGTTCGCAAACCATTTAATCCCGGAAAAAATATTTTAGTCGACATGCAGCTGCTATATTTTCAAAACAGTTCATTAGAATTGTATAAATCAATACTCAAAAACTGTTGTTTTCTTACTATTATATTCGCAAAATACGATTTTTTCGAATGATACTAAGATAAAATTGGTGGCTTTAGTATTCTATCAAAACTGCATTTATCTATACCAAAAGCTATATAACAAAATTAAAATGAGTTCCTTTTGAAAAACTAACAAATGTAGGATCTAGTAAAGTAGGACGAACTGCGAAGGTTGTTGCAATTTTATCAACCAAATCTGTTTCACCAATTCGATTCGAATTATCAACAAATATGGTAAAGTTATCGGCCATAACACCTTTAATATGTTTAATGTTTGTTGCTCTACTCATAATGTTTGACTTATGCCAAGCTGCAGGACCATCGATAAGCGCTAAATCAAATCGGGTACTCCCAACGATTTCGGAAATAATTGCTTGAGGATATTCATATGAATTTTCTATATCGCTGCTTTTAATTGTTGGAGCATGAATGAACTTAACAAAATCCAACAACTTTTCTTTCTCCAAAATATCTTTTACAATTGCTTGCCATTCGGAATTCTCATCAACAGAATAAACAACACCTTCTATTTGATTCAATTTGAACAATCTAGCGATTATGATTGTTGAAATTCCAGTTCCCAACTCCAAAACAGTAGTACGTCTATTCACTACAATATCGTTGGCAATGCAAGCTAACAATCGGAATTTTAAAGACGAGGTAGTAAAAGGCAGATACCTTCCTTGATGATACAATTTCTGTAATAAAAAAGCCGGTAATTCTTCGTTTTTGTGGCGGAAAAACTTGCAAAGCAATGCATCTACTTTTGTCTTTAAATTCTTAACTATACTCATTCTTAAAATTATTTTAATGCTGCAAAATACAATTTTTCAACCTTTGCGACATAACTTTCTTCCGTAAACTCTTTTTGTGCTTTTTCAAATCCCGATTTACCCATCTTATCACGAAGCGGCTTGTCGGCACATAACATTTTCAATTTAGCCGCAATTTCTTCCGTTTGAAAACGCTCAACCAGATACCCCGTAATTCCATCATCAACAATATATTGCATACCTCCAACCTTTGTAGCAACAACCGGCAATTCATGAAACATTGCTTCAGCCAAAACCAAACCGAAAGCCTCGTAAGCTGATGTCAGACAAAAAACATCAAAAAGCGCATAAAATTTAGCAGTATCGGATTGGTACCCTGCAAAAACTACTTGGTCTTGAATATTTAACTCAATCGCCAACTTATGATAATTTGCCAACTCCGGTCCCTCTCCTACCAAAACAAGTTTTGCTTTGTATCCCGAATCTAATATCAGTTTGAAAGCTTTTAATAAATCGGAAAATCGTTTATGACTATCCATTAACATTCGTCCAACCGAACCAATCACCACCTCATCTTCCAGAATATTGAGTTTACTTTTTAATTCTGAAACTTCAGTTTGAGATACTTTTCTTGGCATTGCTACACCATTGGTTATTAGACAAACTTTATCATCTGATATCTTTAATTGTTCTTTTAGGTACTTTGTTGCTGCTGGGGAAACGCCAACAACTTTATCTGCCATTGCAGCAAATAATTTCATTAATAAATTCCCTTTCCAGGTTCTATTTTTTGGGTCGGAAGTTTCTTCAATAATGATGGTTGGAACTCGCTTAAAAAAACCGTTAACGGCAGCCATAGTTACCCCTTCGAAAACTGCTCCGTGAATAATGTGCGGTTGAAATTCTTCGATAACTTTAATTACTTTTTTATGTTGTTTAAAATCAAACGGCGATTTCAGTTTACCAATTTCGATTACTTCAACTCCATTCGCACGAATTTCATCTGCTATATTCCCTTTAGCGACCGTACAGATTATTTTAAGTTCAAATTTAGATTTGTCCAAATGTTTTGCCATAGATAAACGTCTCCGCTCTACACCTCCTGAACCTATGGTTTCTAAAATATTCAAGACTCTTATCATGATAAACTTTGGTAAAGATTTTCAAGGTTTTCTACATACTTCTGAATCGAAAAACGGTCATTCACAGCTTGCTTTGCATTTGAACCGATTCGAGACAATTCTTCTTTAGGCAATTGAACTACCTCAGAAAGTTTCTCAAAAAATGCAGTTTCATCACTTGGATTGAACAACCAACCCGTTTCTCCTTCGGTTATAAATTCTGGAATACCTCCTACATTGGAGCATAAACAAGATAAGCCTTGCTGCATAGCTTCGACTACCGCAATGCCAAAACCTTCAGAATGTGATGGTAATACGAATAAATCAGCCTGGGCTAAATATACTTCCGGTTCACTTGTAAAACCAGTTATTTGTACTCTGTCTTGTACGTTTAATTCTTGAATTAGTTTTTCTAACGATGAGCGTTCCCTACCATCACCAACAAGTATTAATCGTGTTTGTTTATTTTCTAATCGAGCAAACGCTTTGATAATTAATTGTTGATTTTTAACAACTTCCAAACGCCCAACATTAACAATGGTAAAATTGACAGATGTATTCCTTTGAATTTCTTTTGGGGCGCTCACAGGATTATATACGACTACACCTTTATTTTCAGAAATTTCACCAATCTCCTTCAAATAATCCTGAACCGCTTGTGATACACAAATTACAGCATCAACAAAACGATAGCAGTTTTGGAATACTAATCGTGCTAATTTTGAATGATTTGGGAAGCCAATTTCTTCGGCAAGGATTACTTTTACTCCGGCAAGTTTAGCCGCGATAACTCCATGAAAATTAGCCTCCGCAGCAGCAGTATGTACTACATCGGGTTTAATTTTTCTAAACCATTTGTACAACATCCAAATATTACTAAGGTTTTTAATTGCCGGGTTCTGATTGAACAAGGTAACTGAAAATCCCCTATCTAAAATTACTTGAGATGCATGTCCTCCATAACCTATGGCAGCAAAAAAATACTCATTTTTCAACAAAGTAGCATCTTCAGAGAAAAGCAAATATTTTCGCTCCTGACCTCCAAAATCCAACAATGTGGTGATTCGTACTATTTTCAATGCCATAATATTGTTCTGATATTCCGTAAAATTAACTTTGTTTTATACGCTGCATTTTTTTCCACAAATAAATTACGACAAATACCGATAACATAAAAACTATAATTGTCATTACCACTTTTGAAAAAAAAGAACAATCCCTTAAAAAATAGACCAGCACTGTTAGTATTGTTGTTGCTAAAAACCAATAGCCCGGATAATAATTTACAGTGGAGTTTTCTTTAAAATCTCGAAGAAAATAACCTGAATACCCCATAAACATTAAGCTTAAATACGTTGTAACAGCAGCTACTTTATAACCAAATATTGGAATACAAATGAGGTTCATTAAAACGTTAGTTAACCCTGCAATAAATGTAATTTTCCATAAAATTTGAGTCCGTTCTAAATAGAAAAGTTTATTGATGGAACCGTAATACATTGCTCTGTAATTGTATGCCATAACTACAATAATACCAATTGGATAGGTTGCTGCCAATGTATCATTTTTAATTAAAAGCTGGAAAATTTCTTTCATCCAAATACAAGCTACAAAAGAAGCAAGAAAAAAAGCGCCTTGAAGTACAAATACCAATTCGCGTGCAGCTTTCTCATCTTTTCGCTTGTAACAATCATTCATTAAAGGTGTAATGGCAAAACCACTTACCATTCCTATTGAGTTAAAGAAATTACCAACAGTATACGCTGCATTGTATTTTCCAATATCATTAATTGGTACCGATAAACGTTCCATGACAATTTTATCGGACGTATTCAATAAAAAGGTTGAGTAATAGTGTGGAATTGTTGGCAAAGTTACCCGTAAATATGATTTTATTCTTTTCCAAGAAATTTTAAAAATAGGTGTGATTTTATATTTAAAAAAAAGTGGGTAGAAATAAGACAAATTCCCTAAAACGGTCACAATAAAAATCGAGTAAAACCAACCGATGTAACCCATTTTAAGTTGTGCAATAAAAAACACATTTAGTAAAATGGTCAAGGTTCCAAAAACAGCTGTTCGTATGGCGATAGAAACTGGTTTTTGACGAATTTGAAAATAGGTTGAGCCAATATTAGCAGTTGGCCCAAAAAACAATCCTACACCAACATTTAAGAAAATCACCAAAAAGACCTGATCGACTTCTTTAGGCATTAAAAGCCACAAAAAAAGAACTTTAAATGCTAGGAAAACAATATTCCACAACATTAAAAACCCATAAATTTCTCTCCAAATCTTTACATACCAGTTGGAATGCTTGAAAAATGTATTGACTAAAACTACACGAAGTCCTAAAGAACTAAAAACCTCGATAGCAGCCATATATGAAGTTATTACACCAAAAATACCGTAATCTTCTTCTGTTAAATATTGAGTGATAAGGGGTAACGAAAAAATCCCTGCTATTTTAGGGACCTGATTGGCAATGCCATAAATAAAGGTATGTGAAAAGAGTTTTTTTAACATTTTAATGGAATTGCCCTTGCTCTTTCAATGTATAATAATGTTCGGATTCTCTATATTTAAAAACAGTGGCTGGATTACCTCCGGCAATAGCTAATTTAGGAATATCTTTAACCACAACCGACCCTGCTTGCAAAATAGCACCTTCACCAATAGTAACTGAACCAATTATTGTTACTCCATGTCCGAGCCAAACATTGTCTTCAATGGTCACTTCCTTTAATATATTTGTTTCATCATAAGGCAATTTATTACCCTTGTAATTATGTGCTTCTGTAAGAATAACACATTCCATACCCGAATGAAAATTATCGCCTATAGTTACCTTTCCATTTCCTAATACACGGAGTCCATTAAAATGCACGTTATGCCCTAAACGTGTTTTCCTATTAACATAGGACAATCCATTAACTGTTAACTCACCTTTTATATATTCGGCAGTTTTAACAATCTGTGCTTTATAATATTTTTTTCGAAGACGTTTATATTTTGCAATTATATATCCAATCATTGTTCCAATAGCGTTTTAATAATTAAATCCCTCGATTTGTTTTCAAATTCAGAATTCACGGTACTACAATAATATTTACAGTTTTCATACTGCTCTTCAATTTCGTCGTAAGATAAGGAATTCAATACACTTGTAATATCTTCAAGTTTACTAACCGCCTGCGTAATTTTGTTTTTCACAAAACCATACAAATCAAATTCGGCAACTTGGTCGTCAATATAAATTGTTTTCACTTTCATTAAAGCCGCTTCTAAAATAATTGACGATTCGCCAGAAATCATGACATCAATTTTCTTAATAAATTCATGAGGACGCTCTTTTTTTGCGTTGGATATGGAAATATTAAGCTTTTGCAATTTATCATAAAAAGCCTGTGAATTTCCTGGGTGAGGGCGTAAGATAATTTCGGAAATCTTTGATACATTTTTAATATATCCGATTATTTCCTCAATTAATTCCATGGAATAATAAGGTTTTAAACAAAACCCCACTACAATATTTTCGCTCACAAATTCTTTTTTATGAGCCAATAATCCATCCATTCGAGCAATACCTACAAATTGATGTTTACGAGACAAATTGCCAATTTCATTATAGATATCTAATGCCTGTTGACCTTCCAACAAAGCAATTTCTGGCAATAATTTTGGAAAAGCTTTAGAAACCGCAGCATGCTGAATATAATAGCTTGGATTTTTTGTGTTTTTAGCCGCTAATAATAATGCTAAAGGCTGCAAATTATGGTCGTTAGTTAGAATTACATTTTCACTCTGAAACGATGTAATTAATCTTTCAAACATTTTAACAGAAGCTAAAAAAAGAGAAAGATTTACATAAATGTGAGTCGTATTAATGATTCCCGATTTTTGCTTGCAATAGTTTTTAGATATGATTAGCGCTTTAGGAAAAAATAAGAGCGCATTATAAAAAAGTTGTCTTTTGTTAAAATGGAGTGTGTCAAAATTATCAATTTGAATATCGTTATTCAAGACAAAAAGCATTTGCTCAGAATCTGTTTTTTCGACTCTATCAAACACATCAATAATCGCATTTTTCTGATTTATTGTCTCAACATAAACCAGATACTTATATGCATTTTTATTTTTTTCAGAAGCCTTAAATGTAATACTTTTAAAAAAATGCAACAGTAGTGTAAAAAAGGCTCTTAGTATAGAAAAACGTTCAATTTTAGCATTGTAGTGGTACAGATTTTCACCCAACCGAATCACAAAATATTGATTAAAGTAAAAAAGTATTTTTTTGTTTTTAAACATTGGAACCCTTCTTCAATAATTGTTTATCTATCAATGCATTTATTTCATTTTGAAAAGAAACCATAGGTGCTTTAGCGATATTCGCGATATCCAACAAGCTGTGTTTCCCATCAGAATAATTAAGCATATACAAAAGCCGTTTTAAACTTTCGCCTCTTTCTTCTATTTTCATTAAGGTTGGATACAAGCCTCTTTTTCCTAATTGCGGTTCTCCATACGGACTTTGATTCATATAAAAGCCATCCAATTCAATACTATCCACCAGTTCCGAAAGCGTTAAAATATAATTTTCTAAAGCCTCAAAATCTATAATTTCTTTATTATCCATAGATGTATGGTACTCTTTGTATTCTCCGTACATGGTACGAGTTAAGCAAACCACAGGTAAGTCAAAACCAGGGGAACAATATTGGCGTTCATCACTTCCCATTGGGAAAAAATCCACTTTTTTATAGTTCGAAGTCGAATACTCTAAAATATTCTGAAGTACCGAATCAAAATAGGATGCCGTTCTAGATTTTTTCAATGTAATAGGCCCTGAATCACCACAACAAGTTAAAACAACACCCCCTACTAACTTTTCTTTAAAATGCATACCATTTTTCGAAAGGTTATAGATAGCCCCAATAGTTTCTGGAGCCAAATAAAAACGATATGTATACTTGAGATTCTTTTTCTTTTTAAGTGTTTGATACAAAAATGCCAAAGCAAGCATACCGGAAAGTTCATTATTAGCCATGCTTGGATGGCAACAATACGAAGTAAATAAAACCTCCTTATCTGAAGCTCCATGAATAACAGCTTCTCCAACAGTCATTGAACCATTGGTTAGCGATGAATCAATAAACACCTTATACATCCCTTCTTTGGGAAGTGTTAAAAATTCATTATGACTTAAACAAAATCCCCAACGCTCATTGTAATACGATGTTACATAAGGAATAGCATCAGGATAATCGGGTCTAGTAGATATATGAGATTCTAACTCACTGAAACTTAACTCTCCTGAAAACGGTATAGAATAACCCATCAGATGAAGATTATTCTCCGAAAAATCAGCTATTTTTCTACCATCAGGCGTTAAAATGTAAGCTTGCTTAACATTCCATTCTTTAGGAATTTCCCAATCGAATGCTTGCGTACCAGTTGGAACTTCTGAAATTTCAAAATCAATAAGCTCGCTTAAAATTGCAAAAGTCTCACGAACTCCATTGCCAGTAAGACTTCTGTTTATTGGAAAAAGACGATCAAAATACTGCTCAATTTGATTTTTCATGATTTTGGACTGCTTTTTCTAACACCGATTCAAAAACTCCGTTCTCTTTAAGAATATACTCTACAAACTCTCTGAAAGCACCTTCGCCACCTTTCTTAAAGGTAATAAAATTAACTTTATCCTTAACATAATCGGGAGCATTAGCAGGACATGAACTAAATCCTACCTTTTTCAAAAGTGCTATATCATTAATATCATCACCAATAAATGCACAATCAGCAAATGAAATATTCAAATTGTTTAGCAAAGTTTGAACAACTTCAACCTTGTTTTTAACCCCTTGAAATAAATAATCAATTTTTAGTTTAGAGGCTCTTCTTTTTACAATATCAGTATCTTCACCTGTTATAATCACAACGGGAATTTCACACAATCTAGCAAACAAAACTCCTGCGCTGTCGTAGGTATGAAATCTTTTGAGTTCGTTTCCGGTTTGGTCGTAATACATACTCCCATCTGTCCAGACGCCGTCAATATCCGTTATAATTAGTTTTGGTAACATTATTTATTTCTTTTAATTACACCTGGAACTCCAGCAATTACTGAATTATTTGGTACATCTATTAAGCAAACACAATTGGCCGCTATAACCGAATTATCGCCACAGGTGATATTTCCTAGTACTTTAGCCCCAGCATAAACAGTAACATTATTTAATAGTGTTGGTCTTCCTCCATTACGATCCCCAAAAGTAACGTTTTGGTGAATCAAGGCCTGTTCACCTATTTTACATCGAGCACCAATAACAGTTCCTAGTCCATGATTAATTTTCAACCCTTTTCCAATTTCTGCAGAAAAATAAATCTCGAAACCACATATTATTCGCAATAAATTAGAAAAATGTGTTGCTATTTTTTCTTCGTTTCTCAAAAAATAGACTCTTGAAATTCTGTATAAGAGAATTCCTAAAAGTTCAATTCGTGAAAAAACATTTTCTTTTGTTAACTCTTGATTTGGAAAATATCTATAATAATCGTGAATAAAAACAGGGATAATTTCTTGATAGCAATCAATATCGTTAAAGTTTATTTCTGAGACATCCAGCAAATAATATCTATCAAAAAGACATTTCAATTCGAAACCAAGAATATCACTAGTAATTAACATAATTTATTTATCAATAGCATTGGGGTAAATCAGTTCGTTTTTAGGAATTCTAACCGATACTTTTTTACCTATAACTTCCTCTTTTTGAGTCCATTTATAACCATCTCCAGGACTTAGTAAATGCAAATCCTGTTCCGAAATAATTTCACCAACTTCTAGATCACGATTGGTAGCAATAGAGCGCTCCAATTTAATTTTGGCAGCTTCTACTCCCTTTTCAATATAAATATCTTCTACTCCTAACCATTTTTCGGCCACACGAATATCTCTAACCATTCTAAAAACACCATCAGGTCCTAATGAACCCGCTTGGTCTGTACCTTTCATGTTTCTATCGATTGTAATATGCTTTTCAATAATTTGAGCCCCCATACCTACTGCAACTGTTGGCGCCGAAATTCCTATTGTATGATCTGAAAAACCAATGGTATACTTTCCATAATTGTTTTTCAAATAGGTAATTGTTTTGAGATTAAGATTATCAGGATGGGTTGGATATTGAGATACGCAATGCAATATGGCAATATCGGAATGATATTTAGAAATAACCGCTAAAGCTTCGTCTAATTCGGCCTTACCCGCCATACCCGTAGATAAAATTATTGGTATTTTAGTTTCTGCCATAGCAGCCAATAAAGGCAAATTGGTTAAGTCGCGACTGGCAACTTTTAAACAATCGGGTTGAAATAATTTCAACAGAGACAAACAACCTAAAGAACATAAGGTTTCAACAAATTCCAAACCTCTACTTTTAGCATATTTATAGACTTCAAAGTGCTCTTCATCCGATAATTCAAGATATTCTCTATGCTCACCATAGGTTCGTCCAAACGAATGAGGTGAATCGTATATCTTATTCATTTGAGTTGTGGTGAGCTCTTCTTTTAAATCCCGCTTGGTTAATTTAACAGCATTCATCGGATTCAAATTCAGACCAAAATCACTTTCAAAAACTGGTCGTGACACCAATTCAACAATGAGTTTAGCAATATCAACAGAACCGTTATGATTCTGCCCAATTTCGCCTATTATATAGACCCCGTTATTTGAATAATCTTTCATATTAAGAGAGGTTTATTTTCAAACCATTATTTTGAATTCTGGTTAATTTGATTTTGCATTGCTTTTTTAAAATGATCATTTTCATTTAAAAAATCGACAATTTCATTTATACCAAAATTAGAATGCCTACTACTAAGTTCTGAATAAATTTTGGATAATACTTCAAAATCTTCAATTGTATCCAAAGTCATTCGGATTGAATTTTCTTGATCAATCTTCGAATTAGGTTCTAAGAACTGTATTGAAAAAGAATCCGGATTTCCGTATATGTAATTTGTTACATGTTCATGATAAAAGGGATCATCGGTTTGAGTTTGCACTTTTCTTAGTGCTTCAACAGTAACGTATTCTGCCCAGAAACCGTAATGTGTTTTGATACTTGGAATCCCATTTATTTGAAAACTCACATAATCGTAGGTAGTATTAGATGTAGAATTAATTAGCTTTTCCATTTCATCTATATCCAGAAATGGATTATCGGCACAAACACGAATAATTTTATCGTATTGAAATGCATCTGAAGCTTCTACAAATCGTTGCAAAACATCATTTTCACTACCTCGAAAAACGCTACAACCCAAATGAACTGCAATCTCTTCTAGAATTTGATTTTCTGACATATCCGAAGTAGCTAAAACTATCGGAATATTTGGAAATTTATTTCTAAGTTTCTTGATGATTAATTCCAATATACCCATTTCTTCATAAAAGGGAAGAATCATTTTTTTGGGCAATCGAGTTGATCCAATTCTAGCCTGAAGCATAAAACACAACGAATTATCCATAGGCTAATTGATTATAATTTTGAATCAGCTTTATCTCCTAAAATTCCTTTAACATCAAAAACCAAACTATTTTCTTTTCGGAATTTATCAAAGTCCATCTGTAAAAACTCTTTGTGTGCTACACCCAATACCACTGCATCAAATTTATCATCCGGCAATTTTTCAAGTGTTTTCAAGCCATACTCATGCATAACTTCACTTGGATTTGCCCAAGGATCATAAATAGTCACATTGGTTTCGTAATCTTTCAATGATTGAACAACGTCTACAATTTTCGTATTACGAACATCGGGACAGTTTTCTTTAAAAGTGATTCCTAGCATCAAAATTTTAGAACCGTTTACTTTGATACTTTTTTTAATCATTAATTTCACTACTTGTGAAGCAACATATTCTCCCATACTATCGTTTAGGCGACGTCCGGCAAGAATGATTTCAGGGTGATAACCGTGTTCTTGGGCTTTTTGAGCTAAGTAATAAGGATCAACACCAATACAATGTCCGCCAACCAAACCTGGCTTAAAAGGCAAGAAATTCCATTTTGTGCCAGCCGCTTCTAATACCGCATGGGTATCTATATCTAAAATATTGAAAATTTTAGCCAATTCGTTTACAAAAGCAATATTGATATCGCGTTGCGAGTTTTCAATTACTTTAGCAGCTTCGGCCACTTTAATTGTTGGAGCAAGATGCGTTCCGGCAGTGATAACCGATTTATATAACGCATCCACTTTTTGTCCGATTTCAGGTGTAGACCCTGAAGTAACTTTTAATATTTTTTCTACAGTATGTTCTTTATCTCCAGGATTAATACGCTCTGGTGAATACCCCGCGAAAAAATCGACGTTAAACTTTAATCCAGAGATTTTTTCTAAAACAGGTACACACTCTTCTTCTGTTACACCAGGATACACAGTAGATTCATATATAACAATATCTCCTTTTTTAAGTACCTTTCCTACGGTTTCACTGGCCTTGTATAGTGGTGTTAAATCTGGGCGATTATTTTTATCAACGGGTGTTGGTACCGTTACAACATAGCAATTTGATTGTGAAATATCTTCAAGATTGGATGAGCAAAATAGGCCAATTTCATCTGAAGCTTTACCAACTAAAACCGATTTTAAAACGGCATTATCAACTTCTAAAGTGGAGTCAACCCCGCTGTTTAGTTCTTCAATTCTGCTTTTATTAATATCAAAACCCACCACAGGATATTTTGTAGCAAACAATCTTGCTAAAGGCAATCCAACATATCCTAATCCTATAACTGCTATTTTTGTATTCATACTTTTACTTTAAGAACCAATCGATTGATAAACAAACCCAATTTTTTCAAGTTTCGATTTATCCAATAAATTTCTTCCATCAAAAACGAATGCAGGCTTAAGCATTCCATCATAAATTTGCTGCCAATCGTATGTTTTAAACTCATCCCATTCTGTTAAAATGGCTATAGCATGAGAATTTTTACATGCCTCGTATGGATTTTCAACAACTGAAACTCCGCTTTTATTTTCACTTTCCGAACGTGTTTCTAAATAATTTAAGTCAAAATAGATTTGGCTTTCTTCAACTTTTGGATCGTACACTGAAATTTGTGCTTGTTCACTTAGTAAATCATCAGCAACATAAATTGCAGCAGATTCACGAGTATCGTTGGTATCCTTTTTAAATGCCCAACCTAAAAATGTAATTTTTTTACCGGACACCGTATTATATAATGTCCTAATGATATTTTTTGCAAAACGACGCTTTTGGTGATCGTTCATAATGATAACTTGTTCCCAATAATCTGCCACTTCATGAAGTCCGTACGATTTGGCAATATATACCAAATTCAAGATGTCTTTTTGAAAACATGAACCTCCAAAGCCAACAGAAGATTTTAAAAATTTTGAACCAATACGACTATCCATACCGATAGCTTTAGCAACTTCGTTCACATCGGCTCCAGTCTTTTCACATAATTCAGACATCGCATTAATTGAAGATACTCGTTGTGCTAAAAATGCATTGGCCGTTAATTTTGATAATTCGGACGACCAAACATTGGTAGTTAAAATTCGATCCTTTGGAACCCAATTTGCATAAACATCAACCAAAGCTTGAATTGCTTTTTGTCCATCTGGAGTTGTATCACCTCCAATAAGCACGCGATCCGGCGCATGTAAATCAACTACTGCGGTACCTTCGGCAAGAAATTCCGGATTTGATAAAATCTGAAAATTCACACCATTACCAGTATGATTTAAAATATCTTTAATTGCGCTTGCCGTTCTTACAGGCAAGGTAGATTTTTCAACAACTATTTTATCAGTTGTAGCTACACGAGCAATTTGACGGGCACAAAGTTCAATGTACTTTAAATCGGCGGCCATTCCTTTTCCAACACCATAGGTTTTCGTTGGCGTATTTACCGAAATAAATATCATATCTGCTTCTGCAATTGCCTTGTCAACATCGGTAGAAAAAAACAAATTTCTGCCTCTAGCTTCAGCAACTACAACAGGCAATCCAGGTTCATAAACCGGTATGTTGTCAATATTAACATCATTCCAAGCAGCGATTCTTTTTTCATTTAAATCGACAACCGTAACTTTAATATCCGGACATTTTTGTGCGATTACCGACATGGTTGGACCACCTACATAACCAGCACCAATACAACAAATATTCTTAATCATTTTATCTCAGATTTTCCCAATACCATTTCACGGCTTCTTTTAAACCAGTTGAAATAGAATATTTAGGATTATAATTTAATAATTCTTTTGCTTTTTGCACACTCGCTAACGAATGAGGTATATCTCCCATACGATTTGGACCGTGAATAACTTCTATTTTACCTATTTCAGGATCATATTCTGATAGATATTCTTTCAAATAGTCTACCAAATCGTTTAAGGTGGTTCTATCTCCATATGCAGTATTATACACTTGATTGACAGCTTCTCTATTCTCAGAAAAAAGAGCCAATTCATTCATATGAATAACATTATCAATATAGGTAAAATCTCTAGAATAATTACCGTCACCATTTATTATTGGGCTTTCATGATCCATTAATTGCATTACGAATTTTGGAATCACAGCAGCGTAGGCACCATTTGGATTTTGTTTTCTTCCAAAAACATTAAAATAACGCAAACCAATTGTTTCAATACCATACGTTTTATTAAAAACATCGGCATATAATTCGTTCACAAATTTTGTTATTGCATATGGAGACAACGGTTTCCCGATAATATCTTCAACTTTTGGAAGACTTTCAGAATCGCCATAGGTAGACGAACTCGCTGCATAAACAAATCGTTTAATCCTAACCTCTTTTGACGCTTGCAACATATTTAGAAAACCGGTAATATTAACATCATTAGTTGCAATAGGATCATTGATAGATCGTGGAACTGAACCTAATGCGGCTTGATGTAAAACATAATCAACCCCTTCAAGAGCTTTGAGGCAAGTATTATAATCTCGAATATCCCCTTCAATCAATCTGAAATTTTCATGAGCAATAAGATGCTCAATATTATGTCTGTAACCAGTCGAAAAATTATCCAAACAAGTTATTTGGTGCCCTTTTTCAAGAAAGTATTCACACAGATTCGAACCGATAAAACCGGCTCCTCCTGTAATTAATATTGAAATTTTAGGCTGCGACATTTTTTAAATTTGATGCAAAGTTACAATTATTTAGAAGGTGTAACTTTATTTCTTTTTCCAGATTGATTGAATTTTTTCCAAAATTGTTTTTGGCTTTTCTTCTTCTAAATACCCATTACTGTATGCGCCATAACCATATCCGTAACCATATCCGTAACCATATCCATAACCATATTTTGCTCTATTTTCAAATCCATTCAATACAATACTGATATTATGAAGTTCTCCACGTTTGTGTTTTTCATTTACAATAGATAACATCCCTTTTTTAGTAAAGTTTTGTCGGGTCACGTACAATACAGCATCACAATATTGCGCTAACTCTAGTGCATCGGCAACAAGTCCTACTGGAGGGGTGTCTAAAATGATGAAGTCATATTCTTTTTTAAGCTCTTCTATCATTTCTGACATCGATTCTCCTAAAATTAATTCGGAAGGATTCGGTGGAATTGGTCCTGAGGTAATCACATCCAATTTAGGAATATGTGTCTTTTGAATAATATCACTCAGGCTTTTCTGACCAATCAAATAGTTAACTGCTCCAATATTATTTTCAATTTTAAAATCTCCAAAAATTCTTGGCTTTCGTAAATCCAATCCAACAATAACCGTTTTTTTATCACTTAAAGCAAAAACAGTTGCCATATTAATCGAACAAAAGGTTTTACCCTCACCTCCAACAGAAGAAGTTAGCATTAATATTTTTGTTCCATCAACCTTTTGTTTTTTATACAAATATTGTAAAGAAGAACGTATAGCTCTAAACGACTCTGCTAAAGGAGACTTTGGTTTTTCATAAACGGAGAGATTGTTTTCGGTATTCTTTTTTCCAACTACACCAATAATAGGAATTTTAGTTAGTTTTTCTATATCTTCAGTATTATGCAACGTATTATCTAAAAGAGTAATTGCAAAAACAATCAATAATGGAATGAAAATACCCAACAAAAATGCCAATATATAATTAACACTAGTTTTTGGTCCTAAAAGTCCACCTCCAACATCTTTAGCAGTATCAATAAACTCAATATCGGAAACATTTGCTGCTTTTACAATATCTGCTTCACTTCGCTTTTGCATGAATGTATTAAAAATATTGTCCTTCAAGTCATATTTACGAGTAATTTTCAAGAGTTCTTGTTTCTCCTGAGGCAATTTACTGATTTCAGACTCTGCCTCTCCTATACGTCTGTTGATTAATGACAAATCATATTGTAAGGCTTGTTTTGCTGAATTTATATTTTCTAACAAGACTTTTTTATATGCATCCATTTCTTTATCGAAGTCATTAAACATTTTCTTATTCTTAACAGAATAAGCCATTTCTGAACGCTCCGCAGACAACTGAATTAATTTGGATACATTTCCAACAACATTGGGGTCATCAATCCCAGCAACTGTTGGGGCAGGAAGTTTTGAATAATCAGTACTATTAATAAGATAATTACGAAGTGAATTATAGTATGCAATTTTTCTTGTTATAGCATCTTGTTCTACATCCAAACTGCTTAATTTTTCTGACAATTGCTGGCCTCCAGCTTCCAATTGCAAAATGTTTTTATCTTTTCGGAAATTTTCAAGTTCATTTTCCGTTTTTTTCAATTCGCCTTCCATTGCTATCAATGTACTATCAATAAAGGAAATAGTGTTTTTAGCAAATTGGTTTTTACTATCCAACTGTCTTTTCTTCAACACTTGAACAGTAACATTTAGATATTCAACCAATCTGTTTTTATTTGTTCCTTGTAGTGATAGCCTTATAATAGAGGGTGCTTTTGTATCGGTTTCTACATTAATAGATTTGTAATGTGATACTGTTCCATCGAAGCTCTTAAAACGAATATAATATTCGTTATCCACATACTTTCCTGGTCTAGAATTGATGTATAATTTTAAATTCAAAAAAGGCAAATCAATATTTTCGCCTACTTTAAACTTTCTTTTGTATTCTCCAACAGCCACATTAACAGACGAGTCTTCATTTGTTTCATATATATAGCTTAATACTTTTCCTTCTTCAAAAACTACAGAAAGTTCAAATTCAGTTTCGCTCAAAAATTTGATCTTTATAGGTAAATTAGCTAACTGTGCTTTGTTTTTATCAATTTCAACATAAAAAGGAACTTCTCCATACGCATCCTGAAAATTATATTTTCCACGTTTTAGATAGTCTACATAATAGTTCAAACGGTTTACAACATACTCATTATGGGTTCGCGACTTTAGCATGTTCATTATTGTTTGAACCTTATCCGAAGTTCCTCCCCAATTAAAAACTAAACTTGTATTGGATGTAAAAAAAGGATTGTTTTCATCTTTTACAACAATAGAAGCCTCCATTCCAAAAATTTTCTCTTTGCGAATGTTAACCTGATAAGCAATAACAAAAGTGATTATTAAACTCACCAAAAACCATTTCCAATAACTTGCAATTTTTATAAGAAAGCCTTTAAAATCGAAGCTGTTCTGGTTTTCAAAAAAAGAAAAATCTTTTGTATCAAGCATCTCTTTTATCTATAGATTTTTTAGTAATAAAAACGTTGTGGCTACTAATGAAAGTGCCGATATAATTGTAGCCACTGATTGCGTACCCGTTGCTCCTGTTCCCCAGGATTTTTGCTTCAATGGCTTAACATAGATATGATCGTTAGGTTGCAAAAAATAATATGGTGATTGCATTACTTTGGCATCTGTAAGATTCAAAGTATGCATTTCGGTACCATGAGGATATTGTCTAACTACGATTACTTCTTTTCTGTTTCCTGTCATAGTGATATCTCCGGAATTAGCAATAGCGTCTAAAACCGTTGCCTTATCTTGATATAATATTTTAGTCCCTGGAATGCCTACTTCTCCATTTACAGTGTAGCGTAAACCTGATAATTTAACCGTTACAAAAATATTTGCCTCTTTTCTAAAATACTCCTCTAAAAATCTTGACTCAATTTTTGTTCGAATTTCTTCAATTGTAAAACCTAAAACATTTACTTCTCCTAAAACCGGAATTCTGATATTTCCATGGTCGTTAACTGAAAACCCATTAAAATACACACCTTGTTCGGATATTACTTGATTACCTTGAGCTTCTGTAGGATTAAACATTTCAACCAAACGTTGATCCAACGCTTTAACCTTGATGGTAAGAATATCATTGACTTTTACACGATACGGCTTTGAAGCAACTGGATTAACACCCACAGAAACAGAGTCTTTACCGCTGTTTTGAAGGTATATTAAATCTTTATTAGGTATACAGGAAGTACTTAAAACTCCCATCACTATGATTAAAAGAAAAATTACTTTTCTCATTCTTATTTTTTTGAAAAAACAAATATAGTTTTTCAATTTATAATTTTAAACATTTAAGCAATAATAAACGAAAATCTAACATTAAATATTCTTTAATGAATTTTCAAACGGAATACGATGCATCAAGCTTCTTCCTAGGGTTACTTCATCAGCATATTCCAATTCATCTCCAATTGCAATTCCGCGTGCAATAGTAGATGTAACAATTCCAAAGTCTTTAATTTGTTTATAAATATAAAAATTGGTTGTGTCGCCTTCCATTGTTGAACTTAATGCAAAAATAATTTCTTTAATATTTCCCGCTTTAGCTTTTTCAACCAATGGGGTTATGTGCAACTGACTCGGCCCAACACCATCTATTGGCGAAATTTTACCGCCTAAAACATGGTATAACCCTTTAAACATGCCGGTATTTTCTAATGCCATGACATCACGGATATCTTCCACCACACAAATAACCGAAGCATCTCTGGAAGGATTGGAGCAAATTTCACACACTTCTTCATCCGAAATATTATAACATTCCTTGCAAAATTTTATCTCTTCTCGCATTGAAATTAAAGCGGATGTTAGCATTTCCGTTTGACCTTTTGGTTGTTTAAGCAAATGCAAAACCAAACGCAAAGCTGTACGTTTGCCAATTCCGGGCAACTGCGCCATTTCGTTAACAGCTTTTTCTAATAATTTCGATGAAAATTCCATGCTACAAAAGTAGTCATTTTGAAAATTAACCAATTTGAAATTTTGGAGATAATTTGTGTAAATTGGCACATTAAATTTTACACCATGACATCGGCAACCATTCTTACCATTATCATCTTGTATTTTGGTCTACTAATAGCAATATCAAACATTGTCAGCAAAAAAGACCAAAGCAATGATACTTTTTTCAAAGCAAATAAAAACTCAAAATGGTATTTAGTGGCTTTTGGCATGATTGGCACGGCTTTATCGGGTGTTACATTTATTTCTGTTCCTGGCGAAGTAGGAAATCCTGATTTGCAATTCAAATACTTTCAATTCATTATAGGTAATGCTATAGGTTTTATCATTATTGCCAAAATTCTCCTCCCATTGTATTACCGCATGAACCTAACTTCAATTTACAGTTATATTGAACAACGATTAGGCACCATTAGTTACAAAACGGCAGCGACTATTTTCTTAATAAGCAGAACTATAGGATCAGCTTTCCGATTGTATTTGGTAGTAATTGTTTTGCAACGTTATGTTTTTGACGATTTTAAAGTCCCTTTTGCTATAACAGTATTGGTTTCGTTAGCTTTAATTTTCGCATATACCTACCGTGGCGGACTTAAAACAATTATCATTACCGATACCTTACAAACTTTCTTTTTGGTTTCTTCGGTATTTCTGACTATAATTTTTGTGTGCAAAAGTTTAGATTTTAGTACATTTGAAGCATTTGAAGCAGTAAAAAACAGTCAGTACTCTAAAATATTTTTCTATGAAGATTTCTGTAAAGGCAATTTTGTTTTGAAACAAATTTTGGGCGGAATCTTTGTAACCATTGCGATGGTGGGATTGGATCAAGACTTGATGCAGAAAAATTTAAGCTGTGCTACTATTGGAGAAGCTCAAAAAAACATGTTCACTTTCACTGGAATTTTTGTAATTATCAATATTTTCTTCTTAAGTGTTGGTGCGCTTTTATACATGTATGCAGCTAAAAACGGCATTGAAATTCCTATGGTTGATGGTGTGGCTCGAACCGACTATTTATTCCCCGAAATTGCTTTTAAACACTTAAACATAATCCCTGCCATAATCTTTTTACTTGGATTGACAGCAGCTACATTTGCCACAACAGACAGTGCTTTAACAGCCTTAACCACTTCTTTTTGTGTAGATTTTTTGGGTATGAATAAATTAGAGAATGCCAACAATCCAACAAACATCAAAAAAAGAAATTTTGTTCACTTAGGATTTTCATTGTTGATGTTCTTAGTTATACTTGTTTTTAATTCCTTAAACGACAAATCGGTTGTAACAATGATTTTCACTGTTGCAGGTTATACATACGGACCACTGCTTGGTTTGTACGGATTTGGTTTAATTGTTACTTCAAAAACCGTGATTGACAAATTCGTTCCATTAGTTTGTTTGATTTCACCTTTACTTACCTTATTCATCAACATGAATTCAAAAAAATGGTTTGGGGGATACGAGTTTTCTTTTGAACTAATTATTCTAAACGGATTAATTACATTTTTAGGTCTGTTATTAATCAGCAAACCCGCTACAGGTGAAACAAAATTTTAAAACTGATTTGTCGCCAACAGCACTAAAGTACAAGCTGTTTCATAAGGAATGTTATTTTCATTAAGAAGCTTAAAAAATTCAGGATTTTCGGAACCTGGATTAAAAATAACACGTTTGGGTTTCAAATTAATGATATAATTGTAGTATTCTTTTTGACGAATCGGATTGAGATACATAGACACCGTGTCGATATCTGAAATGTTATCCATTTGAGCATGAATAGGAATTCCGTCTACTATTTCATCTTTCAAACCTATCGCAACAATTTCATGATGATGCTCTTTCAAACTTTTTATTGCCATATTCGAATACCGCTGTGGATTAGCGGAGGCACCAATTACCAAAGTTTTTTTCGAATTCATAAATGATTTTTATTAAAGGTACATCTTTTTTATTACTTTAGTCAAACTATAACTTTTCCTTAAATATTTATTTACGCGAAACACTCAAACCAAATTTAATTTTGCAACAAAAACAATGGAATTATTTATTTACATTTTCGCCGCCTTATTTTCTGTTTTAAACCCACTTGGAGCCATTCCGATTTATGTTGGACTTACTGAAAACGACACGCAATCCGAACGTTTTAGAACATCACTTTGGACAGCAATAAACGTATTTATTATATTAATCATATCTTTCTTTGTAGGTGAATATGTTATTAATTTCTTCGGAATTAGCATTGATGCACTTCGAATTGCAGGTGGATTAGTAATTGCCAGTTCTGGTTTTGCTTTGTTAAGTGGAAAATTCAGCAAAAAAAGAGGTGTAAATAAAAAAGTTACTTCCGACGCTCAAGGCAGAACAGACATTGCTTTAACTCCGCTTGCCATGCCTATATTAGCGGGACCGGGTTGCATCTCATTACTTATCGCTTTTTATCAAGACTATCCTGCGTTTAGTGATAAAGCTTCAATTTGTGCTGCAATCTTAGCCGTTGCCGTTGTTATTTTCATCATATTGCGAAGTGCCCATTATTTATCAAAACTTCTTGGAGCATCTGGAATCATAGCAATTTCAAGAATTATTGGATTTTTTGTAATTGCAATTGGAGTACAATACATTAGCAATGCGGTTGTAAATATTTTTAAAATGCTTTAATCACTCAAAAAAACATAGACAAAAAAAAAGACCTTAATAGGTCTTTTTTTTATTCTTACATATCGGATGCTTTGGGGAGAAATACTTCTGCCATCATGCAGCGCGAACTTCCACCTCCATTACTCTCAATAGTTTTTAAATCGGTTTTAATAATTTCACCGTGCTTCTCCAATACTTTTAATTGAGCAGGTGTATAACTTGCATACGCTGTATCACTCATCACGATAAAACGTTTATTGTCTTTTCCTTTAACTTGAAGAATATTGGCTGCAAAATTGAAAATTTGTTCTTCAGTAAGCAAAATAATTTCTTTTCCGTCGGCTCTCAAACAATCCAAAACCATTTTTCGCTCTTTAGAATCATCAATAGCTTCAGCGCAAATAACCGCAAATTTTTCACCTATACTCATCATTACATTCGTATGATAAATCGGTTTTCGGGTACTGCTTACCGTTTGAAAAGCATCAAAAATCACGGGATCCATTTCAAAATCTTCACAAAATTCGATCATTAATTCTTCGCTAGAACGCTCAGAAATTCCGCAATACGCTTTACCATTTTCCCTATCTAAAACTAAACTTCCGGTTCCTTCTAAAAAAAGACCTTCTTCTTCTGCCGAGGAGAAATCAATTAAATTTTCAATATAAAAACCATTTTCTTCTAGCAAATCTAATACATCTTCACGACGTTCAAGACGACGATTTTCTGCAAACATTGGATATATGGTCACATCTCCATTTTCATGAAATGAAATCCAATTGTTGGGAAAAATACTGTCTGGTGTTTCCGAACTATCGGTATCATCAATCACTATTACCGACACACCTGCTGAACGCAAAGCCGAAACCAAAGCATCAAATTCTTGTTGCGCTTTAGCATTAACAGCTCCCGGTAAAACAACACCATTTCCATTTTGAAAATAATTATTTACCGCTGTTTGTTCGTTACGTCGGAATGCGACTGGACGAATCATTAATAATGTATTTGTGATTTGTTGCACTATTTCTTTTTTATAGTTTCCGTAATTGCTTCAACAATGTCTAATGTTACTTCAGCCATTGTATTTTCTTTTTCATCAAGGCATGGATTTACCTCCACCACTTCCATACAAATTGTTTTAGGATTTGCTGCTAAAGCAATCATTAAACCTTTTGCTTCTTCTGGCGTAATTCCGTTATCAACTGGCGTCCCAGTACCATGAGAAGTCAAATCTGGATCCATAGAATCCACATCAAAAGTCACATAAATACAATCACAATTGCTCAGTTGCTTTTCAATTTCTTGAATTACATTTCCGACACCATTGTTTCTAACATCATCAACAGTAATCGATTTTATACCAAAACGCTCCATGACAGCTTCTTCTTGAGCTTCTGTATCACGAACTGCTACATAAACAACATCTTCAGGAAGAACTTTTGGAGCTATTTGACCAATATTTTTAAGTTGATTCCACAAAGTAATAGTTTGTTCATCAACATCGTTAATCTTACATTCCAAATTATCAACATTCAATGCTGTTGCCAAAGGCATACCGTGCATATTCCCAGACGGTGTTGTATAAGGCGTATGAATATCGGCATGTGCATCTATCCAGACCACTCCAATACGCTTCGAAGGAAATGCGGTTTTAATTCCGGCAATGGTTCCTCCAGCAGAACCGTGATCGGCCGCCAAGACAATTGGAAACGAATTTTGCAAGAGAATTTCAGAAACTTTAGAATTAAGCTCCTGATATATTGTCATTAACCCATCGATGCGTTTTGCAAAAGGATAGGTTGTTGGTTTATCTAAAAACGTATTTACATTTTGAATTTTAGCAACTGCATTTTCACCAAAAATGTAGCTATTATTTTTACGTGCAGCTGTTATAATAGCATCGGGACCGAGAGAAGCACCGCGAGTACCGGCAGTTATTTCAGATTTGTTGATTAAAAAAGTAATATTCTTACTCATAAAAGTTGTATTCGACATGAGGATAGTGATATCCTTCAAATGCATTTCCATTCGGACAAATATAGAAAAAGGACCTTTATAAAAGAAACGATACGTAAAAAAAGGGAAGCCTTAAAAAAAAGGAACAAATTACCTAAATTTAGCAGCAACTTAATAGCAGTTCTTTAAATATAAAACTGATTTTTTAGTAAATTTGGTTAAAACTTATAAAATTATGGGATTATCAAATTTTTTTAGTTCGCTTTTTGGCAAAGCCAAACAAACTGGCGAAAATTTAGGTGAAAATGTTTCAACTATGGCAGAGTCTGCAATAGATAAAGTTGAAGATTTTGCTAAAGACGCTGCGCAAACCGTTTCAGAAGTTGCAGAAAGTGCATCGCAAAAGCTGGACGAGATGGGTGTAAAAGATTCATTGAACAATTTGGTTGATTCGGCTAAAGAAACAGCTTCTAAAGCTGCTGATTGGGCGGAAGACAAAGCTGGTGAAGTAAAAGAAACCGTTAAAGATGTAGCTAACAAAGTAGAAAACAAAATTGACGACTTAACTGGCGATTCTGACGAAGAAAAACCAGCAGAATAAATAAAAAAAGTCCCGCAATCGCGGGACTTTTTAATTCACACTTTTAAATTGTTTACTTCCAAAAAAAACATCTACAGGATAGTAGCATAATGTATCTCTTTTCAAATAGGCAGATTCCAGATTATTCAAGCTCTTTTTACGATACTTAAAACTATATCTGCTTGGTGCTACTGTTGTTAACACATCACAAACCAGTTTCGAACAGTAAATGGAATTTGTTGAATTCACTGAAAATGTAAAATCAAAACTTAGATTTTTGTTTTTGACAACTTCAAGCTCTCTTAGTAATTCCTCCTTTTTATCGAAGTTTTCTATTTCGAGAATTTTTACCGGTTTCTTCTTTTTATCAGAAAAACAAAACTCTTTATAGGTTGATACCTTTATACAATTACCTTGTTTAACATCTAAAGCATGATAAACGACCCACGAATTATTTTGATTCACCAAAAAACCAACATGAGTCACTTGCTTGTTAAAGGCGTTAAACCTCTTGATAAAAAAACCTTCTTTAGATTCTGAATCTCTAAAAATCAGATACACTTTTTGCGAATCAATTTGTCGTTCAAGATTATCGAAATTACTACAGGAAACTACTAATACAATTAGCAATCCGATTAGTTTTTTCACTTCTTAAACAAATTAATCCCGATACCCAATTCGATACCCATTTGATTTTTAATCTTCACATTAGGTATTTCTGATTTTAAACTAGTTGCAAAATCTTGTCCTCCAAACAATGCAATATTCACTTTAAACGTGTTATTAAACATCGAACTATAGCCTAGTTTATAAAAAATCCCAAAGTTGTTTCCGGAATTTTTAAACACAACTTTTTCTTGACTTGCATTATCATAAAAACTCGATTTATATAGATAATTGGCATAAGCCCCGAATTCTGCATAAACAGCTTTATTCGTATTAAAAAAATAGGATCTAAATGAAACCGGTAATCCTGCATAATTGGTTTCAACTGAGGATTGACTTGCGCTCAGAAAAAAGTTTCTAAAATCGAGTCCTGCTAAAATAGAGGACTTATTATTTAGAGCAAATTCTCTTGTAATATTAGCGCCCGTAAAATATCCATTACTTTTTACCTGATCAATTTGTACCGATGCATTTCCATAAAGCAACGCAATTTCAAATTCACGGCTAGGCACTTCTTGTGAATATGCTGAGAACACAAAAAAAAGAACGATACTGACTACTTTACTAAACCTCATAATATGTTAATTTATTTCAAACTAGTTCCAATAATGAGTCCGATTACTCCTCCAACAACACCGCAAGCTGGACCACAAATTGAAGTTCCGATACCTGCACCAAGTAAAACCATAACTGCTGTACATCCTTCACTTGGACATGGAACATTAACATCACCATCTTGAGCAGCTTTACTGAACTCATCAACCATTACATTTGACGTGAGCAACATCGTTTTTTCACCTTCAGGCAATTCTAAGAATTCTTCTTGAACTTCAAGATTTTCAATAAAACCGGTTTCTTTAATCTCAATCAATTTTTCTTTCACATAAGAAGAAGCCTGCAACGAATTGATTTGATCTTCAAAACTTAGTCCTTGACTATCGCTTATTTGACGTACAATTTCATTTACCGTTTCTACCGTTACTTCACCAGATTGAAAACCAGCTGCCACTAGATATTCATCAACCAACTCTTGTGTCAGACCAACATTTTCAAAATCAGGAGTTCTAGCTGTTTCCGATTTCAGACTTTTAAATAAAGAAACTGCTTTTTTGGCATTTACTCGAGCATTTTCGCTTAATTGTTTATTCTCAGAATTTGAATCGGATGGAGAACAACTCACAACTGAAACAAACAAATACAAAATTGACAATGGAACTGAAAACGCTTTTAACTTACTTTTCATGGCTTATAAATTTATTATTACTAGCGCAAAAGTAATATGTAGGAATTTTATATCAAAATATTTTGTAGTATTTTTCTATAATTTTTTATTATGAAAGCAAAAAAAGTCCCGCAATTGCGGGACTTGAATATAAATCATAATGATTCTTATCTCTCATTCATTGCTTTGAAAGCACGTAATGGCTCACCAACATATACTTGACGCGGACGACCGATTGGCTCTTTATTCACACGCATTTCTTTCCATTGTGCAATCCAACCTGGTAAACGACCTATTGCAAACAATACAGTAAACATATCGGTAGGAATTCCTAAAGCACGGTAAATAATACCTGAATAGAAATCTACGTTTGGATACAAGTTTCTTGATTTGAAGTATTCGTCTTGTAAAGCCGATTCTTCTAATTTCTTAGCAATATTTAAAATTGGATCGTTAACTCCTAATTCAGCCAATACTTCATCAGCCGCTTTTTTAATGATTTTTGCTCTTGGATCGAAATTTTTATACACACGGTGACCAAAGCCCATTAAACGGAATGGATCATCTTTATCTTTTGCTTTTGCTAGATATTTATCTGCATCACCACCGTCTTTTTGAATTTCCTCTAACATTTCCAATACAGCTTGGTTAGCTCCCCCGTGAAGTGGCCCCCATAATGCAGAAACACCTGCAGAGATTGAAGCAAATAAACCAGCATGCGAAGAACCTACCATACGTACTGTGGAAGTAGAACAGTTTTGTTCATGATCTGCATGAAGAATAAACAATTTATCTAAAGCATTTACCACTACAGGATTAATTTTGTAAGGCCCTGTTGGCAATTCAAACATTAAACGTAAAAAGTTTTCTACGTATCCTTTTGTATTATCATAATAATTCAATGGAAAACCAGAACTTTTTCTGTACGTCCAAGTAGCTAAAACCAAAAATTTACCCATGGTTTTACAAACAGCCTCGTACATTTCTTTTTCGTTATCCACATTAACTACTTTAGGATTAAAAGCAGTTAACGCACTTGTTAACGAAGACAACACACCCATTGGATGAGCTGTTCTAGGGAATCCGTCAATGATATTTTTCATTTCCTCGTTTACCAAGGTATATCTACGGATATCATTTTCAAATTTTTCTAATTGTTGTTTGGTTGGTAATTCACCAAAAATAACCAGGTATGAAACTTCAAGAAAATCAGCTTTATCAGCTAAATCTTCAATAGCATACCCTCTATAACGAAGAATACCTTCTTCTCCATCAAGAAACGTAATTTCACTTTTGCAAGATCCTGAATTTTTGTACCCTGGGTCTAAGGTAATTGCACCGGTAGCAGCACGTAGCTTCTCAATATCGATAGCAACCTCATTCTCACTTCCCACGATAACTGGAAACTCATATTTGTTGCCATCAATTTCTAATATTGCAGTTTTCGACATGTTTGTATTAGGAATTAAATGTAATTAGTTTTTTGTTCTACGCGAATTTATGAAATTTCATTCGAATTAAAAAGAAAATTCCGAAATCAAATCATTAAATATTGCACCTTATTTACAGATATTTTTACAGTGTTGACAAAGAAATTCCTAGAAATCAAAAATTCCTTAAAAAAACAAATCCGCTTATTACAGCGGATTCATTTATCTATGTTTAAAACTATTATTTCACTTTAAATGCTTTCTCTCTTGGAAAATAAGCTACATCTGCCAATTCTTCCTCAATTCTTAAAAGCTGGTTGTATTTAGCCATACGGTCTGAACGCGAAGCCGAACCTGTTTTAATTTGTCCGCAGTTTAAAGCCACTGCTAAATCGGCGATGGTATTATCTTCGGTTTCTCCTGAACGATGCGACATTACAGAAGTATAACCTGCATTGTGCGCCATGTTTACCGCTGCAATCGTTTCGGTTAACGTACCGATTTGATTTACTTTGATTAGAATTGAATTGGCAATGTTTTCTTGAATACCACGTGACAATCGTTGCACATTCGTTACAAATAAATCATCGCCAACCAATTGTACTTTATCCCCGATTTTTTCAGTCAACAATTTCCAACCGTTCCAGTCGTCTTCATACATACCGTCTTCGATAGAAATAATTGGATATTTAGACGCTAATTCTGCTAAATACGAAGCTTGTTCTTCTGATGTTCTGATTTTACCCGTTTCCCCTTCAAATTTAGTATAGTCGTATTTACCGTTTACGTAAAATTCTGAAGCGGCACAATCTAAAGCAATCATTACATCGTCACCAAAAGTATAGCCAGCATTTTCGACAGCCAATTTGATAGAATCTAAGGCATCTTCTGTGCCTCCAGCTAAATTTGGTGCAAAACCTCCCTCATCTCCTACTGCTGTAGAAAGATTTCTATCGTGTAATACTTTTTTAAGATTGTGGAAAATTTCGGTACCCATTTGCATAGCATGCGTGAAATTTTTAGCCTTTACCGGCATAATCATAAATTCCTGAAATGCAATTGGCGCATCGGAATGCGAACCTCCGTTGATAATGTTCATCATTGGTACCGGAAGTGTATTTGCAGAAACACCACCAATATAGCGATACAATGGCAGTCCTAATTCGTTTGCAGCCGCTTTAGCAACAGCCAGAGAAACTCCTAAAATGGCATTTGCACCCAAGTTGGATTTATTAGGTGTTCCATCCAATTCAATCATCATTTTATCGATAGCATTTTGCTCGAAAACTGACATTCCAACAAGCTCAGAAGCAATAGTTGTGTTTACGTTTTCCACAGCTTTTAAAACGCCTTTCCCCATGAATGCTTTTCCACCATCACGTAATTCAACTGCTTCATGTTCACCTGTAGAAGCTCCAGAAGGAACCGCAGCTCTACCTAGAATACCGTTTTCAGTAACTACATCTACTTCAACAGTAGGATTACCTCTTGAATCTAATATTTGTCTCGCGTGAATTTTAATAATCATGCTCATATTTATAGTAATTTGTCGTTAGTAAATTGTAATTAGTTTTTTGAGGTTTGAATGTTGGCAACGAAATCATCAAACAAATAACGGGCATCGTGTGGTCCAGGACTAGCTTCTGGATGATATTGCACCGAAAATACCGATTTGTTCTTCATTTTCATTCCCGCTACAGTACCATCGTTTAAATGTACATGGGTAATTTCAAAATCCGGGTGTTTTTCCAACTCTTCACGAACAACAGCAAAACCATGGTTTTGTGAGGTAATTTCGCCGCGATTGGTGATTACATTCATAACCGGGTGGTTAATACCTCGATGACCGTTGAACATTTTATATGTGGAAATACCATTTGCTAATCCGATAATTTGATGACCTAAACAAATTCCGAAGACCGGTTTGTTTTCAGCTATGATTTGTCTTGCAACTTCTTGAACCTCTTTTAACGGCTCCGGATCACCAGGTCCGTTAGACAAGAAATATCCATCTGGATTAAAGCGTTTCATTGTTTCCAAATCGGTGTTATATGGAAAAACCTTAATATAACAATCTCTTTCAGCCAAACAACGTAAGATATTGGTTTTAATCCCTAAATCCAAAGCAGCAACCTTGTAAGTTGCATTTTCATCACCGAAGTAATAAGGCTCTTTGGTAGATACCGTTGAAGCCAATTCTAAACCTTTCATATTAGGCACTGCAGCCAATTGTTGTTTTAATTCTTCCAGAGGCGTACCGTCAGTACAGATTACCGCGTTTTGCGCACCATTATCACGGATATAAGCAACTAACGCTCGAGTATCCACATCGGAAATGGCCACTAAATTTACTTTTTCAAAGTATTCTAATAAGCTTTCTTCGGCATCTGGACGAGAATAGTTGAAACTGAAGTTTTTACAAACCAATCCTGCGATTTTAATGCTATCTGAATCGGTTTCATCTTTATGAACTCCGTAATTTCCAATATGTGCATTGGTAGCTACCATAATTTGTCCGTAATAAGACGGATCTGTAAAAATCTCTTGATACCCCGTCATTCCGGTGTTAAAACAAACTTCACCAAACGTTTTCCCTTCAATTCCAATGGATTTACCGTAGAAAACCGTTCCGTCGTTTAACAATAAAATGGCTTGATTTCTGCTTGTGTATTTCATTTCAGTTGTGTGTGTTGTGTTGTAAAAAGTTGTGCAAATTTAGGTTAAAAAATTTCTTTTAAAAAATTTCGATTAAAAGAAGCCAATAGTTATTTAATAGCCCCGATAGTAGCGGCACCGAGTAGAGCGAATAACGGGAATTACATGTAAACAGCTCTATGGTTTTGCTCACAAAAAATCAAAAAAAAAGGACAAACTTAAAAAGTTTATCCTTATTTGTATTGAAAATCAGTGTTTCATGATTATTCTGTAGCTTCAGTATTTTCAGTTGCATCAGCCGCAGGTGCTTCAGGAGTTGCAGCAGGAGCATCAGTAGCTTCAGCTTTTTTAGCTCTACCACGACGAGTAGTTGCTTTTTTAACTTCTTTTTTACCTCCGTTGTACAATTCGTTGAAATCTACTAACTCGATCATTGCCATATCGGCGTTATCCCCAAGACGGTTTCCTAACTTAATGATACGAGTATATCCTCCCGGACGATCTCCAACTTTAGCAGCAACTTCTCTGAACAACTCAGTAACTGCATATTTGTTTCTCAAGTAAGTGAAAACAATACGACGGTTGTGAGTAGTATCTTCTTTTGATTTTGTTACCAATGGCTCAACAAATTGTTTTAAAGCTTTAGCTTTAGCCACAGTAGTATTAATACGTTTGTGCTCGATTAACGAACAAGCCATATTAGCCAACATAGATTTTCTATGTCCAGCTTGTCTGCTTAAATGATTTACTTTTTTTCCGTGTCTCATGACGTAATTTTTTTAACTTCATCTTGCTTCAATCCGCTTTGGAGAGCAAAATATGAAGTAATTTATTCTTTATCTAATTTGTATTTAGCTAAATCCATTCCGAAAGTAAGCCCTTTAACTGCTACTAGTTCATCTAGTTCAGTTAATGATTTCTTACCGAAGTTACGGAACTTCATTAAATCATTCTTGTTGAATGAAACTAAATCTCCAAGTGTATCAACTTCAGCCGCTTTCAAACAGTTTAAAGCTCTTACTGATAAGTCCATATCAACAAGCTTAGTTTTAAGCAATTGTCTCATATGTAACGACTCTTCATCGTAAGATTCCGTTTGTGCAATTTCATCCGCCTCAAGTGTAATTCTTTCATCAGAAAACAACATAAAGTGATGAATCAACGTTTTAGCTGCTTCTGTCAACGCATCTTTTGGATGAATTGAACCGTCAGTGATGATTTCGAAAACTAACTTTTCGTAGTCAGTTTTTTGTTCAACACGGAAGTTTTCAATTGAATATTTTACATTTTTTACTGGAGTGTAAATTGAATCTGTAAAAATAGTACCAATTGGTGCGTTTTGTTTTTTGTTTTCTTCAGCCGGAACATACCCACGACCTTTCTCGATAGTCAATTCCATGTTGATAGTAACCTTGCTATCTAAATTACAGATTACTAATTCTGGATTTAACACTTGGAAACCAGAGATAAATTTTTGGAAATCTCCCGCGGTTAATTGATCTTTTCCAGAGAAAGAGATTGATACAGATTCGTTATCGATATCCTCAATTTGACGTTTGAAACGTACTTGTTTAAGGTTTAAGATAATTTCTGTAACATCTTCAACCACACCGGAGATTGTAGAGAATTCGTGTTCTACTCCTTCTATACGTACCGAAGTGATTGCATATCCTTCTAAAGAAGAAAGCAACACACGTCTTAAAGCGTTACCAACTGTCAATCCGTATCCCGGTTCTAAAGGTCTGAATTCAAATTTACCTTCAAAATCGGTTGAATCGATCATGATAACTTTATCGGGCTTTTGAAAATTGAATAATGCCATATTTGTTTTCGACTGCTGTCAGTTATTATTTGTTGTACAACTCTACGATTAACTGTTCTTTGATGTTTTCTGGAATCTGAAGTCTTTGAGGAACAGAAACGAAAGTTCCTTCTTTAGTATCATTATTCCAAGTAATCCACTCGTAAACAGCACTAGAATTAGATAACGAACGCTCAATAGCTTCTAGAGATTTAGATTTCTCACGAACAGCTATTTTATCACCTGGTTTTAGGTGGTAAGAAGGAATGTTCACTACTTCACCGTTAACCGTGATGTGTCTGTGAGAAACGATTTGGCGAGCAGCACGACGAGAAGGCGCGATACCCATTCTGTAAACCACGTTGTCTAAACGAGCTTCACAAAGTTGTAAAAGGATTTCACCAGTTACCCCTTTAGAGGCAGCTGCTTTTTCGAATAAACCTCTGAATTGACGCTCTAAAATACCATAAGTATATTTTGCTTTTTGCTTTTCCATTAATTGGACAGCATATTCAGATTTTTTACCTCTTTTTTTAGCCAAACCATGTTGACCTGGAGGGTAATTTCTTTTTTCGAAGGCTCTGTCGTCTCCGAAGATTGCTTCCCCGAATTTACGGGCAATTTTTGTTTTTGGACCAGTATATCTTGCCATTGCTAAATAATTAAAAAAGGTAGGGATTATGAATTCAGGTCTTATCCTCCGATAATCTTATATCCTACCTTTGGTTATACTATAAATTAAACTCTTCTTCTCTTTGGAGGACGACATCCGTTGTGTGGCATTGGAGTTACATCGATGATTTCGGTAACTTCAATTCCTCCGTTGTGAATTGATCTGATTGCAGACTCTCTTCCGTTTCCTGGACCTTTAACGTAAACTTTTACTTTTTTAAGTCCAGCTTCTAACGCTACTTTGCTACAATCTTCTGCTGCCATTTGAGCTGCATATGGAGTGTTCTTTTTAGAACCCCTAAAGCCCATTTTACCAGCTGAAGACCAAGAAATAACTTCACCTTTCTTGTTTGTTAACGAGATGATGATGTTGTTAAAAGTTGCATTAATATGAGCTTCGCCTGTTGATTCAACGATCACTTTACGTTTTTTTGTACTTGCCTTAGCCATACTACTACTTATTATTTAGTTGCTTTTTTCTTGTTAGCAACAGTTTTTCTTTTACCTTTTCTAGTTCTAGAGTTGTTTTTCGTTCTCTGACCTCTTAATGGAAGACCAGATCTGTGACGGATTCCTCTGTAACATCCGATATCCATTAAACGTTTGATGTTTAATGAAATTTCAGAACGCAATTCTCCTTCGATTTTGAAGTAAGAAACTGCATCACGGATTGCTCCGATTTCATCGTCGTTCCAATCTTGAACTTTTTTATCTTCGCTAACGTTAGCTTTCTCTAAAATCTCTTTAGCTCTGCTTCTTCCAATTCCGAAGATATAGGTTAAAGCAATAACTCCTCTTTTGTTTTTAGGTATATCTACCCCTGCTATTCTTGCCATAATTATCCTTGTCTTTGTTTAAATCTAGGATTCTTTTTGTTTATAACGTATAATCTTCCTTTTCTACGTACGATAATGCACTCGGCACTTCTTTTTTTAACTGATGCTCTTACTTTCATTTTAATAGCTTTAGTATCTATAAGTAATTCTTGCTTTCGACAAATCGTAAGGACTCATTTCTAGTTTTACTTTGTCACCAGGTAACAATTTAATGTAATGCATTCGCATTTTTCCAGAAATATGAGCAATTACAATATGTCCATTTTCTAATTCTACACGGAACATTGCATTTGATAATGCTTCAATGATTGACCCGTCTTGTTCTATTGCTGATTGTTTTGCCATAAAAATTAAGCTACTGCTTTTCTATTTTTACCACTTTTCATCAATCCGTCATAATGCTTATTCAATAGATAAGAATTTATCTGTTGAATAGTATCAATTGCAACTCCCACCATAATTAACAATGATGTTCCGCCATAAAACATTGCCCATCCTTGTTGTACACCTAGCAAGCTAACGGCAATTGACGGGAACACGGCAATTAATGCTAAGAATAACGAACCAGGAAAGGTTAGTAATGACATAATTCTATCAAGATAATCACCTGTTTCTACACCGGGCTTAATTCCTGGAATAAAACCACTGCTTCTCTTAAGATCGTCAGCCATTTTATTGGTAGGAACGGTAATTGCGGTGTAAAAGTAAGTAAAAATTATGATTAACAAAGCAAAAACTAAATTATACTGCCAACCAAAGATATTTTGGAAGCTCGTTTTAACTGTTTGTGCTGTATCCGATGAGGACAAACCTGATACCGCTGCCGGTATAAACATAATTGCTTGTCCAAAGATGATCGGCATAACACCAGCCGCATTTAGCTTTAAAGGTATCCATTGTCTGTTTCCTCCTGTAGCATCTTGTTCAAAATCCCCTACAGTTGTACGACGTGCATATTGTACTGGAATCTTTCGAACTGCCATAGTCAAAAGAATACAAGCAATAATGATTAATAACCAAATTGTTATCTCCAATACAATTAGCATTGGACCACCATTATTTTCAGTAACACGTGAAGAAAACTCTTGAATAAACGCTTTTGGCATACGTGCAAGAATACCAACCATAATTAACAACGATATACCGTTACCAATTCCTTTATCCGTGATTTTTTCTCCTAACCACATCGCAAAAATAGTTCCTGATGTTAAAATAAACACCGTAGGAATTAAAATTGGAAGTGTGAAATAATCGTCAATAAAAGCATTTTGTGGTAATTGCTTATTCAAGTTAAAGATATAACCTGGACCTTGCAATAAGGTAATACCAATAGTTAACCATCTAGTAATTTGGTTAATTTTCTTTCTTCCGCTTTCTCCGTCTTTTTGTAATTTTTGCAAATAAGGAATTGCTATCCCCATTAATTGAACTACAATCGAAGCCGAGATGTACGGCATGATACCCAATGCAAATACAGATGCTTGCGAAAACGCACCACCTGTAAATACATTGATTAACCATCCTATACCTTGATCAGTTTGAGTCGATAAATTTTGCAATTTAGTTGCATCAATACCTGGAAGCGTTACTTGAGCACCGAAACGATACACAACCAACATTAAAACAGTAAGAACAATTTTATTTCTTAACTCGTCTATTTTCCAAGCATTAACTAACGATTCTATAAACTTCTTCATTTGGTATATTGGATTATAAAGTTACAGCTTCTCCACCTGCAGCTTCAATAGCCGCTTTTGCAGTCGCAGTAAATTTGTGAGCAGTTACTTTTAATTTAGCTTTAAGCTCTCCTCCACCTAAAATCTTTACAAGCTCATTTTTAGTTGCTAAACGATTTTCAACAAATGTTGTAAAATCAACAGTATCAGTAGCCAAACCATTATCAACTAACAATTGTAAAGTTGAAAGATTGATTCCTTGGTACTCCACACGGTTGATGTTTTTGAAACCAAACTTAGGTACACGTCTTTGAAGTGGCATTTGACCTCCTTCAAAACCAATTTTCTTTGAATAACCAGAACGTGATTTTGCTCCTTTGTGTCCACGTGCAGCGGTACCACCTTTACCAGAACCTTCACCTCTACCTAATCTTTTATTTTGGTTATGTGTTGAACCTTCAGCCGGTTGTAAGTTACTTAAATTCATAACGAATATGTTATTTATTTAGTTTCTTCAACAGAAACTAAGTGTTTAACTTTATTTACCATTCCAAGGATAGCAGAATTTGCATCGTGCTCCACAACTTGTCCTAATCTTTTAAGACCTAAAGCCTCTAAAGTTCTCTTTTGAATAAGAGGACAATTGATTTGACTTTTTACTTGTTTTACTAATATTTTTGCCATAATTTCCTTGAATTAACCTTTGAATACTTTTTCTAATGATACTCCTCTTTGTTTTGCAACAGTGTGAGCGCTTCTCATTTGTAATAAAGCATCAAAAGTAGCTTTAACAACATTGTGTGGGTTTGAAGAACCTTGAGATTTTGACAATACGTCATGAATACCTACTGACTCCAATACGGCACGTACTGCACCACCGGCAATAACTCCTGTACCGTGAGACGCTGGCATCAATAATACTCTGGCTCCACCAAATTTACCTTTTTGTTCGTGAGGAACTGATTGACCACTTAATGGGATTCTAACCAAATTCTTTTTAGCATCTTCTACCGCTTTAGCAATAGCTTCAGAAACGTCTTTTGATTTTCCTAATCCGTGACCTACCACTCCATTCTCGTCACCTACTACTACAATAGCAGAAAAGCCAAATGCTCTACCTCCTTTTGTAACTTTGGTTACACGATTTACACTTACCAAACGATCTTTCAATTCAAGACCACTAGGTTTTACTAGTTCTACGTTTTTATAATTGTGATACATAGTTCTTAGAATTTAAGTCCAGCTTCTCTGGCACCGTCTGCTAATGATTTAACTCTTCCGTGATATAAATAACCACCTCTATCAAAAGAAACAGTACTGATTCCTGCTTTTTGAGCTTTTTCGGCAATTAACTTACCTACTACAGCAGCAACTTCAATTTTTGTTCCTTTTGCGCCAGCTTCTCTTGAAGAGGCAGCAGCTAGTGTCACACCGTTCACGTCATCTATGATTTGTGCATAGATTTCTTTATTACTTCTGAAAACAGAAAGTCTTGGATTTGCAGCTGTACCGCTTACAATCTTTCTGATTCTGAACTTTATTCTTTGTCTTCTTTCAGATTTTGTTAATGACATAGTCTTAATTTTTAAGCTGATTTACCTGCTTTTCTTCTTAATTCTTCACCTACGAATTTAACTCCTTTTCCTTTGTATGGCTCAGGCTTACGGAAACCTCTGATTTTCGCAGCTACCTGTCCTAAAAGTTGTTTATCGTGTGAAGTTAACTTAATGATTGGATTTTTACCTTTTTCAGATACAGTCTCCACTTTAACTTCAGGAACCACTTCAAGAACTATGTTATGAGAAAAACCTAAAGCAACATCCAATTTTTGTCCTTGGTTTGCAGCTCTATAACCTACTCCCACTAATTCTAATTCTTTAGTGAAACCTTCGGATACACCAACAATCATATTGTTGATCAAAGCTCTGTATAAACCGTGTTTTGATCTTTGATCTTTGTGATCTGAAGATCTTTCAACGATTACTTGTCCTTCTTCCATTTTAACAGATACATCTGCAAAACTTTGAGAAAGCTCTCCTAATTTTCCTTTAACTGTAACTACAGCATCCTTAACTTCAACAGTTACGCCAGCTGGAATTGCAATTGGACTTTTACCTATTCTTGACATTGTTAAGTCTTTTTAAAATTAGTATACGTAACAAACTACTTCACCACCAACATTCAATTGTTTCGCTTGCTTTCCAGTCATTAAACCTTTTGAAGTTGAAACAATAGCAATACCCAAACCGTTCAAGATTCTAGGCAATTTAGTCGCACCAGCGTATTTACGTAAACCTGGTTTACTGATTCTTTGGATATCTTTAATTACTGACTCTTTAGTGTCTTTATCATACTTAAGAGCGATTTTGATAGTACCTTGAACAGTACTGTCATCGAATTTGTAACTTAAGATATATCCTTGATCGAATAAAATCTTAGTGATTTCTTTTTTCATGTTAGAAGCAGGAATCTCAACCACTTTGTGGTTAGCACGCACTGCATTTCTAATTCTTGTTAAGAAATCTGCAATAGGATCTGTATACATATTTATTAAATTGCGGCAACGGTTTTCAAAAAGACTATCTCTTTGAACCTGAAGCCATTAAACTCTATTTTTAAAGCAGATAATTGCACGTTACCGGCAAAAATCCGGCAAATGTACAATTATCTGCTCAAATAAACAAACTTTTACCAGCTTGCTTTCTTTACCCCTGGAATTAAGCCACTGTTAGCCATTTCACGGAAAGTTACACGTGAAATACCGAACTGACGCATATACCCTCTTGGTCTTCCTGTTAATTTACAACGGTTGTGTAAACGTACCGGAGAAGCATTTTTTGGTAATTTTTGTAAACCTTCATAATCTCCAGCCTCTAATAAAGCTTTTCTTTTTTCAGCATACTTTTCTACCAACGCTTGTCTTTTTACCTCGCGGGCTTTCATTGATTCTTTAGCCATAACTTAATTCTTTTTAAAAGGTAATCCTAATTGTGCTAATAATGACTTTGCTTCTTTGTCTGTGTTTGCAGAAGTTACAAAAGTAATATCGAAACCAGCAATTTTGTTTACTTTATCAATATCAATTTCTGGGAAAATGATTTGCTCAAGTACACCTAAGTTGTAGTTTCCTCTTCCGTCAAAACCTGTAGCTTTGATACCACCGAAATCTCTAACACGTGGTAAAGAAGAAGTGATCAAACGATCTAAGAATTCATACATTCTTTCTCCACGTAACGTTACTTTAGCTCCGATTGGCATACCTTTTCTCAATTTGAAAGACGCAACGTCTTTTTTAGAGATAGTAGCTATTGCTTTCTGACCTGTAATTTTTGTTAACTCTTCTACTGCGTGATCAACTAACTTCTTATCTGATACAGCAGCTCCAACACCACGGCTAATAACGATTTTTTCCAATTTTGGAACCATCATTACATTTTTATAACCGTACTCTTCTGTAAGAGCAGCAATTACTCTGCTCTTATATTCTTCTTTTAGTCTAGGTATATAAGTCATGACTATAATACTTGATTAGATTTTTTAGAAATTCTCACTTTCTTATCTCCTTC
Source organism: Flavobacterium sp. IC2-16 (assembly GCF_055521455.1). NCBI lineage: Bacteria > Pseudomonadati > Bacteroidota > Flavobacteriia > Flavobacteriales > Flavobacteriaceae > Flavobacterium > Flavobacterium sp. IC2-16. Next base: position 1,923,618 of record NZ_CM145480.1, on the reverse strand, counting down.
AACTTTAACACCTACTCTAGTCGCTGACTTAGTTTTAGGATCAATTAAAGCAATATTAGAAATATGGATAGGAGCTTCTTTTTTAACGATACCACCTTGAGGGTTTTTTGCGCTTGGTTTCGTATGTTTCGATACCATGTTCACACCTTCAACTACCGCTTTATTTTTCTCGCGAAGAACACGTAAAACTTTACCTTCAGCACCTTTATGGTCACCAGCGATAACTTTTACTACGTCTCCAGATTTGATTTTTAGCTTTACCATTGTCTAAACGAATTAAAGCACTTCTGGTGCTAATGATACAATTTTCATGAATTGTTTTTCACGAAGTTCTCTTGCTACCGGACCAAAAACACGAGTTCCTCTCATTTCACCTGCAGCGTTCAACAACACACATGCGTTATCGTCGAAACGGATGTAAGATCCATCAGCTCTTCTCACTTCTTTTTTGGTACGTACAACAACTGCAGTAGATACCGCTCCTTTTTTAACGTTTCCGTTTGGAGTTGCATCTTTAATCGCTACTACAATTTTATCTCCAACAGAGGCATAACGACGTTTCGTTCCTCCTAAAACACGAATAGTCAAAACTTCTTTTGCTCCCGTGTTATCTGCTACTTTTAATCTCGATTCCTGTTGTACCATAATTACTTCGCTCTTTCAATGATTTCAACTAATCTCCAACATTTTGATTTTGATAAAGGTCTTGTTTCCATGATCTTTACTGTATCACCGATGTTGCAATCGTTTGTTTCGTCGTGGGCAACATATTTCTTAGTTTTCAACACGAACTTACCGTATAATGGGTGTTTTACTCTTCTTGTTTCAGAAACAACAATAGATTTTTCCATTTTGTTGCTAGTAACAACACCAATTCTTTCTTTTCTTAAATTTCTTTTTTCCATCTTTCAGCAGAATACAATTATTGTAACTCTCTTTTGCTTAACTCAGTAGCAACTCTAGCGATTGATCTTCTTACAGCTCTTAACTGTAATGGATTTTCAATTGGAGAAATTGCGTGAGCATTTTTTAGGTCGGTATAAGTCTTTCTTAACTGACTAAGTTGTCCTTGTAACTCAGCTGCAGACAGATTTTTTATTTCTGATTGTTTCATAATGTTTTTTTATTATGCTTCGAAATCTCTAGCAACGATAAACTTAGTTTTAACAGGAAGTTTTTGAGCCGCAAGACGTAATGCCTCTTTTGCTACTGCGATTGGCACTCCACCAACCTCAAACATGATTCTTCCTGGTTTTACAACTGCAGCCCAGTATTCAACTGCACCTTTACCTTTACCCATACGTACTTCAAGAGGTTTCTTGGTGATTGGTTTGTCTGGGAAAATTTTAATCCATAATTGACCTTCACGTTTCATGTAACGAGTTGCAGCGATACGAGCCGCCTCAATTTGACGTGAAGTAATGAATGAATAATCTAAAGATTTGATACCAAACATTCCGTTAGAAAGCTCGTGACCTCTTTGAGACACGCCTTTCATCTTACCTTTCTGTACCTTACGGTATTTTGTTCTTTTAGGCTGTAACATTTTTCTTTAGTTTAAAAATTACTTTCTTTTGCGTTGGTTTGGTTTACCATTCCCTTTTGGAGAATTTGAAGATCCTGAAGATTTAGACTGTTTTTTGTCCATACCTACTAACGGAGAAAGATCTCTTTTACCGTAAACTTCACCTTTCATGATCCACACTTTGATACCCATTCTACCATAAGTAGTATGCGCTTCACCTAGTGAGTAATCGATGTCAGCTCTGAAAGTTGATAGAGGAATACGACCTTCTTTGAACATTTCTGAACGTGCCATTTCAGCTCCATTCAAACGACCAGAAATCATCACTTTAATACCTTCTGCATTCATACGCATTGCAGCAGCGATAGCCATTTTAATTGCACGACGGTACGAAATACGACTTTCGATTTGACGAGCAATACTTGTAGCTACTAAATAAGCATCAAGTTCAGGTCTTTTAATTTCAAAGATGTTGATTTGAACCTCTTTGTCAGTAATTTTCTTAAGCTCTTCTTTCAACTTGTCTACCTCTTGACCACCTTTACCGATAATAATACCAGGTCTAGCAGTAGTGATAGTAACGGTTACAAGTTTTAAAGTTCTTTCGATGATTACTTTAGAAACACTAGCTTTAGATAAACGAGCATGGATATACTTACGGATTTTAGCATCTTCTGCCAATTTATCACCGTAGTCATTTCCACCGTACCAGTTTGAGTCCCATCCTCTGATGATCCCAAGGCGATTTCCGATTGGATTTGTCTTTTGTCCCATACTGCTTATTAATTGCTTTGTGTGTTATTAATATCTCCTAACACGATTGTAACGTGGTTAGAGCGTTTTCTGATTCTGTGTGCGCGACCTTGTGGAGCCGGACGAAGTCTTTTCAACATCATACCGCCATCAACACGGATCTCTTTTACGAATAAGCCTGCATCCTCGATGTTTACATCAGCATTTTTTTGCTGATAGTTGTTAATTGCTGATAACAACAATTTTTCCAACTTACGAGAAGCTTCTTTTGAACTAAATCTTAATATGTTAAGAGCTTTTTCTACCTTCTGACCTCTTACTAAATCTGCTACTAAGCGCATTTTTCTAGGTGAAGTTGGGCAGTTATTTAGCTTAGCAACAGCAACCTGTTTCTTAGCTTCTTTAGTCTGCTCGGCTCTTTCTCTTTTACGAACTCCCATAGCTTCTTATTATTTTTTACCTTTATTTTTAGCTCCAGCATGACCTCTAAACGATCTTGTTGGCGAAAACTCTCCTAATTTATGACCTACCATGTTTTCTGTTACGTAAACTGGTACAAATTGACGACCGTTGTGTACTGCGATAGTCTGTCCAACAAAATCCGGAGTAATCATTGAAGCGCGAGACCAAGTCTTAACCACTCCTTTGTTACCTTTTTCGATATTTTCTTGAACTTTCTTATCTAATTTATAGTGTACGAAAGGTCCTTTTTTTAATGAACGTGCCATATCTTACTTATTATTTCTTTCTACGTTCTACGATATACTTATTACTCGGGTTAACTTTAGAACGAGTTCTATAACCTTTAGCAGGTAAACCTTTTCTTGAACGTGGGTGACCTCCAGAAGAGCGTCCTTCACCACCACCCATTGGGTGATCAACAGGGTTCATTGCTACTGGTCTAGTTCTTGGTCTTCTACCTAACCATCTAGATCTACCAGCTTTACCTGATACAACTAATTGGTGGTCTGAGTTAGAAACCGCTCCAATTGTTGCTGAACAAGTCAACAAGATCAATCTTGTTTCACCTGAAGGCATTTTGATTGTAGCATATTTTCCATCTCTTGCCATTAACTGAGCGAAAGTTCCAGCCGAACGAGCGATTACCGCTCCTTGACCTGGTCTTAACTCGATACAAGAAATAACAGTTCCTAGAGGAATTTTACTTAAAGGCAAAGTGTTACCAATTTCTGGAGCCGCTTCAGGACCAGAAACTACAGTTTGTCCAACTTGTAAACCATTTTGAGCGATGATGTACGTTTTAGCACCATCAGCATAAGCGATTAATGAAATAAACGCTGAACGATTTGGATCGTATTCGATAGTTTTAACTGTAGCAGGAACTCCTACTTTAGTTCTTTTAAAATCTACTAAACGATACTTTTGTTTGTGACCACCACCTGTATAGCGCATGGTCATCTTTCCTTGACTATTTCTACCTCCAGAGTTTTTTTTCGGTGCGATCAATGAACGCTCCGGCTTGTCAGTTGTAATAGTGTCAAAGCTATTTACAACTCTAAAACGCTGACCCGGGGTAATAGGTTTTAATTTTCTAACTGACATTTTCTATTAGATATTAGTATAAAAATCTATTGTTTCTCCTTCTTGTACTTGAACTACTGCTTTTTTATAAGCACTTGTCTTTCCACTGATTAAACCACTCTTAGTGTATTTAACCGATCTATCAGCTCTGTAATTCATGGTGTTAACCGAAACCACATTCACTCCAAAAGTAGCCTCAACAGCATTTTTGATTTGAATTTTGTTTGCTTTTTTGTCAACAACAAAACCAAAGCGGTTGAAAGTTTCCCCCTCTTTAGTTATTTTTTCAGTAATGATAGGTTTAATTATGATACTCATAGCCCTATTATTTGCTTAAATTTTCTACAATTCCTTCTACTGAACCTTCTAAAAGTACTAAGCTATTTGCATTTAAAATTGCATAAGTACTTAATTCTGAAGAAGTTACAACATTAGAAGCCTTCAAATTGCGCGATGACAAATATACATTTTTATTTGAATCACCCAACACGAATAACGATTTTTTGTTTTCTAACCCTAAAGCTTTCAATACATTAATGAAATTTTTAGTGTTTGGAGTTTCAAAATTAAAGTCTTCAAGAACTACTAAATTTGATTCTTTCGCTTTTAAAGAGAAAGCCGATTTACGAGCTAATCTTTTTAAAGTTTTGTTTAATTTGAAAGAATAACTTCTTTGTCTTGGACCAAAAACAGTACCTCCACCTCTAAACAAAGGATTCTTAATACTTCCCGCACGAGCCGTACCTGTTCCTTTTTGTTTTTTAATTTTACGAGTACTACCAGCTACTTCATTACGCTCTTTAGCTTTATGAGTTCCTTGTCTTTGATTAGCCAAATATTGCTTCACATCAAGGTAAATAGCATGGTTATTAGGCTCAATTGCGAAAACAGAGTCAGCAAGTTGTACTTTACGACCTGTATCTTTTCCGTTGATATCTAATACTTTTACTTCCATTACTTCTGAATGATTACATAAGAGTTTTTGTGTCCAGGAATTGCTCCTTTAACCACAAGTAGGTTCTTATCAGCCACTACTTTTAAAACTCTAAGGTTTTGAACTGTTACATTTTCTCCTCCTGTTCTTCCAGCCATTCTCATCCCTTTGAATACTCTAGATGGATAAGACGATGCTCCTACAGAACCTGGAGCTCTCAAACGGTTATGTTGACCGTGAGTTGCTTGTCCAACACCACCAAAACCGTGACGTTTTACAACCCCTTGGAAACCTTTACCTTTTGATACTCCTACCACGTCTACGAATTCACCTTCAGCGAAAACATCAACAGTGATAACATCACCTAATTTGTACTCGTTTTCAAACTCTTGGAATTCAACGACTTTCTTTTTAGCAACAGTACCCGCTTTTTTAAAGTGACCTAACTCAGCTTTAGTAGCGTGTTTTTCTGTTTTGTCATCGAAACCAAGTTGCAACGCTTCATACCCGTCAACCTCATTGGTTCTGACTTGGGTAACGACACATGGACCTGCTTCAATTACAGTACAAGGAATGTTTTTCCCGTTCTCATCGAATAAGCTGGTCATGCCGATTTTTCTTCCAATTAACCCAGACATATAAATATTTATTAATAAATTATAAAAATTCTCTTTTTTTGAGTGCGCAAAAGTAGGCATTATGTTTTACATATCAAAACATAATGCCTAAATACTTTAAAATGCGTGATTTATCACACTTTGATCTCTACTTCTACCCCACTTGGCAACTCTAATTTCATTAGAGCGTCAATTGTTTTTGAAGAAGAAGAATAGATATCTAAAAGTCTTTTGTATGAGCTCACTTCAAATTGCTCTCTTGATTTTTTGTTTACGTGCGGAGAACGTAATACAGTGAAAATCTTTTTATGAGTTGGTAATGGAATTGGCCCAGTTACCACTGCTCCTGTACTTTTTACAGTTTTTACAATCTTCTCAGCTGATTTATCAACCAACATGTGATCGTAAGATTTTAATTTTATTCTGATTTTTTGACTCATCTTGATAAAAATTAAGCGTTACCTTTTGCTTTTTTAATTACTTCATCTGAAATATTCGATGGAGTTTGCTCATAGTGTGAGAATTCCATTGTAGAAGTAGCACGACCTGATGACAATGTTCTTAATGTAGTTACATAACCAAACATTTCAGAAAGTGGCACATTTGCTTTAATAGTTTTAGCACCATTTCTATCACCCATATCGTTTACTTGACCTCTACGACGGTTTAAGTCACCTACGATATCACCCATATTTTCTTCTGGAGTAATTACCTCAATTTTCATGATTGGCTCTAAGATTACAGCTCCAGCAGCTTTAGCCACTTCTTTGTAACCCATTTTAGCAGCCAATTCAAATGATAATGCATCCGAATCCACAGGGTGGTATGAACCATCCAATAAAGTAACTTTCAAACTATCCACAACATATCCTGCTAAAGGACCTTGTTTCATAGCTTCTTTGAAACCTTTTTCAACAGCTGGTATATATTCTTTAGGAACGTTACCACCTTTTACCTCATTTACGAATTGTAAACCAACAGTTCCAGCTTCAGCAGGCTCTAAACGGAAAACGATATCCCCGAATTTACCACGTCCACCTGATTGTTTTTTATACACTTCTCTATGTTGAGCAGATTTAGTAAACGCCTCTTTGTATTCTACTTGCGGCTCACCTTGGTTAACCTCAACTTTGAATTCACGTCTCATACGATCTACTAAGATATCTAAGTGAAGCTCACCCATACCTGAAATAATCGTTTGACCTGAAGCCTCATCAGTTCTAACTGTAAACGTTGGATCTTCCTCAGCTAATTTAGCCAAAGCCATACCCATTTTATCTACGTCAGCTTTTGTTTTAGGCTCGATCGCGATACCGATTACCGGATCAGGGAATTTCATAGACTCAAGAATGATTGGGTGTTTTTCATCACACATTGTATCTCCAGTCTTGATATCTTTAAATCCAACAGCCGCTCCAATATCACCTGCCTCGATATATTCGATTGGGTTTTGCTTGTTAGCGTGCATTTGGTAGATACGAGAAATACGCTCTTTGTTTCCTGAACGTGTATTCAAGATATAAGAACCTGCATCTAAACGACCAGAATAAGCACGGAAGAACGCTAAACGACCAACATAAGGGTCAGTAGCAATTTTAAATGCTAAAGCCGCGAAAGGCTCTTTTACATCTGGACGACGTAAGATTTTAGTTTGATCTTCTTCTAACAAATCAGCATCATCAGGATGAATACCTTCGATACCTTCTTTATCTAAAGGAGACGGTAAATATTTACAAACTGCATCTAACATGAACTGAACTCCTTTGTTTTTGAATGAAGATCCACATAACATTGGAATAATAGCCATATCAATTGTAGCAGCACGTAATGCATTGTTGATTTCGTCTTCAGTAATTGAATTTTCATCTTCCATGTACTTATCTAATAAGTTTTCATCGTAAGATGCAATTTCTTCAATTAATTTAGAACGGTATTCCTTAACCTCATCAACCATGTCAGCAGGAATATCGATAATATCGAAAGTAGCCCCTTGTGTTTCATCATGCCATACAATAGCTTGATTTTTCACTAAGTCAACTACACCTTTAAAATCTTGCTCCTCACCAATTGGTAATGTGATTGCCACAGCATTAGATTTTAACATATCTCTTACTTGTTGGCAAACCGCTAAGAAGTTAGAACCTTGACGGTCCATTTTGTTTACGAACCCCATACGAGGAACGCGATACTGATCTGCAAGTCTCCAGTTTGTCTCAGATTGAGGCTCAACACCATCAACTGCAGAGAACAAGAACACTAAACCATCTAATACACGTAACGAACGGTTAACCTCAACTGTAAAGTCAACGTGTCCCGGAGTATCGATAATATTAAAGTGATATGGTTTTGAATCTGGAGTATTTTTACCTTGATCAGTTGGGAAATTCCAGGTACAAGTTGTAGCAGCAGAAGTAATTGTAATACCTCTTTCTTGCTCTTGTGCCATCCAGTCCATTGTTGCAGCACCATCGTGTACCTCACCAATTTTGTGTGACTTTCCAGTATAAAATAAAATACGCTCAGTTGTTGTTGTTTTACCAGCATCAATGTGAGCAGCAATACCTATATTTCTTGTGAATTTTAAATCTCTAGCCATTTCTTACGAATTAAAATCTAAAGTGAGAGAATGCTTTGTTAGCTTCTGCCATTTTATGAGTATCCATTCTTTTCTTAACAGCTGCACCTTCTTCTTTAGCCGCAGCTAAAATTTCAGAAGCTAATTTTGCAGCCATAGATTTCTCATTTCTTTTTCTTGCATAAAGAATCATCCATTTCATAGAATATGAAATTTTTCTATCTGGACGAATTTGCATTGGAATTTGGAATGTAGCTCCACCTACACGACGAGAACGAACTTCTACGTGAGGCATTACATTAGTTAAGGCATCTTTCCAAATTTCTAAAGCAGATTTCTCAGCATCTTGCTTTTTAGCTTCAACGATATCTAATGCATCGTAGAATACTGCAAAAGCAGTCGATTTTTTACCATCCCACATTAAGTTGTTTACAAAACGTGTTACTAACTGATCGTTAAATTTCGGATCTGGTAAAAGAGGTCTTTTTTTGGCCTGTCTTTTTCTCATGTCTTTTTCTTAAAAGTTAAAAATTACTTTTTAGCGTCTTTAGGTCTCTTAGCACCATATTTAGATCTTCTTTGAGTTCTACCGTTAACACCGGCAGTATCCAAAGCACCACGTACAATGTGGTATCTAACACCTGGTAAATCTTTTACCCTTCCGCCTCTAACTAATACTATCGAGTGCTCTTGTAGATTGTGTCCTTCTCCTGGGATGTAAGCATTCACTTCATTACCATTTGTCAAACGTACACGCGCAACTTTACGCATTGCAGAGTTTGGTTTTTTAGGTGTAGTAGTGTAAACACGCGTACAAACCCCTCTTCTTTGAGGACAAGAATCTAAAGCAGCCGATTTACTCTTCTTAGTTACTTGGGCTCTCCCTGTTCTTACTAATTGTTGAATTGTTGGCATAATGTTTAATAAAAATTACTAACGTTATTTAATCCCGACACTTTTCGGGGCTGCAAATGTAGGAATTATTTTTTACAATCCAAACCTTAATTATTTAATTTTCAATACAATTATACATTCCACGAAAAACCCATATTTAAAAACGGATTTTTACGTTATTTTTACCGAAAGATTCAACAACTTGAAAAATTGGTTTCTCATTTTATTTATAATAACGACTTGCTTTTCTGCGAAAGGGCAACAATTTTATTTAAAAATTGAAGGCAGTTCAACCGAAGAAACCAAAATCATCGACAGTATTGGCTACAAAAAAACTCACGAAACCCCGAAATCCATACTTGACGAAAACACATCGCTAAAAAACTCACTGTTGCAAAAAGGATATTTGGAAACTCAATTAGTACTGCAGCAAAAAACAAACGACAGCACCTTTTTGTTTCGGTATGCGGTTGGCAACAAAACAAAATACATACATATATATATAGGTAGGATTTCAGATGAAGAAAAAAAAATATTAGAATTTACTTCAGACACCTTGAAGCTTCTTTCCTCTGAAGTGGAAGGCTTCATGAATCTTAATTTAAACAAACTGGAACAAAAAGGGTATTCCTTGAGTGAACTACAACTCATCAACCACAAAAAAGACAAAGGACGACTTCTAGCTGAGTTAAAAATAAAGACTGAAAAAAAACGAAGTTTAAATGATATTGTTATTGTTGGTTACACAAAATTCCCTGCCGGTATTCGCAAAAACATTACCAAACAATACAAAAAACAAATCTTTAACCAAAAAAATCTAGCACAACTTAATTCGGATTTTGAGTCACTCCCTTTTGTTAATTCTATAAAGGCTCCAGAAATTCTATTCACAAAAGACAGCACTAAAGTGTACTTGTATTTAGAAAAAACAAAGGCAAATCGATTTGATGGTTTTGTTGGTTTTGCCAACGATGAAAATAGTGGAATCCGATTTAATGGCTATTTGGATTTATCATTAATAAACCCTTTAAATACTGGTGAGAAATTTTTCTTATACTGGAAGAGCGATGGAAAAAAACAAACCACTTTCAATATTGGAACCGAACTCCCGTACTTATTCAAAACTCCGCTGGGTATTAAAGCTGATTTAAAAATATTCAAACAGGACAGTACGTTTCAAAACACAACAACCGATTTAAATCTAGGTTATTATTTCCGATATAACTCGAAATTATTTGTCGGTCATCAATCTTCTCAATCTGTAGATATTCAAAAAAGCAACACAAGTACAATCCGAAATTTTTCCAACTCCTTTTGGACTAGCTCTTATGAATACTTCGACTTCAATACTAGCGACTTCTTTTTCCGAGAGCGCACTAGTCTTTTTATAAAATTCGGTCTTGGCACTCGGCAAACAAAAACAGAAACATTAAATCAGTACTTCGGTCAACTTAATGCTCATCACAATTTTTACTTAAACCCCAAGAACAGCATAGCTTTAAAAACACAAAACTTTTACCTTCAAAGCGATGATTACATTATTAATGAATTGTATCGTTTTGGCGGAATCAATTCTATTCGGGGTTTTGTTGAAAACAGTTTACAAGCCAATTTATTTTCCAGCATAATGACCGAATACCGATATCAATTAACACCTGGAATGTACATACACACCATTACTGATTATGGCTATTTTCAAGACAAAACCTCAAACTTGAAAGACAATCTTCTTGGACTTGGTTTCGGTTTTGGGTTATTTACTAAAAATGGTTTATTCAATTTAATATACGCCAACGGAACAACCAGCGAACAAGCGATTAAACTCTCTAACTCTATTGTCCACATCAGTTTTAAAACTAATTTTTAAGAAAGACATTTTAGACAACTCAGACCGTTTAGATGATTAAACCTAAAAAGCCATTCACTTTAGAAATCTAAAAATCCAAGTAGTCTAAATAATCTAAATCACTATCTTTGCCCCATGGAAAAAGAACACCAAATATTTGGAATACGCGCAATTATTGAAGCAATTCATGCCGGAAAGGAGATTGATAAAGTTTTTATTCAAAAAGACGCTCAAGGTGATTTGATGCAGGAATTGATGAAAACGATGAAAAAAAACAACATCAATTTCTCATATGTTCCTGTTGAAAAATTAAACCGATTAACCCACAACAACCATCAAGGCGCAGTAGCAAGTATTGCCCCTATTTCGTTTGTTGCACTAGAAACTATGGTTGAAAACGTAATCGAAAGTGGCACAACTCCTTTGTTTCTAATTTTAGATCAACTATCCGATGCTCGAAATTTTGGTGCTATTATACGTACAGCAGAATGTACTGGAGTAAACGGAATCATTATTCAAAAACAAGGCTCTGCCCCTGTTAATGGAGATACCGTTAAAACCTCTGCGGGAGCTGTTTTCAATGTTCCCATTTGCAAAGTAGACCACATTAAAGATGCCATTTTTTATTTGCAAGGCTCCGGAATTAAAACGGTAGCTGCTACTGAAAAAACCGACTCCAATATTTACGACATCGACTTTAGCCAACCTGTCGCCATTATTATGGGTAGCGAAGATCGTGGTGTGAATCCATCGGTTTTAAAAATTGTAGACGAAAAAGCCAAACTACCAATGTTTGGAACAATCGGATCACTTAATGTATCGGTAGCTTGTGGTGCTTTTTTATATGAAACTGTAAGACAGCGTAGTTAATATACAGCCATAAAATTATAAAGTCCGGAACAGTTAATGCTTCGGACTTTTTTATTTGCAGGATAAAGCTAATGCACTCACATTACTTTATCGTAGTATTTGTTACAGGAAACAGCATTAAGCGCTTTACTCTTTTTCGGAGGTTTCTGTGCTTTCAGAGCTCGTTGGCATTCCATTTGCATCTTCAGATTTTTTTAGCGAATAAAGCACTGGTAAATTGGAAATAAAATACGAAAACTGTTCTTGAATTGGTTCCGACTTTGGTGTTGGCACAAAATTCCCATTTTCGTCAAAATGCTTCATAAATGGATCTTGAGAAGGATCAAAATCAGGCTTTTCCCAATCATATTTTATAGGTTTTTGATAATCTTGAGTTTTAACAAAATACGACAATAAAAACCCAGAAATAAATCCTGCTAAATGTCCTTCCCATGAAATATTTTGCTCTGCACTTGGAAAAACATACCAAACCATTCCTCCATACAAAACCACTATAGTAAGAGATAGTGCAATCAATCGGTAATAGCCCGACTGTACACCTTTAAAAAACATGAAGCTAACCAAAACATAAATCAATCCGCTAGCCCCTATATGGATACTTTCGCGACCAATAAGCCAAGTACCGAAACCAGAAAGTAAAATACCCCAAACCAAGACTTGCAAACTCTGTTCTCTATAAAAATAGCGCAAAGCCATGATAAGAAAAAAAAGAGGGATTGAATTGTTGTATATGTGCTGAATATCGCCATGCAAAAACGGACTAAAAACCACACCTTTCAATCCTGAAAAAGTACGCGGATAAATACCATAATCATACAAACTCACGTTAAAACGAACTTCAAACCAAAATACTGCCCATATTGCTAGTAAAAACAATAACGGCAATACAATAACCGAAAGTGAAAATTTAAACGGATGTTCTTCTATACTTTTATTCATCGTTACTTACTTCTCAAATATAACACCAAAAAAAATTAAGTGCTTTTTTGTCATGTTTTCAATTTGATACTTACTTTTAACCTTTAAAGTTCAGCAATGGAAAAACTTCTAAATGTTTTAAAAGAAAAGGTTGAAATTTCTCAAAACGATTGGAATTTCATCACTTCAAGAATACAAGTTAGAGAACTCAAAAAGAAAGAGTTCCTTACTATCACAAACATGGTTGAACAAAATATCTATTTCATTTTAGAAGGCGTTTTTCGCATTTTTATTGAACTTCCTGAAAAAGACGTAACCTCCGATTTTGGTTTTCCTAATGAATTCATCAGCAGTTATTCTTCGTTTTTAACTCAAACTCCAAGTGTTGCCAGCATTCAAAGTCTAACGAAATCGAAAGTAATTTACATAACCGGACAAGATCTGCAAGAAATATACACCAATACAACTTGTGGAGAATCAATTGGGAGAATTTTTGCTGAAGAATTTTTCAGATATAAATCGAAACGCGAACTCAGTTTCATGAAAGATTCACCAACAGAACGCTACTTAAATCTTTTTAAAGAACAGCAAAATCTTATTCAAAAGATCCCTCAAAAATATCTTGCTTCCTATATAGGTATTACACCACAAGCATTGAGCAGGATTCGTGCAAAATTATAATCACATTCGAATTTGTTAACCGAAGTTCATTGTTTTGCTATTCGCTTCTAACTTTCTTTGATTCTGAAATTAAAAACAACAATTATGGAAACAAATCAATCAAACAGTTCAGAAGTACCATTTTCGAAAACAACAGAGAAAATATTACTATCAAAACCCACAAATGCTTTTATAGGCGCTTCATGGTTCACGCTATTAACCGGCATGATTGCATACTGCATAGGCCTTTGGAATGCGCAAATGCAACTTAACGAAAAAGGATATTATTTTACCATTTTACTTTTCGGACTTTTCTCGGTAATTTCTGTTCAAAAATCGGTGCGAGACAGAGCCGAAGGAATTCCGGTTACCGACATGTATTATGGAATGAGTTGGTTTACCACTATTGCTTCAATTGTACTATTGGTTATTGGTCTATGGAATGCAGATTTAGAATTAAGCGAAAAAGGTTTTTATGGCATGTCGTATTTACTTAGTTTATTTTCAGCTATTGCTGTCCAAAAGAATACACGCGATTTATTGTTAGCGAACAGCACAATGAAAGGCTGTTAATTTTTCGATGAAATAATTAAGAAGGTTTGGAATTAATTTTTCAAACCTTTTCTTTTAGATAGAAATTAAAAAAAGTAATTTTACTGCTATGGAAGCACCTTTAGCCGAACGCATCCGGCCTCAGCATTTATCGGAATATATTAGTCAGTTGCACCTTGTTGGTCCAAGCGGTTCATTAACCCATCAAATTTCACGCGGAATTATCCCATCGCTTATTTTATGGGGGCCTCCAGGAACCGGAAAGACAACATTAGCTCAGATAATGGCACAAGAAAGTAAGCGACCGTTTTACACACTTAGTGCTATTAATTCGGGGGTAAAAGACATCCGTGATGTAATTGACAAAGCAAAACAAAGTGGCGGTTTATTTACGGCAAAAAATCCTATTTTGTTTATTGATGAGATTCACCGTTTCAGTAAATCGCAACAAGATTCATTATTAGCAGCGGTTGAAAAAGGCTGGGTAACTTTAATTGGTGCTACTACCGAAAATCCGAGTTTCGAGGTAATTCCGGCACTATTGTCAAGATGTCAGGTATATATTTTGAATGCTTTTACAAAAGAGGATTTAGAAGCCTTATTACATCGCGCCATTGAAACCGATGCGATTTTAAAAACAAAAGATATTCAATTAAAAGAAACTGAAGCACTATTACGACTTTCTGGCGGCGACGGTCGAAAATTACTTAACATTTTTGAGTTGATTATTAACGCTTCGGAATCGGACGCTATCGAAATCACCAATGACAAAGTAATGCAGTTGGTTCAAAAAAACACGGTACTTTACGACAAAACCGGAGAACAACATTACGATATTGTATCCGCTTTTATCAAATCTATTCGAGGCAGTGACCCCAATGGTGCTGTATATTGGTTAGCTAGAATGATTGAAGGTGGTGAAGATGTTAAATTCATCGCTCGTAGAATGTTGATATTAGCTTCCGAAGATATTGGAAATGCCAATCCAACTGCTTTAATTATGGCAAACAATACTTTTCAAGCCGTTACTACCATTGGATACCCGGAAAGTAGGATTATTTTAAGCCAATGTGCCATTTATTTAGCAACTTCCGCAAAAAGCAATGCAAGTTATATGGCTATTGGTAAAGCACAACAAATAGTAAAACAAACTGGAGACCTACCTGTACCTCTTCATTTGCGAAATGCACCTACAAAACTTATGAAAGAATTAGGTTATGGTGATGAATATCAATATTCGCATGATTTCGCCAACAATTTTGCGCCTCAGGAATACTTGCCTGATGAAATTTCCAACACGGCTTTTTACGACCCGGGAAATAATGCTCGTGAAAAAGAATTACGCCAATTTTTAAAAAATCGTTGGGAAGACAAATATGGATATTAAGTAACGGTAGAAATTGGCCGTTTAAAACTTAATCTCCAACTTTTCAGTGGTAAGTTTATCGTTGGAATAATACTCAAAAAACCATTCGTTATTTTTATTTACAACAACGCCCTGGATTCCTTCTTTTTGACCTATATACACATTACTGGTGGTTGTTTTGTATAACTTCATGATAGTTTTAGGTGTTGTATCAACCAATTGATAACCTGTGCTTGTAGGCTGTGCATAGAGTATTGTTGAAATGGTAGAATTAACTTGAACAGCTGAAACCACTTCTTTCTTTTCTGACGACATTACAACCTCTTTTGGTTGACTTTTAATTAACTGAATTGATTTCCCTACACCGCGAAACGCTTGTATGTATGCTTTTTCAAATTCTTTTTCACGGCTTGTCCCTTGATCGGAAATAAATACAGTTTGATTTTTACAGTCCTTTAATTCTAGCTTAATTTTAGTCAAAAAAAGAGTATTGTTTTCAACCATCTCAGCATATAAAGCATTACAACGATTTTCAGCTACTTCTTGAGGCAAAACATCGTTTTCATAATACACTTCATACCCTTGCTTTTCAAGAACCATTTTAGTCAAGGCATTCAAATTATACTGGTTATCCTTTTTAAGAAAACTGAATTTTGTTGGAACAATTATATACTTATAATCACTCACATGTTGTGAAAAAACAGAACTCACAAATAACAAAACCAAAAGGCTAAAAATTTTTCTCATTATAATATTTCTTTTAATTCTCTTAAATAATGGATTTGGGGAAAATCGTGTTTTAAATTGGTCTTACTTTCATTAAAAAACAAGGCATCTAAGCCAATATTTCTAGCACCTTCCATATCGGCTTCCAAACTATCACCAATCATCAAACTGGTTTCTAGTTCTGCTTTTGCCAAATCCAGTGCAAATTTAAAAATTTTAGGATTTGGTTTCTTTACACCAGCATTTTCTGAATTCGTAACCGTAGAAAAATAATGTTCAATTTTAGAATTTTTTAATTTTCCATCTTGAACAGCTTTAAATCCATTTGTAATAATGTGTAGGTTGTACTTTGGTTTTAAATAATCTAACACCTCAATAGTATCGTCAAACAAATGATTAAATGTCGGGAGATACTTGATGTATTCTTCAGAAATTAAATTTATTGTTTCGTTTTCGATTTTAAACGAAATCATGTCAAAGGTTTCCTTTAATCGAATATAGCGCAATTCAATATGATTGATTTTTTCTTCACGGTATAATGCCCAATATTTTAAGTTGATTGGCACATAATACTTTAGGAAATCATCCAATTTCACTGGAATTAGATGTTTATCGAAAATCATTTCGAAAGTTAATGCGGAGTTACGTTCAAAATCCCACAAGGTATGATCCAGATCAAAAAAAATATCTTTCTTATTGGCAAACTTCATCTATACTAGCACTCAAGTTTTAATTTCCTTTTACAATAACCGCATCTTCAATGTGATAAATCCAATCGTCAACATTGGTATCGTTAAAACGAAAATAGCCTTCAATTGTTACATATTGATCTGTTCTCAATTTTGGTGTATCGCCTTTAAACTTAATTCCGGCTATAGTTTCCGGACCCGATTTACCACAAAAGAAACATGATGCAAAAACGTTTTTACTTAGTGCATACGTTTTATTGTCTATTGGAACAATAAAGCCACTCATAACCACACGCTTTTTTTGTTTGGTTTTAAGTTTCATATTGACTACCGGAAAAAGTACTTCCCCATACACTTTGTCTTTCTTTTTAACAAAATTAATGTCGCCAAGTAATTTCCAAGTTAATGTATCGGAAGCCAAAACCGGAAGAGGTCTTACCATTGTAAAATTAAAACCTGCAGTTTGAAGATTTTGTTCCGATGAGAAATTTGACTTTATACTTTTATCTTTTGGAGAATAGAAAAATTCTAACCCAAGAACCAACATTACTAAAACTACAATGAAAAAATCTTTTTTACGCATTAGCTAAAACTTTAGAAATATTTAAAAAGTAAGCTTTAACAGCTGGAATTACAGCAGCTAAAACACCCACTCCTATTGTTACAATAAAAAGCAAACCTTCTTTTTGCCAAACAAACTCCATTGGATTGAACGCAATTTTAAATTCTTCATCCGACGAGTTCGATATAAATGTCAAGGCTATTCTACCAAGAATCGTTCCAAAAAGGAATCCTAAAACACATAAAATTAAGCTTTCAATAAGAACTAAAGAAAGTAATTGAAGCCTTGTTGCGCCATTAACACGAAGCAAAGCAAATTCATATTGACGCTCTTTTAAGGTATTAAACAGTGCTATAAAAATACTCACTCCCGAAATAAGCATAATCCCATAGGCTAAATAGGTCAAGGCATCCAAACCAATTCCAAATAGTGTAAACAACCTATTAATTTCAATAGCTGGTGAAGCGGCTTGCATTTTTGTGTTTTGCGCTATCATTCTTGGCCACAACACAATTCCCATTTTATTTCTGAATTTAATAAGGACTGAAGTAATTTCTTTATCAACTAAAGTCGAATCTACGCTAGTGGCAATTTCGTCTCCTGCAATGTGACTGTGCTCGGATTCTCCATGAGGATGAACCCCGCCTTCATGGTCGTGAGTTTCATGGATGGCCCATACACTTTGAATGGTACATAAAAACAAATTATCTACTACTTTACCGGTTTTAGAAGCAATTCCAACAACTTTATAAGCCGCTTGTTCATGTTTTTCACCTTCTTTAGCATCACCATGTGACCCATAAAAACTGTCTCCTACTTTTAAACTCAGTTTTCGAGCTACTTCATACCCGGCAACTACATCATAGGTTTGTTTAAAAACTGAACCTTGCTCTAGTTTACCACCAAATTTCGTTAAATACTCTGGTGTTGTTCCTACAATTTTAAATCCCAAATAATTATCCCCATAAGCCAAAGGTATAGCGGACTTTACAAACGGATTTTGCATCCAGGTTTTAGCTTCAGCATAGTCTATATTTCCTGTTGGTGCATCTACTTGATATACTGACGACAGAATCAATTGCAACGGACTCCCTTTTGCACCAAGCACTAAATCGATATCGTCTGCATTACTGGAAAACTGTTCTTCAAATTGTTTTTGAAGCAAAATAAGCACCGTAATAATCGCCACACTAGACATCAATAAAATGATGCTCAATATAGTACTCAGAGGTTTAAACCATGTATTTCTCCATGCTAACTTTGCTATCATAACAATGCAATTTGATTCGAAAATCGTTCTTTTAATCTGGAATCATGTGTTACCACTATTAATGCAGTATTGTATTCTTTCGCAATTTTTTCAAGCAAATCAGCCACTTTCATAGCATTTTCGTCGTCCAAACTAGAAGTTGGCTCATCAGCCAGTACAACTTTAGGTTCATTAATAAGAGCACGAGCAATAGAAACACGTTGTTGCTGCCCAACACTAAGTTGTGAAGGAAGTTTATGCAGATGAGATGACAGATTTAAATGCTCCAGTAATGAAATTGCTTTTTCTTTTTTTGCTTTACCTGTAGCGAGCCAAGATGCCATTTCTACATTTTCCAAAACTGTAAAAGCATCAATAAAATGATTTTCTTGAAGTACTAACCCAATATTTTTTCCTCTAAAGTGATCCAGTTTTTTTTCGCTAAACGACTCTATATTGGTACTATTTATGAGTACTTCACCAGAATCGGTGCGCAATAACCCTCCTAAAATATGCAACAGTGTTGTTTTCCCTTTTCCAGAACCACCAGTAATGAGAAAAGTCTCTCCTTCCTGACAGCTTATATCCGGGAAATTAAAAACTATTTTCGAGTTATACGAAAAAGTGATGTTTTTGGTCTGAATCATTCTAAATTTTACATAAAACTAGAGCCTGCAATTTAGTAAATTGAAAACGAATAAAATCGTAAAGAAGTCTTAATCTATAAAATTCCTTCATCGGCAAAACTGAAATAACATTTTTCTGTAATAATCACATGATCTAGAACCGGAATATCGAGGTGTTTTCCAGCTTCTTTAAGTTTCTGAGTAATTTGTTTATCTGCTTCACTGGCAATTAAAGTCCCAGAAGGATGGTTGTGTATCAATATCAATGAAGTTGCATTATGTTCGAGTGCTATTTTGAATATGATACGTGTATCAACAACGGTCCCAGTAATTCCTCCTTTACTAATTTGCGCTTTGTAAATTACCTTATTCGAGTTGTTCAAATAAAGCACCCAAAACTCTTCATGACCCAATTCTCCAATTAAAGGCTGCATAATCTGAAAAACCATTTTACTGGATGTGATTTTAGACAATTCAATAGCCTCTTCAGACTTTCTTCTTCTCCCAAGTTCGGCAGCTGCAACAATAGAAATAGCTTTTGCTTCTCCAATTCCTTTAAAATGCATTAATTGTTTCACCGATAATTTCCCGAGAACATTCAAATTGTTATCTACAGAAGCTAGGATTCGTTTGGAAAGTTCGACAGCACTTTCATTACGATTACCTGACCCAATTAAAATTGCTATTAATTCTGCATCACTTAACACACCCTTGCCTTTCAACATCAACTTTTCACGGGGTTTATCATCTTCAGCCCAGTATTTTATAGCAAAATTTGTTTTTTCCATGGCGCATACTTAAAATTATAATTTCGGCGTTAATACAAAAAACGAAGATATGAAAGTTTTACAATATTTAGCTTTTTTCTTACTTTTAAGCAGTTACAATACTGTTGAAAATGATTTTTATACTAAGTTATCCAATGCGGCTATCTCTTTAACCAAAGACAAGGTAACTTACGATCCAGCCTATATAGCAATACCTTACCCTAATGGAGATGTTCCTAAAAACAAAGGTGTTTGTACAGATGTAGTAATTCGAGCATACCGAAAATTAGGTATTGATTTACAGAAAGAAGTTCACGAAGACATGAAGGCCAATTTTTCGAAATATCCCAACCTGAAAAAATGGGGTTTGAAAAAAACCGATACAAATATTGATCATCGAAGAGTACCAAATCTTGAAGTATTTTTTAGTCGCAAAGGCACACAATTGTCAATTTCAGAAAACCCAAAAGATTATAAAACTGGGGAAATTGTAACCTGGATGATTGGAGACAAACTGCCTCATATTGGTATTATTACAAACAAAAAATCATCGGACGGAAAACGACCGATGATTGTTCATAATGTTGGTGATGGCCAAGTTTTAGAAGATTGTTTATTCTCTTATAAAATCGTTGGGCATTATAAATATGCTAACTAATTAGATTTTTAACTTCATCAAAATTCAAGCCTCCGTAATTTCCGGAACTCATTAACAGCAAAGCCGAATTTTCCAAATTTCTGTTAAACAAGAAATTTTTAAATTCTTCAGGATTCGTATAAATAACCAAATCGTTTCGCTTAAACGACTGTGCAATTTGTTCGTAGGTTACTTCTTCCAATTGTTTGATTTTTACTGCATCTGGCGAATAAAAAACTACAGCCACATCGGCATTATCTAGAGCGCCTTCATATTCTTTTAAAAATTCAGCATTCAAACTACTATAGGTATGCAATTCCAAACAAGCTACTAAAGTTCGATTTGGATATTGTTCTTTAACCGCTTTCGTAGTAGCAGCTACTTTACTTGGCGAATGCGCAAAGTCTTTATAAGCCACTTTAGTTTTGCTTTCAGCAATTTTCTCTAAACGTTTAGATGCCCCTTTAAAACTGGCAATAGCTTCGTAGAAATCGGCTTCATCAACCCCCATATTTTGGCATATCCACTTGGCTCCTGCTAAATTATTAAGATTATGCGCACCAAACACCTCAATTGGCATAGGACCTTCTGGAGTTTCTAACAACGTCACACCATTTTCAACCGTATATTCCGGAGTATGATAAGCGATTTTACGAATCGGATTTGTTGCTGCTTCTGACACGCGTTTTACTTCCGAATCGTTTTCATTGTATACTAAAATACCTCCATTCGTAATCTTTTGAATAAAAATTTCGAATTGCTCTACATAATTTTCATAGGTCGGAAACACGTTAATATGATCCCACGCAATTCCGCTAATCAAGGCTATATTAGGCTGGTACAAATGGAATTTCGGCCGTCTATCTATTGGCGAAGAAAGATACTCGTCTCCTTCCAATACGATAAAATCGTTTTCCTCCATCAGGTGCACCATGGTGTCGAAACCTTCCAACTGCGCCCCCACCATATAATCTACTTCGATGCCATGGTAGTGCATCACATGCAGAATCATGGACGTGATGGTTGTTTTTCCGTGAGAACCTCCGATTACCACTCGGGTTTTGTTTTTCGATTGCTCGTATAAGAATTCAGGGTACGAATAAATTTTAAGTCCTAATTCCTTTGCTTTTAGCAATTCGGGATTGTCTGCCTTAGCGTGCATCCCTAAAATAATGGCTTCAATATCTGAAGTTATTTTTTCAGGAAACCATCCCATTTCTATGGGCAATAATCCTTTTTTTTCTAATCTTGATTTCGAAGGCTCGAAAATAGCATCATCACTACCTGTAACTTGGTATCCTTTATTGTGTAAGGCCAATGCTAAATTATGCATAGCTGCACCCCCAATAGCTATAAAATGTGTACGCATTTATTAATTCGTATGTTATTATTTATCGAAATCTGCCTTGAGTTTTTTGGCTTTTTCGGCATTTTTTAATTTGTTCAAATATAAATCATAAAGCGTTTCGAAAGTGGTTTTAGACTGACCAATTTCATGTGCTTTTTTTAAATTGATTTCTGCTCGAGCGTATCGTTTGAAATACACATCGATATAGCCTTTTGCCAAATAACCATCAACTTTAGAAAGCTGCAAAAGTTCGTTAGCATAATTTTGTGCTTTCGTTTCACTGCCTCCAACAATTCCAGGTAATTCTATGTAAAACATGACAAGAGCCCATCGGGTATCAATGTGTTTTTTATCGAGTCGTGCTGCGGTTTCGAATGCATCTTTGACATCGTCTATCATTCCTAATGCCTTGAACTTGTTCACAGATTTAGCTTTCATACCTAAAGCTCCTCCATATTTATAGTGGTAATTGGCATTATTTGGAAATTGCAGTTTTAGCTTTTTATAGTATGCAATGGCTTTGTCCCAATTTTTTTGATGTCCTGCAATATCACCCAAATATTCAAGGGCTTTATACTCCTTTTCGTTTTGACTTAAACACTTGTGAAAAGAAATTTGTGCCGCTTCGTACTTTTTTTGATTAAAATAAGATTCACCCATCTCAAAATCGGATTGCGACCACAGCATGAGCGGAAAAAAAAGTAGTATTAGCAAGTACTTCATGATCCAAAAATAAAGAAAAGCTTTCAAACACAAAAGACATTTATCCAATAGCCCCGGGTGAAGCGGCACCGTGTACAGCGAAACACGGGAAAAAGGATTACCAACCAACCAACAATTCGCTCAAAAAAAAAATCCGGATACCTTACGGCATCCGGATTCTTGTATGTTGATGTGTGAAAAATTATTTCACAAGTGTCATTTCGTCTACAACGTGTTTAGCACCTGAGAAATTCTCAATTACCCACAACACATAACGAATATCTACGTTGATTGTTCTTTGTAATTTAGTATCAAAGATTACGTCACCTGCCATAGCTTCGATATTACCGTCGAAAGCCAAACCAATTAACTCTCCTTTTCCGTTTAATACTGGCGAACCTGAGTTTCCTCCTGTTATATCGTTATCTGTCAAGAAGTTTACATGTAATGAACCATCTTTATCGGCATAACGTCCGAAATCTTTGTTTTTGTTCATTTCTAAAACGCGAGCTGGCAAATCGAACTCAGCATCACCTTTTTTGTATTTCTTAACTTGACCAGTTAAAGTAGTGTAATAATTTACTTTTGCATCGTTACGTTTATCCGCTGGCAATGAACGTACTTTTCCGTAAGTTAAACGTAAAGTTGAGTTAGCATCCGGATATTTAATAGTTCCAATTTTCGATTCACGTAATCCTTCTACCAATTTACGGAAAGCAGCACCATAATCGTTTTGTGCTTTTGCAATTTCATCCGATTTTGAAGTATAGTGGTTTAATAAATCGTTTGATAATTTCACTAACGGATCGTTTGTAATTAACGCTTCATTTGGCACTTCCAAGAAAGCCATAATACGCTCTTTAGAAGATAAAATACTTAAATCGAAAGCTGCGTTTGCAAACTTCGTAAAGTCGTTGTTGTTTGCTTTTGCCATTTCAGCAACTGCTGGAGCAATAGCATATCCAGTAGATTTTGTAGCGTATAATTTTAATTCAGCCGCTAAAATATCTTTCTCTGCAGGAATATGAACTTCTTTAAAGAATTCGTTAGCCATTTCTTCGATAGCCGGAGCCATTTGAGCTCTTTTTGCAGCATCCGCTTTAGCGTAATTCTCCAATTGTCTTCCTAAACTTCTTGAAATAGTTCCGTAAGCACTACTTCTAAACAATTGCATTAAATAGTTATCATGACGCGCTTTCTCGTTTGTTAACTTATAGTAATTGTTTATAGTAGCTACAACGTTACCGTATTTCGCTTTGTTTTCTTTTTTATTAGCCCATTTGTTAAATTTAGCCTCTTGAGCCGCTTTCGTTTTAGCGGTACCGAATTTAGTTAAGGCATCAATCATACCTTGACGGTTTTTCCAGTAGTTCGCTACACCAGCATATTTAGACGCATAAACTAAGTTCAAAGCATCACTTTGATCCATGTATTTCTTCATAGCATCCATACCGGTTTTTGAACCTTCAACCCATGCAGGATACGCATATTTCACATTTTGATCGATTCCAGCCGCTGGCATCCAACGGTTTGTTCTACCTGGATATCCTAAAATCATAGCGAAATCGTTTTCTTTTACACCACCAATATTAACTGGTAAATAATGTTTTGGTTGTAACGGCACATTGCTTGTAGAATAATCTGCCGGGTTTCCATTTGCATCAGCATATACACGGAACATAGAGAAATCTGCAGTATGACGTGGCCATTCCCAGTTATCAGTATCACCACCAAATTTACCTAAACTTTCAGGTGGAGTACCTACTAAACGTACGTCTTTGTAATCTTGGTAAACAAAGTAGTAGTATTCATTACCTTGAAAAAATGAACGAACTGAAACTGTGTATTTTCCACCTTCGTTATTTTCTTTTTCAATTTTTGCAATTTCAGCATTGATTGCTTTTTCACGATCTGCTTCAGACATTTGATCGTTTACAACCGATAAAATTCTTTTTGAACAGTCGTCCATACGAACGAAGAAACGAACATATAAACTTGAAGGCTTTAACTCCTCTGCTCTTGAATTAGCCCAAAAACCATTTTTTAGGTAATTTTTTTCTGCAGATGATAATTCAGCAATAGCGTCATATCCACAGTGGTGATTTGTTAAAACCAAACCGTCTTTAGAAATGATTTCAGCAGTACAACCTCCGTTAAACTGAACAACCGCATCTTTCAAACTGTGATGATTGATACTGTAAATTTCATCAGCTGTTAACTGTAATCCCATTTTTTGCATATCTCTGTGATTCAAACGCTCAATGAACATTAAAAACCACATTCCTTCATCGGCTTTCACACTTGCAGGCACAAGCATAATTGCTGCGATTAAAGAAAAAAGTAATTTTTTCATAATAAATTTATTTTTAGTGGTGCGAATATACTTTTTTTCTCGCAAATGGTTGAAAATTACGCTTTGTAAATAATTTGAGTTAAGAAAATTTTAACATATTTCAAATAAAAAAGCCATTCAACAAGTGAATGGCTTTTCCAACTATATCTACTAGTTACTATTGAATAAGCATTTTTTTGGTCACAACTGAATCAGCCGACTTAATGGTAATAAAATAAACTCCCGTTGCAGTAGTACTTAAATTAACAGCTTGTGTTAAATTGCCATCTGCCGAATATTCTTTTTCAAAAACAACACGTCCGGATTGGTCCATTACTTTAATTGAATAATCACTTAACACTTCTTCAAAATGGATAGAGAAACTTCCTTTATTTGGATTCGGATAAATAGAAAAAGTCTCTTTTGCAACAGAATTTGTTCCCAAAGTATTAGGTTTAAACTCACTTGCAATAGTATTCATATAAGCAACGGCTCTAGTCGCCTGACCCTGAGTAAACATATACATACATGGATCATCAACATAGTCCATGTAATTCATCGTTAACGATTTTAATGTTCCACATGCCGCAACAGAACCTGGAGCTGGACAATTATAGGATTCACTAGTAACTCTTGGCGTATCACAAACTCTATCTCCTTCGGTAGCACAATTTGCTCCAGCTGGATTACAACTTGTGGAAGCAAAAGTATGGTCTAAATTAAAGAAGTGACCTAATTCATGAGTTACGGTTCTTCCTATATGAAACGGTGATTGCGGTACATAACCTGTACAACCTGAACCCGTTCCAAAACAAAAAGTATTCATAACCACAGTATCACCAGCAGCTGGCGAACCTGCTAAAGGTGAGTACCCTAAAATACTATTCCCTTCATCACGAACTACAAAGTTCATGTATCCTGCCCAAGTAGCATCATTATCTACACCTCCTAAAAAATCAGTTCCGAAAGTTACAGCCATATCACCGTTAACTAAACCCGTTCCTGCTGGATGGTTTTGAGTAGCAATAACAAATTGTACATTAAGATTCCCTACGACAACTCCTGGGTAAAAAGGACTTGCTGAAGTCCAGTTAGAAATATCTGTATTTGCAGCGTTATAATCAGCATTAATAACATCTATTTGCGATTGCGCCAATGCTCTAAAGCAATTTTTAACCGTCGCATTACTCGCATTTGAAACTGACGGAAAATGAACAGCAACCGGAATTATTATTGTTGCACTAGGATTACGAGATGCATTTGGTCTTGATTGCTCCTCTAAGAGTCTTTGGTATTCCACTTCAAATCGAGCTTGCCTATCAAGATATTTTTGCTTAAACTCAGGGTTTTGCATCATTTTATCCATATGCTCTTGCATGCCACAGTTTCTATGCTGAGCAATCGCCAACTGCGAAACAAAAGCTAATAACAGTAATTTAAATTTCATTTGGTTAGTTTTTTAGTTATTGGGCAAAAATATATTTTTTAACATTTATAACAAAACGCAATCGAAAAGTTAAAATAAAAAAGCGCTCTAAAGAGCGCTTTTTTATTCGGTTGTAACATTTAGCATCTGCCAAAGTTTATCTTTCAATTCGGTAAGTCCTTGTTGGGCGACCGAAGAAATAAACATATATGGAATTCCTTTAAATTCTTTATCCAATTGTTTTTTCATTTCCGATTTCAATTCGTCATCTAACATATCGGATTTCGAAATAACCACCAATCGGTCTTTATCCAACATTTCAGGATTATACCTTCTAAGTTCATCCAACAAAATATCGTATTCATTTTTAATATCCTTTGCATCAGCAGGCACTAAAAACAACAATGTAGAATTTCGCTCAATATGTCGTAAAAAATAATGTCCTAATCCTTTTCCTTCTGCTGCACCTTCGATAATCCCAGGAATATCGGCAATTACAAACGACTGAAAATCACGATAGGCTACAATCCCTAAATTAGGTTTTAAAGTCGTAAACGGATAATCGGCAATTTTGGGTTTTGCTGAAGTTAATACCGACAATAAGGTTGATTTTCCAGCATTCGGAAAACCTACTAAACCAACATCGGCCAACACTTTTAATTCAAGAATTACATCCAATTCTTCAGATGGCATTCCGGGTTGTGAATATCTTGGTGTTTGGTTTGTAGAACTTCTAAAATGCCAGTTCCCTAAACCACCTTTACCTCCTTTAACCAAAATCTTCTTTTCGCCATCTTCCGTGATTTCAAACAAAATTTCATTGGTTTCTTTATCACGAACTACTGTACCTAAGGGCACTTCAATGAATTTATCTTCACCATCGGCACCAGTACTCCTAGCACTACCGCCATCGCCGCCGTGACCTGCTTTAATATGACGTGCAAACTTTAGGTGAAATAAAGTCCAAAGTCCTTTATTACCCACTAAATAAACATGACCGCCACGACCACCATCACCACCATCTGGACCACCTTTTTCAATAAATTTTTCTCTATGTAAATGCGTAGAACCTTTACCTCCTTTACCGGAAGCAACATATATTTTAACGTAATCAACAAAGTTTCCTTCAGTCATTTTACCTTCCCCTTTTCATATTTAATACCAAAAATCGAAATCATAGTGTATTGCTTAAACAACCCAACTTGTATTCTCAAAATTTCAGTCTTTTTTCAGTTTCAAGTCTCTTTACAAAAGACTTAACCTCAACCTATTTTATAATTCGTCATCTTTAAGGACGCGCACTAAAACTTTGTCAATTTTAACACCATCCATATCAATCACTTCAAGCTCCATTTTATTCCAAATCAATTTTTCACCTACTTTAGGAATATAAGACAACTCGGTCATGATTAATCCGCTCACAGTTGTAACATCATAATCATTAATTAAATCATCCATATCAAAGTAAGTAAGGAAATCGTGCAGTGAATAATGTCCGTCTACCAACCAAGTTCCATCTTCACGAGCTATCAATTGAAATTCTTCATCGTAAAAATCAGATGCATCACCAACAAGCGCTTCTAAGATATCATTAAGCGTAATAATCCCTTGCACAACACCATATTCGTCAGTCACTAAAGCATAGTGCACCTTTGTTTTTTTGAAAATTTCAAGAGCTTTATATGCCGATGTATGTTCAATAAAATAAACCGGTTCTTTAGCTATTACTCTTAAATCGAAAGTTCCTTTTTTCTCGAATCCTAAAAACAAATCTTTAAGAAGTACAACTCCAATAACATTATCAAGATTTTCTTCGCATATAGGATATACAGAATGTAGTTCTTCTAAAACCTTTTGTTTGGTTTCTTCAAAACTATCTTCTAACGACAGGTACATTACCGATTTACGGTGCGTCATTAACGAATTCACTTTTCGGTCACCAATGTGAAACACACGTTCCACAATATCTTGTTCAATTTCCTGAACTTCACCAACCTCTGTTCCTTCTTTGATAATAGCTTTAATTTCTTCTTCTGTTACTTTACCGTCGGCAGTAGGTTTTATTTTAAGCACATTCAAAACAAAATCTGTAGAAGTAGTCAACAACCAGATAAATGGAGCTGTTGCCACAGATATCATTTTCATTGGAACTGCTACAGCTTTAGCAATAGTTTCAGGATAATTCAATCCAATACGTTTAGGAAGTAGTTCCCCTAAAACCAACGAAAAATAAGTTAAAATAACAACCACAATCCCAACCGCTAAACTTTGAGAATACGGCTTTAATACTTCGAATTGTTCTAAAAACAACTGAACATTATCCGTTACTTTTTCACCACTGTAGATACCCGTTAAAATACCAATTAAGGTAATTCCGATTTGTACAGTAGACAAGAATTTATTTGGCGAATTTGCCAAATCTAATGCAGTTTTTGCACTCGTGTTACCTTTTTTAGCGGCGGTTTCCAACCTATTCTTTCTTGCTGAGATGAGTGCGATTTCTGACATGGAGAAAACTCCGTTCAATAAAATCAGCAAGAATATTATGACTATTTCCAAATTTTAGAATTTATGTTATAACTTATCTATCACGTTACTTAAACGCTTGGTAATTTCAGCGATAGACCCAATACCATTTACGGCATAAAATTTATTCTGATTTTTATAATAATCCATTAAAGGAGCTGTTTTTTCATTGTATTCCTGATAACGATTACGAATTTTTTCTTCATCCTGATCATCAGCTCTTCCAGAAGTTTTTCCTCTTTCAAGGATTCGTTGTACCAAAATATCATCATTCGCTTCTAATGCAATTGTTGCAGTAACTTCCCAGTTTTTAGTTTTTAGAAAAGCATCCAAAGCATCAGCTTGTGCAATAGTTCTAGGAAAACCGTCAAATAAAAAACCTTTCGATTTTAGGTTTTTCTCCACTTCATCCTGTAACATTTTAATAGTTACACTGTCTGGAACCAGTTCTCCGTTATCAATATATCCTTTTGCTTCTCTTCCTAGAGCAGTGTCATTTTTCATGTTGTAACGAAAAATATCGCCCGTTGAAAGATGTGTTAAATTGTATTTTTCTTTTAAAAATTCTGCTTGAGTTCCTTTACCCGCGCCCGGTTTCCCGAACAAAACAATATTAATCATTTTAAAAAGTTATAGTTATAGTATGTTGTTTATGTTATTTTAACTGATACACTTCCGGCAAGTTTCTACCCAAACCATCATAATCCAATCCGAAACCTACAATAAAACGGTTTTCAATTTCGATACCAATATAATCAATTTTGATATCTTTTTTATATGCCTCAGGTTTTAAAAACAATGTGGCAAATTTTAGTTGTTTTAAGTTTTTATCGGCAAATAATTGCGCTAATTCTTCAACTGTATTTCCAGTATCTACAATATCTTCAATCACCACAACTGTTCTTCCGGTAAGATCTTGATTTAACCCTATAAGCTGTTTTACCTCGTGTGTTGTTTCGAGACCATCATACGATGCCATTTTGATAAAACTAAGTTCACATGGTTTTTTATACTGCTTCATAAAATCGGAAACTACCATGAATGCCCCATTTAAAACCCCTATAAAAACAGGCGTCTCATCACCCATGTCGTTAGCAATTTGAGTAGCCATTTTAACAATTGCCCAATCTAATTCTTCAGCAGAAATAAACGGAACAAATGTTTTATCGTGAAGTTGAATTTCCATGATTACTTATAGAATAATTGGCAAAGATAATTATTTTTAGATATGAGTTATGAATTAAACGTTATGAATTGTCAATCCAACAATTTCTAGTACTTTTAGCTGCATTAAGAAAAGTATAATGAGTTCATCATTCAGCAATCAACTTAGCACTATTAACGCCAGTACCGAAAACAGAAACCGAATGCGCGATTTTGTGCTTCAACAACCGGAACTTCTGAAAGAACTGATTGTTTTCGCCACCGACCTTAACAATAAAAATCATCATAAAGGCGTTTGGATTATCGAAATGCTAGCCGAACACAAAACCGACATATTATTCCCGTTTGTTGACAACATCTGTCATACGATTTCCAAATACAAAAACGATTCAGCCATTAGAGGTATGTCGCGTGTGGCGTATTTTTTAGGCACTTCCAACAAAATAAAACTAACCGAAAACCAACATGAAAAACTGGTAGAAATCTGTCTGGATTGGTTAATTAGAGATGAGCGAGTAGCTTGTAAAACATATGCTATGAAAACTTTGCATCATTTCGGCAAAAAAGAACCTTGGATTGCAGAGGAAGTTAAAGAAATTGTTAGCCGGGATTACCCCTATCAATCGGCAGGATATAAGGCTGCTGCCAGAGAAATTTTAACAAAAAAAAAAAAAAAAAATAACCCCATAACTTAAAATGACTACAAACATTATTCAAAATCAAACCAACTGGTTCTCTAAATTTTTTATTTCTTTTTTAGCTCTTTTTGGTTTCGGAAATTCACTTTTAACCTTCATTCCTCTAATCCCGGATACCGTTGAAAAAGAAGTCATCCCATTAGTAGTTGCAATTGTTTTTTTAGTCTTTCTGACAGCATCTATAGCATTTTCAGTGTATTGGCATAAAAAAGAAAAAACACAAACCATCGATTCTGAAAAATGCAAAGCGTGGCTAATTGCTCTTTTACGCTATTGGATTGCTTTCCAAATGACAAGTTTTGCTTTTTCGAAATTCTTTGAAGTTCAGTTTGGGATTTCCTATATTCATAAAGACACGCCGTTAAGCATGTTGTCCGGAAACGAACTGACTTGGTCCTACTTTGGCTACTCTTATCTATTGTCTTTTATAATAGGTATTATGCAACTTGGCGGTGGTGTTTTACTGTTGTTCCGACGCACACTATTGCTGGGCATCACTATACTTTTTCCGGTAATGATTAACATCCTATTAATTAACTTCTTTTACCTTAACGGAGTTGGTGCCTACATTACCGCTGTTTTAACCAATCTTGGTTTATGTTATTTGCTTTTTTTGCATAAAAACGAAATCATATCTTTCTTTAAAACTTTCAAAAACACTATCCCAACAATTGGAAATTCCACCTTAAAAACATTTGGAAAAATAATGAGTATCACCTCTGCCGCGATATTTGTAACGTATTTTAGTTTTTTTCATGTAAAAGCTCCGAAACAACTTCTAGGAAAATGGCAAGTGGCTTCAATGGTTCGCAATGGAAAAGCTGTAGACGAATTCGCTTGGATTAAAGACACTACCGCATGGAAAAATGTATATTTCGAAGAGCGAAACCAATTATTGTATTGCCCTAATCCATACGTTTATATCGACAGTGTTTCTGTTTTTATGAAATACGATTATGACCAAGAAAAAAACAGTATGAACGTAATTTCATATGACAGTGAAGTTCCCGACACTATTCCGGTTGATTTCAAGCAAATTAATGATCAGATTTCCTGGAAAATGGTACTTCACAAAGACACTATTCAGATGGAACTAAAAAAAGTTAAAATATAAAAACCTTCTCTTAACCCGACAGCAGCAAACCTGTCGGGTTAATTTTTTACTTTTTTTCAAAAACACTATCTTTGCGCCTTACACAACACATCTACAATGAATTATTTTTCTTCCGATTTCAAATTAGGAATCCTTGGCGGAGGACAATTAGGCAAAATGCTATTGGCCGAAACCCGCAAATTCGACATTCAAACTTATGTTTTAGATCCGAGCAGCGAAGCGCCTTGCCAATTTGGTGCTACAAAATTTTATCGTGGTAATTTAATGGATTTTGAAACCGTTTACCAATTCGGAAAACTGGTTGACCTTCTAACCATTGAAATCGAAAACGTAAACTTAGATGCTTTGGATGCTTTGGAAGCAGAAGGATTACGAGTGTACCCATCTCCTAAAACCCTTCGAATGATTCAAAACAAAGGGCGTCAGAAAGATTTTTATGTTGAAAACGAAATTCCTACCTCAGCCCACCAGCGTTTTGTAGATTTAAACGATTTAAAATCGGCACTAGAAAAAGAGGCTTTAGACTTTCCTTTCGTATGGAAATGTGCACAATTCGGTTATGACGGCAACGGTGTAAAAATAGTTCGTTCTACTATGGATTTGATAGACCTGCCTGAAGTGGAATGTATCGCCGAACAAATGGTCCCTTTTAAAAACGAATTAGCTGTTATTGTTTCCCGAAGCGTTTCCGGGGAAATTAAAACCTATCCGGTGGTCGAAATGGAATTTCATCCAGAAGCCAATCAGGTAGAATATGTAATTTGTCCAGCTCGTATCGATGCTAATGTTGCTAAAAAAGCACAGAACGTTGCCTTAAAAGTCTCCGAAGCTTTTAACCATATTGGTCTTTTGGCTGTGGAAATGTTTCAAACCGAAAACGATGAAATTCTGGTAAACGAAGTAGCCCCACGCCCGCACAATTCGGGACACTATAGTATAGAAGCGAGTTACACGTCGCAATTTGAACAACATATTCGCGCTATTCTGGACTTACCTTTAGGAAACACTAGCAGTAAAGTCGCCGGAATTATGGTAAATTTGGTAGGAGAAGAAGGTTTTTCCGGACCGGTAATTTATGAGAATATTGAAAAAATAATGGCAATTGACGGGGTAACACCACACATTTACGGAAAAAGAGAAACCCGTCCGTTTCGAAAAATGGGCCACGTTACCATTGTCAACGAAAACATGGCAGAAGCCAGAAGAATTGCAGAAGAAGTTAAAAACAGCATTAGAGTAATAAGTTAAAAGTTATTATAAATGATGAATTATAAATTTTGAATGAAAAAGTAAAATCATTTATAATTTATAATTTACAATTCAAAATAGAACCATGAGTAAAGTAGCCATCGTAATGGGAAGTGTTTCTGATATGCCAGTCATGCAAGAAGCGATAGACATCTTAAAAAATTTCGGAATTGAAACCGAAGTAGACATTGTTTCTGCACATAGAACACCAGAAAAACTGTTCGATTTCAGTAAAAATGCCCACAACAGAGGAATAACCGTAATTATTGCGGGAGCTGGTGGCGCTGCACATTTACCTGGTATGGTCGCTTCTATGAGTCCACTACCGGTAATAGGAGTTCCGGTAAAATCAAGCAATTCTATTGACGGATGGGATTCGGTACTTTCAATTTTACAGATGCCTGGTGGTGTTCCCGTAGCAACTGTAGCATTAAACGGAGCCAAAAATGCAGGAATTTTAGCTGCTCAAATTATTGGCAGTCATGATAAGACTGTTTTAGATAAAATGATCGACTATAAAGAAGGATTAAAACAAGCCGTTCTGAATGCATCAGAAAACTTAAAGAAATAAAAAAAGAAAAAGCGCTTTGTGGCTAGCGCTTTTTCGGGGTCCACAAAACTAATGGGTTACTATTAGTTAAATGTGTATTGTAAATGTTATTTGGGTCAAAAAGGCGACTAAGTAAATTGATTTTCACAAACTTACTCGTCAAAAATATATTTTTTACCGATAAACTACAAATAAAAATGAATATTTTAACAAAAAAATTCACCACGAAATACGACACTGCGCCATTTTCTTCAATAAAGATTGAGGATTACGCGCCATCTATTGCAGAAGGAATTGCAAAAACTAAAATGGAAATTAACGCTATTGTTTCCAATACTGAAGCTCCAAACTACTCAAATACCATTGAAGCTTTAGAATTTTCCGGACAAACTTTAGATCGAATTACCAGCATTTTTTTCAATTTAAATTCGGCTGAAACCAGTGACGAAATGCAAAAAATTGCTCAAGAAGTATCGCCATTGTTAACCGAATTGAGCAACGACATAACCTTAAATCAAGAGCTA
Organism: Flavobacterium sp. IC2-16; assembly: GCF_055521455.1. Classification (NCBI taxonomy): domain Bacteria; kingdom Pseudomonadati; phylum Bacteroidota; class Flavobacteriia; order Flavobacteriales; family Flavobacteriaceae; genus Flavobacterium; species Flavobacterium sp. IC2-16. The sequence goes on along the minus strand of NZ_CM145480.1, from coordinate 1,889,678 downwards.
TTCGAAAGAATAAAAACTGTTTACAATCAAAAGGATTCACTAAACCTAACTACGGAACAAGCCACACTCTTAGACAAAAAATACAAAGGTTTTACCCGAAATGGCGCGCTATTGTCTGATGACAAAAAAGCTCGACTACGTGAAATCGATACGGAATTAGCTAAGCTAAAATTAACTTTTGGTGAAAATGTGTTAGCCGAAACCAATGCTTATCAGCTTCACATCACCAATGAAGCAGACTTAAAAGGCTTACCCGAAGGAGCAATTGAAGCCGCACATGCATTAGCCAAGAGCAACAACAAAGAAGGATGGATTTTTACATTAGATTTTCCTAGCTATCAACCTTTTGTAACCTATGCAGACAATCGTGAATTACGAAAAGAATTAGCGATTGCCTATGGTAAAAAAGCGTTTCAATCCAACCAATACGACAACCAAAACAATGTTATTCGCATTGCAAATTTAAGACACGAAAGAGCCAATTTGTTAGGCTATAAAACCCACGCCGACTTTGTTTTGGAAGAACGCATGGCACAAACTCCTGAAAAAGTAAAATCGTTTTTAAACGACTTACTAACCAAAGCCAAACCGGCAGCTCAAAGAGAATTTTCACAGTTATCAAGTTTCGCAGAGAAATTAAACGGTATTACTGAGTTGGAAAAATGGGACGGCCCATACTATTCTGAAAAACTACGTCAAGAATTATTCAATTTGGACGATGAAAAACTAAAACCTTATTTCAAACTACAAAACGTTCAGAATGGTGCATTTGAAGTTGCTAAAAAGCTATACGGATTAACGTTTACCGAAGTTTTCGATATCGACAAATACCATGAAGATGTTCACACTTTCGAAGTTACTGACGAAAAAGGAGAATTGGTTGCTATTTTTTACTCCGATTTCTTTCCAAGAAAAGGAAAACGCAACGGAGCCTGGATGACTTCTTTCAAACCACAATATAAAAAAGACGGCATAAACGAAAGACCACATGTGTCTATCGTTTGTAATTTCACTAAACCAACCGCAACAAAACCTTCATTATTAACTTTCAATGAAGTAACAACTTTATTCCATGAGTTTGGGCATGCATTGCACGGTATGCTAGCCAACACGACCTACCCTAGTTTATCAGGAACATCGGTATATTGGGATTTTGTGGAATTACCAAGTCAAGTAATGGAAAACTGGTGTTACGAAGCCGAAGCCTTGGCTTTATTTGCACATCATTATGAGACCGGAGAAATAATCCCTCAAGAATATGTAGAAAAAATAAAAGAAAGTGCAAGTTTCCTAGAAGGCATGGCTACATTACGTCAATTGAGTTTCGGACTTTTAGATATGGATTTCCACGGTTTCGACCCGAGCGGGATTACCAACGTTAAGGAGTTTGAGAAAAAGTCGATGGAAAACACAGCTTTATATCCGGATGTTGCCGAAAACTGCATGAGTGTTTCTTTCTCGCACATTTTCCAAGGCGGATACTCTTCGGGATATTACAGTTATAAATGGGCTGAAGTTCTCGACGCAGATGCTTTTGCCTATTTTCAGGAAAAAGGAATTTTCAATAAAGAAGTGGCAACTCAATTTAAAGACAATGTACTTTCGCAAGGAGGAACTGATCAACCAATGACCTTATACAAAAAATTTAGAGGTCAAGAGCCACAACCAGAAGCACTGTTAAAACGAGCAGGATTGATTTAAAGAGAAGTAGACTTTCATAGTCGATTAGACTTCTTAGATTTTAAAAAGAAACCGAAGTAAAATTATCACTTCGGTTTCTTTTTAAAATAAAGTTTCATTTTTTTTTGAAACTTTAAAAAGTTTATATATCTTTGGGGTATAACAATGAGCATTGTAATGCGATTTGCATTTGACCCAAAAAAACAATATAAGCTGCAAATGGAATTCAAAGAAGCTAAAAATAAATTCGTTCAAACCTGGGGTGCTTTAGGCTCGCAATGGGGCATCAACAAAACAATGGCACAAATACATGCTTTGTTAATGGTGTCTAACGAACCGGTTTCTATGGAAGACATAATGGAAGAGCTTCAAATTTCACGAGGTAATGCCAGCATGAATTTAAGGGCTTTAATGGATTGGGGCATCGTATACAAAGAATTCAAAGCCGGAGAGCGACGTGAATTTTTTACTGCTGAAAAGGATTTAGATGAATTGGCCGTAAAAATATCCCGCGAACGAAGCAAAAGAGAAATAAAACCCGCATTGAAAGTTCTAAAAGAAGTTTCTTCAATTGATGCAAATACTTCAGAAGAAGAAAAACATTTTGTAGAACAAACTCAAAAATTATACGATTTTGTCTTAAAAGCGGATAATGTTTTGGATAAAATCACGGAATACAAAGACAATTGGCTGGCTCAGTTGCTGGTAAAATTTATGAAGTAGCCCTTCATATATTTTTTAATCAAAACTTTCATTTTTTTCTGAAAGTTTAATAAATATAAATAGTATGAAAATCGTAATTTACTTAAATCTTTTCGCCATTGGTTTACCAATTACTTTAGGGTTATTGGGATTCATCGATAGAGACTTTTATTTTCAGGCTTTAATTTCGACAGCATTCACTGGATTTATTCAAATACTAATTGGCTTTGGGATGTTCATTCAAAATCCTAAAAACAAGTACATTCATATATATCTAATGGGTGTCATCCTGTATTTCTCAATTCTATCATTTAACATCGATTACCTGAATCCCTTAATAATAGAAATCATAAAATATACAATTCCACCAATACTTGCATTATACCTTACTGTACTAATTCACAAAACTAAAGCCTAGAACCATGACATTTTTAACAGCACGCTGGAAAAACCTGATTATGGCAAACTACATAATCAATCCTGAATATCTTAAAAAATACCTACCCGCAGGAACTGAATTAGACTTATGGAATGGAAACTGTTATGTGAGTATAGTTGGTTTTCTTTTCAACGACACCAAAGTTTTAGGTATAAGGATTCCAAAACACATCAATTTTGAAGAAGTAAATCTGCGATTCTATGTTAAACGTTTCGAAAATGGAAACTGGAAACGAGGTGTGGTTTTCATCAAAGAAATAGTTCCGAAAAGCGCAATCACATTCGTAGCCAATACTTTTTACAAAGAAAATTATGAAACGCAATTGATGGCACACAAAAACAATTTGCATTCTGAAATTCTAAACGTTGCCTATCAATGGAAAAATCAGGAAAATACAAATTCCATTGAAGTAAATGCATTTGACTTCATCACAGATATTGACATTGAAAGTGAAGCAGAATTTATCATGGAGCATTACTACGGATATACCAAATTTAACGAAAATACCACCTATGAATACGAGGTACAGCATCCAAAATGGAAACAGTATTTTGTCAAAAATCATAACATTAAGATTGATTTTACAAAGGCATACGGAAATGACTTTTCATTCATGAATGCATTACAACCAGCTTCAGTATTTCTAGCAGAAGGCTCTGAAATTACCGTAAAAAACAAACGAAAACTAAAATTATGAATTACAACATCATTGGATATTTTATTTTTCTCTTCATCATCGCTTTCATCATTATCAAAGTAGGAAAGATTTGTTATGACAACGGAAATAAATTTGTAGCAGAGCTACTTCCTGGAAATACCGAATTATGCCTGCAGATAAATAGAATATTACTAGTTGCATACTATCTGGTAAATATAGGGTACAGCGCAATGACGCTTATTCAGTGGAAAAAAATAAATTCTCCGGAAATATTGGTGGAAACCATTGCCATAAAAACCGCCATCATTGTTTGCTTATTGGCAGCCCTTCATTACCTCAACATTTTTATAATAACCAATTACATTCAGAAAATAATTAAACATTAAATATCATAATTATGGAAACTTCAAAAATTCTTATCGCGTATGCTATTTATTTACCAGTCGCTTTATTTTTAACATATTATGTTTCTAAAACTTTATTTAAAAACGGAAAAATTTACATGCTAGACATTTTTAACGGTCGGGAAGAAATCGCTTTGGCCACCAACAAACTTTTTGAAACCGGCTTTTATCTAATGAATATTGGTTTTGCCTTAATAATTCTGAAAATGAACATTTACGACAACACCTATCAAAGTATGATTGAAGAATTGAGCTATCAAATTGGCGGATTTGCAATGTATCTTGGTGTGATGCTTTTCTTTAACTTGTACTTGTTTTTCAGAGGAAAACGTAAAGCAAGAGAAAATCAGGCCACTAAAAACTTCGTTGTAAACGCTTAATTAGATGAATAACCATCACGACTGTTAGGAAAACCATGACAGTCGTGTTTAATTTTATATCTTATGAAATATATTCTCAAAGTCTGGTTTTTCACAGTATTAATGGCACCACTTCTTTTGTTAACATTAGGAATTATGACATACTCACCAAAATTGAATGAGATTTGGGAATCGTGGCCAATACTTCTATGTATGATTGCTTACGGACTGGTTTTATCAGCCCCTGCAATGGTGCTATTTTGGCTACTCCATAGAAAACTTATTAAAACTCAAAAGACGAATAGCACCAAACTGATTTTAAGTAGTTATGCTTTTGCTTCGGTTTGGATCACCTTTTATATTTTTGACAGTTCATTTTTGGAAGATGGCTTTCCTCAATTATCCTGGGTTTTAATTTATTCTTTAACAATAACAGCAGCTGTTTGGTTGTTCCGATTGCACAAAATATAGACTATAAAAAACAACATTCCCAATGACAACTCTCAACCTAATCACTAAAATAAACGCCGATAAACAAACCGTTTTCGATTTAAGTCGGAATATCGATTTGCATCAAACTTCGATGAAACAGTCTAATGAAAAAGCAGTGGCCGGAAAAACATCCGGACTAATTGAATTGGATGAAACAGTCACTTTTAGCGGAAAACATTTTGGATTCACACTCACGCATCAAAGCAAGATTACTGAAATGGAACTTTATGATTTTTTTACGGATGAGATGATTCATGGTGCTTTCAAATCCTTTCATCATAAACATCTATTCGGCGAAGAAAACGGTAAAACAATTATGATAGACGAATTGCATTATGAAGTTCCTTTGGGATTTTTGGGAGCCATTTTCAATCGATTGTATCTTAAAAAATACATGGGGTATTTACTTGAAAAAAGGAATGCATTTATAAAGAAATCAGCCGAAAATCAACACTAAAATCCACCAAAAAACCGGAATGCTTTCCACCCAAAAATAGGTGTAATATTCCGAACGCTTCGGACTGGCAAAAATGGTAAACAATGCAATTACAACTATCAAGACCAGATTAATCCAAAGCTGAACGATTTGAAAATCGGATTTTAAAAACTCCAACCCATAAAATGGAAGCAACAAAAACAAATTGAGCATTTTCGTTTTCCGAATTCCTAATTGCTGCGGAACCGTTTGCAACGACAAATCATCTTCTTTTAAATCGATTATTTCAAAAATCAGAATTAAAATTATCACGAGTAAAAAACGCTGACAAAACTTCAACCAAACATCGTGTGAAAGCGGTAATCCCGCATTAACAATAGGAAGAAAAAGCGTTATCCCTGCCCAACAGAAAGCTACAATATAAATTTTCATTCCTGCCCAATTACGAGCATTACCAATTTTAGGAAAAACAGGTAACGTATACAACATGGTTAATCCTAAAAAAGCAACAGCAACCAATTGCGTTTGACGTTCCAACCTAAAAAAACAATACGCTGCTGCTAAAAACGACAGAAAACTCAAAGCGACTATAGCTTTGCGTTCGTTATTCATTTTAAGCTTTTTAGCACGCACCAATTCATCATATTTCACAAAATTATAACCTACTATGGTACCAAAAAAAGCAAACAAGGCCATAGGCTCATCATAGTCGATATGAAAAAAGTGAAATGTCATGCGAACTAAAGCATAAACCGCTAAAGCCACATGTATACTTCCGTGAAGATAAAAGTCGAATATGCGTTTGAGTAGTTGCATCCTTACAAAAGTACGCATTCTAAAAACAACTATCTTTTTATGTGAAAAATTCCTCCAAAAATTGGCATTAAAAAACAAGATTATTAGCCAATTAATAATTATTTTTGTTCGCTTTTTAAACACAACTTAAACTGGTTTGAGGTTCTGCCCCAAACACTTAAACAAACAGTAGAGAAAACTGATGAAAACAGATGCATTTGCTTTAAGACACATCGGTCCGAGAGAATCAGACCTTCAACACATGTTCAATACTATTGGCGTAAAGGACATGACCCAATTGCTTTACGAAACATTCCCTGACGGAATTCGTTTAAAACAAAATTTAGAGCTTGATCCTGCCATGACGGAATATGAGTATTTAACTCATGTTACCCAATTAGGCGCAAAAAATAAAGTATTCAAATCCTACATTGGTTTAGGATATCATCCAGCAATAGTTCCGCCGGTAATCCAAAGAAACATTTTCGAAAATCCGGGATGGTACACTGCTTATACGCCATATCAGGCTGAAATCGCACAAGGTCGTTTAGAGGCATTGTTAAACTTCCAGACTACAATTATCGAATTAACCGGAATGGAAATCGCAAACGCTTCCTTGTTAGATGAAGGTACGGCTGCTGCTGAAGCAATGACCTTGCTTTTTGATGTAAGAACGCGCGATCAAAAGAAAAATAACGTTAGCAAATTCTTTGTTTCTGAAGAAATTTTACCGCAAACCTTATCAATTTTACAAACCCGTTCTACGCCACTAAACATTGAATTAGTAGTAGGAAATCATGAAAACTTCGACTTTAGTTCAGATTTCTTCGGTGCTATTTTACAATATCCAGGTAAATTTGGTCAAGTTCACGACTATTCTCAATTTATTGCTAAAGCAGCTGAAAACGAAATAAAAGTAGCTGTTGCTGCCGATATTTTATCGTTAGTAAAATTAACTTCCCCGGGAGAATTAGGAGCCGCTGTTGTAGTAGGAACAACGCAACGTTTTGGTATTCCAATGGGATTTGGTGGACCTCACGCTGGGTTCTTCGCAACCAAAGAAGAATACAAACGTTCGATGCCGGGACGTATCATTGGAGTTTCTATCGATGCTAACGGAAACCGCGCTTTACGTATGGCATTAGGTACTCGTGAGCAACACATCAAACGTGAAAAAGCGACTTCCAACATCTGTACGGCTCAGGTATTGTTAGCTGTTATGGCAGGTATGTATGCCGTTTACCACGGTCCGAAAGGATTACAATACATCGCTAATAAAGTACACGCATCGGCTGTAACAACGGCTAAAGCTTTATCCATTATCGGCGTAAACCAAGTGAACTCTGCTTTCTTCGATACGATCTTAGTAAAAGCAGATGCCGCTAAAGTAAGAGCGATTGCTGAGAAAAACGAAGTAAACTTCTTTTATCCGAACAACGAAAGCGTTTCAATTTCTTTTAATGAGACCACTTCAATTTCCGATATCAACACGATTGTGGCTATTTTCGCAGAAGCGGTTGGCAAATCGGCTGTTCATGTTTCGGAATTAGCTTCAGAAAATAATATTCAGAATAATTTAGTACGAACCTCATCGTTCTTGCAACACGAGGTATTCAACAACCATCACTCTGAAAGTCAGTTGATGCGTTATATTAAAAAATTAGAGCGCAAAGATTTATCCTTAAATCACTCGATGATTTCTTTAGGTTCTTGTACCATGAAACTGAATGCGGCTGCAGAAATGCTACCACTTTCAATGCCTAACTGGAACAGCATCCACCCGTTTGCTCCAGCAGATCAAGTACAAGGTTACTTAACTATGCTTAAAAAATTAGAGCAACAGTTAAATGTAGTTACAGGCTTTAAAGGCACTTCATTACAACCTAACTCGGGAGCACAAGGAGAATATGCTGGTTTGATGGCTATCCGCGCGTACCACATCTCTCGTGGCGAAGGACACCGTAACGTATGTTTGATTCCTTCATCGGCTCACGGAACCAACCCGGCTTCAGCAGCGATGGCAGGTATGAAAATCATCGTTACAAAAACCACTCCGGAAGGAAACATCGATGTAGAAGATTTGAGAGCAAGAGCAATTGAGCACGCAGCTAATTTATCTTGTTTGATGGTAACCTACCCTTCTACGCACGGGGTTTACGAATCTTCAATTATTGAAATTACACAATTAATCCACGATAACGGCGGATTAGTATATATGGACGGTGCCAACATGAACGCACAAGTAGGATTAACCAATCCTGCTACTATTGGTGCTGATGTTTGTCACTTGAACTTACACAAAACGTTTGCTATCCCTCATGGTGGTGGTGGACCAGGAGTTGGACCAATCTGTGTGAACGAGAAATTGGTTGACTTCTTACCAACCAACCCGGTAGTAGCAACTGGCGGTAAAGACGCTATCTCTGCCATCTCTGCTGCGCCTTACGGTTCTGCTTTGGTATGTTTGATTTCTTACGGATACATTTGTATGTTAGGGGCTGAAGGCTTACGTTCGGCTACGGAGCACGCTATCTTAAACGCTAACTACATGAAAGCGCGTTTCGAAGGTCACTACCCTATTCTTTACTCAGGAGAAATGGGACGTGCAGCGCACGAAATGATCTTGGATTGTCGTGAATTCAAACAAAACGGAATTGAAGTTACCGATATCGCCAAACGTTTAATGGATTATGGTTTCCACGCACCAACCGTGTCTTTCCCGGTAGCTGGAACCTTAATGGTTGAACCAACTGAATCGGAAGATTTAGCAGAGTTAGACCGTTTCTGTGACGCCCTAATTTCTATACGAAAAGAAATTGCTGAGGCTACTGCAGATGACACCAACAACCCATTAAAAAATGCGCCGCATACTTTAGCTATGTTAACGGCAGATCAATGGAATTTCCCTTACTCAAGAGAGAAAGCGGCATATCCGTTGGAATACATCGCAGACAACAAATTTTGGCCTACTGTTCGTCGTGTAGACGATGCGTTTGGAGACCGAAATTTAGTTTGTTCTTGCGCTCCAATTGAAGCATATATTGAAAGTTAGTCATTCGCTTTTGGTAAAATAAAAAAAACCTTTCGGAAACGGAAGGTTTTTTTGTTTGAGCAATTGATTTATACTTTATATTCGGAAAGTAGCTGACCTAAAACAACTCATGCAACGAACTCTACTTCTTTCGAAAATCAGAAAATAAAAACAGATTTAATAATTTTATTGACTTTCCCATAACGTTTTCGTAAAAATAAATCAGAAATTCATTTTTTAGCTTGTTGCCTTGATAGTTTTACTACCTTAGTAACTTTGAATACTACGTCATGTCTATAAAAATAACGGGGTCAGGCAGTTACATCCCTACACAAATTGTTACCAATACTGATTTCGCAAGACATCAATTTCTCAATGAAGACGGATCAACTTATGCTGTTCCAAACGAAATAATTGCTGAAAAATTTCAAGATATTACCGGTATCGAAGAACGTCGTTATGTAGAAAACAACTTCAACACTTCGGATATTGCATTTTTTGCCGCTGAGAAAGCTATAGCAAATGCAAAAGTAGATCCTGAAACCCTAGATTATATAATCATGGCACATAATTTTGGTGATGTTCGCCACGGTGCCATTCAAAGTGATACGGTACCCAGCGTTGCCTCTCGGGTTAAAAACAAATTAAAGATTAAAAACCCTAAATGTGTTGCCTACGATGTGATGTTTGGTTGCCCTGGCTGGATTGAAGGCATGATTCAGGCACAAGCATTTATTAAAGCCGGTATGGCAAAAAAATGTTTGGTCATTGGTGCCGAAACTTTATCTCGCGTTGTCGATATGCACGACCGCGACAGTATGATTTATTCGGATGGAGCCGGTGCAACGGTTTTAGAATTAACGAATCAAGAAGGCGGATTTCTTTCGCATGAAACAGCTTCTTTTACTGAAGATGAAGCTAATTTTTTATTCTTTGGAAAATCATACAACATCGATCACGATCCAAATGTGCGTTATCTTAAAATGCACGGCCGAAAAATATATGAATTTGCGTTAACTCAGGTGCCACTAGCCATGAAAGCTTGTTTGGATGCCAGTGGACATTCGATAACCGACCTTAAAAAAATACTGATTCATCAGGCGAATGAAAAAATGGATGAAGCTATAGTACAGCGTTTCTTTAAATTGTACAAACACACGCCTCCCGAAAATGTTATGCCCATGAACATCAAAAAACTAGGCAACAGTAGTGTAGCCACCATTCCTACTTTATACGATTTGATTTTAAAAGGTGAGATTGAGAATCAGGAACTCCATACCGGTGATGTGATTTTATTTGCGTCGGTTGGAGCCGGAATGAATATTAATGCATTTGTGTATAAGGTTTAAAATCTGATAAAATTCAAAATAATAAGAGGCAGTATTCAAGTTTAAATACTGTCTTTTTTTATTGCTGAAAATCTGATGTTTTTTTACTCGGCTTTCCTCGGACTATATACGGCTTTGGTACGGCTTAAGTAGGGAGTATCTACGAGGCAAATTTCAAGCAAAGATTTTTTTTTGAAATATCACCAAATTTGGTGATTGTACAAGTTATTTTTTATAGGTAGGTTTGATAACTTTTGATTTAATTAAAAAAAGACAAGATTATAGCCCCATCAAACTAAAATTATGAAAAAAATCATTTTAGTCATAACCTTAATCTATTCTATCAATTTTTTCGGTCAAGAGAAACTCGTTTTTGATAAGCGTTTTGTTCAAAGTGAAGACAAATGGGTAGCTTTTTTACCAGATAGTACAAAAACCTATTCCTATGGCTTTATCTATATAGATGCTCAGGCTGGCCTTACTCTAAATTATGAAGGAACCTTTACCATTGATGAAAAAGGAAAATTCAATCCTAAAAAAAGAGAAACAGAAGGTTTTACGAAAGTACGACTGCAACCAAATAATGTTAAGGTGGCTTTTATTCCTGAATCTAAATTTGGGGAATTAAAAATTGCCAAAACTCCTGATTGGCTTAAAAGTTATAAGACCGGTGAAAACTCAATAGAACGACTTTACAATTGGGGCTATATGTATAATGGCTGGAATGAATGTGAAAAAGCTTTAGAATTTCTAGAAAAAGCAGACAAAATAAATCCAGATTATAAAGGATTGGGTGTTGAATTAGCGTTTTCATACAATTGCTTACAACAATATCAAAACGCCATTACTGTTTTGAAAAAAGCATTAAAAAAAGAACCTTTAGAGGCTTATACCAACAAAGAATTAATTTATGCCCAAGCCAAACTTGGCAAGCTTGATGAGGCAGAAAAAAGCTATAAATACGCTTTTAAAAACTGCCTAGATAAAACATACAATGCTGAAAACGCCTATAACATACTACATGGTTATTATCTTATAAAAGATATTAAAAAATTCAACAGCTGGTTAACAGAGACCGAATCTATTTTATCCAGTAATCCTCAAATAAAAAATATAGTTGAGCAAATGAAAATAAAACTAAGAGGTTAAATGAATATAAAGGGTAAGTTTAGATCTAAACTTACCTTTTTTATTTGCTTAAATTCATCTTTTTTCATTCGACTTTACTCGAACTATATATTTTTTCAGTGATGTTAGTTATTTTTTTGTGGAGTTTAAACAAAATCACTTAAACAACGATTTTGGCATCACCTCCTTAATCGGAATAATCTTGAAGATTGTATTCCCAAGTACAAAGATTAGGAAGGCTACAATAGGTTTGTAGCAAAGCGATATAAATGTATTGTCGAAATCCGGCAAGAAATACCCAACGATTAAAACCACTATCAAAAGTCCTAAAACATAAAGGTATTTTGTACTGAACGGATGCACACCGAACTTACGGTAATTAAAACCTATTTTAATGAGATTGTACACCGTTAAGGAAATAGAAGTGGCAATCGCAACTCCAACAATGCCCATTTTAAACACCAACAAGAAAATCAGGTTGTTCACGATGGTAAGTAGCGCCAACGCAATCGTGGTTGTATTGTTGAATTTGTAGTATTTGGAATTGGTAATAATGTAACCATTGAAACCGGTTGCCAAATCGAACAATAAGGCAAAGCCTAAAATATAGACTACCGGCAAGCCTTTGGCCAATTCACTGCCGTTTTGCATCAGGAAGAACAAATTTTCAATTCCTGAAGCGACTAACCCGAACAAAACGGCTCCCATCGTAAACAAATACAAGGACGTTTTGTGGTGTAGTTCTTTCAAATCGCCCATAGCATTATCCTCGATATATTTTGCGATAATCGGAGCCGAAATGGTATACACACCCAAAGCCGGAACAGTAATCATGCGCACTAAATTGGCCGATGTATTGTAAATGGCGAGTTGCGAAAAATCGTCGATGAATTCCCCAATCATAAAGGCATCAATATTTAGCGCTACGATAGAGCCCAAACTTCCGAAAAAAGTATAGAAAGAATACTGCATCAATTCCTTCTGAAAATTATCTTCTTTTAAAAAGGCGAAGGAAGTCTTTCCTGTAAATCGATCCAATCGCTGCACATACAAAAACATCCCGATAAGCGCCAACACAAAAAACAGTACGACAATCCAGATTGCGACAGTAGCGTCTACTTTTAAAAAGAAATACGCTCCGAACGCGAAAATCAAGCCCAGTTTCGGAAAAACGTTTTCAAAAATATTAGGAACAACGATTCGTTTTTTAATCGAAATAAAGCGCGAAAACAACTGAATGAGCGCCAAGCAGAACATCACCGGAAAAATATATTCGGCAAAAGCATAGAATTGGGTTGCCTGAAGTTGCTCACTAAAAAACGATAAAGCCCAGAACAAAACCGCAACAATCGCAAAGTTTCTAAGGATGAACCAAATGGAATATTTCAACAAATTGTGCTGGTTTTGCGACAGTTCCATTTTTGGATAAAACCGAACATTGGCATGCATAATCCCAAATGTAACCAGCGGTAAGACTAACATCGCCGTTGGCATAATGTATTGTATCTTCCCGGCAAAGTCTAAATCGTTCGGATATAAGAACACGGTTGACAGGATGCCTATCAACGTACTGAAATACCCTACGATGCTGTATTTTAAACTTTGTCTGGCAACTACGCTCATTTTAATTATTTAGCAATAAAAATAAAGTTGTTAATATAACGATTAAAATCGTTCAGGTAATCGTCTTTCTGAAACTCTCCCATTTGGTTATAATCAAACGCAACAGTTTTCAGAGATTTTCTATCGAAGTAAAACACCTCATAACCGAAATTGGTGATGAAATCGAAAATCTCATGAATAGGATAATGTGCGTGACGCAATTCGATTTCGATGATGAAAATCGGTTTAATCGTTTTCAGAATGTTTTCACAACCTTTGACAGTATCGAATTCATGCCCTTCCACATCAATTTTTACCACATCAATTTTCGACCAGTTTTTTTCTTTGGCAAATTCGTCCAAAACCACCATTTGGATTTCCACTTTTTCCACATCCTCGCCCATTGCCTCCAAAGAAGCACGCGTGTCTTGTAACCCATTTCCTTTTTTCGGGATATTCAAAACTGCCGTACCTGAAGTTGAAGAAACTGCAAACGGATAAATTTCTGCTTTAGGAAACAAAGGCTGGATATAATTCACCAGGCTTTTGTTCGGCTCAAAACCGATGACTTTACCGGTTGTAATGACTTTCTCCGCCTGATACAGATAAATTCCTTTATTGGCTCCGATATCGATAAACACCGAATCTGATTGCAAAACCTGTTGTACATACAACAACTCCGGTTCGCACTTGTAATTGCCGGTTGATAGTGATTCCAACGTTTTATAGTAACGTTTTTTGTATAACGAAGGCCAATACTGATAGGCCAATTTGATTAAGAATTTCAGCATTTTTATGAGTTTGCCAATTGTAGCAATTGGTTTTCGAGATTAGTTTTTACGCTTTCAAAAGTATACTGACTTAAGTAGGGTTGCAAATTATTGTATTCTGATGAAAGTTGTTCCGTTGTTAGCGTATTCAAAATAACTTCTAAATCAGACGCATTTTTATAATATAAGTTATGCCAGTTCATTTTGGGATAGGATGTTGGAAACAATCCAATTTTACCGTTATGAATACAATCGGCTTCACTACCGCTTACTTTGGTTTTTCCGTACACCTCATCTACTAAATAAAAAGAGGTTTCGTTTTTAATCGGACACAACAGCAAATGTGCTTTTTGAATAACTCTGCTGTATTCTTCCCACGGAATAAACTGTTGGTAATGCGTGATTTCGATTTGAGCCGAACAATTTTGCTTTACATTTTCCAGCTGTTGCAAGACCGCATCGGATTCCGGTTTCCCTAAAAAAGTAAAATGCAGTTTTGATTTCGGATTGAGTTTTGGCAAGATCTCAAACAACATTTGGATGTCTTTACGTTTACCCGATACATTTCCAGGCATCACAATTTGAAGCACATCCGAAGATGCAAAAGGAAAGTCTTCACAGTAATTCAACTGAATGAGTTTCGTTTTTACGCCAAAAGCACTTCTACTGTTTACCCCATCGTAAAGGCTTTGCGACAAAACACCGAAAAGTTTCGCTTTTAAAATCCCCTTTCTGCGGGCGTTGATTTTCTCGGCAAAATAGAGTTTTAAAAAATAGGTCAGTCGCGCTCTTTCCGTCCAAATGTTCTTCCAGTGTACCGATTGAAAAAACAGACTGAAATTAAGATTATGCACAAGCACCAAACTTTTCTTTTCCTCGAAAATGGTTTGGTACTGTTCAAAATTCCTGTGAAAGGTATTAACCACCACCGCATCAAAACCAGCAAGTTCTTTTTCGATTGCTTTGGCATTGTTCACCAACATCATGGAATCGGCAGGTATGGCTGTGATTTTGCTATGGACTTTTGGACTTACAAAAAAGAAAAAATCCATCGATTGCATTTCCTTCAGCAACAAATACCATTGCTCCAGTAATGCGGAATGGGTTTCGAGTTCGATAAACGCTATTTTTTTCTTTTCCAAGTCGGCAATTTTTCGGGTTAGACAAAAATAACGATATTATGCACTACTTTTGTACAATCATGAAATATTACATCGTCATTCCGTCGCATAACGAAGAAAAGTTTATTGCCTTGACTCTGGAGTCGCTGGCAAAGCAAACTGTTTTACCGACTAAAGTAGTGGTGGTAAATGATAATTCTACGGACAGCACCGAGGAGATTGTGAAAAGTTTCTCTGAAAAATATCCGTGGATTACCTTGATTAACAAAACATCGGAAGCCATTCATTTACCCGGAAGCAAAGTCATTCAGGCATTCCAAAAAGGATTGGAAACATTAGACGACCAATACGACGTTCTTGTAAAAGCGGATGCCGATTTGATTTTTCCCGACAATTATTTTGAAACGATTATCCATCATTTTAAAAGTGATGAGCGCATTGGAATGGCGGGCGGATTTGCTTACATCGAGAAAAACGGCGATTGGATTTTAGAGAATTTAACCGACAAAGACCACATTCGCGGCGCCTTTAAAGCCTACCGAAAAACGTGTTTTGAACAGATTGGCGGATTGAAGCCAGCCATGGGTTGGGACACCGTAGACGAGTTGCTTTGCAAGTTCTACAACTGGAAAGTGGTAACCGACGAATCATTAAAAGTAAAACACTTAAAGCCTACAGGAGCTAATTACAACCAAGCGTCCCGCTACAAACAAGGAGAAGCATTCTATACGTTGGGTTATGGCTTTTTTATTACCGCCATAGCTTCTATAAAACTGGCAATGCGTAAAGGCAAACCACTTTTGTTTTTGGATTACTTAAAAGGCTTCTGGAAAGCAAAATCAGAAAACAAAACAATGTTGGTAACCCCAGAGCAGGCTAAGTTTGTGCGTAAGTACCGTTGGAAGAAGATGAAGGAGAAACTTTCTTAATTTTCAGTCTCAATCACAGTTTTCAATGTTTTACAAAACGGCTAAAAACGTCTTCTAAAAAAAACAGCAGAAAACAAAAACTCACAACACATACCACATAACTACTTCGTCAATTCAAAAAATAAAGCTTTATTTTTCTCGGGTCATAACTAATCCTTATTTTAGCGAATATTTTTATACGCATGATTCGATATTTATCCCAGATAGGAAAATACTTTTTGATGTTGAAGGAAGTCTTCAACAAACCCACCAAATGGTCGATGATGAAACAACTCATCATGAAAGAAGTTGATGATTTGGTAATTGGTTCCCTTGGAATTGTAGCCTTTATTTCGTTCTTCGTGGGTGGGGTTGTAGCTATTCAAACGGCTTTAAACTTAACCAATCCGCTTATTCCAAAATATTTAATTGGATTTGCAACCCGCCAATCGGTAATCTTGGAGTTTGCTCCTACGTTTATTTCGATTATCATGGCCGGAAAAGTGGGTTCGTTTATCACTTCAAGTATTGGTACCATGCGCGTAACAGAACAAATTGACGCTTTAGAAGTAATGGGTGTTAACTCGCTTAACTATTTGGTTTTTCCAAAAATCGTAGCCATGATGTTGTATCCATTTGTTATTGGCTTGAGTATGTTTTTAGGTATTCTTGGTGGTTGGATGGCCGGTGTATATGGTGGTTTTGCAACAAGTTCCGAATTTCAAACCGGTTTACAAGTGGAATTCATTCCGTTTCATGTAACTTATGCTTTTATTAAAACCGTTTGTTTTGCATTTTTATTGGCAACTATTCCTTCTTTTCACGGCTATTTCATGAAAGGTGGTGCCTTAGAAGTAGGTAAAGCCAGTACAACATCGTTCGTATGGACATCGGTAGCGATAATTTTAATGAATTATATTTTAACACAACTCCTGTTAAGCAAATAAGATGATTGAGGTAAAAAATGTAGAAAAATCGTTTGGAGAGCAAAAAGTTTTAAAAGGAATCACGACTACTTTTGAGACCGGGAAAACTAATTTAATTATCGGACAATCTGGTTCGGGTAAAACCGTTTTACTTAAGAGCTTACTAGGGATTCACAATATCGATATAGGAACCATTTCTTTTGATGGCAGAATTTATTCGGATATGTCTGATGATGAAAAAAGAAATCTGAGAACCGAAATCGGCATGGTATTCCAAGGAAGTGCGTTATTTGACTCAATGACTGTGGAAGAAAACATAGGATTTCCCCTAAAAATGTTCACTAACAAATCGGCTCGTGAAATTAAAGAGCGTGTAGATTTTGTTATTGATCGCGTTAAACTAATTAATGCGCACACCAAAAAGCCATCTGAAATTTCTGGAGGTATGCAAAAACGTGTGGCCATTGCGCGTGCGATTGTAAACAATCCGCGATATCTTTTTTGTGACGAACCCAACTCGGGATTAGATCCTAAAACGGCGGTGGTGATTGACAATCTGATTCAGGAAATTACTCAGGAATACAATATTACAACTGTGGTAAACACACACGACATGAACTCAGTAATGGAAATTGGCGAAAAGATTATTTTCTTGAAAGAAGGAATTCTCGCTTGGGAAGGTACCAAAAAAGAAATTTTTAAAACCGATAACGAAGCAATTGTAGACTTTGTATATTCCTCGGAATTATTCAAAAAAGTACGAAAAGCTCAGAATAGAGCAGATAAATTATAAAAAAAGGAGTCTTGAAGACTCCTTTTTTTTATTTCAATTCATTCGCCATTGCCGTTATTCTCTTAATCTCCTGCTCCTTCCCTTTCGGATAAATTAGCAACACATCGTCTTTATCGACAATGATAAAATCTTTTAACCCATCTACAACCACCAATTTTTTTCCTTCGGTGCGAATAATATTGTTGGATGAATTTTCCAATATAACAGTCGCATTTACCACAGCATTGTCTTGTTCGTCTTTTGGTAATTTATCGTACAACGAACCCCATGTTCCTAAATCATTCCAATCGAAAGTGGCCGGCAATACAAACACATTTTGTGCTTTTTCCAGAATAGCATAATCGACAGAAATGTTTTCGGCCTGAGGATAATGTTCTTTAATAAATGTAGCTTCATTAGTAGTATTTAAGCTGTCATATCCTTTTTCAAACAAAGAATACATTACCGGCTGAAACTCATTAAACGCTTTTAAAACGCTATTCACACTCCACACAAAAATTCCGGCGTTCCAAAGAAAATTTCGGCTTTGGATAAACTTTCTCGCGGTAGCATAATCCGGTTTTTCGCGGAATTGTTTTACTTTTTTAATTGGTCGTGAATCTAATTTATCAAATTCGATATAACCGTAACCTGTATTAGGGAAAGTGGGTAAAATTCCTAATGTCATTAAGTTCTCATCACGCTCACAAAAGTCGAATGCATGTTGCAAGTTCGCACAAAACTGTACTTCATCTTCAATCCAATGATCGCTGGGCGCCACTACCATTACGGCATTGGGATTTAGCTTTTGAATTTTCATGGAAGCATACAAGATACAAGGTGCGGTATTACGCATGGCAGGTTCCAACACAATTTGTTCCTGCTTCACCATTGGCAACTGCTCCAGAACAATATCATTGTATACCTCATTGGTTAGGATTAAAATATTTTCCTTCGGAATGAGTTGAGACAAGCGACTAAACGTTTTCTGAATTAAGGTTTCTCCAGTTCCCAACATATCGTGAAACTGCTTAGGAAATTCGGTTGTACTTACCGGCCAAAAACGAGAACCAACTCCTCCGGCCATGATGATGGCGTAATAATTTTTATTCATTTGTATCTGTTGCTAAGTAACCTAGTTACTGAGTTTGTTTTTAATTTGGTAATAACTCTACTTCGGCGTTGGGATTGAACAGATAAATTCTTCCGGAACTTACTTCTATACATTCATATCGCTTGGTTCGAAGTGCTATTTTTTTAAATATTTTTCCGTTATGAATTCGGAATACACTTCCGTACGGAATCTCAAAGATATAATTTTTATCACTAACCGGGTCGAATTGCTTCAAAGCCAATGATAATGTTGCGTCGGTATCGCTACTGGCTTTGGGATTCCTGAAATGTCTGGCCAACAATGGCAATAACTGATTGGGAAAAATTTCCGGTCGGATGAACGGCACCATTAATTTCTGAAAGGTAAGTTTCCATTCGTCGCCATGTGGTTTGATCATTCTTCCGTATTTCTCAAAAGCAACCAAATGAGCAATTTCATGGATAAGAGTAATTAGAAATCGGTATTTATTCAAACTGGCATTCACCGTAATTTGATGAAACCCATCGGGATGTCTTCGATAATCGCCATGACGGGTAATGCGTTCGTTGACAATCTTCAAATGCACGTTATTGGCTTTGATGAGTTCAAAACAATTAGGGACCGCGTGTTCGGGCAAATATTTCAGAAGGACATCACTCATTTGTTATGGTGTTGTAGATGACACTTGCAATACCTTTCCGTTATAATATTTATTGCCGGTTAAAGCAAAATTAAAAATATAATCGGCCATTTCTTTTGGTTTAATTGGTGCTTCATAACCAGGAAACGCTTCTTCCAACATTTCGGTTTGAACAGCGCCTAACGCTAACACATTGAAAGCGATGCCTCGTTCTTTGTATTCTTCCGCTAACAATTCCGACAAGGTTATCACAGCTCCTTTACTTGACGAATAGGCTGCCAATCCCGGGAATTTCATGCTGCCTTGAATACCGCCCATCGAACTGATTGTAACCACATGGCTGCCTTTTTGAAGATACGGCAAACAGATACGCGTTAAATTCGCTACACCAAAAACATTCACTTTATATACGTTTTCGAATTCTTCAGCAGAAATTTCACCGAAAGGTTTGTTTAAAAGTGAACCCGCATTATGAATAATGATATCGACTTTCTTCCAAGTGGATTCTATAAAATCAACAACTTGATTCAAATCTTCTTCCAAAGACAAATCTACCGAAAGACACGTAATGTTGGTATTCCCCAGTAATCCTTGAGGAATTTTACGCGAAACTGCCAAAACATGATGCCCGGCTGCGGCAAATTGCAATGCCAACTCATAACCTATTCCTCTCGAAGTTCCTGTGATGATGATATTCTTCATAAAACTAAAATACTAAAAATCCCGTTCTGAAGTTCAAAACGGGATTTAATTTATTAAGAACAACGGGCTTACGCCAACATTGTTACTGGATTTTCTAAATATTGACGTAACGTCTGTAAGAATTGTGCTCCTGTTGCACCATCTACAGTTCTGTGGTCGCAAGCCAGTGTAACTGTCATGGTATTACCCACTACAATTTGTCCGTTTCTTACCACTGGTTTTTCTTCAATCGCTCCAACAGATAAAATTGCTGAATTCGGTTGGTTGATAATTGACGTAAATGATTGGATTCCGAACATTCCTAAATTGGAAACCGTGAACGTACTTCCGTCCATTTCAGCTGGAGTCAGTTTTTTGTTTTTAGCTTTACCTGCCAAGTCTTTTACAGCAGCGCCAATTTGAGTCAAACTCATTTGGTCCGTAAAATTCAGTACCGGCACTACTAATCCGTCTTCTACTGCTACTGCCACACCAATATTCACATGGTGGTTGATGATCATTGCATCTTCTCTCCATTGTGAGTTTACTTGTGGGTGTTTTTTCAAAGCCATAGCACATGCTTTCACCACCATATCGTTGAACGATACTTTGGTATCGGGCACTGTATTGATAACCGCTCTCGATTTCATTGCCTCATCCATTGCCACTTCAATAGTCAAGTAGTAATGAGGCGCAGTGAATTTCGATTCTGCTAAACGACGTGCAATCGTTTTACGCATTTGCGAATTTTTGATTTCTTCTTGGAATTTCTCTCCAGCAGGAACAAATGGTTTTACTGATGAAGCAACACTTACAGGTGCCGATGCGGAAACTGTTTGTGTTGCTGCTTGCGGTGTAAAGCCTTCTACATCATTTTTTACGATTCTTCCGTTTTCTCCGGAACCTTTTACTTGCGACAAGTCAATTCCTTTGTCTTGCGCTATTTTTTTTGCCAACGGAGAAGCAAATACTCTTCCGCCTGAAGCTGTATTTTGTACTGGTGCTGCTGCTTCAACTTTTGCTTGAGCCACGGTTTCCGCCTTTGGTGCTTCAACAGTTGCTCCTGCTTTATAATTAGCCGCAATTCCGGAAACGTCTGTCCCTGCAGGGCCAATGATAGCCAAAATACTATCAACTGGAGCCGTTTGACCTTCATTTACCCCAATGTATAACAATGTTCCTGCGTTAAACGATTCGAATTCCATTGTTGCTTTGTCGGTTTCGATTTCAGCAAGAATATCACCTTCTTTTACTGTATCACCCACTTTTTTCAACCAAGTCGCTACAGTACCATCAGTCATCGTATCACTTAAACGTGGCATCGTTACAACTTTTACTCCTGCAGGAATTTCAACAGCTGCTGCTACTGGAGCTTCCGCTTTAACTTCAGCTGCTGGAGCGGTTTCTACTGCTGGAGCTGGCACACTTCCACCACTTAACAACGCAGAAATATCTTCTCCTGGTTTTCCTATGATTGCTAAAAGTGAATCAACCGGAGCCGATTCGCCTTCTTGAATTCCAATATGCAAAAGTGTTCCTGCATTAAAAGATTCGAATTCCATTGTTGCTTTATCAGTTTCGATTTCAGCAAGGATATCCCCTTCTTTTACTACGTCACCAACTTTTTTTAACCAAGTTGCCACAACGCCTTCGGTCATGGTGTCGCTCAAACGCGGCATGGTAATTACTACTGCCATAATCGATTATAATTTATGTGGTAAAAATGGATAGTTTTCTTGTTCGTACACTACATCATACAATTGTGCAATTTCCGGATACGGAGACTCTTCTGCGAATTTTTCACATTCATCTACCAAATCCTTCACACGTTGATCGATTGCTTCGATTTCAGCATCGGTAGCATAGTTGTTTTCTTTGATGATATCCAAAACCTGAGTGATTGGGTCTATTTTTCTATACTCATCCACTTCTTCTTTGGTTCTGTAATGCTGTGCATCCGACATTGAGTGCCCTCTGTAACGGTACGTTTTCATTTCTAAAAATGTTGGTCCGTCACCGCGACGCGCTCTATCAATAGCTTCATGCATTGCTTCTGCCACTTTAATTGGATTCATGGCATCTACAGGTCCGCATGGCATTTCGTACCCTAAACCTAATTTCCAGATATCGGTATGATTTGCTGTTCTTTCTACAGAAGTACCCATAGCATAACCATTGTTTTCCACAATAAATACAACTGGAAGTTTCCATAACATAGCCATATTAAATGCCTCATGCAAAGAACCTTGACGTGCTGCTCCATCTCCAAAATAAGTTAACGTAACACCACCAGTATTAAAATACTTATCTGCAAAAGCGATACCTGCACCAACTGGGATTTGCGCTCCAACAATTCCGTGACCACCGTAAAAACCGTGTTCTTTATCGAAAATATGCATCGATCCGCCCATACCTTTTGAAGTACCTGTAACTTTTCCTAACAATTCAGCCATTACACGCTTTGGGTCTGTTCCCATTCCGATAGGCTGAACGTGGTTACGGTATGCAGTAATCATTTTATCTTTAGATAAATCCATAGCATGTAGCGCTCCAGCCAAAACAGCCTCTTGGCCATTATATAAATGCAAGAACCCTCTAACTTTTTGTTGGATGTATAATGCAGCCAGTTTGTCTTCAAACTTTCTCCAGAACTGCATATCTTCGTACCATTTCAGGTAAACTTCTTTTGTAATTGGTTTCATTATTACGCTTTTAAGCTATTTTACACAATTTTGCGAACGGCAAAAATAACACTTCCCTTTAAGAAGTGAAAATTTAAACGCGTTAAATTACGTTGTTTATAAAAAGTTTTTGTCAAAAATTAATGGTAATAAATTTTTAAGTGAATCCGACTTATACACTTTACCAACAGCACCCATAAAATAAATTTCTATAGCACTATCTTGGCGAAATTCGTATTCAGCAATAGATTGACGACAAGCTCCACAAGGCGGAATTGGCTCTGAAACTTCTTTATCATCGCCAGTTGCCGAAATAGCCATCGTTACAATTTTTGCCTCGGGGTAAATAGCCCCAGCCTGAAATATTGCAACGCGCTCGGCGCATAGTCCCGAAGGATACGCTGCATTTTCCTGATTAGAACCAACAACCACTTTCCCATTATCTAACAAGATAGCCGCCCCAACACGAAATTTAGAATATGGCGCATAGGCTTTCTTTCGTATTTCGATTGCTTTAGACATTAAATCTTTCACTTCGCCATTCAATTCATCTTGTGAATCATAAACCGAAAATGTTGATGTTACAGTAATATTCTTCATTTAATCAAATTATTAGAGACAAAAAATCCAAATTCAAATGAATTTGGATATGTTTTCATGTTTTCTATTTATTACAAATCGTTGTATGAATCTCCGAAGTTAAACGTTAACGAGAATCGCAATGTGTTTTCCAACGGGTTTTTCACTTTAGAAGTAGAGAACAAATATGATACATCTACTTTAACTATGTTGTATTTAAATCCAGCTCCAATGGTTGCAAATTTTCTTGCTCCTTTTTGAACACTTTCATTAAAATATCCCGCACGGAAAGCAAAGGAATCCTGATACCAATACTCAGTTCCTAAAGCCCAAGTAAACTCTTTAAGTTCTTCACTAAATCCATCTGGTGCATCGCCAAACGATTTGAAAATTCCAGATACCCAACCTATATTTCTATAGGCTTGATTTGCTTCAGCATAAGCGGTATTAATTTCATTTGAATCGATAACACCATCATCATTTAAATCTTTTGGCACAACTTTTTGAGGCGTTGGAACCAAAAGCTTATTCACTTCCCCTAACACGGTTACTTTATTATACTCATCGAAAATAAAATCAAAACCTGCACCTAATTTCATATTTGAAGGCAAAAAGTTCGAACTTCTTTCTACATCACCATCGTATGAAATTTTAGGTCCTAAGTTTTGCAAATTAAAACCAGCACGCCATCTTCCGTTAAAGTCACTAAATGCTTTTTCTTCCGACTGATAAAACGCTGCAATATCTACGGCAAAAGAATTTGCTGCAGACGCATCTACATTATCTGTTGCGATTTTTAAGTTAGAACGGATAAAGCGACCTGCTACCCCCATTGAAAATTCTTCACTCAATTTCAAAGAATACGACAAATCTAAAGCGAACTCATTCGGACTAACTGTATTAAGTTCTTGACCTTGATTATCTGTTAAGGTAATATCCCCTAAACCAAAATAACGCAAACTCCCTGCAAAAGCACTTCGCTCATTAAAACGATCGTAAAAAGTAACCTGACTTAATGATATATCGTTTGCTATACTTGTTAAATACGGCGTATAACTTACTGAAAAGCCATACTTATAAGGTGAAAACGCGTATTTTGCTGGATTATATTGCTGTGAAAAAACATCGGCTGAACTCGCCACACCCATATCTCCCATTCCCGCTGCACGAGCATCTGCTGAAATTAACAAAAAGGGAACTCCTGTTGTAATCACCCTGTCTTGCGCTGTAACCATTTGACACACAGATAAAAACAGAGTTAATATGGCAATTTTTTTCATTTTTTATTTAAAAGTTAATTTGACAAATATACTATTTTCCTAAAGGATTACAAGTTTCTCGACTTTTTCAGCCGTTTTTCCTGTAGTTGATGATTTTACAGTTAATTTATACACATATACTCCTTTTCCAATTTTATCACCAAAATCATCACGCCCATCCCATTTAATACTTCTTGATAAAAAACCTTCGGTTGTAACCGACTGATTAATGGTTTTTACCAATTTACCGGCAATGGTTAGAATTTGAACTTGCACATCTAAAGGCTCATAAGGTTTGTTATGTGAAAACCAAAACTCGGTATAACTCACAAACGGGTTTGGATAGTTCAACACGTTTGACAATGAAATTTCGCCGTCATCTGCCACAATAAATTGAATTTCTGCAGAAGCAAAATTATTATACACATCCCAACATTTAAGGGTTAACGTATGCAGTCCTTTTGCTAAATTTCGGAATGGGAATCTAAGTTTCCCTTTGGTGTAATCGTTAGGTTCGGTCTCATAATAGTCATTTAGAATATACGGACTCGTTTCATTGCCATCTAAAATAGCAACAATATCATGACCGATCCCACTTGCAGTATTTATCCCATTTTCATCTTCCAAGAAAGCCAACAAATAAGGCGAAGCATTTGTAATTCCTCCAGACACAAACGTTTCATCATTCATATACAAACGAATTCTTGGGGGTTGGTTATCTGCCGTAGCATTGGTATTAATACCCCCTACTTTTATAGTCGCATCGTAACCTCTGTTATCATACAACGGACTCGTATTCATTGCATAAAAACTTATCCTTCCATCACCCACTGGGATTCTGATATCGCGAGGCACAACAAAACCAAATTCGAACATACCATTATTTACTGAAGCATTTCCTCTAAAAATTGTCTCCCCGAGCGTTTCAAAATTCATAATCCATAATTGAGACCCGTTCATGACACCATCGTTGCCCAGTGTGGTTCTACTCATGTTTTTATCAAAAATTTGAACCGCAAGACTACCATTATAATTAGACTGCAACACATCATTATCGTCTACAACTTCACCGGATAACTTAATATAACTTAAAGCCTTTAAGGTATCGGTTGGTTGCGAAATGGGCACATCGTTAATTTTAGTCAATCTTACTTTTGGCTTTGGAATTGCCAGCTTAAGTGCTGGATCACCAATATAAAATGCTACACGAATATCGCCAGAAGCCGTTTGATTTTTAGCTTGTGCAAAAGCATCGGCTATGGAAGGATAATCTTCGGAACCAAAAGCAAACAAGGTTGCCGCCAATTTATCATTCAAGGTTTTTCCTGTAGACTGACCAATTTCTCTAGTAGTTGCCACCATAGAAACCGCTCCACCTGCTCTATTCCAATACATAAATTCGCCACCGCTTTGACGTTGAGGATTGTCAAAACGTGTAAACTCACAAGTTATGGTAATAAACAACGGGTAACGGTATCGGTTGGTTAAATTTTGCGCATCTAATTTTTCAAATATTCGTTCTTGAGCCAGTCCTTCTTCGCCACCATGACCAAAATAATTAACCACCAAAGCACCTTGACCAAATTCATTCAAAATATCTTCATTCACTTTTGGGTATCGATTCCCTCCGGCAGAAGTAACTTGTACATACGAATCGGAGTGAATTTTTTTAACATTGATAAAAGGCTTTTGTTGATGAATCACATTAGCCAAATTATCCAAATCTTGCTCTAAAGAAGCATCGGAAATCCTATCAACATCATCAGATATAAACAAACAATTATTTCTCCAGCGACCATACGATTGAACATCATGATACTCTATTACCTTATTAACCATCGCTTCTGCTTGAGAAACGCTACTAACCAACATTCTTCCTACAGCAACATCTATCTTTTCATTACTATTTGTTAACCCTTCCGTATCGTCCATCAACCCATAAAAATCATCCGTCATATACGAAATATGTTCCGAAAAATTATAGGTAAAACTTGTTCCAGGACTATTTTGCCCTAATAAACGATACAAAGCATGAAAAACAGGAACTATGTTTGTATTGTTGGAAATTCTGTTTTTATAATCGTAAGAGGCGTCTCCAAAAAGATTGACATATTTTATCCTATTTACGATTCTTGGATCATCATTTCTATAAATATAGTAAACCAGATTTCGAATCGCACCCACATCCTGTTTACCAGACGAAAACTCTTGATAAATTTTTGGCAATTCCACAACTTTAACTTTAAGTCCTGAATTGTTTCTATGAAAATTAGCCAACCGCTCCGCTTGATTCTTTAAAAAAGTTGGCGTAACAATTAAATAATCAACATCTTGAAAATTACCTTGATCGTCTGTAAAAATTGTTCCTTTAATATCTTGATTAGCAATTTTAGCATTTGAATCTGCTGACGGAAAATAAACATCGGCTAAATCTAGCGCAACATATTTTCTCGCTTCGCCCAAATTTGTTTTAAACGAATACGAAGCTTGTCCTGCATTTTCATATTTAGTGACATTATTAATATCTGTAATATCCCAAACTTGAGAAATATTACCAGAATTTGAGAACTGGTATTGTCCAACCCCAATATTACTTCCGGCTAACTTATTACTAAATTGAAATTGTTTGCCATAACCTTGCAAATTACACGACGCAACCAATGCTATGTAATCTAAATATCCGTTTGACGAAGGAACACCTCCATTATCATATTCCATTTGAATTGAAACACTAGGCGATGAAGCAGAAAAATCTGCCACCAACATATTTTCATCGGCAACAACATCCAAACTTGTAGACAATGTTAAAAAAGGAATTGTCCCTAATGCTGTCCCATTTGCTTTAACCTTAAAGGAACTAGCACCATAAGAAGCCGAAACTGCATTTAAACGCAAAGAAACCGGTGTTGAAGAATTTATATTTGGAAAATTAAACGTAAATGTTTGAATATTGTCGATATTAAAATTGTCCCCAACCCATTTACGACTCAATTTACCAACATTGTTTTTATCAACTTCATAATATTGATAATTTTCAAAAGTCGAGAAAACAAAATCAGGATTAGTTGTAGGCTCAACATTTAAAGGAATACGCTTTCCATTTCCTCCAACAACAGTAACATAATAATAGGACTTGGAATCAAACAAATTAACACTGGTTAAACTTTCATTATTCCAGACATCCACACCTTCAGCATAAAAGAGGATATAATCATTACTATCAAAACTTCCATCATCCTCTCCAATAACTTGAATTGCGTTTTCTTCTAAATCCTTTGGATAATAAGTACTATTTAATAATGGAATCATCCTACCACCATTTCCATAAATTTTTATACGACGAGGATCTACATTGGTATTCATACCCAATTGCTGTAAAAAACTTTTGGTAATTTTATATACTCCAGATTTTTCAACATAAAATTTATACCAATCTCCAGTTGCCAAAACAGAATTAGAAACCACAAAAGAACTTCTATTAGTTAATCTCGAAGATGAATTGGAATACGAATAAGAAAAACTTTTAACTCGTTTAACAACATTGCCTTCTTTAAAAATTGGAAAAAAAGACAACGTGGCATAATATTCGTTTCGCGCAATAGAATTTAGAAATTCCGCTTGAATGGAATTTGGCAAATTAACATACGAAATATCTTTAAGAGCATCTTTAGCTACAACTTCGGTAACAAGATTTTCAATTATCAATGATTTCTCATTAATAGCTACTGAAGTTTTGATTAATTTACGAAACGAAATTACTTTGCTAGCAGAATTAAAATTGAAATTTTCATCTTGGAATTTAGGAAGCGTATATTGAATAGTATCAACAAAATAAGCAGTAGGCTCATTCCAGTTTAGCACTATTTGTTCTTTTTGCTGAGAAAAGCCTAAAAAAGCATTTATAAAAAGTAAAAATAAAATAATTTTCTTCATCGTTAATAAAACGTAATAATTGAAAAGTTATTACAAATAGAAAAAATATTTTTGGTATTAACTAATTTAGCACAATATAAGTGCTTGAACTGCGTTATAGCCTTGAAGTTTTAACACAATTTTATATTTTTTTTTAATTTTGAAAAAAAGTTGTTGCAGTTTAATGGTTAATTACTATATTGCGGCACTAAATTTATTACCTACTGAAAGTATGAAAATTAGAAGAATCATGACTTTACAGATGATGGCAGCGTTGGCTCTAGCCATATCTTTTACTAGCTGTAGTAAAAAAGGGTCGTCAAAAGGTGGCTCACAAGCTACAGGTTGGAAAATCAACGACAAAAAAGGTGGTTTCCAATACAACGACAAGTACAAAAAACAAGAAACCCCACCAGGAATGGTTGCTGTTGAAGGTGGAACTTTCACAATGGGTAAAGTGGAAGATGACGTAATGCACGATTGGAATAACACTCCAAATCAGCAGCACGTACAGTCATTCTATATGGATGAAACTGAAGTAACCAATATGATGTACGCAGAGTACTTATTCTGGTTGAAAAAAGTTTTCCCTCCGGATGACGAAAACTACAAAAACATTTACACAGGTGCTTTACCAGATACTTTGGTATGGAGAAATCGTTTGGGTTATAACGAAACGATGACTAACAACTACCTAAGACATCCAGCTTACGGACAATATCCTGTAGTTGGTGTGAACTGGATTCAAGCTGTTGAATTCTCTAAATGGAGAACAGACCGTGTTAATGAGGCTATCTTAGAGCGTGAGCAATATTTGAAAAAAGATGCTAAAATCAACGATGTTGATGCTCAAAACACATTTAGCACTGAAGCATATTTAGCTAGCCCATCTACTTCATTTGGTGGAAACGAAGAAATCGTCTTCAGAGGTAAAAAAGGTGCAAAAGGTAAAAATGCAAAACCACAAACTACAAAAGATGGTAAAACTATCGAACCTAAAAACGTTTTCGCACAACGTTCTTCAGGTATCATTTTACCAGAATATCGTTTACCAACTGAAGCTGAGTGGGAATATGCTGCAACTGCTTTAAACGGTATCCGTGAATACAATATCTATAGAGGTAAGAAAAAATATCCTTGGAAAGGACAATACACTCGTTCTGGAAAAAGAAAATTAAGAGGTGACCAATTGGCTAACTTCAAACAAGGAAAAGGAGATTACGGCGGTATTGCTGGATGGTCTGATGACGGTGCAGATATCACTAACAAAGTAAAATCTTATCCACCAAACGATTTTGGTTTATATGATATGTCAGGTAACGTTGCAGAATGGGTACAAGACGTATACAGACCAATGGTAGATGACGAAGCGAATGACTTCAACTACTTCCGTGGAAACGTTTATACTAAAAACAAAATTGGTGAAGACGGAAAAGTGGAAATGGTAACATCTGAAAGCATCAAATACGACACTTTGAGTAATGGTAAAATCATGGCAAGAAATTTCCCTGGTCAAATCGCTCAAGTTCCAGTTGATGAAAATGAAACGTATTTACGTTACAACTTCTCTACTTCTGACAACAGAAACTATAGAGATGGTGATAAACAATCAACGCGTTACTTTAAATTCGCTAGCTCTGAAGAAGAAGAAGGTGGTGAAGCAAAAGAAAACGATGCTAAAAGAATGTACGATTCTCCAAAACACCAAATATCTGTTGACAGTTTAGGTGTAATGAAGAGACAATATGACAAGTCTTCAAAAAGAACAACTTTAGTTAACGACGATTCAAGAGTTTACAAAGGAGGTTCATGGAGAGACAGAGCATACTGGTTAGATCCTGCGTCAAGAAGATACTACCCACAAGATATGGCAACAGACTATATTGGTTTCCGTTGCGCAATGTCTAAAGTAGGACCTAAAGACAACAAGAAAAAACCAAGAGGTTAATAAAATAAATTTTCATACTATTCCATAAAAGCCCTATTTTAGGGCTTTTATTTTTATACCTATTCAATATGAAAGTTGAAGAATTATACGAGCATTTTTTACTCTGTAAAACAGTAACAACAGACACTCGAAAAATCACCCCAAATTCTATATTCTTTGCCTTAAAAGGAGAGAACTTCGACGCTAATGAATTTGCACAAGAAGCTCTAAACAAGGGAGCAGCTTTTGCTATTATTGACAATAAAAAATTTCTAACCGACAACGAAAAATTAATTCTGGTTCCTGATACCCTAAAAATGTTACAGGATTTAGCCAATTATCACCGTCGTGCTTTAGGATTACCCATTATTGCTCTAACAGGAAGTAACGGAAAAACCACAACGAAAGAACTCATAAACTGTGTACTTCAAAAAAAATACAAAACAATAGCTACTGTTGGCAACCTAAACAATCACATTGGAGTTCCTTTAACACTCTTATCATTGGAAGAAGACACCGATATTGGTATTGTTGAAATGGGCGCAAACCATCAAAAAGAAATTGAATTTTTATGTAAAATAGCCGAACCTGATTTTGGCTATATCACCAATTTTGGGAAAGCACACCTAGAAGGCTTTGGTGGAGTTGAGGGTGTTATCAGAGGAAAAAGTGAACTATATGATTATTTAAGAGAAAACCACAAGACTGTTTTTGTTAATCTTGATGACACCATTCAAAAGGAGAAATCAGCTGGAATAATCAAATACACTTTTTCACAAAACGAAAAGGCTGATGTAATAATCTCATCCGTAACAGCAAACCCGATGGTTAAAGTTGTTTTCAACGAACAAACTATCAACTCACATCTAATTGGAATATATAACGCGAACAATATTAATGCGGCTATAACTATTGGTTGTTATTTCAACATACCTTCTTCTGAGATAAAAGAGGCAATTGAAAATTATATTCCGAGTAACAATCGGTCTCAATTACTCGAAAAAAATAGCAATAAAATTATTCTGGATGCTTATAATGCAAATCCAAGTAGTATGCATGCCGCCATTACAAATTTTATTCAGCTTGACGGAACAACCAAAACTGCTATTTTAGGCGACATGTTTGAATTAGGAGAAGAAAGTCTTTTAGAACACAAAAAAATAGTTGATTTATGTTGTAACAATACTACCATTAAGACTTATTTTGTTGGGAAAGATTTTTTTGCAAACAGATCAGAATCTAGTCATCTGTATTTTTATGACACTTTTGAAAGTTTAAAAGCGGCTATAGAAAAAACAAACCCTACCAATAGCACAATACTCATAAAAGGCTCAAGAGGAATGGCTCTTGAACGAATTTTAGATATATTATAAATCCAAACCGCTACATGCGGTTTTTTTTATTTTAAAAAAATTTAATCTTTTTTGTAACAAAACACTAAGACATGCATCCAAAGAGAAATTAATATAAAAAACGACTACCATGAAAAAAATGATCTTCTCTTTATTTGTAATCTTCACAACCTTACATGTATTTGCTCAACAAAACCACCCTTCTTTTGAAGTAAAAGTGATTGGAAAAGGAAAACCGGCACTTCTTATCCCTGGATATTCATGCAGTAGTGAGGTATGGAATGAAACTGTTGAACATCTTAAGAATGATTATCAACTTCATGTTTTAACACTTGCTGGCTTTGGTGGTGCAAAACCAATACAAAACGATGAAATTCTCAAAACAGTTCGCGATGAAATCATTCAATACGTAAAAGACAACAATTTGAAAAAACCGATTGTAATCGGACATAGCTTGGGAGCCTTTATGACCTTATGGCTACACAGCACTGAACCCAATATGTTTGGAAAAAGTATCTGTGTAGATGGACTTCCGTTTGTTTCGGCAGTTGGAAAGCCTGAAGCAAAAGCTGAAGAACTAAAAACACAACCACAATACAACAAAGAAGCGGTTATTACCAACTTTAAAGCAATTCCTGAAGACGGATATATTAAAAACATGACACAAGCTATGCTAATGCAAGTAAACGATACAGTCCGTGCAAAACAAATTGCCACATGGAGCTACAAAAGCGACAGAGCAACTTTAGGAAGCACAATAGTTGAAATGGCCACTACCGATTTAAGAAACGATATTGCAAACATTAAAGCACCTATCTTAGTAATGGCAAGTAAGTGGGGTACAAAAGAGGCTAGCGAAAAAGAATACAATCTTCAATACACTAATTTAAAAAACAAGACAATTAAAGTGGCTGACTCTAAACATTTCATCATGTATGATCAACCTGCATGGTTTTACAATGAAATTGACACTTTTTTAAACGCCAATTAAAAACAGAAAACGTGACACAAGAACAACAAGGAGATAAGCAGTTTAAAGCGCTTTACGATAGTTACTCCCAAAAAATTCATCGAATGTGTATGGGATATACTGGAGACACGATGCTTGCAGATGACTTACTACAAGAGATTTTTATTAAGATTTGGACTAATCTATCCAAGTTTCGAAACGAATCGCAAATAAGCACTTGGATTTACCGTATCGCCATGAATACCTGCTTACAACATATTCGATCGGATAAAACCAAAAACAATGTAGGCCTTGATAAAAGTGTAATCAAAATAGATGATGAAACAAATGAAAAAGAACAACAAATACAACTTTTATACACATGCATCAGCGAACTTAATGAAACAGACCGATTAATCATCACACTATTACTCGAAGAAGTTTCCTATTCTGAAATCGCAGAAGTTACTTCGATATCTGAAGGAAATCTAAGAGTCAAAGTCCATAGAATCAAACAACAATTAAGCACTTTATATGCAAAATATGAAAGAATTTGAAAATCTTCAAGACATTTGGAAGCAACAAAAAAGTACTTCCTTACCAGATGCAAAAACAATATTAGAGAAAGGAAAAAAAGAAAAGCAAATTTTCATTAGAAAAATTTTATTTCAAATAAGCACGCTTTTAGCTTCAATGGCAGTTGTAACCTGGGTAGTAACTTCTGTAAATTTTAAAATGGCTACCACTTATATCGGCATAGGTTTGATGTTTTTGTGTCTGTTTGGCTTCTCGGCAATTCGCTTATACCAAGTCTTAACTCTTAATAAAATTGATTTAACCCAGTCACCAACAAAAACATTAGCACAACTGGAAAGATTTTACACCTTTCAAAAGTTTGTTGGGACAAAAATTACACTAGCCTACTTTATTCTTCTAAATATTGCTTTTGGCTTGTATTTTATAGAAGTAATGCAACCTATGAGTACAACTGCAAAAACAATTAGCTTAAGCCTGTATATCGCTTGGATGCTATTTGCCTATTTTTATTTGGGGAAAAAGCAGAAAGAAAAAGAATATAATCGAACAAAGCAGATTATTGATTCGATAAAAGAAATGGAAAGCAATTTCCATCAATAAAAAAAGCACTCATTAAGAGTGCTTTTTTGTGGGCGATGAGGGCCCCTCCACTTATTAAATACTACACTAAATATCAGTACTTTAACTGCGTATTAAAAATTACACATACCTAAAAGCATGCCTTTTTATCATTTTTACCCCAATAAAGACTTAAATATTTCCTTCTTGATTTTGGATTTTGAAATAATAAAAAACAAACTTCCTATTACTCCTACCTCAACAATTAGAATATTATTGCCTTGTGCATATTCAGATAATTTCCTTCTATGACTTGAAGATTCATATTTGAATTTAATAATTACTGCAACTAGAATATCATAACTGAAAATTAGTTCAGTTTCATCTGTAGAAAAATTCAGAATATTATTAAACTCATTTCCTATGTATCTGTAACTATCATATCTCTCCAACCTATCTGGTAAAATCTCCAAATCAAATTCCCAATTCTCATACTCCATTCCTATTTTGAAGGGTATGTCTGGATATTTCATTTTATTTGATTTAAAATAAAAACCACCTTACTTTAGGTGGCTTATATTATTAGTAAAGTATGTCATTCTTTATACATACATGAAACTTCAACTATTTTCCAACCTACTGTATTAGGAACTACATTTGTAAATGGGTCATAATCATTAAAAGTAGAACTCTTAAGAACATCACCATTACTATCATAAGTTACCATATCTAAAAGCTTGTATTGATTACCATAACAATTAACAATAACCTTATTCATTGAATGCACATTAGAATACTTTTTGTCATTTACAATTTGGTCTTTCTTATAAACAATTTTTAACCAACACTCAATGTAAGTATTATTTACATCTCCTTGTATTGATCTTCTTACTGTATTTTTTATTAAGTAGTATGTACTTTCTGCTGTTGAACCAATTTTAACTTCATTCTCTTGTGCAATTAGACAAGTGGTTGATAAAAATGCAATTAATAAAAGTAGTTTTTTCATAAAATTAAATTCTTAAGTTGATTTTATATAAATCTTCTGAAACCTTCTAAAAGAGTCAAATGACTTATCTTCTATTTTTAATATAAATACCTTGTATGGTTCAGAAGTTTCCTTGACACTAATGATAGCTTCCAAGTTGTCTTTAAGAAAAAGAGACTGATATTTACTCCTCCATTCCAACAAAGCAATCCCATATTTATTTATATGTCTATACTCTTCTAAAGCTACTTTATAAAGTTTTAAAGTTTCTTCTAAGCATAATAGTTTATAGTATGTCTCAATGAATATACAGTCTTGCTCTCTTATTGGACAAACACATGGGAATATAAATGTGTTTTTATCATTTAACCATTTACTCCATTTTCTGCATTTAGATTCACTAATTAAAAACTTGAAATAATCCTCATGCTTAACCAACCAAGACCTAACACATTTAATATCTAAGGACTTAGATTTCAACTCTAAATCATTTATTAAGAACTCAACCATGAATTAACCTTACCTTTTTATCAAATAAACTAAGCCTACAACCATAACAATTCCAATTACATATGGATACTTAATAATGAAAGGGAGTATAACAAAAAACAATGCTACTGCACCCCAAACAGATGCAAATGAAAATGAGCTTTCTTTAACATCTTTTTTTTCTACTAACTGTTTTGGAACTTCCAAATTAAGATGTGGTACTAATTTTGGAACTTCATAAATAATATCATGGAGTTCTTTAATAACTTTCTCAATTTTTATATGCTTTAAATAGTCATAAACCCTGTCAGCATAAAGGTTCTGTTCATTTTTTTTTCTATACTCAACTTGTTCACATATGAAATTCATTTTCTCTATATAATTATCCTTCTCAGATAATTCATAATCCTCCCAATTCGTATAAAGTTGGTGATATAGCATTTCATAATTTGTTACATCTACATCAGAAATTTTTAAAATTTCAACCATAGCCATATACTCATCTTGAATATAAGAACAGTGAACAGCAACACAATTCTCATCTTGATTAGAATATAATTCCATAAAATAATTCATGTAGTCCTCAAACAATGGATTTTTCCCTAACCTATTTATTAATGTTTGTTTCATTTCACCAACTACATCAATAGCCATATGGTGATAAGGACTATTTCTATCCAATTGCCTGAATACTTCTCTTCTTGACATCAATTTTCAAAAATAAATTTCACAAAACTCCTGCTTTTAATTACCATTCTAAATTTTAAATAGTTGCCATATATGGCATTAATATACACAAATATAACCAGTTGATTTGACTTGCCAAATATGTCAACATGGAAAAATCAGAATTACTAAAAACTGTAGGGAAAAGAATTCAGGATATACGAGTTAGTAAAGGTTTATCCCAAGTTGATTTAGTTGGGAAAATAGAAGGTAATATTGACACAACTAATATTTCAAGAATTGAATCAGGCAGAACTAATCCAACAGTATTTACACTTTACAGAATTGCTGAAGCTTTAGAAGTACCCCTTACTGAATTAGTTGTAACAGAGACATTGAAAAAATAAAATTTAGCTATATTATATATATGGTTTGTTAGACCAAAGGCTAGAGAAATTCCTTCTAGCTCCATTAATATGTCACCTGTGAGCTTACAAAGAATTTCAATTTTATACAAACCTTACAACTTGGCATATTATACATATGATGTAATTACCAATTTGTAAGGTCTAAAGTACTCCTGAATCACTGAAACTATAGTAACTCTCCTTCGTAATGATTAAATGATCTAAAAGTGTTAGATCAAGTACTTCACAAGCATTCTTTAATTTCTTTGTAATTACTTTATCCTGTTCACTTGGATTTAAATTACCACTTGGATGATTATGTATTAACACTATACTAGTAGCATTACATTTTAAAGCTACAGCTAGAATAATTCTATTATCCACAATGCTCCCACTTATACCCCCTTTAGACATTTCATATATCCCAATAACTATATTAGCTCTATTCAGTAAAATTACCTTTACCTCCTCTTGAAGTTCAATAATATCTAAATTCCATTGCCTAATAATAAGCTCAAATAAGATTTGGCTATTTGTTACTTTAATCCTGTCAGGATTATGATTTGTGTACGAAACTTTAATTTCTGATACTTCCATAAACTTAGAAAAATAAAAATACGTCCAAAAATTGTGAGCATATATTATATACAAACAAAAAATGGACGTACTAAAATTACATTACTTGCTGTTCCAACTGAATTTCATTTCGAGATAATTGCAATTCATCCCCAAATAGTTTCTGAATAGCTTTATCCTCTTTAGAAATAGCTCCTTCCTCTGGAGTATATTGATAATTATGACTCAAAGTGAATATTTCCCCAGTTTCTCTATTAGTGTACTCGTAAGGTTCACAATCTACTTTAACAATACTTCCAGGCATTTCAGTTCCAACTAAGGCTTTACAAGTTACTTCATCAAATGTAGATGACACATAAGCCTTTTTAGCTGTAGCATAATACTTTTGAGTACTTTGGCTTAATACCATTTCAATACCTCCTTGAACTTCTAAAACAAAGAAATCTTTCTCCTCTGTTTGTCTTTTTAAATAGTTTACAATTCTTACCATTTTGTTTGATTTTTGAGTTGACAAAACCTAAAAGAAAAGTTAAAATCTATAAAGCCAAGAGAAAATGCTGGTTCAATTGCATCAAACAGATTTGATTTTCAAAAAAATTGGGCAATTTGCAAATTAATTGAACTAGCCAAAAACAATGAGGACTTTATAATTGCTTTCGAGTTTCATGAAGACATCATAGTTTTTGATTCTTCAACTGATCCAAATCTTGTAGATTTTTACCAAATAAAAACAAAAGACAAAGGTAATTACACAATTACCCAGTTATTGAATCTAAAAAAAGACAAAGAAGGCAATGGAAATTCTATTTTAGGAAAATTATTTCAAAATAAAATAAACTTCTTTGATGAAACCAAAACATTGAATCTTGTTTCAAATACAAACTTTAGTTTTCAAAAATTAAAAGAAAAGGAATTTGTTTGCTGTAATGAATTAACAGAAAAAGAAATAGCTAAAATTTCAAATTCAATTGAAAGTGAACTTAAAATAAAATGGGACAAAAATTATGTTGACAGTCTTTTTTTTAATTCAACTGAATTAACCATTCAACACCATAATGAAATAACTAAGAATAAGCTGAATATTTTTATTGAGAACAAATTCACATCAGATATTAAGTACAATCCTTCATTAGCTTATAGAACAATTTTTGATGAGATAAACAGAAGAAACAATAATGAAAAATCTCCAGAATCATTTGAGGAATTAATAAAACACAAAGCTGTTACTAAAAATGATTTTGAAAACATGCTACAAATAGTTGTTACTGCACCCAATAAATTGGAAGAACTTAAGAAGACAATTTTTAATGCTCTGGACAGTTCAAACATTAAAATTACTGAAAGAAAACAGCTATCATCTGCTTGGGAAGACATCAAGATTGAATCTTTAAAAATAAACAACACATTCTTTAATCAATGTAGAAATATTATCAAAAAAAATATACATGAGAACATTGACAACTTAGATAAAAACATATTGGATTCAGTTGAGCTAATTCTAAATATTATACAAAAAAATGACACTATAAAAACCCAAAAGATTTACTCCAATAGTTTTTTGAAATTATTAATTCTAATAGAAATATATAATGAATAAAGGCAGCTTCAAATTATTGATTAGAAATTTAAGAACTAACAAGTATGAAAAGATTAGTTTTCGAGGAAATTCAAATATTATCACAGAGAGAGAAAAAGGCAATAAAAATAAAATTCAACCCAAAGAGGACAATAATAAAGGGGAGTAATCAAATAGGAAAGTCAAGTTTAATTAAAAGCATTTACTACACTCTTGGGGCAAACCCAGCAGTTATAAATGAAAATTGGACTAGTTCTGAACCAATTACATACTTGAAATTTAGAATCAATGAAGAAAAATATTCTGTATTAAGATATGATAAAAAAAGATTCATTGTTATTGACAAAAACAATGAATTGTCAACTCATTCATTCAAAACTCTTTCATTGTTTTTGAATAACCTTTTTGACTTTAATTTTATCATTAACAACAGAAGTGGTGCTCCTGAAGTCCCACCTCCTACATACTTATTTTTACCTTTTTATATTGATCAAGATAAGAGTTGGAATGCAAATTGGAATTCTTTTGCAAATTTATCGCAATATAACAATTGGAAAAAACCTCTATTAGATTATCATTCAGGTATAAAAGGTAATAACTATTATAAAGCTAAATCAGAATTTGATGTTGTAAAAATTGAGATTGAAAACACTAAAAATGAAATTGACACTTTAATTAAAATACTAAGAAGTATTAATAACAAATTAAACAGTGAAGATTTAAATATTAATCTTGATGACTTTAGTCAGGAAATTTCTGAACTGCTTGCAGAATGTGAAAAACTAAAGACAGAACAAAATAAGTTAAAACATAAATTAACAGAATTATATAATCAAAAATCTATAATTGTCTCAAGGATAAGCATTGTTGAAACCTCTATCAACGAATCAAAAAAAGATTATAAATATGCATTGAATTACATTGAGGACAATATTGATTGTCCAATGTGTGGTACACATTTCGAAAACAATTTTAGCGAGAGATTTTCAATAGCTGAAGATGAAGAAAATTTTGAAGAATTATTAAGTGACCTAAAGTCAGAATTATTAAAAATTGATGACGAAATCAAATCATATGATAAATCATTTATAGAAAAAAAACTTGATTTTGAAAAAATTCAAGAAATTTTAAATCAAAAGAAATCTGAAATTAAGTTGGCAGATATTATTGAAAACGAAGGAAAAAAAAGAGTTAAAGAAATTTTTCTAAATGAAAAAAATGATATTTATAAAAAAATTGGGGAAGCCAAAATTAGGCATGATGCTCTTGAAATTGAATTAAAAAGAATAAATAAAGAAGGGGAAGACAAAAAACAAACAATAATGAATTTTTATAGGTCAGAATTAAAATCTAGCCTGAAAAAATTAAACATTGACACTGAAAAAATTTCTAAAAGTATTTTTGAAAAAATGGACTCTGTTATTAAAGAACAAGGCAGTAGTCTGCCTAGAGCTTTACTAGCATATTATTTTACATTTTTACAAGTAATGAACAAATACTCAACAGCAACTTTTTGCCCTATAATTATTGATTCTCCCAACCAACAAGAACAGGATATTGATAATTTAAAATCAATACTAAATTTTATTGATAAAAATCAGCCTAACCAATCTCAGCTAATTTTAAGTTTAGTAGATGATATTGACACTACTTTTGATGAAGATGAAACAATAACATTAAAAAATGACAAATATTCATTACTTAAAAAAGAATATTATGATGAAGTTTTCATGGAAATTTCACCTATAATTAATCAGGGAATTTACAATGATGAACTCCCTTTTTAAAAATTAAAACTTAAATATTTTGAAAAACATATCAATTATTTTAAATATAGCCCAAAAGAGATATAACAGAAAACTTAAAAGTAAACTTAAAAAAAGGAATAAAAGAAGAAAATATTCTTCAATTTATTTGACTATTAGAGAAGAGCTAAATAGGGATTTCAGCTATGAAAATCAGATAAACACTTGGCTACCATACAATATTTCCTATATTCTCAATCATGAAAAGACTACTTTTTTTGATAATGTTAATGCTAATCAAACTTATTTTGAGGATTACATAATAGAAGTGCCTGAAAAATTCTGTCTAATTAGTGCTCCAAGACAATCATATAAATTTATTAAAGAACTAACATTTGTAATTCTATCAGATAAATATAGGTCAGTTGAAATCGATTATAAAAAATGCAAATTAATTGATTTATCTGCCCAAATATACTTAGACATCATCTTACAAGATTTACACAAGTTCTTAAGAAAAAGGAACTCACACATTAAAACAAGCGCTTATTTAAAAAATATTAAAGGAAGCAATATTACTAACACTGATATTCAAAAAATATTATTTTCTGTTGGCTCTCCAGCAGTCATAAATAAAAGAACTCATCATTTCAATGACATTGTTACATATAAATTATGCACACACAACAAAGCTTCAAATAGACTTGAAAATGCGAAAAGAAAAGAAATTGACACTACTGAACTAGTTGAATATGTTATCGAATCTCTTCAGACATTAAACAAAACATTATCAGGTGACAGTATCGAGGACTTAAGCACTGTAATTGGTGAAATATTAATCAATGCAGAAGAACACTCAACAAATAATTATAGATTTTCAACTGGTTATTTTCAAAAAATAAAAAACCCTGAATTAGAAAGTGCTTATGGCATATTTCATCTAGTAATTATGAATTTTGGAGAATCTATATACGAAAAATTTCAATCCCCTTTATGTACAAATACTGACATATTAAGTAGGATGAAGACCTTATCAAACCAGTATACTCAAATGAACTGGTTTTCTAAGTCATTTGAAGAGGAGAGCTTATGGTCATTATACGCATTACAAGAAGGAATAACTTCTGTCTCAATAGACAGATATAAACGTGGCAATGGTTCAATTAGATTCATTGAAAGTTTCTTCAATTTAAAAACAAACAACAATGATGATGATAAAATATCGAGATTATCAATTATTTCTGGGAATACAAATATTATCTTTGATGGAAAATATAAAATAAACGAAAAGATAAATGGAACTGACATTTTTAAAGTCATGACATTTAACAAAAGTGGGAATATTGAAGACAAACCAGACAAGAAATATGTAAAACATACTTCAAATTATTTCCCTGGCACTCTTATTACAGCGAAAATTTTGATAACAAAAGATGATTTAGAAAAATATGAATGAGAATGTAATCGATTTAGAAGTGTTCAGAACACCAAGATCAAAAATATTTACAGGTAGGGATAGAGGTGAACAAGTTAGAAATGATTCTAAGATTGATAAAATTTATAAGCTACATGATAAAATTGAGATAATTATTCCAGATAACTTATTCTCTATTAATCCATCTTTTTTTGAGGAGCTTTTTGTCAATGTTGTTAAAGACTTAGGAGAAGAAAAGTTTTATGAAAAATTTACTTTTACCAACAGAGGTAGTTATTCTTATGAAAAACCTTTAAAAGAAGCTATTAGTAGAATTTTAAGAGAGAACACTGCTCTTGATTAAGTCATTATGGATATAGATTTTGTTTTAAATAAAATTGTCTCGAATGGAGACGAAGCTGGTATACTTGACACTGTAGATAAAATAGCTAACATTGTTATAGCTTTATTTACTGTATTTTTTTCCATTTACATATATTACGTAACAAAAAAAAGAGAAGACAATAAAGACAGTGAAAGTAGGAAAAGGGAATTATTCAAAACTCTTATTTTAGATCAAAATCTAAATCGCTTTTATTTATTTTTTGATAAGCTAGTTCTTCACTCCAATGAATTATTGACACGTCCTCTTACTGATCCTGAAAAAATGATAATCAACGAATTATATTTAGACGAACTCACTAGTTATAGATTGAATTTTTATGAGCTACTTAATGCAATAAACGATGACTTATATAATGATATTAAAAATAAATCAGATGATTTAATTGATGAATTAACAAACCATCTTTCTAATCCAAATTTAAACTTAAATATCCCATCTGTCTATCAAGACAATATTATTGCTACAATTTCAAAATTCAAGACTGAATCAATAAAAATTTTATTCAATTACAAATAAAAAAAATAACATTTTTTAAATTAGAATCTTTTCTATTATTACAATAAGTATAAATCAACAATAAACATCAAAATAAATTTTTGACACACCTTGTATATATTCTTTTTTCAAAGCTTTTTTCAAAGCTACTTTTAATTTGTCAGACTTTTTAAAAGCCTTAAAATAGTACTTTGTTTCATATTCCATAACCCAATAATGATTAAATTTAGAATAATCAAACCCATCCAAATCCATTAACCACTGATAATAATCATTTTTTAATGAATAATTGCAAAGCTTTTTAATTTCATCTGAAAACCCAACATCATATTTGTAAACTAGATTGATTACCTGACCCAATCTAAAATTTTCATCTTGATGAAAAAATCTTTTCAAAGCTGGATCTCTTTTTGTCAAATCTGGGACACTTTCAATAAATTTTCCTAACAACTCTTCTTCATAATCAATTAAATCAAAAATTGCTGATAAATAATAATAATCAGGTTTAAAATCTACCTTCAACTTTTCACAAATACTCCTTTTAATCTCATCTCTAATATTTGAATCTAAAAAGGAAACAGCGTAACCTAATGTTTCGAATTTATTATCATCTGAAAATAATGCAGTCACATTAAAATCATTCACTTCTAGAAGTTCAAGAATAAAACTCTTAATATCTGAAGCATTAGATCTCTCTGAATAATATTTAACTGCGTAGCTAAAAGCTGAAGTTTTTTGATAATTATGTTTCTTTAAAAGAAAAGCAACTCTTCTGGCATTATCACCACTAATATTTTTTTGATGAGATAACAATTGTGTAAATGCCTCATTTGGGACATAATTCCTCTTATCTATTTTCTCAACAACTAAAATTAGTTTACTTACCAAATTATTCAACTGATCCTTCTTAAATTTAATCCTTGAAAAAATCAAGACTAGATTACTCAAAATCAACTTTATGTTCTCATAAAGAACTTCATTACCACTTTCGCTAATATTTGTAACTGATTCTCCTAGGTTATCTAAATACCCACTAAAATGTTTATATATTCCATTTTTGCTTTCAACTTCTATCTTACTAATATCATATTTAAACAACAAATGTCTTGCATCTTCAAATTTCACATTAAACAACCACATTTTTAATACTGTCAGAGATATTTTCTCATACTTAGTAGCATATTGATTTTTAATTGTATGCAATGCAAAAACACCCTCTAATACTTTTTTAGTCAATTGCTTGTATTCACTGAATCTATTATAGATAATTAAATTAAACTCCAAAAAATAATATAATCTCAAAAAACTGGTGAGCAAATTTTCCTGAAAGTTATTCGAATGGTATGCTCCTAATTTATCATTAAAAGACATCCTTTTTATTTCATCCAATTTATAATCAATACTCCAAAATGCTCTTTCAAAAAAATTATCATCTTTTATCCATTTATATAAATCAAAAAAGTGTGGTGCATTAATTTTTATATCTGCCTCCTTAACCTCTATATTCTCAACACTTAATAACTCAAGCAATTTTGATCTATCTTCTTCAAAATAAACACTAGAAATCATTCTTCTTAACTGAATCAAATTATATTTTGCTATCGTAGAAAAAATGATCTTTTTATTAGAGTTAGCTTCTTTATCTACCTCTTGAAAAATACTAACTGCTTCTCCAAATCTACCCATTGAAGAACTTGTATAACCTCTCCTTAATTTTTCATGCAGACTATAATTCTTTGAACTATCATTCAACATTTTTATAGCATGTGAAAAATTTAACTTATCATAATTACATCTCTCACAGTTGCAATCTTTTGACAAGTGTAAATCATGTATACAAATCCTGAAATTTTCTTTCTTTCCTTTTCCTGACCAACTTACATGCTCAATACAATTAACTCTTAAAAAATTTATTACCCTTTCCAATTTTTCTGAAACAACTTCATTATAGTCTTGTCCTGAAACTAAAAGCCTTTCATTTTCCTTTTTTATTTTACTGAGCAAATCAAAAAAATCTTCATTATCAGTTTTAAGATGTGAATCCCAAATATTTGTATGATATGGAGTGCCTAAAAATGGATACAATTGTGAGATTATATTTGTTGGTATTACATTCATACCTTCAAATAAATCAATGGTATAAATAACCTTATCTATTATGTCTTTATCTTTAACTTCAT
Source organism: Flavobacterium sp. IC2-16 (assembly GCF_055521455.1). Classification (NCBI taxonomy): domain Bacteria; kingdom Pseudomonadati; phylum Bacteroidota; class Flavobacteriia; order Flavobacteriales; family Flavobacteriaceae; genus Flavobacterium; species Flavobacterium sp. IC2-16. The sequence continues at coordinate 1,845,017 of NZ_CM145480.1, read as the reverse complement.
CCTTAATAAAGCTGTAATCAGCTTTAACTTCAAACATCATATTGTGTTTATGATGCTGTGTCTGTCTAGATAATTGAACCTCTTTTATGAAAATTCCAAAATTGTCTTTATTGATTATATTTTCAGAAGGGATGTATATTTGTATCGTAGGTTTACTTTTTTTCTTTTTTTGAGTTTTTAACTCATTTTCTTTGAAAGTAATTCTTTCTGGTAGTGATCCATCAAGTTGTATTGAATACCAATATGTTGTATCTGAAACAATATCTGTATAGAAAAAGATAAGAGCTTCAGTCAATTCATAGTAATATTGTTTAACATGTCTTAACTCTAACTGAAAAGATATCTTTCCATAATCCTTATGATTTCTCGTAGCTATTGCTTTTATTGGAGTATTCGTACCTTTATTTTGGCTTTCAAAAAAAAGGATTTGGTTTTGATTTTCTCTATTATAAACATGACAATAATAATCTATACCCTTTTCTTTTTTTTGTTCTGACTCATGCTGTTTATATTCAAATCCATTGTCTTTAAATAAATCAATTAATTTAAGCTCCAATTTATTATCAGCTGCTATTTGAATTTCATCATTTTTCTTCATATTCTTCTCAAGACAATTAGTCTAAATTTATTTAAAAACATTATTTTAGACAAACAATATGCCTATTCCAAAAGTAAGAAACTGCTGAATGAAAAACATTATAAATGAATCAACTTTTGAAAAACATATTAGAGAAGATATTTTAGCTAATATCCTTTCTAAAAATGAAAGTTATAGACTTTTCAATTTCAAAAAAGCTGTTGATGTATTAATTGCCAAAAATGGATTGAATCCTGAACTATATTTCATTGAGATTAAGTACCATAAAAAAAGTCATGGAAGATTAGGTTTTGGACATGGCAAAGGAGGTGGATTCCAACCTGAAGTTTTAGAAAACAATACTGATTACTTTGAAAACAACCTGATGTGGATTCTTGGACATGAGGATAGTGAGGAATACTGGTTTGTTGACAACAATCTTTTAAGAAAATACTTGAATGGTGATACTGTTGGTGAAAAATATAATGGTATTAAAATAAAATTTTTTAAAGAGCAGCAATCCATAGCAAAAGAAGAACTAGAAATTCAAATAAAAAAATGGCTAAAAATTAAATACTAATGATTATGAAAAAAACTAATTACAGATTAGTAGAGTACACAGAAGGCTCATCATTTAAAAAAGGATTATTTCACAAATGGTTAGGTAATAACCCTGAAAATGTATCTGCTATAATTGAAAACATAGAAAATGGCAAAGTTTTAATTGTTGGAATGAGTGCCTTAAAATTCTTAAGTGAAAGTGAATCTGAAAAATTTTGGTCAGATGAGCAAAACAAAAAGATGTATTAAACTTTTTAAACCCAACTCCAATTAAGAAGTTGGGTTTTTTTCAACTCAAAAACCAATGGTAATCATTATCACCATTTAGTGCTTTTAACAATCCATTTGAAAACTCAAATGCATTCAAATTCCTATCAAGGAAAGTATCAATATAACTGGATTTATTAGCCTGTGTGAATAGATTAAAAACATTCCACAGATTTATATCTCCATTTTCATTTCTACAGAAGCTACTATCCAAATAATAATCTTTTGCTATAGAGTTTAAATGCCCATCATTGAATTGCAAAATTGGAATTTCAGCTTTTTCTTTTTTAGGTAAATAATGATACAATCTGGACTTACCCAATAGCTGTGCAAACTGATGTTCAGTAAGATTATATTGGGTTAGAAGCTTCATATCATGGATATGCTTTTCTGCATTGTAATTCTGCATTACATTTAGAATTTGGGATTGTAATTCCTGAATACTACCAACACGCATTTCTTCAACAAAACCATCTGAACTTACACAAAGATTGCAACACACCTTGTTTTGAAACCCTATAAAGAATTTAAATTTTTCAAATGACTTCTTATTGTATAAATTCTCTTGATTATATGCTCTTACTCCTCCTATAGTCAAAGCTATTTCATTCCCATTAATTGTATCTTTAATACTTGGAATCCTGACAATAAAAGCCATTCTTTCGTAGTAAATAGTTTTTTCATGTTCTAAAAGGTCTTTTACATTCTTATAAATTGCATCAGGAGTTCTGCCTTTAATCTGATGAGAAACTCTTATCTCTGGTGAATCAACAACATGATGATTAAACACTTTTAAAGCACAATCCAAGACTATATCTATAAATTCTTGGTGAGCTATGGTTTTCTCATTATCCTTGCTAAAAACAGGTATAATACAGTCATTCTTTAAGTGATGTAAATCCACCTCAGCAGTATTAGCTTCTATAAATGGTTTTGGAATGTAAACAGGCTTAGATTTCACAGTTCCTTCTACCACTGTAGAAGATACTATTCTGTTTTGATTTACTGGCAATAATTGCAAATCAGGGGTTCTTTCAATGAGTTGTAGTTCCATTGGTGCTAAAGTTTTTAGGGTTCAACAAAATTTCCTTCGAATTGATAGTGTCCTTCTGAAGTTTAAAATCATACTCTAATAATTCCCTCCAGTTACTATAATGCTCGTATAGTCCTTTTAATTCCTCTATTGTAGTGGTAGCTTTAATTTTCTCACGTGCATCTTGTAAATTAGTTCCAGAATTACACCATTCTAAAATCTTTCTGCCAGTAGAAGAATTAATAATAAATTCAGGTTTACCCATAAACAAGCCAGTTCTATCTTTAGAAGAAACTGCGAAATGTTTAATATCTACATCAAACACAATTGTAAATTCATAATCCAAACCATCTTTTTGCACTGCTTTTAACCCCACTTTTTCAGGAATGAATTTCCCATCTTTTTGATTTAACACATAATCCTGTTTAGTACGCATAGTTGCAATAACATGAGCATCAACTTGAAGAATCCTATCTACAAAAGCTTTTTGCATAGGAGTGATTTTAGCCCAATTAGTAAATGAATTTCCTGCTAAACTGGAATGATAGTCCAATAAGTAATCCCAACAATGCGAAGTACTATCAATAATAATTACTTCCATACCTGCTTTTTCGCAGACATCAATAGCTTTAATATAGTTTTCAGGTGTAAAAGGAGGTGTTAATGTTAACACATTATACTGTCCTAGATGGGCATATAAATCTGCACTCCCATTTTCTGTATCTATAATGGCTATTTTAGAAAAATCTCCATTAGTTAAACCTTGTGCTAGTAATAAACTAGAATAAGTTTTTCCTGCTCCAGCAGGAGCTTGTAAAGCCATTTTTATCTTGGCTTTTTTTCTTTCTGAATGTCTTAACTGCATAATTTTAGTATTTAAAAAAGTTAATATTTTAATGAAAGGGCAAAAAAAATAGCCAAATCACAATTTGGCTATTAGCATAAAAATTTTCTGAGATAGGCTAAAACAGTAGTATCTTAAATTTGAAACCCTTAACTTTGTGTATACTACAAAAGCTAAGTCCTTAGCAGGCTTCCTCCTCCAAGTTCGTGCGTTGTTAAATCAAAGATTTTCAAGATGGGGAAGATTTTAAAAGAAACCCCTATGAGTTGTAAAATTCCTTCTGCCCTTTGAAAAGGAATAATGGGAGTATTGAAATATATAAATAAACACGTCCATTTTTCGAGACTGTATATATAATATTCCCAAAAAATGGACGTGACAAAATTAATTTTATTTAGTCTTGGAGTATTTGGTATAGTTGTTTAATTACCTCATCATACTTTGCTTCATTTTCTGTTGTAAGCTCAAAATCCAAATAGCTTAAAGGCTGTAGAAGGTTAATCACGTTATTATTGGAAGGTATAGACTTAACATCAATTATTCTCTTTATATTTTCCCTTCTTCCAGTAGGAATTTTATCAGGTTCAACTATAAAAAAATCATCCATTAATTTTGTATATAGTTGTTTTAACCCTAAGTCTCTTTTAAACTCAAAAACTTCATTATTTAGCAACTCATCATATTGAATTAGAGATATTAATTCCATTAGCAGTCTTTGGTCTTCTTCATTAAAAAAGTCCCTTGGTGGCTTATTATTAAAATACTCATAATTTAGAGTAGAAGAACTATAAGTCTTTTTATTACTCAGAAGCTTATTCCTAAAATGATTGATAATTTGAAATAGTTTGAGTTTCTTTCTTTCTTTTTCACTTAAAACCTCCTCAGTAACATTTTCAGCACATTTTATAGAATCCAAGAAGTAAGTTCCTCTAGAATACTCTTCATCTTTACTTCTACTATTTGTAAATTCACTATTATAAAAATACTCTGTAGAATAATACTTAAATGCTATAAATCTCAGAAGTTGTATTTCAAATGGTCTAGAAGAAAAAGGAGATATTTTTACCCATTTAGTTGAATTACTTTTCTTAAATCTTATGGAAAAATTCGAAAACAATTCATTTCTAAAATCATTGTAAGCCATATTAAAATCTGACTTATCTATAAGGCTATAGAGGTAATCTTCTTTAAAAAATTGATCAAAATACCTATTCAGTCCTTTCTGAATTTTATTCTCCTCAAAAAACAAATCTGTCTTGTAATTTACCTTAACTAAATTACAGTTTACAAATTGATTTGTAAATGCACAATATGTTACATAAGCTGATAAATCTTCCCCAAAAAACTTAATTGTGTTAGCAAGATATTCCTCTCCTCTATCTAATTTAAAAATTGAATAGGGTGGAAAATCTAATCTATTTAATCCATTTCTATTAGAAGAATTCACATAATCAATTTCATCTTTCACATTCTCTTCTAAAACACTATAGTAAAAGTCTTTTAACAATAAATCTTGTAGTATTAAAGGGTAATACTTTACAATTTCTGAATCATCATAATGTTTTACCTGTTCATAAATCCTTTTAAAAGCTTCAATCTGCATCTCATTCATCCCAGTATGAACTAATGAGGAATAATCAAACACATCAGGTCTAGGTAAAATAATATGAATCTCCCCTTTTTTCCTTTGTCTTGCTATTGCTTGTATTACTGAATTTATCCCATCAGAAAAAATACCTGACTTATTTCTAAACCATAATCTTGTTGCTCTAGGAGGTAATATGATTATAAATGCGTGATTACTTTTTCTAATACTTACACCAGTCTTAAAATTCGTACCAATATTACATTTACTTTCATCATACCTATTTTTAGGAGCTTCATTTTGAGTTCTTTGATTTGAAACTAATTCAGAAGTACAATCATTTAATCTTCCAAACTTATCAGTCAACAATTTACCAACCCCTTTCTTATCCTTGACTATATCTTTAACAAGTGATTTTGAGTAGCATAAAATATCAATATTCTTGTCTCTTTCAACCAAATCATTTATTACTCTCACTATCTCATTAGTTGTTTCTGAAAAGTTATGCTCAGAACTATAATGCAAGTACAATTCACTTTGCTTTTTTGGAAATCTTTTTCTTTGGGATTCAATAATTTGAATTTTTCTATCTGTTAATTCAGCTAGATACTCTATTACAACCTTAGAAGCTTCATTAAAAGTAGCACTTATTATAAAGTTCTTATGCACTACATTTTTCCACTTTAGAAGATTAAAAAACAATTCCTCTTTAAAATTTTGGATAGCATCATGTATCTCATCAAATACAAAAACAACCTTTATTTGATTTAATTTACAGTGTGTTATTAATCCATTAAGATACTCCCTCTTTACATCTGAATTTTTGAATCCATCTTCACCAGGATTCCCAAGTAATGTATTTACTGTTACTACTTGAACAGACTTATTTATATAACTGATATTTGTATTCCTGCCTAAATTCAAGTAGTTATAAATTTCATTTTCTGGAATACCTCCATCCTTGTGAATATCATTAACATACTGTTCAACTAAACTCACAAAAGGGGTAGCTACAACAATTAAATATTTTTCTTTAGAGTCATAAAATCTTTTAATAGTCTTAATAATTGCATGAGACTTTCCACTTCCAACTGATGCATTTATAACTACTGTATTTTTCTCTTCTAAGAGAATTTCAGGTTGTAAAACTTCATTTATGAATCCTTTTTCATTTGGCTCTATTATGGTTTTATCTTTATTCTTGATTTGAAATGTAGCTAAGGATTTATCTAAAACATTAGAAGTCTTAAAATCAATTGGATTTATCTCTTTAAACTCTATGGGAAAATCTTGAAAATGAATATTTGGTAGTTCCATAAAACAATAATTAGCTGTAATGTAAATTTAAACATCACAGCTAATTCTCTAACCTTTTTTATCCAGTTTTTTACTTAACTTCTTCATATGCTCACTAACTTTAGTCTTAACAACCTTTCCATAATGAGCCTGAGTTATACTCATTTCTGAATGACCTAGTAACTCAGATACTATTTCCATAGGTATATCATTGTAAAGTAAAACTGTAGTTGCAAATGTCTTACGAGCCAAGTGATGTGTTAAGTTCTTTTCAATTCCCACTATTTCAGCTATCTCTTTGAGATATGAATTAAATTTTTGGTTTGAAATTACTGGCAACAATATATCAGATTCATTTTCATACTTAGCAAGTATTTCTTTTGCCTTAGTTAGTATTGGAATTGACACTTCTTTGTTAGTCTTTTTTCTAACAATTTTAATCCATTCAAACCCATCAAAACCAACCTCAACATGCTTCTTTTCTAATGAACTCATTTCATTATAAGCTAATCCAGTATAACAACAGAAAACAAACATATCCCTTACATTCTCCAATCTCTTTTGAAAAAATGTATGATTAGCTAATGTTTCTAATTCTTTTGGACTCAAAAACACAACTTCTTTTTTAGGCTTTGGATTCTTATGAAGCATAAAAGGGTCTTTAAAAATATAATCTTTTGCCACAGCAAACTTTACAATTTGTCTAAACCTCTGAATAGTTTTGTATACAGTATGTTGTTTAAACTTCTTTTCTGCTTTCAAATAGAATTCAAATTCTGTTATAAAATTTGCCTTTAATTGCTTTAACATGTAATCATTCTTTTTGAATTTATACCAAATGAAAGATTGCAAATGATTCTTGGTTTGATAAAACTTTGCAACAGAAACTTTAGTGGTTTCTATACCTATCAACTTTTCCTGGTTTTTTATATGTTCATTAAAAGCATCCAAAATTGACTTATCAATATTAAGTTTAACACCTGCATATTGATTATATACATCATGAACTGTAAACTCATTACCCTGAACTTGTAGAAATAAAAAAGCCTGATTAATTTTATTCTTAATCAGGCTTAACTCACCATTTACAAATACACTCTCTTGTATTGTTGGTTTACATTTTTGGGTTTTACCATCCCAATACTTTGAACTTACAAACAAACCAGTGGCAAAGGGTTTTCTTTTCCCTAAATATGTAATCCTACATTCTATTGGGCATTCATTATTTTTATTTTTTTTACTCTTCTTCAATAAGAAAAGAATGTTGATTTTTGTCATAATTATTCTCGTTAAAAAAGTGGGACACCTATTATTTTTTTGGGACACCAAATGGGACACCTAGCAGTAAAAAAACTGGGACACCTAAATTTGATTTTTTAGGAGGTTTTTTGAAGGTTTTTAATAAAAACAGGGTGGTAAAAATGAAGTACAGAAAACTCTGTGAAGCCCAGTAAAACTGGCATAAAATAAAAAAACTCCTTAATTTCTTAAGGAGTTTTTTGTGGGCGATGAGGGGTTCGAACCCCCGACCCCCTCGGTGTAAACGAGGTGCTCTGAACCAGCTGAGCTAATCGCCCGTAATCATTATCTGATTGCGAGTGCAAATATAAAACAGTTTTTGATACTTCCAAACAAAAAAATAAAAAAAATCAAATTACTTCAGCAACTACAAACGTGCTACCACCAATGTAAATAAAATCAGTAGTCGAAGCACTTTTTAAAGCCGCTTCGTAAGCAGTTGTTACTGAATCGAATACTTGACCTTCTAAGCCATATTGCCTAGCTTTTTGCTGCAAAACATGAGCATCCAAACCTCGTGGCACATTTGGTTTACAAAAGAAATACTTTGCATTTTTAGGAAACAAGACTAAAATATCATCCAAATCTTTATCATTAACAACGCCTAAAACAAAAAAAAGAGCATCAAACGCATATTTATTAATCTGATTAAGAACTATTTTTAATCCGTGACTATTATGAGCCGTATCACATACTACAACAGGATTTTCATGAAGTTGTTGCCATCTCCCCAATAAACCAGTATTTTCCACCACATTCAACAAACCTTTTTTAACCTCATCTTCTCCAATATCAAAATGATTTTTTAAAATGTTTATTGTTTGTATAACGGTTTTCTTATTATGAATCTGATAATCTCCAAGCAAACCACAAGGGAAATCGTCGTGTATTATATCGGATGCAAAATAAATATCAGCATTACACAACTTCGCCTTTTCAACAAAAACAGGTTTAGTTTCCGGAGTATATTCACCAACCACCACCGGAATCTTTGTTTTTATTATCCCAGCTTTTTCTGCAGCAATAGCTTCAAGAGTATTTCCTAAAAACTGTGTGTGATCAAACCCAATATTAGTGATAACCGACACTAAAGGTGTAATAATATTGGTAGAATCTAAACGACCGCCCATTCCAACTTCAATAACAGCAACATCAACATTTTCTTTTACAAAATAATCAAATGCCAATCCAACAGTCATTTCAAAAAAACTCAATGAATTTACCTCAAAAAAAGATTTATTTTGACGTATAAAATCGACCACAAAATCTTCATCAATTTTCTGACCGTTAATTTTAATGCGTTCCCTAAAATCTTTTAAATGCGGGGAAGTATATAAACCTACCTTATATCCAGCTTCTTGAAGTATCGAAGCAATCATGGAAGAAGTAGACCCTTTACCGTTGGTACCTGCTACATGAATACTCTTAAACTTTCGCTCAGGATTACCCAAGTGCGAGGCCAACAAAATAGTATTGGATAAATCACTTTTATATGCAGAAGCCCCCTGATGTTGATACATAGGCAGCTGTGCAAACATCCAATCTAAAGTTTCCTGATACGTCATAAAACCTTAGCGTTATTCTCCTAATTTAAAATTGATTACAATAAATCCGATTTGTGTTTCAGGTGCATCACTATCCGGTTGCCATTTAAACTTTCTAGCAGCAGATAATGCAGGATTAATTAAACACGGATTTGTATTGGTAGTACCTTTAGTATATTTTGCTGCAATAACATTTCCGCTTCGATTTACGGTAACTTGCACTACAACCCTTCCCTCTTCATTACAGTCCTGAACCTCTTTAGCCGGAACACTTAACTTTCTTCCTGCCAAGCCCCAACTTGTTCCATTTCCAGAACCGGTTCCACCTCCACTGCCATAAAAACTATTAGCATAACGATCTCCATTTGGATCACCTTTATCACCTGGCACACCATCGTTACCATGACCACCTTCTGCTCCATCGGATTTTGGCCCGTTAATCAAGCTCTCTAAGGCACTGGTGGTATTTTTACTAGGCTTTGGTTTTGGTTTTACTACTTCCTTAACTTCTTTTACAGGCTCTTTAACTTCATTTTTTTTAATTACAGGCGCCTCTACAGCATCTTGAGTAGCAATATCTTCTTCAACAGCTTTTTGTGGCTCAGCTTCTTCAGGTTGTGGTGCCGATTTAATAGGTTCCATAGGCTGTACTTCTCCTTGACCTACATCGGAAGTACCAAAATTAATGGCGATACCATTTTCTGGTGGCGGATCCATATATGTTAATCCGAAGAAAAAAAACAATAAAAAGAGTATCACAAAAATAATTGATGTGATGGTAAACGATTTTTTTTCTTCTGGTGTTTCTAAATACTTCATAACGATTTATTTAGGTCGGACTGCTAACACGATTTTTATCTGATTTCGGTTCGCTATATCCATTACATACACTGCTTTTTCAATTGGCACTCCTTCTTCAGCTCTTAAAATAACAGCTTTACTTTTATCACTTGCAAGCATCGAAAGTAATTTCGATTCTATTTCTGTTTCAGCTACTTCCGTTTTATCAATATAAAATTTCAAATCTTTATCAATACTTACCGAAATGTTCTTATTACTATCTGTTTTTCCTTTTGCTTTTGGCAACACTAAGTCTAACGCATTGGTTGTAACCATAGTAGATGTAAGCATAAAGAAAATTAATAGTAAGAATACAATATCCGTCATAGACGACATATTGAATTCGGGACTAACCTTATTTCTTCCTCTAATATTCATACTATACTGGTTCGTTCAATAAATCTAGAAACTCTACTGCATTGGCCTCCATTTGATGAACAATCTTATCCGTTTTAACTACCAAGTGATTATATCCGATGTAAGCAATTAAACCTACAACCAAACCTACAACAGTAGTTGTCATCGCTGTATAAATTCCTTCTGCCAAAGCACCAACTTCAATTTGACCACCGCCGCTTGCCATTTTATGAAATGCAAGAACCATACCAACTACAGTTCCTAAGAATCCAGTCATTGGACCCGCTCCAGCAATTGTAGCCAACATACTTACGTTTTTCTCTAAATTGTAAATCTCAAGTTTACCTGCATTTTCGATAGCTGTATTAATATCTTCTAATGGTTTACCAATTCTAGAAATTCCTTTTTGAATTAAACGAGAAACTGGTGAATTTGTAGAAGCACATAACATTTTTGCCGAATCAATTCGCCCATGAGAAATATGATCTTTAATTTGATTCATGAAGTTAGAATCGATTTTCGAAGCCGCTTTAATAGCCATCAAACGCTCAAAATAAAGATACAATGCAAAAAAGAGCATTAAAAATAAAGCTATCATGATTATTTGACCCGCTAAACCTCCTGAGGTCAATAACGACCATATCGATAATGTTTTCTCAACTGGAGCTGGATCTGCTAACACTTCATTAGCTACTGCAAGTGAATCGGCTTGAAGAAATAAACTCATAAAAAAATTTGTTTTCAGGTTTTATAAATATAACGACAATGAAGTCTAAAAATTGTTGTGTAAATATATCTTTAATTGGTATCAAAACAAAAAATTCCTTCAACGAATCGAAGGAATTTAAGAGTATTTTATAAAATTAAGTGAACTTTGAAAATTACACCAATTGTTTTAAAGCAATTTCAAAAGCTCTAGCGCTAATATTTTTCTTGTCGGAACTCAAATCATACGTTTTTTGAATCGCTTTTTTAATGATATCATAAGTATCACTAAAAATCGCTTCGTCAGTCATAGCAACTTTTTTCTCCATGAAATAAGCAAATACACGAGCCATTCCACAGTTTGAAATAAAGTCAGGAATCAAACTTACTTTAGAATCTACTTCTTCCATGATAGGTCCGAAGAAAATTTCTTTATCGGCAAATGGAACGTTAGCACCACATGAAATTACTTCTAATCCAGCAGCAACCATACTATCAACTTGTGCTTTAGTTACCAATCTCGAAGCCGCGCATGGTGCAAAAATTTCGGCACCAATTGACCAAATTTTATCGTTAATTTCAGCAAAAGGAATCATGTTCTCTGCCACCAAAGTATTTCCGTTTTTATTGCGGAATAATGTTGTGATTTCTTCGAAAGTAAATCCGTTTTCATTAATCACACCACCATCTCTATCGATAATACCCACCACTTTAGCTCCCATTTCAGCTAAATAGAAAGCTGCTGCAGAACCTACATTTCCAAAACCTTGTACAATAGCTCTTTTTCCTTGAACATTCCCACCATAAATATCATAAAAATGACGAACGGCTTGTGCAACACCATACCCCGTAATCATATCGGCTACGGTATATTTTTTTGAAAGATCTGGAGAAAACGTAGTGTTTTCTATAACTTTCACTACTCCTTGACGCAATTGTCCGATACGGTTAATTTTATCGGCTTCGGTTGGTTTAAAGTGTCCATTAAAAACTCCTTCCTGAGGATGCCAAACCCCACAAGCTTCTGTCATTGGAATTACTTCATGAATCTCATCAACATTTAAATCACCACCCGTTCCATAATAGCTTTTCAACAGAGGAGAAACTGCTTTATACCAACGTTGCAACACATCTTTTTTACGCGGATCGTTAGGATCAAAATTAATTCCTGATTTCGCTCCGCCAATTGCAGGACCAGAAACCGAAAATTTAACTTCCATCGTTTTCGCTAACGAAAGTACTTCATTCATATCCAAACCTTTACGCATACGAGTTCCCCCACCTGCAGCACCACCGCGTAATGAATTTATAACCGTCCATCCTTCCGCATCAGTTTCTGCATCTTTCCAATGGAATACTACTTCAGGCTCTTTATTTTCGAATTTTTTAAGTAAATCTTTCATTATAATATATTGTATTGTTTGTTAAAAAGTGGCACAAATATACTTTGATTCTGTAAAAAACTCAAAGATTTTTAGGTTTATCATAAATTACTCCAGAACTGTGATTTTGAGTTGCTCCAGTTACACTAGCCAACACATTCACTTCGCCTCTAAGCTTTAAAACGCCTAACAGTGCAAAAATGAGTGCTTCTTTGAATTCGATGGTTTTTTTATCTGGGATTACCAACTCCATTTCAGGGAGATAAAAACGCATGCGTTCAATTAGAAAATCATTATAGGCTCCACCCCCCGTCACTAACAATTTCCCTTTTTTAGACTCTAATGCTGCTGCAATTTGAAATGCCACATGTTCTGTGAATGTTCGCAAAACATCTTGAATGGAAATTTCATTTTTTTCGAGTAAAGGAAGAATAATTTCTTTCACAAATTCATAACCAAGTGATTTCGGATGTTTTTCTTGATAAAATGGCAACTGATTAAGTTCTAAAAGCAATTCGGGTGAAATTTTCCCACTTTTTGCAAGCTGCCCTTTGTCATCATAATTCAGTCCTAATTTATTGGCATAAAAATTCAGAACCGTATTTACCGGAGAAATATCAAATGCAATTCGCACCTCATTTTCCTCAAAAGAAACATTTGAAAACCCTCCTAAATTCAAACAATAATCAAAGTCAGAAAACAAAATTCGATCACCAATTGGAACTAATGGTGCGCCTTGACCGCCCAACTTCACATCTTGAACACGAAAATCACATATTACTTTTTCATTTATAACTTCAGCAATTTCAGGCAAATTACCTATTTGCAATGTAAATCCGTTTTGAGGTTGATGTAGAATCGTATGTCCGTGAGAACAAACTGCATCTAAATTTTGAATTTTATATTCGGCTATAAATTCACGAATAATTTTACCCAAAAGCAGCGTATACTCTTTGTTAAGCTGCAGCAATTCAAAATCAGAAAAACCGACAGCTTCTTTCAATCGTTTTACCCAATCGTCTGAATATGCAACAGTCTTAGATTCAGCAATTGAGAACTGCCATTTTGCTTGATGTACCGAAAATTGAATGTGTGCTAAATCCACTCCATCTAAGGAAGTTCCAGACATTACTCCAATAACATTATATGTAGTATTTTGCATGGGTTAAAAATAGTCAATCTAATTGAAAACTAGGAGAATTATAGCTATATTTGGGCACTAAAAATTCACATACAAAACGATATAACAATGAACTTTAACTTATCTGAAGAACATTTAATGATTCAGCAAGCAGCTAGAGATTTTGCTCAGACTGAATTATTGCCGGGTGTAATCGAAAGAGATGAACATTCGATATTCCCAACTGAACAAGTAAAGAAAATGGCTGAACTTGGTTTCTTAGGAATGATGGTTGATCCAAAATACGGTGGTGCAGGTTTAGACAGCATTTCGTATGTTTTAGCTATGGAAGAAATTGCTAAAGTGGATGCTTCTGCTGCTGTTATCATGTCTGTAAACAACTCTTTGGTTTGTGCCGGTTTAGAAAAATATGGTTCGGAAGAACAAAAAATAAAATACTTAACACCGCTTGCTAAAGGAGAAGTAATCGGTGCGTTCTGTTTATCGGAGCCCGAAGCAGGTTCGGATGCGACTTCACAAAGAACAACGGCTATAGATATGGGTGACCATTATTTAGTAAACGGAACTAAAAACTGGATTACCAATGGAGGAACAGCATCTACCTATTTAGTAATCGCTCAAACTGATGCTTCCAAAGGTCACAAAGGAATCAATGTTCTTATTGTTGAAAAAGGAATGCCAGGTTTTGAAGTTGGTCCGAAAGAAAAGAAAATGGGAATCAGAGGTTCTGACACGCATACTTTATTATTTAATGATGTAAAAGTTCCTAAAGAAAATAGAATTGGAGCCGATGGTTTTGGTTTTGCTTTCGCAATGTCAACATTAAATGGTGGCCGTATCGGAATTGCATCACAAGCTTTAGGAATTGCGCAAGGTTCTTATGAATTAGCTTTAAAATATGCTCAGGAACGTGTAGCGTTTGGAAAACCAATTTTCAATCACCAAGCAATTGCTTTCAAATTAGCAGATATGCACGTGAAAACTACTGCAGCTAGATTGTTAATTCACAAAGCGGCTTCTGAAAAAGATCAAGGATTAGATATTGCTCATTCTGGCGCGATGGCTAAATTATATGCTTCTGAAATTGCTTTAGAAGTGGCTAATGATGCTGTACAGATTCACGGAGGTAACGGATACGTAAGCGAATACCATGTTGAGCGTATGATGCGTGACTCGAAAATCACTCAGATTTACGAAGGAACATCTGAAATTCAAAGAATTGTAATTTCAAGAGGATTAGTAAAATAACTCATCCCAATAAAAGTAAAAAAGGCTGGTTAAACCAGCCTTTTCTTTTTAATACTACAAGTTAATTATTTACTGGAAATTATTTTTTTCATACTTACACCACGATCGGTTATTACTTTAACAAAGAACATTTGACCTTCACCTTTGTTAAAGTTAGGATTCAATACTATTTCTTTATTAGGATAAGCATTGTTATCATCATAAGTCATAACTAATAATCCTTTGTAATCGAAAATTTGAATTCGAGCTTTTGATTGATAATCGAAATCGTATCGGATGGTCAAACTTTCTTTAAACGGAACCGGATAAGCAGTAAACATTGCCTCTACATTATTTAGAGTCGTATTTTCAGTTATAGCAGTACTAGGACAATCGCCTGGTAGTGGTGTATCGTCATGACAACCTGAAACGGCATCTATACTACCTATACTTGTAGGAACCAAAACTGGAGCATCTGCACCAACTTTAGTGTAACTGCTAAATGTATATGTACTGATTAAATCAGCTCCTGAATATACCCCACCAATCAATGATTTTACATCGTATTTAACGGAAACCACATAGGTATTACCCGGTACAGCACCAGTTATAACATAATGAGCATCAGATCCATTTACGATAGTTCCTCTAAAAGCAACAGTTTCACAATTATCAGTATACAAACGAATTTGTCTAGAATTTTGAACTGCAAAATATTTATTCAAATCACCATCATTGGTTTGTTTAACATCTATTATAAAACTTGAACTCGGAGCAACAATATTGGTATAATAGAAGAACACCCCAGGTATTGCATTGGCCACTATATTGCCTTTAACTGTTGTACAAACATTTAATAAATTATATGCTGTTCCTGAAATATAATGACAACATGCTGTTTGAGTTGGAAAAATATGACCTTCGGGACATGGTATCAACTCTACATCAACTTTATCATTTTTAGTACAACCATTTGCATCCATAATGCCAATATCATGATTACCAGTGTTTAAACCTGTAAAATCATGAGGAGAGTCAAATGCTTCATAACCACTACCATCTATACTTATTTGATATGGTGGAGTTCCTCCTGAGAAAGTTACAGTTACACTACCTGTTGCAGTACCCGCACAGTTTTCTGGAAGAGATGATAAAGACAACTCTAAAGCTGTTGGTTCACCAACCATTTCACTACCGTCATAGGTACAACCATGTGCATCTTTAACTGTCCAGTTGTAGGTACCTGCTGCCAAATTATCGTAAACCACACCCGAAACTTGTGAAGCATAGCCACCACCGTTGAAGTTTACCATATAAGGACCAGTTCCACCACTAAAATTCAAAGTTATCGATCCGGTTGAATCACCATGACAAAGTACATCAGTATGAGAATCACTAGCTTCTAAAGCGTCCGGTTGTGTAACCGTAGCATCACAAGCTGTTGCATCATCTAATGTTTGTACTCCATCGGTAATTAATACCGTATAACTTCCTGCCGGTAAATCAGAGAAAGTAGCTTCTCCTGGTTCTGTATTCACTCCTAAAACACTGGCTAATTGTGTAGTTAAGTCGGATGTATATAAATAGAAATTATAAGGAGGGAACCCACCAGAACCTCTAGCTAAAATTGACCCTGTGGAATCACCGTTACACGCTACTGGTGTTGGTGTTGTTAAACAGGCTATAGCACAATTGTTACTTACCGTAAACGAAGCTATAACCACATCGGTATGGTTACATGCATCAGTAATAGTCCAAGTAACTTGAGTACTTCCACCTGTGAACAATGGCGCAACAGGATTTAGAGGATCCATGGTTATTGAATTTGGAAGTGTACCTCCATTAACTACAACTACCCCGGAAGCAATCCAAGCATTGAAAGCATCGTTGATTTGACTTTGTGCAGCATCCGGACTAATTCCGCAAGGCGTAGAAGCAAATCCAGGATCTTTTGTAATGTCTGGTAAAACTAAAGATGGTTCGTTAACCATTTCACTACCGCTATAAACACAATTGTGAGCGTCTTTTACAGACCAATTGTAAGTTCCTGCAGCCAAATTATCGTAAACCACACCTGAAACTTGTGTAGCATAACCACCACCATTAAAGCTCACCATATAAGGACCAGTTCCACCACTAAAATTCAATGTTACCGAACCCGTTGCTGCACCATTACAAGCAATATCTGTATGAGAATCGCTAGCTTCTAGAGCATCTGGTTCTCCTACCATTTCACTACCGTTATAAATACAATTGTGAGCATCTTTAACAGTCCAATTGTATGTACCTGAGGCCAAATTATCATAAACTATACCCGAAACTTGTGTTGCATAGCCGCCACCGTTGAAGTTTACCATATATGGACCAGTTCCACCACTAAAATTCAAAGTTACCGATCCGGTTGAATCGCCATGACAAAGCACATCGGTGTGAGAATCACTAGCTTCTAAAGCGTCTGGTTCTCCAACCATTTCACTGCCATTATAAACACAATTATTTGCATCTTTAACAGTCCAATTGTAAGTACCTGTAGCTAAATTATCGTAAACCACTCCCGAAACTTGTGTCACATAGCCACCTCCGTTAAAGTTTACCATATACGGAGCAGTACCACCACTAAAGTTTACGGTTACTGATCCAGTTGAATCGCCGTGACAAAGTACATCGGTATGAGAATCACTAGCTTCCAAAGCATCTGGTTCGCCAACCATTTCACTACCGTTATAAACACAATTGTGAGCATCTTTAACAGTCCAGTTGTATGTTCCTGCTGCCAAATTATCATAAACTATACCCGAAACTTGTGTTGCATAGCCACCACCGTTGAAGTTTACCATATACGGAGCAGTTCCCTCACTAAAGTTTACGGTTACCGATCCAGTTGAATCGCCATGACAAAGTACATCGGTATGAGAATCGCTAGCTTCTAGAGCATCTGGTTCTCCAACCATTTCACTGCCATTATAAACACAATTATTTGCATCTTTAACAGTCCAGTTGTATGTACCTGCAGCCAAATTATCGTAAACCACTCCCGAAACTTGTGTCGCATAGCCACCTCCGTTAAAGTTTACCATATACGGAGCAGTTCCTCCACTAAAGTTTACGGTTACCGATCCGGTTGAATCGCCATGACAAAGCACATCGGTATGAGAATCGCTAGCTTCTAGAGCGTCTGGTTCTCCAACCATTTCACTGCCATTATAAACACAATTATTTGCATCTTTTACTGTCCAGTTGTAAGTACCTGCAGCTAAATTATTGTAAACCACTCCCGTAACTTGTGTCGCATAGCCACCTCCGTTAAAGTTTACCATATACGGAGCAGTTCCTCCACTAAAGTTTACGGTTACTGATCCAGTTGAATCGCCGTGACAAAGTACATCGGTATGAGAATCACTAGCTTCCAAAGCATCTGGTTCACCAACCATTTCACTACCGTCATAGGTACAACCATGTGCATCTTTAACTGTCCAGTTGTAGGTACCTGCTGCCAAATTATCGTAAACCACACCCGAAACTTGTGAAGCATAGCCACCACCGTTGAAGTTTACCATATAAGGACCAGTTCCACCACTAAAATTCAAAGTTATCGATCCGGTTGAATCACCATGACAAAGTACATCAGTATGAGAATCACTAGCTTCTAAAGCGTCCGGTTGTGTAACCGTAGCATCACAAGCTGTTGCAACATCTAATGTTTGTACTCCATCGGTAATTAATACCGTATAACTTCCTGCCGGTAAATCAGAGAAAGTAGCTTCTCCTGGTTCTGTATTCACTCCTAAAACACTGGCTAATTGTGTAGTTAAGTCGGATGTATATAAATAGAAATTATAAGGAGGGAACCCACCAGAACCTCTGGCTAAAATTGACCCTGTGGAATCACCGTTACACGCTACTGGTGTTGGTGTTGTTAAACAGGCTATAGCACAATTGTTACTTACCGTAAACGAAGCTATAACCACATCGGTATGGTTACATGCATCAGTAATAGTCCAAGTAACTTGAGTACTTCCACCTGTGAACAATGGCGCAACAGGATTTAGAGGATCCATGGTTATTGAATTTGGAAGTGTACCCCCATTAACTACAACTACCCCAGAAGCAATCCAAGCATTGAAAGCATCGTTGATTTGACTTTGTGCAGCATCCGGACTAATTCCGCAAGGCGTAGAAGCAAATCCAGGATCTTTTGTAATGTCTGGTAAAACTAGAGGAGGCTGAGTTATAGTTACTTCGGTATTTCCCGAACATCCTTTAGAATCGGTTATAACCACGCTATAGGTTCCCGCAATCAATCCAGACAAATCTTCTTGATTGGCTTGACCACTAGGAATCTGACCACCGTTTGAAGCAGTCCATGCAAATGTATAAGATGGAGTGCCCCCTGAAGGTGTTAAATTAATGGCTCCCGTTGCAGCACCATTACAACTAATATTTGTTGGTGTTATAATACCTGACGGCAATGGATTGATAAAAATATTTATTGGAACCCGATCACTTTCACAATTCAATTCTGTGTTGTAACAACTGACATAATATGTAGTATTCTGAGTTACATTTGAAGTATCCGGCGCACCTGGTAATGGATTACCACCTTCTGCTGCCATATACCATCGTGTTACCAACCCTTGACCTGAGCAACTTACACTTAAGTTAACAGAACCTGGTCCGCATCGAGAAACATCTGATACACTAGGATTTGCAGGTTTAGCATGGAATTCGTTGGCCACAAAATCTTGAAGAGAAGCATCAACCGATTGTGAATTTCTTGTTTCCAACAAAAAGCTGGTAAAACAATGGTCTGGAAGTTCTAAATCACCTAAATCAATATATCCTTCAAAAAAAGCACCTGGTAGATATTGATTAGGTAATGGAGTTGTCGACCCTAATTTTTTCCCTTGATAAGTCCATGCCGCTACTGTGTTTGGAGCTGCTAATGTTGCAGGTGTGAACTCTAATCCTGAATTTACCATGGCATTATCATAGGCCCCTTCATAATGAAGCGCTCCATTCATCCATTGATAAACTCGTATTTGCACCATTCCACCTCCATTGGTGAAATTACTAAGAACCAGTAAATCACCATTAACATGTGTCCCACTAAACGTACCCCCATTAACCGGAGCTACTCCACCTAAGAAAAACCAAAAACCAATTTGAGCATCACCATTAATAGCAGTTCTATCCCCAGCAAAATATAATTTATTATTGATTATTGCTGCGGCCGCATTGGAGATATCCCCTTTATCATTGGTATTCCCAAATGACCAACCCCACTCAGGGATTAAATCTGGATCTTGTGAACCATTTGTAAATTGACTATCATTGGTGTCATTAGCATCTCGAACATGTACTTTTACAATAACAGAAGAAGCACTACCTAATACACCACCCCAATCACTAGTATGACCATCTATGGTGATATTTTGAGAAAAAAGATTCCCAGTGGTTAATAGCCCCACCAATACACTGTACAACAAAATTTGTTTTACAAAACTATTACGACTATTATTAAAAGTATTGTTTCTATTACTATATAATTCCTTGTTTAAACATAGAACATTAAAACACCAATTTCTAAATGCCATCACTAGTAAACTACAGGAGCTACTAACTTTGGAGGCATTTTCACTAAAAAATAATATAATTTTTTTCATATAATACGGTTTTAAACCATATTATTAGAGGAAGCACATGTCAGAAAAGGGAAACATAAAAATTAACGCCTTTTCAATCTGAAATTGAAATTTTAAGATTATTTCAAAGAAGTAAAAGAGAAAAATGTCAATTTGATTTATGCGGAGGTATTATTGCATTTGGCAATCACAATTAACCATAAAACCGTCAAACAACCCTATAAAGTTTATTCACACAAATTTAACACTATTTTTAGTAGTAGTACAAACAATAAAACAAATTAGTAAGACTTTAACTTTTTTAACAAAAATTTGATTACCAACTAGTTACAATCAAAAACGATTCGTATCAACTAATTTAAAAAAAATAGAAAATGGTTATAAAAACAACTAAAAGTTCATTAGAAAAAGAAAAAATATGACCTTAAACTAAACTTTTATTTCGACAAAAAATGAAAATGAAAATTGTTAGATTTTCAACTTAAGAAACACAAAATTTTGAATAAAACAATCGAAACGAATTGAAAAACATTTTTACAAACAATTGAAAATCAGAATATTAAAGAATATTACTATCAAAAAAAACAAAAATTTTTAACATCTTTATGGCTAAAATCTTATGAATTTATAAAAAACATGCATTTCGTCGATTTTTTTGTTAATTTCATCGATTTATTTATTTTAACTACTTAATTTTGAAGCAGTTAACAATAAACAATCAATCATGAAAAAATTAATTTGTGCCGCCCTATTATTTACATACACCTACGGAATTGCTCAAAGCAAAAATGATTTATGGAAAAAAGGTAGTTCAAACGAAACTTCTGAGAAAATTGCAAAATCGAAATTACCCCTAAATAATATTTTCGATTTAGATTTACCAACAATGAAAAACGTATTGGCTAAATCTCCAAAAAGAAATCAAAACAAAACAAATTCAAATACAATAATTGCCTTACCTAATGGAGATGGTAAAACAGAAAACTTTAAAGTTTATGAAAACTCTATTATGGAAGCAGAATTGGCTGCTAAATATCCAGAAATCAAAACGTATATAGCTATTAGCCAAGAAAACCCAACTACATACGCATATATTAGCTGTACTCCGTTAGGATTTAAATCGATGACTGTAGCACCAAATAAAGAGACTGTATTCATCGAACCAATTAATGCTACACATACAACGTATAGTGTTTACAAAAAATCAGATCGTAAATCTGCCTTAGATAAATTCGAATGTGGTGTACTTGATGCAGCAACTGAGGCATACAATCAACCTACAACTACAGCTAGAGGTGCAGATGATGGTAAACTACGTACGTTCAGATTAGCATTATCTTGCACTGGAGAATATGCGAGCTATTTTGGAGGAACAAAAGCTTTAGCTTTAGCCGGAATGGTTAACACATTAACCCGTGTAAATGGAATTTTCGAAAGAGATTTTGGAGTACGTTTACTATTAATTGGAAACAATGATAGTGTTATATACACAAATGCATCAACAGATCCTTATTCAACAAAAGCTTACTGGGCAAATGAATTGCAAACAAACTTAACTTCTACAATCGGAGATGCAAATTATGATATCGGACATCTATTTGATGCTGTTCTTGGTGGTGGTGATGCTGGTTGTACAGGATGTGTAGGTGTAAATGGATACAAAGGCCGTGGATATACTTCTACTTTATCTGTTCCTGAAGGTGATGCTTTCGATATTCAATATGCATCTCACGAATTAGCTCATCAGTTAGGAGCCAATCACACATTTACTTACAAAACAGAAAGTGGAAACTCAGCACAAATGGAGCCAGGAAGTGCTTCAACTATTATGGGTTATGCTGGCGTTACAATAAAAGATATCCAACAACAAGCTGACGACTATTTCCATGCTATCAGTATTCAACAAGTTACCGATAACGTTAAAACCAAAACATGTGCTTCAATCACACTAACCAATAATGCAACACCAATTGTAAATGCAGGAGCTGATTACACGATCCCAAAAGGAACGCCTTTTATGTTGACAGGATCGGCTACCGATGCAAATACGAGTGATGTTTTAACTTACACTTGGGAAGAAATGGATTTGGGTAATGCAACTACAACAGTTCCAAATGCTACTGCAACTACAGGACCAATTTTCAGATCTTACGCTCCAAGTAATACCCCTATTCGTTATTTCCCAAATATGAATACCATATTAGCAGGATTGACAAC